>NZ_DAMCTG010000013.1:52443-84699 GCF_032113835.1 Achromobacter sp. | reverse complement strand
CGCGACGCGTACGCAAACCGGCCCCGGTCGCGGAACGGATGCACCAGCGAAATGAACAGCGTGCCGCCCGGCGCGAGCACACGCCGGGCTTCGCGCAGCGCGGCCGGCACGTCGTCGACGTCCATCAGCACGTTGTAGGCGATCACCAGATCGAATGCGCCGTTGGCGAATGGCAGTTGGGCGGCAGGCGCCACCGCATAGTCGTCGGCGGACTGCGCCGCGCGCGCCGCATCGACCATCGCGGCCACCGCATCGGTGGCGGTGACGCGATACCCCAACGCGCGCGCTTCGCGGCTGATGCGCCCTTCGCCGCAACCGATCTCCAGCGCCCGGCCGCGCCCGGCGCCCAGATAGTCCACAAAGCCGTCGCGGTACGCCCAGAAAGCGTCGTGCCCCGGCGTGCCCGCCCACGCAATCCACTGATCCACCACCGCCGCCCAATGCGCGTGGTCGGGGGTCTGCTCTGCCATGTCTCCTCCCTTGCGGCCGGCCCTGCGCCGGCGCCGGCCTACTATACCCACCTCGACGTCTGCTCACGACGGTGTCAGACACCCGCACGAAAGGTCATCATCATGCGACGGCCCACAACGGGTGTCAGACACCGTTGAGGCCCCCGTCATGGGAGCCCCGTTAAGCCCTATCGCAGGTGTCTGACACCCGCATGAGACGACCGGCAACCTACGACGTCCTTCACCGGGTGTCAGACACCGTCCCCCCAGCGAGCACTCCCGCCCGTCACGAAGCCTTCCGCCCGATAAGTTAAGGTGTAGCCCCACACCCCTTGTCTCTTCATTCCTGGAGTACCGAATGACCGGATTGTTCATCGTGGTGGCGGCGCTGGCGTTTCTGATGCTGGCGGCGTATCGAGGTTATAGCGTCATCCTGTGCGCGCCCATCGCGGCCATGGGCGCGGTCCTTTTGACAGACGCGTCAGCGCTGGCGCCCGTGTTCTCGGGCATCTTCATGGAGCGCATGGCGGGCTTCGCCAAGCTCTATTTCCCCGTCTTCCTGCTGGGAGCGGTGTTCGGCAAGCTCATCGAACTGTCGGGCTTTTCGCGCGCCATCGTGCAGGCGGTGCTGCGGCTGATCGGCGCCGAACGCGCCATCGTCGCCATCGTGCTGGTGTGCGCGGTGCTGACGTACGGCGGCGTGTCGCTGTTCGTGGTGGTGTTCGCGGTCTATCCGTTTGCCGCCGAGATGTTCCGCCAGGGCGGCATCCCCAAGCGCCTGATGCCGGGCGCGATCGCGCTGGGCGCCTTCACCTTCACCATGACGGCGCTGCCCGGCACGCCGCAGATCCAGAACATCATTCCCACCACGTTCTTCGAGACCACGACCTGGGCCGCGCCCTGGCTCGGTCTCATCGGCGCCGCGTTCACGCTGACCACCGGCATCGCCTACCTGGAATGGCGCCGCAAGCGCGCCGCCGCGGCCGGCGAGACCTATGGCACGGACCTGCGCAACGAGCCCGCGACGCCAACGGGCGAACGCAATCATCATCCGCTGATCGCGCTGCTGCCGCTGGTGGTGGTGGGCGTGATGAACTTCCTGCTGACGCGCTGGATCCCGGGCTGGTATCCGGCCGGTGCCGAAGTCGACCTGCCCGGGCTGGCCAAACCCCTGCCCGTCAACGCCGAGGAGCAGGTGGCGCTGTGGGCCGTGATGGGCGCGCTGATCGCGGGCATCGTCACCATCCTGTTGTTCTCGTTCCGCGCCATCAAGTCGCATTTCGCGGAAGGCAGCAAGAGCGCCGTGTCGGGCGCGCTGCTGGCGTCGATGAACACCGCGGCCGAATACGGGTTTGGCGGCGTCATTGCCGCGCTGCCGGGCTTTCTGCTGGTCGCGCAGGCCTTGAAGGCCATTCCCGATCCGCTGGTGGGCGAAGCCGTCGCCGTGACGACGCTGGCCGGCATCACGGGCTCGGCCTCGGGCGGCATGAGCATCGCGCTCGCTGCGATGTCCCAGACCTTCATCGACGGCGCGCTGGCGGCAGGCATCCCGATGGAGGTGCTGCACCGGGTCGCCGCCATGGCGAGCGGCGGCATGGACACGCTGCCGCACAATGGCGCGGTCATCACGCTGCTGGCCGTCACCGGCCTCACGCACCGCCAATCCTATGGCGACATCTTCGCCATCACCCTGATATCGACGATGTCCGTGTTCCTGGTGATCGGCGTGTTCTACCTGACCGGCATCGTCTGATCGAACGCGGCGGCGAACACGCCCGCCAGCCACTGCGTGAACACGCGCACCCGCGCCGGCACCTGCCGGTTCTGCGGGGTCAGCACGGAAACCGGCATGGGCGCAGGCGGCGCGTGGGGCAGCACGATCTTCAGGTGCCCCGCCGCCAGTTCACGCTCGACGCGGTAGCGCGGCACCTGCACCAGCCCCAGACCGGCCAGCGCCGCGCTGGTATAGAGTTCGGCCCCGCTCACGCTGACGACGGCACGCGGGCGCACCTGCACGATGCGACCGTCCACCAGGAAATCCAGCGGCACGGCGCGGCCCGTCACGCTGGACACGTAATCCACGGCCAGATGATGTTCCAGCGCCTGCACGCCGTCCGGCACGCCGTGGCGAGCCAGATAGGCCGGGCTGGCCACCGTCACCTGCGGCATCTGCGCAATCACCCGCCCGACCAAAGTGGAGTCCTGCGGCACACCCGCGCGCAGCACGCAGTCCACGCCTTCGCGCACCAGATCCACCAGCCGGTCGTCCTCGCCCAGATGCAGGGCAATGTCGGGGTAGCGCTGCAGAAAGTCCGGCAGGCCGGGCATCACGAAGAACCGGGCAAGCGTGCCCTGGGCGTTCACCCGCAACAACCCCTTGGGCGCGGTGTCCAGAAACGCGCCATCGGCCTCTTCCAGATCGGCCAGCAGCCGCACGCAGCGCTGGTAATGGGCCTCGCCGTCGTGCGTCAGCCGGACCTGCCGCGTGGTGCGGTCAAGCAGCCGCGCGCCCAATCGGGCCTCCATGCGCTTGATCAGGTTGGTGACGGTGGCGCGCGGAATGCGCAGGTCGTCCGACGCCTTCGTGAAACTGCCCCGCTCGGCGATGCGCACGAACACCTGCATTTCCTGGAATCGATCCATGCCTTGCCTGCCAATTGTTAAAGCAAATGAAATTATCTTAGCAAAGCAGGCGTAATTATCTTTGGATCGCAATAGTCGATCATACGTCTCACCTACCCGACCAAGGAGAGAACTCATGAACGACCAAGCTTCCCCGCGTGTTGCCCTCGTCACCGGCGGATCCCGCGGCATCGGCGCCGCCATCGTGCGCCGTCTGGCGAAAGACGGCTTTGCCGTCGCCATCAACTACGCTTCCAGCGCCGCCGAAGCCGACGCGCTGGCCGGCGAAGTCCGCCAGACCGGTGGACGCGCCCTGGCCGTGCGCGCCGATGTCGCCAAGCCCGATGACGTGCGCGCGATGTTCGATGCCGTCCACGGCGAATTCGGCCGGATCGACGTGCTGGTCAACAGCGCGGGCGTGCTGCAGGTGCAGCCGCTGGCGGAAACCAGCGACGACCTGTACGACCGGACCTTCGACATCAACACCCGCGGCACCTTCAACACGCTGCGCGAGGCCGCTGCCCGACTGGCCGATGGCGGCAGCATCGTCAACGTGTCCAGCACCACCGTCGCACTCAACCTGCCCGGCTACTCGGTCTACATCGCCAGCAAGGCTGCCGTCGAAAGCCTGACGCAGGTCTTCGCCAAGGAACTGCGCGGCCGTCAGATCAGGGTGAACGCCGTCGCTCCCGGCCCCGTCGCCACCGAACTGTTCTTCAAGGGCAAGAGCCCGGAACTGATCGAGCACTACGCCAAGATGCCGCCGCTGGAACGCCTGGGCCAACCGGATGACATCGCGGGCATCGTCTCGTTCCTGGCGGGACCCGACAGCGGGTGGGTCAATGGCCAGATCGTGCGTGCGAATGGCGGCGTGGCCTGAAAATTTTTCGCACGCGCCGACGCGGACGGCATGCGCGCACTCATCCCAACGCACGAGCCCGGCCCTTCGGCCGGGCTTTTCTTTCACGGCGCTGAATGCCGCATATTTGCTGATGTCCTCATCCGTATTACCCATGCACGCCTCGCCCGATGGGCCGAGGCGTCCTCGGCAGTTTTCAAATTTTCCGATCCCGCGCTCGGGACTTTGATTTACGGAAAAGTCTGGCCAGTTGGACGAGGTTTGCATGAGACGGAGTCCGTAAGCCGTGGTTTAGCCTGACCCGGCAGTACTCCGACTCACCTTGATCGATTGGACGAAAGCAATGAATCAACTCATTCATCCGGACTGCCACCCCTTTACCGCCGCAGGCAATCTGAAGCAGATCTCCGCGTATTACGAGGAAGGTCGCCGTGTCATGTGGATGATGCTGCGCGCGCAACCGCGCCCGTGCTTTAACCATGAACTCATCGACGAGATCATGACCCTGGCGCGTGCCGCCAAGGACTCCGGCCTGCCCATCGACTTCTGGGTCACGGGCTCGCTGGTGCCGCAGATCTACAACGTCGGCGGCGACCTGAACTTCTTTGCCGAGGCCATCCGCACCGGCAAGCGCGAGGCGCTGCGGGCCTATGCCCGTGCATGCGTCGACTGCGTGCATGCCGCCACGCGCGGTTTTGACACCGGCGCCATCTCGCTGGCCATGATCGAAGGCACCGCGCTGGGCGGCGGCTTCGAGGCCGCGCTGGCCCACCACTTCGTGCTCGCGCAGAACAATGCGCGCATGGGCTTCCCTGAAATGGCGTTCAACCTGTTCCCCGGCATGGGCGGCTATTCGCTCGTCGCGCGCCGCTCCGGCATGAAGCTGGCCGAAGAGCTGATCAGCACCGGCGAATCGCACACGGCCGAGTGGTACCACGGCCGCGGCCTGGTGGACGTGCTGTTCGAGCCGGGCGAGGCCTTCAAGGCCACGCGCACCTTCATCGACGTGATGCGGCCCAAGCTCAACGGCATGCGCGCCATGCTGCGCGCCCGTCAGCGCGTGCTGGCCCTGCCGCGTGCCGAGCTGATGGACATCACCGAGGACTGGGTCGAGGCCGCCTTCTCCATCGATCCGAAGGACCGCGCCTACATGGAGCGGCTGGTGATGGCGCAGAACCGCCGCACGGCGAGCAGTTCAGAGGCCACCGAAGTGGCCACCATGCACTGATCCGGCGGCGCGCCGCCGGTTGCGTCAAGCAATCAGATGCAGCCGGCGGCGCTGCGCCAGCCAGGCGGTGAGCTCTGCCGCGGGCATGGGCTTGGCGTACAAATAGCCCTGCTTGGCGTCCACGCCCAGGGTGTCCAGGAAGACCGTCTCTTCCTGGGTTTCCACGCCCTCGGCAATCACCTGGAGCTCGAGCGTGCGCGCCACGGCGACGATGGCGCGCGCAAGCGCCTGCGACACCGGATTCTCGTTGACGCCCCGCACGAAGCTGGCGTCAAGCTTGATCGCGTCCAACGGAATGCGCGCCAGCTGCGACAGTGACGAGTAACCCGTGCCGAAATCGTCCAGGTGCACGCGCGCACCCAGCTGCCGGAACTGCTTGATGAGTTCGATGGCGGCGTCTTCATCGTCGATCAGGCAGCTTTCCGTGAGCTCGATGTCGACCAGGCAGGGGTTGAGGTCCGCGTCGTTGATGGCGCGCATAAATTCGCTGACCACGCCCTTGTCGTCCAGCTGGCGGGCCGACATGTTGATCGCGATGCGCAGGTTCAGGCCCTCGCGCTTCCAGGCTGCCGCCTGCCGGGCGGCTTCGCGCATCACCCAGACGCCCAGCGGCGAGATGAGGCCCGATTCCTCGGCATAAGGGATGAAGGTATCGGGGCCAACCATGCCGCGCTCGGGCGAACGCCAGCGCACCAGCGCTTCCACGCCGTCGACCTCTCCCGTGCGGCCGACCAGCTTGGGCTGGTAGTACAGCATCAGGTGGTTCTCGGCCAGCGCCTTGCGAAGGTTCGTGTCCAGCCACACATAGTCCGCGTTGCGGCGGTCCATGTCGGGCTGGAACACGCGATACGTGTGGCGGCCCGCCTCCTTGGCCACGTACATGGCGATATCCGCGCTGCGCACCACGCTGTCCAGGTCGGCGCCGTGATCGGGATACATCGCGATGCCGATGGAGCAACTGGTGTAGACCTCGATGAGGCCCTGGCGGAACGGTTCGCGCAGCCGCTCGATGATGCGCTGCGCGGTGGCTTCCAGTTGCCAGGCCTGCGCCTCTTCCTGCAGCACGATGAACTCGTCGCCGCCCAGGCGTGCCAGCGTCTGGCCGTCGGACAGGCAGTTCGAGATGGCGACCGACACCGCTTTCAGCAGCCGGTCGCCGAAGCCGTGGCCGTAGTGGTCGTTGATACGCTTGAAGTTGTCCAGGTCCAAGAACAGCACGCCGCCCCGCCCTTCCCGGCCCGCCGCCAGCGCCGCCTTCAGCCGCGACGTGATCGCGTGGCGATTGGGCAGGTTGGTCAGCATGTCGGTGTTGGCCAGCACCCGCAGGCGCTCCTGCGCCTGGCGCTCTTCGGTAATGTCGGTGCCCGAGCAGATCAGGTAGACCCGCTTTTCGCCGCTGCCGCTGGTGACGAACTTGTTGCGGAACAGGAACAGGCGCGGACCCTTGACGGTGTTGATCGTGCGCTCAACCTCGTACGACTGGCCACGCTTGTAGAACTCGGCGATATTGCGCCGCGAGGCAATGGCCTCCTCGCGCGTCATGAACATGTCGAAGACGCTGCGGCCCACGATGTCCTGCTCGCGCTTGCCGGTGTATTCCTCGCTCAGCTTGTTGAAACGCTGCACGCGCCCGTTCTGGTCGACGATGACGATGACCGAATTGGCTTCGGACACCACCGTTTCGGCGAACGACAGGCCTTCGACGAGGTCCTTGGCGACGGATTCGGTGTCGGTGTGGGCCGATGCGGTGCCGGCCCATTCGTTGGGATTGATCTTGCGGCCGACCAGGTGCAGATGCAGCAGATCACCGTACAGCAGGATGTCGATCCGCACGCTCGACGTGATGCCCGTCAGGCTGCGCACGGCTTCGGCCTGATCCGGGCGCAAGGCCATGGCGATATTGGTTGCGCCCTTGACTGCGGCGAGTTCAATCGCATCGCTATCGGCGGACAACCGCCAATATGGGCTATGCGTACCGAAATGCGTGTGCAGGATCGATTTTTCGTCCTGGTTCTCAGTCATTGGTATCCCCCCGCCGTCCTAAGGCCCGCGAAACACATTACGGGCTACTGAATTTGGGGTCAACCACATTGTCAAGCCCCAAAAAAGCTTTATTGCGGTTTATTGCATAGGTGTTCGTGGCGTCAATGCAATTCTCTGAAATACAGCAGCTTTCCCAGCGCAGCGCACAAACCGGCCGAAGCGATTATTTCGGTTCCTTTCAGAAGCCGCAAAAATAAGAACGCCGGAAATCCGTGGCGGATTTCCGGCGTTTGGCGGAATGAGGCGCGGCGCGCCGGCTGAAGCGGCTTATTCGCCCTTCACGCCGGCCTCGTCGATCACCTTGGTCCAGCGCGCAACTTCGGCGGACACGCGTGCGCTGGCGTCGGCGGGCGACGTCCACGTCGCAATCGCGCCCTGGTTGAGCAGCGACGCCTTGACCTCGGGCTTGGCCAGGATCTTCTTGAGCTCGGCATTCAGGCGATCAATGACCGGTGCGGGCGTGTTGGCCGGGGCCACGATGCCGAACATCGAGCTGACCTCGAAATCCTTCAGACCGGCTTCGGCGGCGGTGGGCACGTCGGGCAGCGCATCGACGCGTTGCGGCGAGGTCACCGCCAGCGCGCGCAGCTTGCCCGCCTTGATGTTGCCCTGCGCGGCAGGCACCGTCTCGATCATGCTGAGCACCTGGCCGCCCATCAGATCGGTCATGGCCGGGCCGCTGCCCTTGTAGGGCACGTGCAGGATGTCGGCGCCGGCAGCGCGCTTGAACATTTCGCCGGCCAGATGCTGGGGCGAGCCGTTGCCGGCGGACGCCATGGTCACGTAGCCAGGCTTGGACTTGGCCAGCGCGATGAACTCGGGCAGCGTCTTGGCCGGCACCGACGGGTTAACAACGAACACCAGCGGCACCGTGCCCACGATGGCGACCGGCGCGAAGCTCTTTTCCACGTCGTACGTGACACGGCCGCGATACAGGGCGGCGTTGATGGAGTGGCTGGTCAGCGCGCCCATCAGCAGCGTATAGCCGTCGGGCTGGGCCTTGGCGACCTGGTCCGCGCCGATGTTGCCGGCGGCGCCCGCGCGGTTTTCCACCACCACGGTCTGCCCCAGCGCGCCCGTCAGTTCCTGCGCCAGCACGCGGCCGATCACGTCGGTGGCGCCGCCGGGCGGGTAAGGCACGATCATGCGGATCGGCTTGTCGGGATAGGCGTCGGCGGAGAACGCCGGGGCGGAAACACCGGCGCACAGCGCCAGCAGGGAAAACAGCACGGCGCGGCGCGGCCGCAGACGCAGGTCTGACATGTGGTCTCTCCAGCCGGGATGGGTATAGGAATGAACGGACGCCCGGTTCGTCAACGGCGCAAGTGTAGGGGGCCGTCCTTGATTGAAGAATCGGTATTTTTCTATCGACTGATCTTTAAATCAGATCAATTGAGACACCCACACAAACCGCTTGCCGGCCGCGTTAAGGGCTGGATATGATGTCGCCGCAGGATTATCAATAATATTATCGGGACTGAAAATGACGGACGACACCAAGGGCGGCAAGCCCGGCAAGGGCCCCTTTGACAGCGACAGCGCCACCGCGCGCGGCGTCGCCCGCGGGCTGACCAACTACGGCGACATCGGCTTTTCGCTGTTCCTGCGCAAGGCCTTCATCAAGGGCGCCGGCCTGTCGGACGACGCGCTGGCGCGTCCCATCATCGGTATCGTCAACACCGGCAGCAGCTACAACCCCTGCCACGGCAACGCGCCGCAGCTCATCGAGGCCGTCAAGCGCGGCGTCATGCTGGCCGGCGGCCTGCCCATGGACTTTCCCACCATCTCGGTGCACGAGAGCTTCTCGCAGCCCACCAGCATGTACCTGCGTAACCTCATGTCCATGGACACCGAGGAGATGATCCGCGCGCAGCCGATGGACGCCGTCGTGCTGATCGGCGGCTGCGACAAGACCGTGCCCGCGCAGCTGATGGGCGCCGCCTCGGCCGGCGTGCCCGCGATCCAGCTCGTCACCGGCTCGATGCTGACCGGCTCGCACCGCGGCGAACGCGTGGGCGCCTGCACCGATTGCCGCCGCTACTGGGGCCGCTACCGCGCCGAAGAAATCGACGCCGTCGAGATCGCCGATGTGAACAACCAGCTGGTCGCCAGCGTCGGCACCTGTTCGGTCATGGGAACGGCCAGCACCATGGCCTGCATCACCGAGGCGCTGGGCATGATGGTGTCGGGCGGTGCGTCCGCCCCGGCCGTCACCGCCGACCGCGTCCGCGTGGCCGAACACACCGGCGCCACTGCCGTCGCCATGGCGGCCTCGCGCCTGACCCCGGACCGCATCCTGAACGGCAAGTCCATCGAAAACGCCCTGCGCGTGCTGCTCGCCATCGGCGGGTCGACCAACGGCATCGTCCACCTGACCGCCATCGCCGGCCGCCTGGGCATCGACATCGATCTGGCGGGCCTGGACCGCATCAGCCGCGAGACGCCCGTGCTCGTCGACCTGAAGCCGTCGGGCCAGCACTATATGGAAGACTTCCACGACGCGGGCGGCATGCCGGCGCTGCTGCGCGAGCTGCGCCCGTTCCTGCATCTGGACGTCCTCACCGTATCCGGCCGCACGCTCGGCGAAGAACTGGACGACGCCCCGCCGCCCTTCAAGCAAGACGTCATCCGCACGGCCGCCGCCCCCATCTATCCGGTGGGCGGTTTGGCCGTGCTGCGCGGCAACCTCGCGCCCGGCGGCGCCATCATCAAGCAGTCGGCAGCCAATCCCAAGCTGATGGAGCACGAAGGCCGCGCCGTCGTGTTCGAGGACGCCGAAGACATGGCGCGCCGCATCGACGACGACGCGCTGGACGTGACGGCCGACGACATCCTGGTGCTCAAGCGCATCGGCCCCACCGGCGCGCCCGGCATGCCCGAAGCCGGCTACATGCCCATTCCCAAGAAGCTGGCGCGCGCGGGCGTCAAGGACATGGTCCGGATCTCGGACGGCCGCATGAGCGGCACCGCGGCCGGCACCATCGTGCTGCACGTCACGCCCGAATCCGCCATCGGCGGTCCGCTGGCCTACGTGCAGAATGGCGACCGCATCCGCCTGTCGGTGGCCCGGCGCGAGATCGCGCTGCTGGTTGACGACGCCGAGCTGGCGCGCCGCACCGCCGCCAATCCCATCACGCGCCCCACCGCCGACCGCGGCTACCGCAAGCTGTTCCTGCAGTCCGTGACGCAGGCCGACCAGGGCGTCGACTTCGACTTCCTGCGCGCCGGCGTCACGAACGACACGGTCCCCAAGAAGTAACTCCACCTTTTGCCATGAACGCCATCACGCCCGCCGCCTTGCAGGAACCCGCCCCCGACGCCGTCCAGGCAGCGGTGGCCACGCTGGAAGAAGACATCGTCTTCGGCCGGCTGCATCCGCGCGAGCGCCTGACCGAGGACGAGCTGATGGCGCGCTTCGGCATGAAGCGGCACGCGGTGCGCCAGGTGCTGGTCGACCTGGAACTGCTGGGCGTGGTCGAGAAAAAGCGCAACATCGGCGCGGTGGTGCGCGCGTTTTCCGTGCGCGAGGTGATGGAGCTGTATGCCTTGCGTGAAGTGCTGGAAGTGCACGCCGCCCGCCAGATGCCGCTGCCCGTGTCCGAGGCGCGGCTGGCCGCGCTGGTAACGGTGCAGCGTGAGCACGATGCCGCCGTCGCCGCGGGTGACGCGCGCCGCGTGTTCCGTAGCAACCAGCGCTTTCATCGTGAATTCGTGGGGCTGCTGGACAACGCGGTGCTGGGACAAGCCATCGAGGAATACGCGCGCCGCACCCACCCGATCCGCTTCGGCTCGCTGGTGACGGCCGGGCATCGCGAACGCGCCCGGCAGGAACACTGGACGATGATCCAGGCGCTGCGCGACGGCGACCGCGACGCGCTGATGGCGGTGTGCCGCGATCACCTGATCCCGTCGCGCGACGCCTATCTGGCGTCGCAACAGGCGTACGCGCACACGCAGGGCGCGTACCTACCGCCTTCCGCTGCGATCTGACCGTTTGCTTGTGATGGCTTACTTCTCAACGCATACATCAATCGCGGTCACTTCGTTTTAGCCTCAGAACCGGCGGGCAAGCCCTTCTTTGATCCCCGCAAAATGTGGGCGAAGGCCTCTGCCGTAGGGTTGACATTGTCGGGGCGACGAGCACAGTAAAGGTCCACATCGAAGGCATTTTGCTGCCCCGTCAGAGGCCGGTACTCGACCCCACTAATACGCAGCGTCGCCGCCGATTCCGGCACCAGGGCCACCCCCATTCCGCCTTCCACCAGCGCCAGCAAGGTCGGCAGAACACTCTCGTACACGATATGCGGCCGCACATTGTGATCCCGGAACAATCGCGTCTGCACGGCGTTGAAGTACGAAGACGCCTCACGTTTAAACCCGACCACATCCTGACCGTCAAGACGCGCCATCGACACGCGTTCATAACGTGTCAGCGGATGTCTGGGCGGCAAGGCCAGGATCATCTTCTCGCGATGCACCCGCTCAAACACCAGATCGGGCTCGACCGAGCGCGGCAAGCGGCGAAAGATCGCCAGGTCGATGGTATTGGCCATCAACTGTTCCGTCAGCTCGCTAGTTAGCGCATTTTCCAGCACCAATTCGACGTCCGGAAACTCCGCGCGGTACTTCGCCAGCACACGCGGCAAGACCTGATAAGCCGCGGTGCTGACAAAACCCACCGCCAGCCGCCCGGCATCACCGCTGCCGGCACGCCGCGCCGCATGCACGGCGGCATCATTTTCGTCGAGCAAACGCCGAGCGCGCAGCAAGAGCACTTCCCCCGCCTTGGTCAACTTGACGGACCGGGTTGACCGCACGAACAGCTCGGTGCCGACCTGGGCCTCAAATTGGCGTATCAACTGGCTAAGCGGAGGCTGGCTGAGATTGAGCCTGACTGCCGCCCGGCCAAAGTGCAGCTCTTCGGCCACCACCACAAACGCACGCAGCGCGCGTGAAACCAAGGACATGGATTACCCCGAACATTAGGTCAATTTTCGTCTTAAATGCTGCTTTTTATTGTATTAGACATACCAATTGGCCAACCATAAAGTTCTCAGTGACGTAGCCCACAACGGATCTCACTGTGAAGCCTTTGAATCAATGGACGGCCTGCGAAATGGCCGCCGCCATCACCCGCGGCGATACCACCCCTGAAGCGGTGGCGCGGGCCTGCCTGGACCGTATTGCCGAGCGCAACGACGAGATACAGGCCTTTGTGGCGCATGACCCCGAGCGCGTCTTGGCAGAAGCCCGGCGTGTCACGCCTCTGGCCGGCGCGCCGTTGCGTGGCGTGCCGTTCGCCGCCAAAGACATTTTCGACTCGGCTGACTATCCAACCGAGTACGGCTCACCCATCTATCAAGGCCATCGCCCCTCCACGGATGCCAGCTGCATCGCCATGGCCCGCCATCATGGCGCGATGCTTCTGGGAAAAGTCGCCACAGGCGAATTCGCCACGCAAACGCCCAGCCGCGCCGCCAATCCGCTGCGAGTGAGCCATACGCCTGGCGGTTCCTCCAGCGGTTCGGCCGCCGCAGTCGCGGATGGCATGGTGCCGGTTGCCTTCGGCACTCAGACCACCGCCTCCATTGTCCGGCCTGCCATTTACTGCGGCGTAGTGGGCTTCAAACCCAGCTTCGGCCTGATCGCCTCAGCCGGCATGAAGGCCTTGAGCCCCTCGCAAGACACGGTCGGGGTGATCGTTCGCGATGTGGCCGACGCGGCGTTCTTCACCCTGGGCCTGCATGCCGCGCGCGACGTCATGGCCGCGACGGGCGCACGCCCGCGCGTGGGGCTCTGCCTGTCCCGCCAATGGGACTATGCGCAAGCGGCAACGCTGGCCGCCATCGAGCGCGCCGCCGCCATACTGCAAGGCAAGGGCTGCACCGTTGAACGCTTCTGGCTGCCGGACGAGTTCGAAGCGCTGGAAGCGCTTCAGTTGCGCATCTTTGCCTTTGAGGCACGCCTGTCCCTGGCGCAGGAACGCCTGCAACACGCGGATCGCCTGAGCCCGCGCCTGGTTGCCCGGCTCAACACCGAAATCGGCCTGGACGAATACACCCTCATGCTGCAACAAGCCGCGCGGCTGCGCGCTCGTGCGCGCCGGCTTTTCAACGATTACGACGTGCTGCTGTATCCCGCCGCCGAAGGCGAAGCAGAAGCCGGCCACCAGTCTGCCGGCTCGCCCCGATATGGCGCGATCTGGACCTTGCTGCATTTGCCCTGCATCTCCTTTCCGCTGGAAATCGGCCCGGGCGGTCTGCCAGTGGGCGCGCAGCTCATTGGCCCCTATGGCCAGGACACGCGCCTGCTCGCCGCCGCCCGCTTTGTGACCGAGGCGCTGCAGCCGCTGCCTGCCTCGTGAATCCAGTCAACCGCAGTACGACTACAAGGGGAATACCAATGAAAGCGAAACATATCCTGGCCACACTGGCCTTGAGTGCATTGAGCCTGAGCGCCAACGCCCAGGAGACACTGAAGATAGGCGGTATCGGGCCGCTGTCGGGTGGAGGCACCGCGTGGGGCCTGGCGGTGCAGCGCGGCGTGCAGATGGCGATCGACGAAGTCAACGCACAAGGCGGACTCAAGGTAGGCGGCAAGACCTATAAGCCCGAACTGCTGATGTATGACGACAAGTACAGCGCCACTGGCGGGCGCACGGCCGCCGAACGGCTGGTCAATTACGACAAGGTCAAGTTCATCGTCGGACCCATCGGCACCCCCTCGGTCATGGCGGCAGTTCCCATCGTCAATCAGGGCCACGTCATCATGCTGTCCAATGGCTATGCGCCGGACATCCTCAAGCAGAACGGCAAGGACGGCTACAACTTCCGCACGATGAACAGCAATGTCGAGTTCGGCCCGGCCATGGTGAAGTGGCTGAAGGAGAACCGTCCAGAAGCCAAGAAAGTGGCCTTGATTGTGCCCAATGACGCCACCGGGCAAGTCGTGATGCCCACGCTGGGCCAGGCCTATAAAGACGCCGGCTACAGCGTGTGGTCGGAGGGCTATGAGCGCGGCTCCAAAGAATTCACGCCGCTCTTGATGCGCATGATGGCCCAGGATACCGATGTGCTGGACCTGAATCTGAACGCGCCGGGCGAGGCCGGCCTGCTGGTCAAACAGGCACGACAGATTGGCTACAAGGGCATCATCTGGCAGGTGGGCGGCCCTGGTATAGATGAGGTCGCCGATATCGCCGGCCCCCTGGCCGAGGGCTTCATGTCCTATGACGTCTTCGACTTCAACGAACCCGCCGCCATGAAGTTCGTCGAAAACTACAAGAAACGCTGGAGCGGCGTCATCAATGCCCAGACGCCCGGCTGGTACAACTCGGCGCGGATTCTCTTCAAGGCCATCGAAGAAGCGGGAACGGTCAGCGACACGGATAAGGTGCGCAAGGCGATGGAGAGCATCAGCGGCTTTGACGCCGGCATTTACGGCCCGGTGGTCTGGGGCGGCGAACGCGCTTATGGCGTCAACCATCAATTGCTGAACAAGTTCTGGATCACCGAGATCAAGAACGGCAAGCCGCATGCCCTGACGTCCCTGTTTCCGGTCAAGGAATAAGCCCGTCCCGTTTCGAGGAATGCTCATGTTCTCCGCACCTGTGCTGATGCAGGTGCTGATCAATGGCTTGAGCCTGAGCGCGATCTATGTGCTGATCGCGCTCGGCTTCACGCTGTTGTTCGGCATCATGAAAGTCGTCAACTTCGCGCATGGCAGTTTCGCCATGCTGGGCGGCTACGCCCTGTTCTACTACTTCGGCGAATTGAAGCTGCCATATGTGGTCGCCATCGTGCTGGCAGCACTGACGGTCGCCTCGCTAAGCCTGATCCTGGAATGGCTGGTGTACCGCCGCTTTTATCAGAAGATGTTTCAGAGCATGATTGGCCTGCTGGGATTGGACATCGCCATTGTCTACACCAGCGTGCTGATCTGGGACGTCTATGAGCGTTCGGTGCCCGCAGCGCTCGACGCCATGGTGCAACTGGGCCCGGTCATGATTCCCGCCGACAAGTTGATGGTGATAGGCATCGCGATCGCCGTACTGCTGGCGTTCTGGGCCTTCATGAGCAGCAGCCGCTACGGCCTGGCGGTGCGCGCCTCGGCCGAAGACATCGAGATCGCCGAAGCGCAGGGAGTGAACACCCGCCGCATCTACCAGCTGGCTTTCTTCTTGGCCGTCTTCATGACCGCCATCGCGGGAGCCATCTACGCGCAGACCTATGCACTCTCGCCCTTCATGGGAGAGCGGCCATTGATGGTTGCCTTCATCGTGGTCATTCTGGGCGGCATGGGCAGCATCCCCGGCGCGGCGCTCGGCGGTGTGATTTTCGGCTTTGCCGAGAGTTTCCTCGCCACGTTTTACGGCTCGGCCACCTCGACCTTTGTTTCCTTTGCGGTAGTCATCGCTCTGCTGGTGATACGCCCCTGGGGCCTGCTGGGCAAACCCGAACACTGAAGGACGCGCACTCATGACTCAACTATCCATGCCCCTGGCTCGACCCGTACGGCCCCAGCGCTCGCGCGGCCTAATAGCCAGTCTGGCAGGCCTGCTGGTGCTGGCGCTGCTGGCACTGGCGCCCCAGGTGTTCGACAACGCCTTCCTGCTCGCCATCGGCGCGCTGATTCTGCTTAACATCATCGGCGCTCTGAGCCTGCACCTCATCATCCGCACCGGCCATATTTCGCTATCGCACGCAGGCTTTATCGGCATCGGCGCCTATGGCTGTGCGCTAGCCGTCACGAAACTGCAACTGCCGCCCGCCATGGGCCTGGCCGTGGGTACTGCCGCAGCCGGCTTGCTCGCCCTGCTGGTCGGCCCGGTGCTACTACGCCTGACCGGCAAGTATTTTGTGCTGGTGACCTTTTTGCTGGGCGAGATCATCCGTCTGGTGCTGGTCGAGTGGGAAAGCCTGACGGGTGGCGCCAACGGCCTGTCCAATCTGCCACCGCTCAACCCGGCCTGGAGTTCGCCGCTGGCCCAGTACTACGTGTCCCTGGTCGCGGCAGCGCTATGCACCCTGCTGTGCGTGCGTTTGCTGATGTCGGAAACCGGCCGCGCCATCGATGCCATACGTGAGGCACCGCGTCTGACCGAGTGCTCGGGGGTGCGCGTGTTGCCGCTCAAGGTCGGCATTTTCGTGCTGGGTTGCGCGCTGGCTGGTCTGCAAGGCGGGCTGCTGGCGTTCTTCATGCGGTACATAGACCCGACCACGTTCGGCATGGTCGATTCGCTCAACCTGGTCGTGATGAATGTGCTGGGCGGCATGTACAACGCCATCGGCCCCATTATCGGCGCCGTCTTTCTGGTTGCACTGCCCGAATTGCTGCGCGGCTATGTCGAAGTCCAGCGCATTCTGTTCGGCATCGCGCTTATCGTCGTGATGGCCGCCTTCCCGTCAGGCTTGGCAGGTCTGTTTAGCTGGCTGGCCACGCGCCGCCGTGGAGGCCAAGCATGAAAATCTTGCTTGAGGTGCAAGACATCCGTCGCAGCTTCGGCGGTCTGAAAGCGGTCGATGGCGTAAGTTTCGAAGTCTATGCCGGCGAAATTCTCGGTGTCATCGGACCCAATGGCGCGGGCAAAACCACATTGGTCAACCTGATCAGCGGCGTCATCATGCCCTCACGCGGCACGGTCGTCTTCGATGGCGAAAAAGTGACCGGTTGGGCGCCATCCAGACTTAGCGCGCGCGGCCTTGTACGCACGTTTCAATCAACCGCCGTCTACAGCGCAGCCAGCGTGCGCGAAAACCTGGTACGCGGCAGCTATCTGCTGCGCTATCCCGGCGCGCTGCCGGCTCTGTTCCGCATGGGCACCAGCAGCCAGCGCCGGACCGAATCCGACGCGCTGGTTGAACAATTGCTCGACCGCATGAGTTTGCGCGCCGTGGCCGATGCCAGCGCTGGCAGTCTGCCCTACGGCTTACAAAAGATCCTCGGCATTGCCATCGCACTGGCGGCCCGGCCTCGGCTACTGATGCTGGATGAACCGGTTGCCGGCCTCAGCGCCGAAGAAACCGACCAGGTTCGCAAGGTCATCCAGCAGGTGCGCGATTCTGGTGTCACCGTTATGGTGATTGACCACAACATGCGCTTTATCGCCGGCCTGTGCGACCGGCTGCTGGTGGTCGCCGCCGGCCAGGAATTGACCCGAGGCAAACCAGCCGAAGTGCTGCGCGACAGCCGGGTTGTCGAAGCTTATCTGGGGACGAGAAATGTCACTGCTGGAATTGCGTGATCTGGAAGTACGTTATGGCCAGGTGGTCGGCACGCGCCGGCTGTCGCTGACCATCTCCGCGGGCGAGACCGTCGCGCTCATCGGCGCCAACGGTGCCGGTAAAAGCAGCACCTTGCGCGCCATCACCGGCCTGGCGCGGCAATATCAAGGCGACATTCTCTGGGAAGGCCGCAGCATCAAGACACTACCGGCCTCGGAAGTGGTCAAGCTGGGCATTGGGTTTTCGCCGGAGGGACGGCGCGTGTTCCCATCGCTGACGGTAGCCGAGAACCTGAAGATGGGCGCGTTCGGCCGCGGACGTGAACGCGCCACGCAGCGCATGGCCGAGATCTACGGCTATTTCCCGCGCCTGAAGGAACGCACTCGCCAGGCAGCGGGTAGCCTGTCCGGTGGTGAACAGCAAATGCTGGCCATTGGCCGCGCGCTGATGAGCGGACCGAGATTGTTCCTCCTGGATGAGCCCTCCCTGGGGCTGGCGCCCATCGTCGTCGAGCGCATCGGCGACATTTTGCTCGAAATCCAGGCTCGCGAAGGCCTGAGCTTTGTGCTGGCGGAACAGAACGCCAACTGGGCGATGCGCGTCGCCAGCCGCACCGCCATTCTGCAATTGGGCGAGAAAGTCTATGACGACGCTTCTGATGCCCTGCTCGAAGACCCCAAGGTACAAACTGCCTTTCTAGGCGTTTAAACACAGGACACCATCATGCTTCTTCCGTATCACGACCGCTATCCCTATAGCGCGATTCCAGAACGCTGCAACTACAACTGGCCGCAAGGCAAACGCCTGGCGGTTTACCTGGGCCTGAACATCGAGCATTTCGCCTTCGGCGCCGGCCGGGGACACAATCTTGGCGCCGAACTCCCGCAGCCCGATGTGCGCGGGTTCGCCTGGCGTGATTATGGGAACCGAGTCGGTGTCTGGCGTCTGCTGGATCTATTCGATGAGCTTGAGCTTCCGGCCGCCCATTTGCTTAACACCGTGCTCTTCGACTACGCGCCGCAGATCTCCGAACGCCTGCTTGCGCGTGGCGATGAGATCATCGGCCATGGCCGGACCAATGCCGAAGCCCAAGGGCATCTCTGGCCGGCCGACGAACGCCGCCTGCTGCTGGAGGTACGCGACGCCATCAAGACGCACACCGGCCAGGATGTTCGCGGCTGGATGGGGCCATGGATGTCGCAAAGCCACCAGACACCGGAACTGCTGGTGGAAACCGGCTACAAATTCGTCATGGATTGGCCCGCGGACGACCAGCCGGTGTGGATGAGCACGCAACAAGGCCGGTTGATGTCCGTGCCCTATCCGCTGGAGATCAATGACTCGCCGCAGATGCTGGTGCGCCGCCATTCCGCCGTGGACTTTGAACAGATGATCATCGATCAGTTCGACGAAATGCTGGCGCAATCGGCTAGGCAGCCTTTGGTCTGCGGCATTGCGCTGCACACCATGATCGTCGGCCAACCTTACCGCCTGCGGGCCTTGCGCCGTGCTTTGAAGCACATCGTCGAACACCCCGAGCGCGACAAGATCTGGTTCACCCGGCCGGGCGCCATCTACGATCACTGCGCGGCGCTCGGCGCCGGCACCATGCCGGAATAGCCCAATGCCCCAACAGTTCAGAAACCGAGGCCGCCACCCGGTTTCTGAACCACCTTTCCGACCCTCAGATGACGCCTAGCGGCAACGCCCGTCCGCCTTCACTCGGCAACAATTTGACAAGCCCTGCCCGGAATCGGTAATAATAACAATTACTATTTCCAGAAATTCGCATGTGCAGTTGTCCCGTCTCCGACAGCGAGGCGCCGGCGGCTTGACCAAAAGGTTGGATCTTGAGTACGCCGGGATGCGCCTTCCCCTCCTCCATCGAAACGCTTTATAGCGATCATCACTCCTGGCTCAGGGGCTGGTTGCGCCGTCGCCTGGGCAACGCGGATCAGGCCGAGGACCTGGCGCACGACACCTTCATCCGCCTCCTGAGCAGCGAGCGCGTTCCCGCCACGCTGACCGAACCGCGCGCGTTTCTGACCACCGTGGCGCAGCACCTGGTGTCCAACCACTGGCGCCGCGAGAAGCTTGAGCGCGCGTATCTTGAAGCGCTGGCCCAGGCGCCGCAAGCCGTGCACTGGTCACCCGAAGACCGGGCCATCGTCCTGGAAACGCTACTGGAGCTGGACCGGCTGCTGGACGGCCTGCCCGCCATCGTGCGGCAGGCCTTTCTGTTGTCGCAGCTTGAAGGTCACACACATGCCCAGGTGGCCGACGCGCTGGGCATCTCGATCCCCACCGTCAAGCGCTACCTCGTCAAGGCCTTGCAGCGCTGCTGCTTTGCCGATCTTTCCTTTACCGGATGAGCCGGCGCATGTCCGCCTCGTCCTGGTACGGAAACACCCGCGACGCCTCCACCCTTCCGCCCGCCGTCGCTCAGCGCGCGCTGGAATGGCTGGTGGAATTGCAGGACGACCCCGTCGCGCCGGAAACCGTGCGCGAATGGGCCTCCTGGCGCGCCGCGCATCCAGACCACGAGCGCGCATGGCTGCGTATTGAATCCGTGCAGGGCATGCTGCGGCCGCTGGCCGGCCCCGCCAACGCGGCCATCGCACAGGCGGCGCTGGCCGCGCCCGCCTCCGCCCAGCGCCGCCGCGCCTTGAAAACCATGAGCGCGCTGGCCATCGCCAGCGGCGCGGCTTGGGGCGTCGGCCAGATCATGCCGTGGCGCGCCTGGACGTCGGACCACCGCACCGCCATCGGCGAACGCCGCAACGTCACGCTCCCGGACGGCACCCGCCTGGTGTTGAACACGGACAGCGCCATCGACGTGCACTACAGCGCCGATCGCCGGCGCGTGACGCTCATCGCGGGCGAGATCCTGATCGCGACCGCCCATGAAACGGGCACGCCGAACCGGCCGTTCTGCGTCGAAACCGCCCACGGCACCGCCCGCGCGTTGGGCACCGAGTACGCCGTGCGGCTGCTGGATGGCTCGACGGAAGTCAGCGTTTATCAGGGCGCGGTCCAGATCCGGCCGCGTGACGATGCCGAGCACGGTTTGACGTTGCAGGCGGGACTGCGCGCCAACTACTCGGCCGGCGGCGTCGCGCAGTCCGCCGCCGCCGAGGAAAACCAGATCGCCTGGAAGGACGGCTTCATCGTGGCGCGCGGCATGCGCCTGGCCGACTTCGTCGCGGAGTTGGGCCGTTATAGCCGTGACACGATCAGCTGCGACCCCGCAGTGTCCGACCTGCGGCTGTCCGGCTCGTTTCCCGTCAGCAACGTCGACAAGGTACTGGCCGCGCTCAGCGCCACGCTGGATATCCGCGTCGAAACCGAGACGCGGCTCTGGCGCGGACGCCGGCTGCACCTCATCGCCGGCCCTGGTTCGGCACGCCCCGCACCGCCGTTACAAAATAGTTGATCCGTTTTGCGATCTGGCGGGTCAAGGCAGGTGAGCACATAGCAACCTCACCTCTCTGAAAGGCCAGTTCATGAATCACGTCCGGGCGCCCAAGCGCCAGTCCTCCCGTTTCCTGCGACGCGCGGCCACGGCGCGCCTGGCGGGCCGCATCGCCACCGCCACGCTGCTCGCCGCACCCGCGTTGGCCGTCCCGACCGCCGCCCACGCGCAGGCCGCCGCCACCCGCAGCTTCGACATTCCCACGGGCACGCTCGAGGACGCGCTGGGCCGCTACGGACGCGAAGCCGGCATCGTGCTGTCGTTCCGCCCCGAAGTGACGGCCGGCCTGCAAAGCAACGGGCTGCGCGGCACGTACGGTGTGCGCGGCGGATTGGACGCCCTGCTGGCCGGCACCGGCATCCGCGTGATGCCGCAGTCGAACGGCAGCTACGTGCTGGACCGCCCCGCCGGCGCGGGCATCGCCACCACGAACCTGCCCGCCGTGACGGTCACCGCTTCCGCCGCCGACCCCAACCTGCCCGCGCCCTTTGCGGGCGGCCAGGTGGCGCGCGGCGGCGGCCTGGGCGTGCTGGGTACCGGCGATGTCATGGACGTGCCGTTCAGCACCACCAACTACACGGCGCAGATGATCGAGAACCAGCAGGCGCGCACGCTGGCCGACATCGTCATCAGCGAATCCTCGGTGCGCACCACCACCTCCAGCGGCGGCTTTTCCGACGAGTTCCAGATCCGCGGCTACTCCGTGGCCGCCGGCGACGTCGGCCTGAACGGCCTGTACGGCCTGGCATCCGCCAGCCGCATGCCCGCGGCCATGATGGAGCGCGTCGAAGTCCTGAAGGGCCCCGGCACGCTGATGAACGGCATCGGCCCCAACGGCAGCATCGGCGGCGGCATCAACATCGTCACCAAGCGCGCCGGCGACGAGCCCCTGACGCGCCTGACGACCACCTACCAGAGCAAGTCCCAACTTGGCGGCCAGCTCGACATGGGCCGGCGCTTTGGCGACAACAACGAATGGGGCATCCGCGTCAACGGCGTCTACAACAACGGCGACACCAACATCGACGACGGCAAGCAGGAGCAAGGCGTCGGCGCGCTGGCGCTGGACTACCGCGGCACCAAGCTGCGCTGGTCGCTGGACGCCTATACGCAACACGAGAACATCGACAACTTCCGTCCGCAGATCGGCTTTCAGTCGAACGTGACGTCGCTGCCCTCGCCGCCCTCCGGCCACCGCAACTTCTACCCGGGCACCGAGCTCAAGCTGAACGATTCGACCGTGGCCACCCGCCTCGAGTACGACATCAACGACCACCTGATGGTCTACGGCGCCACCGGCTACCGCTACGGCACCGCCGAGCAGACCTTCCCGTCCGGTCCCGCGGACGCGCTGGGCAACTTCACGGTGTCCAACGCCTATTACGATTCGTACTCGCGCACGTGGACGGGCGATATCGGCCTGCGCGCCCGCTTCGACACCTGGGGCGTCGGCCACACCGTGAACCTGTCGGCCACCCGCCTGAACCAGGAGTCCGGCAACGCCTATGTCACGTCCTCCGGTCCCGGCGTTCCGTCCAGCATCTTCCGTCCCGCCCCGCTGCCGCCCGTCACCGCCGACCGCGGCGCGCCGCAAAAGGCGTCCAAGACCGAGCTGACCAGCTATACGCTGACCGACACCCTGTCCTTCGCCGGCGACACCCTGCTGATCACCGGCGGCATGCGCAACCAGCGCGTCGCGCTAGATAACTACTCGACCACCACCGGCGCGCGCACCGGCTCCTACGACGAAAGCGCGATCTCGCCTGTCGCAGGCATCGTGTTCAAGCCGATCTCCAACGTCTCGCTGTACGGCAACTTCACGTCGGGCCTGACGCGCGGCGGCATCGCGCCCGCCACCGCGGCCAACGCCGGCCAGGTCTTCGCGCCGTACAAGTCCAAGCAGTATGAAGCGGGCGTCAAGGTCGACTGGGGCAAGATCATCACCAGCGCCTCGGTGTTCCAGATCACGCGTCCCAACTCGATGACCGATCCCGACACGCGGATCTACAGCTTCGACGGCGAGCAACGCAACCGCGGCCTGGAACTGGCCGCCTTCGGCGAAGCCATGCCGGGCCTGCGCATGATGGCCAGCGCCACGTTCTACGATGCCACGCTCAAACAGACCGCGGGCGGCGTAAACGACGGCAACGACGCCAACGGCGTGCCGAAGAACACCTTCAACCTGGGTGTGGACTGGGACACGCCGTGGGTCCGCGGCCTGAGCCTGAACGCCCGTGTGATCCACACGTCGTCGATGTACTTCAACGCGGCCAACACGATCAGCCTGCCCTCGTGGACTCGCTACGACATCGGGGCGCGTTACAACACCGAGATCCTCGGCCGCGCCGTAGTGTTCCGCGCGAACATCGAGAATTTGTTCAACAAGGACTTCTGGCTGGCCAGCGGCTCGTACGCGACGGTTGCTGCGCCGCGCACGTTCCTGTTGTCGGCGCAGATTGATTTTTGAGGGTGACTGGCGTTTTCTGAATAACGCCTAACTCGCCGTCATGCTGGTAAGCCGGCCCCTTGGGAGGGGCCGGTTTTTTTTGTTGCTCGCGGAAGAACGGCGGGCGGCATCAGCAGGTGAGCCAACTCAGGCATCTCCCAGAAAGCCAATCGTTCGCTTGCGTGCTCGCGCATCACGGTGCTGTTCTGGACTCGAGATCCATGTCAGCGGGCCACTTCACTTTGGGCGCGAGACGCATGGAAACGTTGTACCAAGGAACGTCATTCTGGTCGCGGCGCAAGTTTGCAGGCGAGCACGCCAAAGGGCCCCGCTGCATATATGTGCAGATATACGCCCAGGCAAATTCATCGGCACCCATGGTGCTCAGGGGAAAGCGGTCAATGACCTTATTCGTGCCTGGCTCGACGATGGATAGAACTACCCCCCACTTCATGATGAGCGCGCCTTGAGCGGTAATGGCGCGCTTGTTCCAACATTCGGCACGTACTTGAGACCAGTCGTAGGCTACGGAGACGATGTGCCAGCGTTCAAATGGGTTCCACCAGCGATACCTACAGTTGTATGCGTAAACTCGTTGGCGAGCGAGGTTGAAGCGGATTGGCTCTTCGTTTGGAAGACACAACTCCATCTTCATGAAGAGGAAAAATGCCCATATGCTGACTGGCAATATCAAGGCTGCAAAGGACAAAATGTTCAACACGGACAAATCTTGCCAACCAGCAACCACATAACTCCCGACATATACCGGACTGAAAGCGGCCAACAATCCAAACCACAACAGAATGCCCTTTTTGACTCCAGGACGAGGGATTTCGAGGTAAACGTGGTCAAGATGGTTGATGCGGCCGATATCCAGATCTGGCGCGCTACGTTGGACGACATCTGGTCTTGGCAGATCTGCAGTCCACCCTGAGCACGGGGGCGAGAGTCGCGGTCCTTTCATCGGCGGTCCTGCGGTCAAGGACGAGTCCTTGATTCGAGGTCCATGCCGGCAGGCCAGCTCACTTTCGGCGCGAGACGCAGGGCAAGGTTGTACCAAGGTACGTCGTCATGATCGCGAGGCGGACCAGGCGGAGGAAGCGCCGTCGGGCCTTGCTGCATGTAGGTGCATATGTAGGACCAAGCGAACTCATCGGCACCCATGGTACTCAGCGGGAAACGGTCAACGACGCTATCGGTGCCCGGTTCGACGATGGACAGAACGACGCCCCATTTGATAATGAGAGCGCCTTGTGCGGTGACCCCTCGTAACTTCCAACGTTCCGCACGGACCTGCGACCAATCGTAGGAAACTGCGGCAACACGCCAGCGCTCAAATGGATTCCACCAGCGGTATTGGAAGTTATAGGCATACAGTCGCTGACGGGCCCGATTAAATCGTAGAGGCAGATCGCGCGGCGGTGCGATATCCACGCGAACCCCAAACATCACCATCCATACCACGAGGAAATCGACGACTATTATGAAAGCAATTTCGAGCGCGCCTGCTTCCATTACAGGCACGGGAACGAGACCTAAAAATATCAAAAATGCTGATGCCGAAATTGTGAGATACAGCATCAGTCCTCGTGCATGATGCGGGGCGCGTGGTAGTTCGAGATATGTCGCGCAGAGGTGATTGGGCGTTTCGGGATCTAGGAATGCGGCAACGGACGGTACTGAATCGGGATGCGGCAAATCTTCTTGCCAGCCCGGGCAAGGCGGATTCAACCGTGGTTGCTTAGGCTGGTCACTCATTCTCGGGAGCATCCATTTTGTCGTGCATGCGAATTATTTTTGCGACGCCGAGTTTGTCAGACTTGTCCGGCCAGTACGAAAGTTCCAGTTTCACCGCGTGAATCCCATGAGTGGCGTGCAGAGCGATCGCTCCTCTTATGATCAGAGAACGCCGGTCATTATCAAAATAGACAAGGGGCTGGGTAGTCTTCGGATGGTAATCCCGGTTCCTCGTTGATCTTGGGGAAGGCGGCCCTTCAAAGCCTGGCACGTATTCGATAGAAGCGATGGCCTCTTCTTGTTCACCGGGGCGGAACACCGTTACTGTGCATAGGTGACACGAACTCTCGGGTGAGTAGTTTGGAAGTGAAATCGAGTAGTCCAGATACACGCCCATGGGTATAGAAGCGGCATCGCCATGAGAGGCGTAAGCTTCTCCCGCAACTACGATGTCCGACGCGCGTTCCATCCTGAATTTGATGCCGACGTCAGCCGCCACACCTAACACTGCCGCATTTAGTTCGCCAATGGCGGAATCCAAATCAAGCGGTGTCTTCCACCGACGCTTTCGCTCGGGCAAACCATACAACGTTCGTCGAGCCCACATTTCCAGCGGTGAGGATTCTTTTTTGGTCGCCAGGCTTGCTATCCCGTATGCGGCTAGTCCGAGCACTAGTGCTATTCCCACCGGGCCAAGGAGAGCGCCGCCGACCAACGATGCATGCACTCCAGAAACAACAGCGACAATCGAAACTGCTGCGGCGGCCACATAAAAGCGCGCTGCCTCCTCATCTCCTGCCGAGGTTACCCTGTTGGCGGCAAAGTAAAATTGAAGCGCATTTAAAGCATTCGCGGATGCCGCAATTGCCCCTCCGTATTGGGCAACGCGCGTCCCAAGCGTGACCGCTCTTGTCCGTCCCGTGATTTGCACAGTGATTTTCAAGTCTGGTCGCAACGCGCGTACCCCCACGCCAAGAATTTCCACTCCTACGCCCATTGCGCCAACCGATGACGACCAGACCGCTGCCAACGCCTCTGCATTTCCGCTCCCCGGTGTGTTGAGCAGCGTCGCATAGTTCTTTCGCAGGCTATCTTGCTGAAACCACAGGCTCCCGAGTCCAAGCAGCAGATCCGCGCCCGCGGGCGCCACTGAGATAGTGACGTTGCGCATCCGTCGCATCGCTCCCCTGGCCAGATCTCTCGCGTCCTCAGCGCCAATCAAAAGCGATCCCACCATTTCAACAGCGCCAGTCTGGAGCGTCGCAGTGCCAACGCGCACGGCGCGAACGGCTTTGGCGACGCCTTCGGTGGCCGTGAGTTGCAGCTTTTCCAGACGTTTCCCTAGCTCATCGGCGCGCTCCAGCGACCAAACTATCAAATCAACGGCCTTGCCATGGTTGCCGGGAACCGCAATGGCAATGAAGCCGCTCACCACCATTGCGCGAATCTTTTTCGCTGCCGGCTTACGGAAATGCTCGTCCATATGGGCGACGAACTTATCAATGCCTTCCTGCAAAGTCTCATTGAGCAGCGAAAGATACTCGCCGAGTTGTAGGGACACGATGATCTGGGTTACGTGCTGACCCGAATATCGCAGGAAGGCTGCGCTGTGCAGATGTCCGACCAGCGCTTGTGTTTGAGAGGCCAGGTGCTGTCCAAGGGCATTACTGGCGTTGCCCATGGCGGCAAGCATCTGTCCGATGGCCTCTTGCACGGGCGCGACCATCAGAGTTTTGCCTTCCGCTGTACCGATGACGGCCTTGATGGTGTCGTAAGCTTTGCCAACGTCATTGCCCGTCAGCGCGGTTTGCAACTGGTCCAGCAGAGCCATGTCCTTCGCCACCAGGGCCTGATACAGGTGGCTCGTTTGATTTTCCAGCTGCGCTTTCCACAGCCGTTGCGTCGCACCCAATTCCTCATCGTCTTTCTTTATGACTTCGGTAGGGCCACCGGCAAGGCAAAGCGCGAGCATCCGAATAAAGCCCTCCGTCGAACGCCAGGACGCGCCGCTGTAGTCATACTGGACAGCAAGCTGAAAAGGTCTGGATAGGTATTCTCTGACGTACAACTCGCCAATGCGGTCAACAGCCGTTTGCCAATTGGCTTCCGCTTTCCGATAGGTTTTCTCGAAGCTGGCTCGAGCACCCTCGTCGTAGCGCTTCTCGAGGCGCTCATTTGCCTCGGCTTGTTTGGATTCGGCTATGCGCTTTGCATCGTCTGCGATATTTCGCTGTCCAAGAAGCCCCGCCGCTCCTGCTATGGGGTGGAAGATGGGCTTACGACGTTCCGCTTCCGCTGTCTTCGCCTCTTCCTCTGCTTCCGCCTTGGCCCAAACGGCCTGCAGTTCCTTGATGCCAAGCAGCGCTTGGGACGTAAAGAACTCAAATCGTCGCTGCGGCTCGGAGCGCCACTCCTGCATCTCTCTAAACAAATTGACGCGTTGCGCATTGCACTCCTGCACCACGCCGATTGGATCGGGCAGAACCAACGCCAGCACGCCTTTTGGAAGTTTCTCCCGCTGGACGATAGTCCGGACGTGGCCTTCCATTGCCCCAAGCCGATGATTACGCGAGTAGAACCCGTGAACGCTATCGAAATCGCCGGGGCTGACCTCTGCGTACTCCAGCACGGAATCTAATCCAAGGTTGTCTTCGGTCATTGCAATACCGACCCTGGCCGGATTGTCGCGCGCACTTTTCAAATCAAGCTTGTAGAAGCGATCCCTCAGATCCGTTCCGTCGGCGGCCTTGCCGTCCATATATTGGTCTAGCACACTCTCGGGCCACGGATCGTTTGCGATGGCTATCCACGCGGTCGAAAATTTTCCGGTGTCGATGTTGATAAAGGATGCGGGGACGTCATGATCCTTGTCGACGCAGTCCTTGGCCAGGGGGCTGGGCTCATCTCGTGGGACTTGATAGGGACGAAACTGGCGGAGCGCGCCTTCAGGCGTAACTTCGTAGGCCTGCCACTCAGTCTCATCGAGCAGTACATAAAGGTATCCTTGCCGCAAGACGCGAGGCTGGTCCAACCGCATCTGAACCGTTGCTGGCTCGTTGCTGTCGGCAGACTGCGGACGGTATGTTTGCCTGGGCGGCGGCGCGTACGCGGCACGCAAAGGGAGAATGGGTAGGCCAGTGCGCTCGCAGGCTTTGCATGCATCCGTCGGATTCGGAGCGGCATGGCTGATCGTTCGGCCCAAGGTTGCGCTGATGCTCATGAATAATCCTCCACCCGGGGCGATGAGGCAGACATCCGCTTCCAGGCGCCGATGGAGAATGTGAAGCGCAGATCGGACCGGAGAGGAATGACGTACTTCCTGCGGAGACAGACCAAGCTCGCCACCGATGAGCACCCGGTCCGCATATAGGAAAGCGTCCGCCGCGAATAAAGCATCGCAATGGACGCGCATGAAATGCGCCGCCATTACGTCACACCGGCCAGACTTTGGATATCAGAAGACTTTTAGATTCCGCCGGGGCGCAGTTGCAGGACGTGCGAAGCTCGCCCTGACTGCTCGATCAATCGTCGCGGCTATTACCGCGGCTGCTGCGCCACGTATTCCCTCAACGTCTGCACCAGCGCCACCGCAGCGGGCGACAAGCTGCGGTGGCGGGCCGTAACCAGCCCAATTGACCGCTCGGCCACGGGCGCCGTAAGCCGCCGCTGCACGATGCCGGTCTGCGCCACGGCCCCCGCCGCGATTTCCGGTAGCGCTGCCACGCCAAAGCCGCATTCGACCATTGCCACGATGGTGGTCAGGTGCTCGGCTTCGAATGCGGGTGCGAAGCGGATGCGGTTCTGCAGGAAGGCCCATTCCGTGTACTGGCGCACGCTGCTCGGATGCACCATGGACACATGTTCCGCGTCGGCAGTGTCGGCCCAGCGCAGCGGGCCCTTCGCCCGCGCCAGCGGATGGGCCTCCGGGATCAACAGGATGAAACTGTCGGACATCAGCGGCACGTAGTGCAGGTCGGCGTGCTGGGGATCGGCGGCGGTCAGCGCGAAGTCGACCTCGCCCGCGCGCACCAGGTCGAATGCCGGACCGGAGAGCGTGTCGCGGACCTTGAGCGCGACGTGCGCGTGCGCCTGGCGGTAGGCCATCAGCACGCGCGGCAGCAGCCGCGCTGCCAGCGACGGCAGCGCCGCCACGGACACCTGTCCCTGCTCCGCGCTGGAGATGCTGCCCACCGCGGCGATGGCGTCGCGGAATGCGGCCTGCAAGGTTGCCGCCTGCTGCAGGAAAACCTCGCCCGCCGCCGTCAGCCGCACCGTGCGCGTGGTGCGGTCGAACAGACGCACGCCGAGCGCGTCCTCGATGCGCTGGATCTGCGTGGAAAGCGCCGACTGCGACAGATGCAACTGCCCCGCGGCCTGGCGGAAATTGAGCGTGCGGCCCAGCACCAGCGTGGTGTCGATGTCCCGCATCGACAGGTTGATCTGCATGATTTGTCCCCGGCTTATTGATCTGATTGACCGATCATTCTATTCAAAAATTCTGATTCATCAATCAACCGCGCTTCTCTACACTCGCGCCAAAGCGTGGTTTCAGAATCAGGAGAACAGCATGCAGAAAGACGCAAAGGCGCTGCCCAATCCGGGCGCAGCGCACGCGGTGGTGGTCGGCGGCGGCACGATGGGTGCGGATGTCGCCGTCGTGTTGACGCGCGCGGCCTGCCGCACGACGGTGATCGAATCGAACGCGGAACGCGCGGCCGGTCTGCCGGCACGGGTTGCGGAAAACCTGAAGACCATCGGGCGCGAGACGAACGCTGCCCTGCTGGCCACCGCGCCGTCGCTGGATGAGGTGGACTGGTCGACGGTGGATCTGGTGATCGAGTGCATCCCGGAGCGCCTGGACATCAAGCAGGCGCTCTTTGCGGACCTGGCGCGGCGCACGCGGCCCGATGCCATCCTGGCCAGCAACAGTTCCAGCTTCCCGATCAGCGCGATCAGCCAGGGGCTGGACACCCGCGGCCGCATGCTGGGCCTGCACTTCTTCATGCCGGCGCATCTGGTGCCGCTCGTGGAAGTGGTGCTGGGCGAGGCCAGCGACGAGGCCCGCGCCGATACGCTGATCGACTTCATGCGGCGCTGCGGCAGTGTGCCCGTCAAGGTGAAGCAGGATCTGCCGGGCTTTCTGGCAAACCGCCTGCAGCACGCGCTGTCGCGCGAAGCCTTCGACCTCATCGACCGCGGCATCGCATCGCCCGAGGACGTGGACGCCGCAGTGCGCTTCGGCTTCGGCTTCCGGTTCCTTGCAGCCGGTCCCGTGATGCAGCGCGACCACGCGGGCATCGACGTTCACGCGGCGGCCGGCGCGACGATGTATCCGACGTTCTGCAACGCCGACCATCCCGCGCGCTGCCTGACCGAACGCGCCGCCGACGGCCGGCACGGCATGAAGGCGGGCGAAGGCTTCTATGCGTGGACGCCCGAGACCATTGCTGCCGAACGCGCCCGTTACGACAAACTGCTGCGCGCGGGCCTGGACCTGATCGCTCCCGAACTGCCGGAAATCAAGCCATGAGTGCCCCCACCCCCGCCCTGCCGCGCGCCGCGTTGGCCGACTCGCCCGTCATCATCACCGTCGCGCCCAACGGCGCGTACAAGAAGGCTGCCGACCACCCTGCCGTGCCGCTGACCGCAGACGCGCTGGCCGCCGAGGCCCGGGCATGTCTGGACGCCGGCGCCGCGATGATGCACATGCATGTCCGAAAGCCCGACGGCAGCCATCTGCTTGATGCGCAGGCATACCGCGACGCGCTTGAGGCGGTGCAGCGCGCGGTCGGAGATGAACTGCTGGTCCAGGTGACCAGCGAAGCGGCGGGCGTCTATCAGGCGGCCGAACAGATCGCGATGGTGCGCGAATTGCAGCCCGAAGCCGTTTCCATCGGTCTGCGCGAAATCGCCGTGCCCGGCATTCCGGAAGCGGAGCTGGCCGCCTTCCTGGCGTGGCTGGCCGAGCGCCGCATCATGACCCAGATCATCCTTTACGACGAGGCGGACGTGCGTCGCTGGCTGTCGCTGCGCGCGCGCGGCCTGGTGCCGCCCGGCGCGTGGTCGGTGCTGTTCGTGCTGGGCCGCTACAGCGCGGGACAGACCTCGTCCGCCTATGACCTGCTGCCGTTCCTGGCCGCTTATGATCATTCGTTGCCCTGGGCGATCTGCGCCTTCGGTCCCGAGGAAAACGCCTGCGTCACGACCGCTGCGGCCTTTGGAGGTCATATGCGCGTGGGGTTTGAAAACAATCTGAAGCTGCGCGACGGGTCGGTGGCGCCGGACAATGCGGCGCTGGTCGCCCAGGCCGCACAAGGCGCGCGGGCGCTGGGCCGGCCGCTCGCGACTGCGGCGGACGCGCGGCGTATCTACGGCGCGATCGGTTAACGCGTCGACGGTTAGCCCGCTCTCCGGTGAAACTCCGTTAATCGATGACCGGTAAATCCGGCTGTCGATTAACTGGCTGCCCCGTCCCCCGTCCCCCGCCCCCCGTAACCTGTCTGTCATTATTTCGCTGTGTTGCAACATTGACGCAGCGCAAGTTCATCTGCTACAAACTTTCGCATCTGTACGTTTAACGCAATACCCCCACAAGTTTCTGCTGCGAGGTGGTGTGTGCAAGACGAATCCGATGGGTACACAAAAGCCCAGGAACTGCGAAGTTTTCTATTCCTGACGGCAGTCATGGCCCCGGTGTTGGCAGTGATCATCGTGGCCGGGTACGGTTTTGCGGTCTGGATCTACCAGATGTTCGCAGGCCCCCCGGGAAGCTGATGCAAAGCCTTCGCCCTCCCTCCCCCCCCAGTCAGCCCGCCTCCGCGTCCTGTAGCGCGGCGCCCGAGCTGCATATCGCCAGCATGGTGGTGCATGCCGCCCCGCGCCGGCTGGCCGACGTGCGCGGGACGATCCTCGCGATCGGCGGCGCGGAAATCCACGGCGCTTCCGAGACCGGCAAGCTGGTCGTCACCCTGGAAGCCCCCTCTACCGAAGACATGCTTGCGCGGATCGCGGAGATCCAGCGCATCGATGGCGTGCTGGCCTCGGCGCTGGTCTATCAGCATTCCGACACGCTTGCCGCGATGAATGAGGAGATTGACGATGTCCATGGCTCGTAGAGAGTTCATCAAGCAATCTGCCGCCGCCGCTGCCGCCACGGTAGCCGGCATCCCCATCGTGG
>NZ_DAMCTG010000013.1:356-52433 GCF_032113835.1 Achromobacter sp. | reverse complement strand
CGCAGAACATCGTGACCGAATCGGAAGCCGCCAAGCTGAAGTGGTCCAAGGCGCCCTGTAGGTTCTGCGGGACCGGCTGCGGCGTGAACGTCGCGGTGAAGGACAACCAGGTCGTGGCCACGCACGGCGACTTCAACGCCGAGGTCAACCGCGGCCTGAACTGCGTCAAGGGCTATTTCCTGTCCAAGATCATGTATGGCAACGACAGGCTCACGACGCCGCTGCTGCGCATGAAGGATGGCAAGTACGCCAAGGACGGCGAACTGGCGCCGGTGTCGTGGGACCAGGCGTTCGACGTCATGGCCGAACAGTTCAAGCGCGTGCTCAAGGACAAGGGCCCCGAAGCCGTCGGCATGTTCGGCTCGGGCCAGTGGACCATCTGGGAAGGCTACGCCGCGCTCAAGCTGATGAAGGCGGGGTTTCGGACCAACAACCTCGATCCGAACGCGCGCCACTGCATGGCGTCGGCGGCGGTGGGCTTCATCCGCACCTTTGGCGCCGACGAGCCCATGGGCTGCTATGACGACATCGAAAACGCCGACGCCTTCGTGCTGTGGGGCGCGAACATGGCCGAAATGCACCCCATCCTGTGGACGCGGGTGACCGACAGGCGGCTGAGCAAGCCCAATACCAAGGTGGTGGTGCTGTCCACCTTCGAGAACCGGTCGTATGAACTGGCCGACATCTCTTTGACCTTCACGCCCCAGACCGACCTGGCGATCCTGAACTACATCGCCAACCACATCATCAAGACCAAGCGCGTCAACCGCGAATTCGTCGACGAGCACACCCGGTTCCTGGAAGGCAACACCGACATCGGCTACGGCCTGCGTCCCGAGCACCCGCTGCAAAAGGCCGCCAAGAACGCCAACAACGCCGGCGGCTCGCGTCCGATCACCTTTGACGAATACGCGAAGTTCGTCTCCAAGTACGACCTGGACTACACCGCCAAACTGACGGGCGTGCCAAAGCGGAACCTGGAAGCGCTGGCCGAGCTGTACGCCGATCCGAAGATCCGCGTCATGTCGTTCTGGACCATGGGGTTCAACCAGCACACGCGCGGCGTGTGGGCGAACAATCTGGTCTACAACATCCATCTGCTGACGGGCAAGATCTCCACGCCGGGCAACAGCCCGTTCTCTTTGACGGGGCAGCCGTCCGCCTGCGGCACCGCGCGCGAGGTGGGCACGTTCTCGCATCGCCTGCCTGCGGACCTGGTCGTGACCAACCCCAAGCACCGGGCGCGCGCCGAAGAAGTCTGGGGGCTGCCCGACGGCACCATTCCCGAAAAGATCGGCGCGCACGCGGTCCTGCAGAACCGCATGCTGAAGGACGGCACCATCAACGCCTACTGGGTGATGGTCAACAACAACATGCAGGCCGCGGCCAACATGTTGAACGAGGGCTATCCCGGCTACCGCAATCCAGCGAACTTCATCGTGGTGTCCGACGCCTACCCGACGGTGACCACGATCTCGGCCGATCTGGTGCTGCCCACCGCCATGTGGGTCGAAAAGGAAGGCGCCTACGGCAACGCCGAGCGCCGCACGCAGTTCTGGCACCAATTGGTCAACGCGCCCAGCGGCGCGCGGTCTGACCTGTGGCAACTGATGGAGTTCTCCAAGCGCTTCACCACCGACGAAGTCTGGCCGGCGGACCTGCTGGCCAAGAAGCCCGAGCTGCGAGGCAAGACGCTTTTTCAGGTGCTGTACGAAAACGGCAAGGTCAACAAGTTTCCGAACACGGAACTTAACCCCGAGTACGCCAACGACGAGGCCAAGGCGTTCGGCTTCTACGTGCAGAAGGGGCTGTTCGAGGAATATGCGGAATTCGGCCGCGGCCATGGCCATGACCTGGCGCCGTTCGATACCTATCACCAGGTGCGCGGCCTGCGCTGGCCCGTGGTGGACGGGGTCGAGACGCGCTGGCGCTATCGCGAGAAGGCGGATCCGTACGTGAAGGTGGGCTCCGGCTTCAACTTCTATGGCAATCCGGACGGCAAGGCCAACATCTATGCCCTGCCCTACGAGCCGCCGCCCGAGGTGCCGGACGAGGAATACCCCTTCTGGCTGTCGACCGGCCGCGTGCTGGAGCATTGGCATTCCGGCTCGATGACGCGGCGCGTGCCCGAGCTGTACCGCGCCTTTCCCGACGCGGTCTGCTTCATGCACCCGGACGACGCGCAGGCCATGGGCCTGCGGCGCGGGGTACTGGTCGAGATTTCATCGCGGCGCGGCAAGATGCAGACCCGGCTGGAAACGCGCGGACGCAACAAGCCGCCGCGCGGCCTGGTCTTCGTGCCCTGGTTCGATGCCGGCCAACTGATCAACAAGGTCACGCTCGACGCCACCGATCCGATCTCGTTCCAGACCGACTTCAAGAAGTGCGCGGTCAAGATCACCAAGGCTTGACGGCCCGACGGAGACGCTCATGAACATTCGCGCCACTTCGATCGCCCTGATCTTTCTGATCGGCGCCAACGCCTGGGCGGCGCCGACCGATCCGATGATCGATCCCATGCGGGGGCCGACGCCCCTGACCGAGTCGGCCACGCCGCCCCTGATGCCCCCGGTCGAAAACCGCGACGTGCGGCGCATGCGCACGTACTCGATGCAGCCGCCCACCATTCCGCACAAGATCGACGGCTACCAGATCGACAAGAACTTCAACCGCTGCCTGGCCTGTCACGCGCGGGTCAACACCGAGCAGACGCAGGCGGTGCCGCTGAGCGTGACGCACTACATGGACCGCGACAGCAACGTGCTGGCCGAAGTGTCGCCGCGCCGCTACTTCTGTCTGCAATGCCACGTTCCGCAAACGGAGGCCAAGCCGTTGGTCCCGAACAATTTCCAGGACATCGACGTGATCCTCAAGCGCCTCTCTGCTCCGGCGCCCGACAAGAAGTAAGGGACAGGAGCCCGTCATGGTCAAGCTCATCAAGCGTTACTGGAACATCATCCGCCGGCCCAGCGTGCACTTCAGCCTGGGCTTTCTGACCGTGGGCGGGTTCATCGGCGGCATCCTGTTCTGGGGCGCGTTCAACACCGCCATGGAGCTGACGAACACCGAGAAGTTCTGCACCGGCTGCCATGAAATGCGCGACAACGTGTACTCGGAGCTGAAGGGCACGATCCACTTCACCAATCGTTCCGGCGTGCGGGCCCTGTGCTCGGACTGCCACGTTCCGCACAACTGGACCGACAAGATCGCACGCAAGATGCAGGCGTCCAAGGAGGTCTGGGGCAAGATCTTCGGCACCATCGACACGCGCGAGAAGTTCGTCGACAAGCGGCTGGAACTGGCGCAACACGAATGGGCGCGCTTCAAGGCGAACGACTCGCTGGAATGCCGCAACTGCCACAACTACGAATACATGGACTTCACCCGCCAGAGCGTGCGCGCGCAGAACATGCATTCGACCTACCTGGCCGACCGGTCCAAGACCTGCATCGACTGCCACAAGGGCATCGCCCACACGCTGCCGCACATTCCGCCTGGCCAGACCTCCGAAGCGACGCCGCCGGCCAGGGCGTCCAACGAGGTGGCCAATGCGGCCCGCTGACGCGCCGCTGCCGGTGCTGAGCGCGCGCGGGCTGGTCAGCCGGCGCGGCGGCGCCGGGCCGCTGGATTTTGACCTGCACGCCGGGCAACTGTTGAACGTGCAAGGCGCCAACGGCAGCGGCAAGACCAGCCTCTTGCGCATGCTGGCCGGCCTGTTGCGGCCTTTGGACGGCGGCATCTTCGACCCGGACGGCGACATCCGCCGTGATCCATCGGCGCACTTTGCGCGCACGGCGTATCTGGGACATGGCAACGGCCTGTCGGGCGACCTGACCGCGCTGGAAAACCTGCGGTGCAGCCTGCACGTCGCCGGCACGCCGCGCCGCGACGACGCGATCGCCGACTGCCTGGGCGCATGGCGGCTGGGCGCCTGCCTGCATACGCCTGCCGCGCGCCTGTCGCAGGGCCAGGGCCGCCGGCTGGCGCTGGCCGCCGTGGTGCTGGGCGCCAAGCCGCTGTGGCTGCTGGACGAACCCGACGCGGGCCTGGACGCGGCCAGCCTGGAACAACTGGCGCAGGCGCTTGGCGCGCACTTGGCCGCAGGCGGCGCTGCCGTCGTCGCCTCGCACCGCGTGCCCGGCACGCCCGCCCATCACACCCAAACCCTGAACATGGATGACTACGCGGATGCTGGCAACGCTGTCTCAGTTGGCATTGCGTGAAGTCCGGCTGGCCTGGCGTCGACCGGCGGACACGCTGGGCGCGACGCTGTTCTTCATCGTCACGGGTTCGCTGTTCCCGCTGGCGGTGGGTCCCGATCCCGTGCTGCTGCTGGCGATCGGGCCTGGCGTCTTGTGGGTTTGCGCACTGCTCGGCATTTTGCTGAGCCTGCATCGCCCTTTTGCGCAGGACTACGACAACGGCGCGCTGGAACAGTTGCTGGTGTCGCCGCATCCGCTGCCGCTGCTGGTGGGCGTGAAGCTGGGCGCGCACTGGTTCAGCACCTGCGTGCCGCTGATTCTTGCCAGCCCGGTGCTGGCGCTGCAATTCGGCCTGTCGCCGCACGCCATCGGCATTCTGGTGCTGTCCCTGCTGCTGGGTACGCCGACGCTGGCGCTGGTGGGCGGCCTGGGCGCGGCGCTCACGCTGGGCCTGCGCGGCGGCGCGCTGCTGCCGCTGGTGGTGCTGCCGCTGTACGTGCCGGTGCTGATCTTCGGCGCGGGCGCCGTGTCGGCCACGCACGCCGGCCTGGGCGCGGGGCCGCAGCTTTCGCTGCTGGGCGCCGGCCTGTGCCTGGCGATTCTGCTTTGCCCCTGGAGCGCGTCGGCGGCGCTGCGCGTGGCGCTGGACTGAGGTTATCGATGCACAATCCCTCCACCTTCGACTCCCGCCGCGCCGCGCCCGCGCGGTCAAGCTGGCTGCGCTACGCGTCGCCCGCGTTGTTCTACCCGCTGGCCGGGCGGATGATTCCCTTTCTGGGCGTGGGTGCCGCCCTCTTCGCGGCGGCCGGGCTGTACACAGGGCTGGTCGTCGCGCCTGTCGACAGCCAGCAGGGCGAGGTCTATCGCATCCTGTTCATCCACGTCGCCGCGGCCTGGATGTCGATGTTCCTGTATCTGGTGATGGCGGGCTATGCGGCGCTGGGCCTCATCTTCAACACCCGCCTGTCGTTCATGATGATGCGCGCGCTGGCGCCCACCGGTGCGATCTTCACGTTCCTGACGCTGTGGACCGGCGCGCTGTGGGGCAAGCCGACGTGGGGCACGTGGTGGGTGTGGGACGCGCGGCTGACGTCCGAGCTGATTCTGCTGTTCCTGTATCTTGGCTTCATGGCGCTGCAGGCCGCCACCGACGACACGCAGCGCGCGGACCGGGGCGGCGCGATCCTGCTGCTGGCCGGCGTGGTCAACGTGCCGATCATCTACTTCTCGGTGCAGTGGTGGAGCACGCTGCATCAGGGCGCATCGATCAACCTGACGACGGCCCCGAGCATGGCGCACATCATGGTGACCGCGATGCTGCTGATGGTGGCGGCGTTCTGGCTGTACAGCGCGGCGGTCGCGCTGGCGCGCGTGCGCGGGATCATTGCAGAGCGCGACGCCAGCACGGAGGCGCCATGAGCTGGGACACTCTTTTCTCGCTGCAAGGCCATGGACCGTACATCCTGGGCGCCTACGGCGTCACGTTCGCGCTGATGGCGTGGGAAGCGCTGGCGCTGTGGCGGCGCGCGCGTCGAGGCGGGCGGCGGCAGGAGGATGTGGGCGGCCCCGCCCGTGACGCAGGAAGAACGCGCCGATGAGCCCGCGCAAACGCCGCGCGTTCGCCATCGTGGGCGGCCTTGCCCTGCTGGGCCTGGCCACCGCGCTGGTGCTCAACGCCCTGCAATCGAATCTCGTGTTCTTCTTCAGCCCGACGCAGGTCATTGCGCGCGAGGCGCCGGCCAGCGGCAGCTTTCGCGTCGGCGGCCTGGTCGAACAAGGCTCGCTGCAACGGGAGGCCGACGGCCTGACGCTGCGCTTTGCCGTGACCGACACCGCCCACGCCGTGCCCGTCACCTACCAGGGCTTGCTGCCCGACCTGTTCCGCGAGGGCAAGGGCGTGGTGGTGGCCGGCAAGATGGGCGCGGACGGCGTGTTCCGCGCCACCGAGGTGCTGGCCAAGCACGACGAAAACTACATGCCGCCCGAAGCGGCCGATGCGATCAAGAAGGCGGAGCAACGGGCTGCCTCCACCCTGCAAGCGGAGGCGCAATGATCCCGGAAATCGGCCTCTTCGCCCTGATCCTTGCGCTGCTGATGGCGCTGGCGCAGGGCATTCTGCCGCTCATCGGCGCAGCCTCCGGCTGGCAGGCGGGTCTGCGCGTGGCGCGGCCGGCGGCCATCGGGCAGTTTGGCCTGACGATGCTGGCCTTCGCCTGCCTGGCGTGGGCCTTCGTGCACAACGACTTTTCGGTCCTGTACGTGGCGGCAAATTCCCATGCGGACCTGCCGGCCGGCTACCGCTTCGCGGCGGTCTGGGGCGGGCATGAGGGGTCGCTGCTGCTGTGGCAGTTGCTGCTGACGGCGTGGACGCTGGCCGTGGCGCTGTGCAGCAAGCGGCTGCCATTGGCCTTTGTGGGCCGCGTGCTGGCGGTGATGGGCTGGATCAGCGTCGGCCTGCTGCTGTTCATGCTGTTCCTGTCCAATCCCTTTGAGCGCCTGATTCCGGCCGCGATGGCCGGCCGCGACCTGAACCCGCTGTTGCAGGATCCCGGCATGATCGTGCATCCGCCCATGCTGTACATGGGGTACGTCGGCTTCTCGGTGGCGTTCGCCTTTGCCATCGCGGCGCTGCTGTCGGGCGAGCTGGACGCGATGTGGGCGCGCTGGGTGAGGCCGTGGACCCTGGCCGCGTGGACGTTTCTGACCATCGGCATCCTGCTCGGCAGCGCGTGGGCGTACTACGTGCTGGGCTGGGGCGGCTGGTGGTTCTGGGACCCCGTCGAAAACGCATCCTTCATGCCGTGGCTGGCGGGCACCGCGCTGATCCATTCGCTGATCGTCACCGAGCGGCGCGGCGCCTTCCGCAGCTGGACGGTGCTGCTGGCCATCTGCACGTTCTCGCTCAGCATCCTGGGCACGTTCCTGGTCCGCTCGGGAGTGCTGACCTCGGTCCACGCCTTCGCCGTGGACCCCGGCCGCGGGTTGTACATCCTTGCCTTCATGACGGTGATCGTGGGTGGCTCGCTTGCCCTGTACGCCTGGCGCGCGCCCACCGTGGGACTCGGCGGCGGGTTTTCGCTGCTGTCGCGGGAATCGCTGCTGCTGTCCAACAACGTCGTGCTGACGGTCGCTGCGGGCTCCGTGCTGCTGGGCACGTTGTATCCCGTCGTGCTGGACGTGCTGGAGTGGGGCAAGATCTCCATCGGCCCGCCGTATTTCGAAGCCGTGTTCGTGCCGTTGATGACGCCTGCGATCTTCCTGATGGGCGTGGGGCCTGTCGCCCGCTGGAAGCAGGCAGAGCTCCCCGACCTGGGCAAGCGCCTGCGCGTGGCCTTTGCGGTAAGCGTGCTGACGGCGGTGCTCGTGCCGCTAGCGATGCCCGGCGCATCGCGTTTCGGTTCGCCGATGGTCGTGCTGGGCCTGTGGCTTGCCGCCTGGTCGGTCGCCAGCGCCGTGGCGCACGCGTGGCAGCGCCTGACGGACGGCGACGGCGAGTTTCTGCGGCGGCTGACCCGCCAGCCGCGCTCGTGGTACGGGATGCTGCTGGCGCATGCGGGTATCGGCGTCTTCATCGCGGGTGTCACGCTGGCCAACGGCTATGAGGTCAAACGCGAGCTGCGCGTCGACGTGGGCGCCACGCAGGAAGCCGGCGGCTACGAATTCACCTTTGCCGGCATCGGCCCGGCCACCGGACCCAACTACACCGCGCAGCGCGCCGTGTTCCATGTGGTGCGCGATGGCAAATCCGTGGTGACCCTGTATCCCGAAAAGCGCCACTACACCGTGCAGGACATGGCGCTCAGCCAGGCCGATATCGACAGCGGCTTCACCCGCGACCTGTTCGTGGCGCTGGGCGAGCCCGTGGCCGACAACGCCTGGACCGTGCGCCTGCAGGTCAAGCCCTTCATGACCTGGATCTGGACCGGCTGCATCCTGATGGCGCTGGGCGGTCTGTTGGCGGCGGGCGACGGACGCTACCGGCGCGCGCAGGAAGCGCAGGCGCGCAAGGACGCGCACGCCGCCCTGCCCGAGACTGCGCGCACGGCGCGGGAGGGCTACTGATGCTGCGCTATCTGCTGCCGCTTGCCGTGTTTCTGGCCATGGCCGTGTTCCTGGCGAAGGGTCTGTCGCGCGATCCGCGCGCGGTGCCGTCGGCAATGATCGACAAGCCCGCGCCCGCCATCGGCCTGCCGGATTTGCTGGAGCCCGGCAAGACGCTGGACGTGGAATCGCAACGGGGCAAGGTCTGGCTGCTGAACGTGTGGGCGTCGTGGTGCGGACCGTGCAAGGACGAGTTGCCCGTGCTGCGCGACGCCGCGCAGCGCCATGGCATCGCGCTCTACGGGCTGAACTACAAGGACAAACCCGACGAGGCACGGCAGTGGCTCGCGCGCAATGGCAATCCCTACCTGTCGTCGGCCAGCGATGTGGACGGGCGCGTAGGCATCGAATACGGAGTCTATGGCGTGCCCGAGACGTTCGTGATCGACGGCGACGGCCGCATCCGGTACAAGCATTTGGGGCTCATCACGCCGGAGTTGTGGCGTACGCGGCTGCAACCCGTCATCGAGGCGCTGCAATGACCGCGACGCGCGCCCTGCCCCGCCGCCTGCCGACGCAGACGGCGCTCCTGCGGCTGCTGTTCTGCCTGCTGCTCGCCACGCTGCTTTCCCCGGCAGGCCTGCACGCCGCGCCCACGCCCGGGCCCGTCCTCTCCACCGCGCAGGAACAGCGCGCCGACAAGCTTGCACACGGCCTGCGCTGCCTCGTCTGCCAGAACCAGACCCTGGCGGAATCCAACGCGCCCCTCGCGCTGGACATGCGCAAGCTCATCCATAACCAACTCGCCGAAGGCAAGACCGACGGCGAGATCATGCGCTTCTTTGAAGACCGCTACGGCGACTTCGTGCGCTACGACCCGCCCTTCAAGCCGATCACCTGGCTGCTGTGGGTGGGCCCGTTCGTGCTGCTGGCCGTGGGCTTCCTGGTGCTGGTGCGCACGCTCAAACGCCGCGCCGGCGTGCGCGCACCATTGACCGCGGACGAACGCGCCCGCGCCGCCCGCTTCCTGGATTCCGGCTCATGACCACGCTTTGGCTCATCGTCCTGGCCCTGCTTCTGGCCACCCTGCTCTGCCTGGTGCCGCCGCTGCTGCGCCGCACGCCGGCTGCGGAAACCGCCTCGGACGCCAGCGTGCGCGCCTTCTACCTGGCGCAACGCGAGCAACTGCGGCGCGATCTGGACAACGGCGCCCTCAGCCCGCAGGCGCACGCCCGCGCCGACGAAGAGCTGCAACGCGATCTGCTGCAGGACCTGGCGATGCGCCGCGATCCCCGCGCGCGGCTGAGCGGACAGCGCGCCGGCATTGCCGCGGCGTGCGTGCTGACGGTGGCAGTCCCGGTGGCCGCCGTGCTGTTGTACGGACAGCTGGGCAATCCGCGCGCGGCCGCCACGATCGCCATGTCGCAAGCGCCCGAACCGCACGCGCAGGAGGCGGACAACGACATGGCGCTGGCGATCAACGCGCTGGCGCAGCGTCTGCGCGCTTCGCCCGATGACGCCGATGGCTGGTACATGCTGGCTCGTTCCTACGAAACGCTGGGCCGCTACAACGATGCCATTGCCGCGTATCAGGAGGTGCTGCGGCTGGTGCCCGGCCAGCCCGTGGTGTTGGCGGATCTGGCCGACGCGCTGCTGTCGGCGCGGCAGGGACAGCCCGATGACGACTCCATCGCTGCCGTGGCACAGGCCTTGCAGGCCGAGCCCGACCAGCCCAAGGCGCTGGCGCTGGCCGGCATGATGGCGCTGCGCCGCGGCGACGCCGCCGAGGCGCTGACGCACTGGGAGCGGTTGCAACGGCTGCTGCCGGCAGACTCGGACGCGGCGCGGCAGATCCAGACGAATATCGCGCAGGCGCGCGCCATGGCGACGGGCGGGGCTGGCGGAGCGTCCGTGGCGGCAGCGGCCTCAACGTCCGCGCCTGCCGCCGTCACACCTTCCTCGCCCGCCCGTATCGCCGGTCAGGCCCGCATTGCTGAAGCCCTGCGCGGCCAGGTCGCGCCGAACGACACCGTCTTCATTCTGGCGCGCCCCATGGAGGGGTCCCGCATGCCCGTCGCCATCTTGAAGATGCAGGTCGCGGATCTGCCGCGTGCCTTCGCGCTGGACGACAGCACGTCCATGTCGCCGGACGCCACGCTGTCCAAAGCCGGCAAGGTGCGCGTGGAGATCCGCGTCAGCCGCTCGGGCAATGCCGCCGCGCAGGCGGGAGACCTGAGCGGCGTGCTGACGGATGTGAACCCCCGCACCGACGGGCTGGAACTGGTGGCTGACACCGTCGTGCGCTAGCCGATCGGGCAGCGCACACGGGCAAGCCAGCCCCCATCAAACCCGCTCGATCCGCGCCGGCAAGCCCTGCCGCACCGCCGCGCCCGATACCCAATCGATCCAGACGTTGGCGTGCTGGCCGCGCGTCGCGTCCCCAAAGCCCAGATCGTTCAGATTGACCCCCGCCGCCAGCGCCGGATCGTGGGGCATTGTTTTGCCATCAACAACGTGCGCGCGCGCCCCCAGCTCGGTATGCCCGTAACCGTGCTCGATGCCCACCGCTCCGGGCTGAATCCCGTCGCGCAGCAACGCCAGTCCGGTCACCGACCCGCCCGGCGTCACGATGCGCACCGTATCGCCGTTGCGGATGCCGAGCCGTTCGCCGTCCTGCCGGCTGATCGACACCGGATTGTGCGGATGCACCTGTCGCAGGCGGTTCACCCCAATCGACAGCGAACTCATCAGATTGGACTTGAACGAGCTCAGCAGGAACGGCCACTCCTCCCGCGGGTATTCGTCCCGCATGTCGCGCCCGTCGGCCAGCCGCGCCGGATACCAGGTGGGACAGCCGCTGTAGCGCTCGCCCGTCATCGCGTGGCGGAAGCCCGCCAGATCCTCGCTCCAGACGTGCAACGGCTTGGCGTAGGCCACGCGCGTGCGGCGCGGCTGTTCGCCGGCTTGCGTCCACGCGTCCTCCATCCGGTCAAAGCGCCCGCCCCGGCTCATCAGCATGGCCACCTGCCGCCATTCGCCCGGCTTGAGCTTGCTCTGCAACAGGTCGCGGTAGCGGTCAACGCCGGTCAGCGCCATATCATCGTCGCTGGCCTCCGGCACCGGACGTCCCGCCGCAAACGCGATATTGGCCATGCCACGAAGGAAGAAGTCCTCGGCCGTATCCAGCGCGTACTTGCCGCCGTCCTTGTCCGAGATGGCGCCCTCGCCGAACCCCGGCATGCCCAGGCGCTTGGCGCACGCGATCAGGAAGGTCTCCAGGCACACGGGCTCGTTCGTGGCGGTGCGCGCCACGCGCGGTTGCACGGCGGGCCAGCGCACCGTCGACGCTTTGGCCACCACGTCGGCCCATGGCGCGGACACGCCCCAGCTTTCGTACGTGACGGTGTCCGGCACGATGTAGTCCGCCAGCGCGTTGGTCTCGTTGATGAAGGGGTTGATCGACACCGCCAGCGGCAGGACGCGCGGGTCCTTAAGCGTTTCCAGCGCCACGTGGCGGAACCCGGCAATGCCGTACACCGGGTTGCTCATGTGGTTGAACCAGACCTTGGCGCGATACGGATAGCCCGCCAGCGCCGACGCCAGCATCTCCGAGCTGAGTCCGCCGGTCGCCGGATACCAGGGCGCGGCCGCCGGATACGCCGGCTGGCCCGCGGCCTTCTTGCGCTTGAACTCGCTGGACTTCTCGTACGGAAAGCGGTTGCGCGACAGCGACACGCCCTTGGGCGTGGCCTTATTGGCAAAGCCGGCGATGTTGTAGCGCGGTCCCGCCCCATAAGGCGGAAACGGCCCGGCATCCAGCACCAGTCCGCCCTCGACGTTCAGGTTGCCCACCAGCGTGTTCAGCATGGCGATGGCGTAGGCGGTGTAGAAGCCCGCCCCGCTCATCGTGCCGCCGTGCGCATCGGCCACGGCACGCTTGCCGTGGCTGGTGAAGCGTTCAGCCAGGGACGCGATCTTGGCCGCCGGCACCCCGCAAAGCGCCGCGTACTCGTCCAGCGTCTTGCGGCGCGACTCCTCGCGCAACAGGGTCAGCGAGGTCCGCACCCGCAGCGCCTTGGGCGCACCCGCCATGCCGGGCGCAGCGACGGTGTCGTCGACAAACAGTTCCGCCGATGACACCGCTGTGTGCGGCGCCAGCGTGCCGTCGGCCAGACGCACGACGAACACGTCCTCCCATTTCTCGTCCGCATCGGCCGGACGCGCCCAGCCCATGTCGGCGCCGCGCAGAAACGCGCCCAGGCGAGGATGGCCGGGCTCGGCCACCACCAGGTGCGTCGCGTTGGTCCACGCCGCCTCGCCCGCCGCCTTCATGGCATTCGGACCGGGTTGCGCCAGCATGCGCGCATCGAAGCGTTCGTTGTCCAGGATCCAGCGGATGAGGCCCATCGCCAGCGCAAGGTCGCTGGCCGGATTGACCGGCACCCATTCATTGCCCGATCCCGCCGACAGGCTGGACGAGGCCGGCAGCACAGGCGACACGACTACATAGGTGAACGCCGATTCCCCCGGCCGCACTCGCGCCTCGGCCAATTGGCGGGCCTGGCGCTGAAACGGATTGCCGGCCTGCGCGGGCGCCGCGCCGATGAACAGGCCGAAGCGCGCGTTGTCCCAATCCGGCTTGCCATGCGGCATGCCCTTCAGGTCGCCCAGCGCCGCGCCCGCGCCCACCCGGAAGCTCTGTCCGCAGTACGAGCCGTGATTGCTGAAGTTGACCGTGCCGAACGACTGCGCGGCAAAACGCTGGATCAGCGGCGTGCGCCCTTCGTTGGACGCGTCGGTGAAGAGGAACTGGTTGACCTTCGCGCCGTACTCCGGATTGTCCGGGTCCAGCGGCGTCTCGCGATCGAAGATCGCGCGCAGGCCGTCCACGTGGCCTTCGCCAAACAGATTGCCGCCTTCGCAGACTTCCTGCACCAGTTGCTCGAAGCTGATCGTCTGCCATTTGCCGTCGCCGCGCTTGCCCACGCGCTTCATCGGCTGCAATACGCGGTACGGGCTGTACATCTGCTCCAGCATGGCCGAACCGCGCGCGCACGACGTGGCGCGCCCTTCCAGCCCGCTGTCGCCGCCCAACTGCGCATAGACATCGCGCACGGGCGTGTCCATCGCTGCGGGCCGCGTCGTGGCCAGCGGGTGATACGGATTGCCGGCAACGCGCAGGATACGGTTCTCGGCCGTGTCCACACGCAGCCGCACGCCGCATTGCGTCCAGCAGCCCAGACAGCTGGACGGGCTGACGATCTGACCCGGCTGGGCGCTCAGCGCGCCCGTCAGCGGATCGATGCGGAACTCCGGCGTCAGCGAATTGCCGCGCACGGCGTGCGCCGTCGGCACACCCGCGGTGCCCTGCGCCAGCCCCTTGACCGCCTTGACGACCGTGTCGCCATATCCCGCCGCAAACGCCGCCATGCCGCCGGCCACCATGCCGCCACGCATCATCAGCTTGCGCCGCGCCTCGTCGCGCGGCTGGTCCGGGCCATCGTCCGCGCCGCAACGCTTGCCGTCTTCGTGTTGCTTGTCCATTGCTTTCTTATCCATGTGCTTATCGTCTCGGCGCGCGCTCAGGCGGCCACGGCGCGTGCGCGCGCGGGGAAGATGTCCAGGGCCCAGGTCACGGCGGTGATCAGCGCCACGCACAGCCCCAGCACGCCCACCATGCCCAGCAGCCCGTCGCTGCCCCACGGCATCTCGTACAGGTACAACCCGGCGCCGTACTTGGGCACGCCCTGCACGCTCATGAAGACCACCCAGCGGAAGATCCATGCCGCGCCCAGCATGGTCAGCGCCAGCGCGGCGGACGGCAGCGGCGCCGCCAGCGTGCGCGCTGGGCGTTGCAGCAACGCGATGATGCAGAAGGCCGTGATCACGGCGCCCGCCAGGCTCAGGCGCCAGATCGGAAAGTCCGAGAACAGCCGCAGCGCCGCGTCGAAGGACGGATCCAGTCCCAGCAGGCCCAGCAGCACCCACGCCCCCGCGCCCAGCGCCATCAGCACGACCGCCGTCACGCTGAGCCGGCGCAGCATCTCCACCGGCAGCGCGCGCAGTCCGCCGGGCAGCCAGCGGCCCACCAGGAACATCGCGCCCAACGCGCCCAGCCAGGCGGTCAGCGCAAAGTTCACCGGCAGGAACACGGTGTGCCACAACGGCCGCGAGCGCAGCACCATCACCTCGGCGCCGGTGTAGACCAGAATCGACAGCGCCGACAGCGCCAGCGCCGCCGCCACCACCCGCAGCCATCCGATCCGGCCCCACCACCACGCCGCACAGAACAGCAGCGCCAGCGTCACGAAGACCGGCAGCAGCAACGCCCCCAGCCACATCCACGACCACGGCGTGATGTGCGCATAGAAGTGCCAGAAACGGCCGGGCTGATGCAGGTCGGCCAGCAACGACACCGGCGCGGCGATGGCGCTGACCAGCAGCACCGTCACCGCGGCCGGCAACAGGCGGCGCGGGGCGGAATCCGCCCGCCCAAACGTCGCAAAAGCGGCGGTCAGCGCGGTGGTCGCGCTGATGCCGATCAGAAAGAAATACTGCACGGCCCAGGGCAGCCAGGCGGCGTCGTAGACCGGCGTGAGCAATTCAGAAATTTGCATGAGAGTCTCCCCTTCCTTGGCTCAATGACCGCCCGCCAGGCGCACGCCGGCCTGGCCGTCGACCTGGTGCACGAACGCGTCGGGCAGGCCGATGTAAAAGACGTGGGGATCGGTCTTCATCTCGGGCTTGAGCACCTTGATGTCGGCCTTGTGTTCGGCCAGCAACCGGGATATCGCGCTGTCCGGATCGTTCATGTCGCCGATCACGCGCGCGCCGCCCACGCAGCTTTCCACGCACGCCGGCAGCAGCCCGGCTTCCAGCCGGTGCTCGCAGAACGTGCACTTGTCCGCCGTCTGCGTCTCGTGATTGATGAATCGCGCGTCGTAGGGACAGGCCTGCACGCAATAGCCGCAACCCACGCAGCGCGCGTTGTCGACCAGCACGATGCCGTCCTCGCGCTGGAACGTAGCCTGCACCGGACAGACCGGCACACAGGGCGGCTTGTCGCAGTGGTTGCACAGGCGCGGCAGCATCACCATCGAACAGGGGCCGCCGGTGTCGGGCGTGACTTCGTACTGCAGGACGGTCGTGCGGAACTGTCCGATGGGCGGCACGTTCTCCAGCGAACAGCTCACCGTGCAGCACTGACAGCCGATGCACTTGCGCATGTCGACGACCATGCCGTAACGCTTGCCGGCCATGCCGGGCCGGCGCGGCGGCTGGCCGTTAAGACCCGGCGCGGCCTCAGCGTGAATGGGAATGACCGTGGCGGCGGCGCCCAGGCCGAGCAGCCCTTTCAGGAAACCGCGTTTGCCCGGGAGCGGTATTTCCGGGGGGCTGTGGGGGGTGTGCATCGTTAAACTCCGAAACGTTTAAGTGTTACGGAAATTAACTTATCACCTGTAGTTATATAGAGTCTTGATATCTGTCAATTGGGGGACGGAGTCAAGGCGGCCGTCAGCAGTTCGCGAAAGCGCGACTTGCGCAGGGGTGGCGCGGGAACAGACCGTTATGCCGTCTGACCGTGACTTGCAGATTTCAGCGCGTTGGAAACGTCAATGCCGGCCCCCACGCAACCAGCTTCTGCTCGAAACTGGCCGCCGCGTGGGCGGGACTGGTCGAGGGCAGCTCGTAAAAGTCCAGCTCCGGCGCCTGCAATGCCGGCAGCACACGCCGCCGGAACATCGCTGCAGCCTTCGCACCGTTGAAGCAGATTCGCACGATGGACGGATGGCGGTTCAGGAATGCCTGGAAATCGTTCGGCACCAGCGTGTCGCCCCGGATGTCGGCATCCAGGCTGCCCGGCCGTTCGCAGGCCTGCAACACATCCCATAGCGCCACGCCATTAGCCTGCAATGCGCGCAGGCGCCCGTCGTAGTCCAGCCCGGGATCGAACCCGAACACCCGCGCCGCCAGCGGCCAGAATGCATTGCGCGGATGCGCGTAGTACTGCACCTGCCGCAGCGAGGCGACACCCGGCATGGAACCCAGCACCAGCACCCGCGCGCCCTTCCCCACGACCGGGGCAAATCCCGTCACCACCGCCTCGCACCGCGCCGCCGCGCTTTCGTCCCTGATCTTGTCCATGCCCGGAAGGATACCCGCCTGACACCGGCGTGCCCTCCCGCCCCGCCCCGATCGTTCGCCGCATGGAACAGTGCTTATCAGCCACGGGCACTACCGATATCGGCGTTCCGCCCTTATCTTCTTGCCTATGACGAACGGTCCCGAAGGGGCCGCGCAACAGGAAACCACACCATGAAGAAGATCCTCGGCGTGCACGCCAGCCCCCGTCCCCACTGGGTGGGCGACGGATTTCCGGTGCGCTCCATGTTCTCGTACAACGACAAGGGCCGCGACACCAGCCCATTTCTGCTGCTGGACTACGCCGGCCCCGCCGAATTCGGCCCGGCCAGCCAGACCCGCGGCGTCGGCCAGCACCCGCATCGCGGCTTCGAAACCGTGACCATCGTCTACAGCGGCGAAGTCGAACACCGCGACTCCACCGGCAACGGCGGCGTCATCGGCCCCGGCGACGTCCAGTGGATGACGGCAGCGTCCGGCATCCTGCACGAGGAATTCCATTCCCACGCCTTCACCCGCACGGGCGGAAAACTGGAAATGGTGCAGCTCTGGGTCAACCTGCCCGCCAAGGACAAGAAGGCGCCGGCCGGTTATCAGGGCATCCTCAACGCGGACATCCCGGTCGTGGCGCTGCCGGATGACGCCGGCACGCTGCGCGTGATCGCGGGCAGCTACAGCGGCCAAGCGGGTCCGGCGCGGACCTTCACGCCGATGGATGTTTGGGACGTGAAGCTTGCTGCCAGCAAGACGGCGACGTTTCCGATTCCAGCGGGCCGCAACAGCATGCTCGTCATGCTGCGCGGCACGGTTCTGGTGAACGGCGAAGCTGTCGCGCGGGATGCGCAGTTGGCGCTGTTCTCGCAAGAGGGAGAGGACATCACGGTCGAGGCAAACAACGACGCGGTGTTTTTGATCCTCAGCGGCGAGCCGATTGACGAGCCGGTCGTTGGATATGGACCCTTTGTGATGAACTCGCAAGCCGAAATCGTGGAGGCAATCCAGGACTTCAACGCCGGAAAGTACGGGCAGATGCACTGAGGCCGCCAGTCACCCCGCGTCCGCATGCCAATGACCGGCATGCGGACGCGGTCGCGCTTTCGGACCAGTCGGATCTGACGATCACGATGCCGCCTGGCGCGTCGCAAGGTCGCTTATTCCAAAGGCGCCTCGTAAGGCACCTGCACCAAGTCACCCGCCGCAGTCCGGGCAAACGCCGCCGGCGGCGGCGTGTCGAGAAGCGGAATGATGTCGGGGGAAAGGTTTGCGATGGTGTTCACGTCGAAAACCCCATGGTTCGACGGGTCATCCATATATGCCTGCGTCTCGTCCCCGGCTTGGAAAGCCCAGCCGCTGTCTTCGGGAAACATCGGTTCCTCACGGACCATATAGCCCACCGGCCTGCCTTGCACCGTGATCCTATCGGTGGCAATACATCCGCCCTTGCCGGTAGCGAGGGGTTTGAGTTCAGCCGGTGAAAGCTTGAATTTTTTCGTGGGTCTGTTCATGGCGGACACTCAATCCCGTTCCAGTTGACTGGCAAACTGCTTGGCGACGCTTTGATAGTGCTTCGCCGATGCGGTGTTCTTTTGCTGGGCGTAATACGCGCTGACCTGCTTGGCGGCGCGCTCGGCGACTTTGAAACTGTCGTCGATATCCACCCGCTCGGCTTCTTTGGATGCACCGATCTCTTTGCCGTCAAACAGTCCTGCGCGGTAGCCTGCTTCATCACTGACAACGCCGATGATCGGCACGCCCGCGCGCAATTCGCCATAAAAGGCGGGGCCAGCTCGATTAGCCGTGCGAGCCACAATCGTGCCGACGCCGGTCGCCACGCTAGTCACGCCGGAGCAAAAACCCGTCCAGTATTTCGGTCCATCGCCCAGCGATTCAGGCGCGACGAAGCGGCATTGCGTGCTGGGATCCGTGGACCATTTCAAACTGGCGCCGGCTTCAGCCGCCCCGGCCCAAACCGGCATCGCTGCGCAGACTAGCGACGAAGCGATACCCAGCGCTAACTGGCACATGCTCTTAGCGTGAAATTGCACGTTCAAGACTCCCATATTCAGCGAGGGGAAACTCGCGCATCCGGCGGTTTCCCACCGGCGTGCGCATCGTGGCTGGCTTTGTATCACCGCGACTTGCGCGCGCGTATTGCCAACCGCGGCAAACCCGTAATAGGAAGTGGCTGACGTGAAATTTCGTTTCCAGCGAATTTCGGCGGGCGATCCGCGCGGCCGGACGAGCCGCGCCGATGAACCTTGCGGCATGGCGAAATGCACTGTGAATTGATCGTGGAGACTTGGGTTCTCCCTTAGAAATCCCCAGTAATAGTCAGCAACGAAATCGACGCTAAGGCCCTCGCGTCTCGCACGGTAGTGCCGTGCTATGTTCGATCCCTAATTATTTCGCTGCTGTTATCTCTCGACACTTCCATAAAACGTTGATGACCGCTCCCGCCCGCTCCCCCTACTCTCTCGCCTGGCGTCTGGCGTTGACGGCCGTCCTTGTGCGCGTGGCCTACGCCGCGCTGCTGCAAGGCTACACGCTGGTCGGACTGCCCGAGTCCGCGCAACTTCGCGAGACATTCAGCCTGCCGCAATATCTCGTGCCATTCCTGGCAAACATCGCGGCTTCGTCCATCTTTGTCGGTTTGACTGTATGGAGCACCACGCATCGCTGGCTGCGGCAGCAAAATGCGCACGCCGTGGACGCGCCGGGCAGACTTTTCGGCGTCGTCATCGTCTTGACGCTGGTGTTCTCGCTGGCCGTGTCGGCCCTCATGATCTATCTGCAAAGCGCGCTGGTGCTGTACGCCGCGCAACACGCCGGCGCGGCCAACAAATTCCTGACGTTGGGCCTGATCCTCGGTGCCTTGGCGGTTGCATTGGAAGTCCTGGGCGCTTACCTCGCCGTGCGCATCGCCACGCGGACCGTACAGCCTACGGACAAAGCCGGTGGTCCGGCGTATGAACAGCGCCACGCGGCCTGGAGTGCCGGGTTGATGATCCTGGGCTGGCAACTGAGCGTGTGCATCGCAATGAGCAGCTACCTGAACGCGCAATCGCTCACCGTCGGCTGGCTGCAATACGCGCTGGGTTTCCTGATTCTGCCGGCATTGCTTCTGGTGCTGTGCACGGTCGTCTGCCTGAGAATTCTGCCGCACCCGATCGGTGACGCGCGCCAAGGCCGCGCAGTCGCTCTGGGCACCTTGGCCTTCTGGCTGGCGCAGGTTCTGGGGGTTGGCTTGGGCTTTCTGGCGATTCGGGCAATGACATGGGACCAACTGATACGCGCCGCGGATTCCAATGTGGTGGCGGTGGTGATGCTCGTGGTGTATGCCGCGCTGCTGGTGCTGGGCTGCTGGGTTGGGAAGCTGGCGTTTTATGGCGGTTCGAGAAGGCTTGCACCGGCTGGTTGAGCGCGTCGGGCCAATAATGCCGGAGTCGCTCGGTTTTCCCAGTGCGCCAGTCTGCTGAGAAACTCCCCAAAAATCCGTCGATGACGGACAAAGACCGGAATAAATGATCGCTCAGGGCCGCGAGCCGCCGCTGGTGACGGACGGCTTCCGACCCACAAGAGACATCCGCAATGCGTGTTGCGTTATTCGAAGCTGCCGGAAGCTAGTTCCCGACCGACCTCTGAGAGCCGTGACGGGCTATTGATTGGGAAAGCTGACTCGACGGTGTCCAGCTGTCATGCGATCTGTGAGACACACCAGGCCGCGTTGGGAGAGTACGGCTGAGCCGTGGCGCCGTCGAGGCACTGTCTTCTCCGGAACCTATACGACGCGTTCCACCCCTGGCGGCTGCCACGTCCCTTCCCCGGCTGGCAGGACCGAGGGTGGTGTGATCTTTGGCCAGTACAGCCGCATTACCAGGTAGACCGGCCCATCGGGAGCGGGGAGCCAGTTGGCTTGCTTGTCGCCGCCCGGCGTCTTGTGCTGGATGTAGAGTGTCAATGACCCGTCCGCGTTAACCTTCATCGCAGGCAGCATGGGCGAGTTGATTAGGTAGCGGTCGATCGGGTTCCTGACCAGTAGCTGCGACTTGCCGTCGTACATAGTCAGCGACCAGAACGAATTAACCGGCGGAAAGGCGCCGGCCGGAAACGTGAGGGTGTAATTGTGCTTGCTGCAGTCCAGCGTCTGGCCATTCGCGTCTACGCGCGTGAAAGGGTAAGTCGCCTCGTCCGGGTCATTTCCATAGATGCCTGCCTGAGCGGCGACGGCGCGCTTGAGCCAGTCGCCATTGTAGTGTTCGCTGTTACCCGGCAGTCCGCTTAGCCGCCAGCCATTGATCGCCTTTCCGGTGCTGGCGACGGCTTCGTCCACTTTGCGCTGGCCTTCTTTCATGCCAAGACCGATCTCCAGTTTTTTGTCCAGCGGCAAATCTCTGAAGTTGAAGGTCTTGCCTGCTCCCACGCCGATGCGCGCGAGTTCCGCGCGGACCGCAAGCTCGTTGGCTTGCGGAGGCGCGAACTGCAGCGCAAAGTCCAGAAACTCGAAGAAGTTGGTCTTCGCCAACTCTTTGTTGATCATGGGAAAGCTGATAGCCGTTGCAGCCGGTGGCGACGCCTGGTTCAGGTACGCCGAGAGCATGCGCACCTGGTAACCAGCCTGCACCGCCTTCACGCCGTCGAGATCGTCTGGACCAAAAAGTTGGGTGCGGTAGCCGGCGAGCGAAAACTGTGTGCTGGACCGAAACACCCGCTTGATGCCCGCCGGGACGGCACCTTTCCAGTCGGGTCCGACCACCATGTAGTGGCCAGCCTCGTTTCCGGTGGTGCGAGTGCCGATATAGCCGTAATTGTAGGTATTGCCGTCGCAGAGCATGACCGAGTAATAGCGCTTCGGGTCGATCGCCGGCACGGAAAGCACCACCGGCTCTGCCCGCAAGTCCATCCACACAAAGGAATACGGCGTGTCGCTATTGGGCGTGACAATCGCCGTGTCTTTGTACGTGAATACGTTGGGTTCGTTCTTGATATGGTTGAAAGGCGCCTTGAATTGCCCCGAGCCGCGATCTACCGCGTACTCATGCATGACGGCGTAGTTCATCACGATAGGCAGGCCGTAAATGAATCCCGCCTCCGCGATGTCTTTCGCGCCGAAGAACCCAGGGCGATCCGCGCTTGCCTGGGCCCAAACCCGGACCGGACCAAGCGTCGTGCCGGTGAGCGCTACAAGCGCACTGGAACCTAGAAGTTCTCGTCTTGTGGTCATTGAACGCCTCACCTGTCAGAGCGAGCTTTCCGATGCCCGCTCGGAAAGTACTGGTCATGGAAATAACACTCTATCGAAATCGCTAGCAAGACGATATGAGCAGAAAACACCCGGTAAAGCGTTCCGGATAAGCCAACTTCATCGAATGCCAAATCGACTGTTTAATTGGACAGTTCCGTCTTCAGGTAGCGACCCCGTCGTCCAAAGCCAAAGGGCCGAATCCCCTGTTTCAAAGGATTCGGCCCCACTTGCTAGGTGCCAGACGGCTTGCCTTCAGACAAGCCAGCCAGTTCTTAAATCGGTTTGATCATTGTCGCCTGAGGACCTTTTTGTCCTTGGCCGGCGACGAACGACACACGCTGGTTCTCTTCCAGAGATTTGTGCCCGCTACCCTGAATCTCAGAGTAGTGAGCGAAGAGGTCCTTACCGCCGAGCTCCGGCATGATAAAGCCGAAGCCCTTGTCGTTGTTGAACCACTTCACAATACCAGTTTCAATCTTCAATGTAAGTCCTAGATTTTCCAGGGAAAAGTATCCCTGTGCCCACTATGGGTCATAGGCGGTCACAAAGATATGAGCGTTTCAAAATGACACAGGAAATGGATCGGCCCAACGGTCATGCTGAGCCGGACGGGGTATCCCGCTGGGGGCTGAACCGCCAGGCAGGTGCTGGCAATGTTTTGGTCTTCGGCTTGCAAATCCTGGGCTGGCTGCCGGGTACCGCTTCTGAACGGCTTGCTGACCAAGCCGAGTTGGCTACTTCCTCGTTTTCGGCGGCACCGCTAGGGACTCTACGAGCTCCCCGTCAGCATCACAGCCAAGTCCTAAAAGAAAAGTGTGGACATCAACCCCTTTGCGGGCGGCTTCTCCTTGTGCGGCTCGCCAGCACTCCACCAGGCGCGACTCCTCCGCACTGACTTTCATTTCGTGAATCGGCTGAGCCGGCCGATTTAACGCATTTTCCCCGCATAGGCGGCTCTCGTAGCAGAACCGCTCCAATCCCCTGCGGATAGCCGCTCCAAAACGGCTATTCGAGTCTTCCATTGTGACCTCCAAACCAACGTGGAATCATAGCCCGACACTGGAAAATCCTCGCGGAAGGGCTATTCAGTTACATCGCCCGTCGGCGTGGCATGGCCCCATGCATAGCGAATTGATACGTCTTTGCGTGCTGACAAGGCTGCCTCATAGGGGCGAGCAGAGTAGCGGCCCCCCGCCTGTTCGGCAGTCATCGCATTCTGCATCGACAGCGCCTGGAACTGAAGCATGCCGTTCTGTTGGTACGAGGCGGACGCTTGGCGGAATGCCAGCGCCGATTCAGTATGCCGCTTCATTTGGCCGTAGATTTCCCCGCGTGTGAACAGCGCCCAACTGCGATAGTCGGGATCCAGCGCAATAAGGCGGTCGCAGGCCGCAAGTGCCTCCTATGTCACGCGAAGCGCGCGGATTCTCGATAGCGAGTGAAGCTCGCGATTGACGGGACTGGTTTGTTTCAATTCAGGCTTAGGTTATCAGGAGTGGCGAGCGTACTGTGAAGGGGTGGCGTTGGCCACAACAACCTGTGGCACATGCCCAGGACTGAATCTCTAAATGCTGCCCGGCTTCGTCTGCCGCAGACCCCATGGAACCTAAATGCCCTTCCCCTTCATCAATCAGCTCGTCACAAGTCTGCATCAAATAGCCGAGAAACATCTTTCGCCGAAGGGCGCCGCACTTCCGGCGCTACAGTCAAACCACACCGCTCAATCCGTCGTGCCCAAGACAGCAACCACCCTGATTGACGACCCTTGGACGCCGGACAACTATCACTACGCCGGTTAAGTGCATACCTTGAAGCCTACCCAGCGCAATCGGCTCTGGACGTCTTCGCTGGTGCGTCGCCCACGCGCAGTGGACCGACCACGTCAGCACAACGGGCGGAGACGCTCTTACCGCACGAGGTGAGCCCTACTCTTTAAATAGAGGCCGCGTCATGACACTAGACCATACCAAAAGCGCCACTGAGATAGTAGCGGTGGACGCCAACGGGATTACGTACATCATCCAACGTCGCTACAGGGCTGCTCCGAATCACGACGGCGCCTGGGCCAATTACTACTGCTGCTTGCGCGACGGCGAGCCCGTCACGTGGCTCGGTGACAATGATTACCGGTTGCCGGACGGGACAGCACTCCTCGCGATTGAATGCCGTCTGCCGGACCTCGAACCATTAAATTGAAGGCACCTGGTTTGAAGTGCAACCTAGGCTCGCGAGCCGGCGGCTTGCCATCAACCCTGACCAGTAAATTGAGCGGGTACATCGAATGACACTTGAGGTCGGGCCGTTATCGCGCGCTCTCACTGACCAGCCTGACGAAACACGCGGGCGCGCCTCGGCGGCAGTTCGTGCCGCCTTTGCCGGGCTCCCCGGCGAGCGGCCGGTGATGATCAACGGGGCTGCGTGGATCGTCTCGGCACGCAATCCGGTAAGTTAACTGGTGACGTGGACCGGTGTGTCAGAACCGATATTTCATTTCGCAACTCGGTCAGATTGAACCCAGGAGGCACGAACGTAGCGACCGGCTTTATTTCCAGTTTTCAGATCCAAGGCCCGCTCAAGCGGGCCTTTTCTCTACAACAGACTGCCTTTAAGGCCGCCACGTCATAACCCGCGTTCTGCGCTTGGCCGGCGCCGCGTTCACATTCACGGCGAAGATCCCGACGGTGGGTAGCAAAAGTGCTGATTCACAGCCATTGCAGCGCGGCACCATGCGGATCCGTCCAGGCCAACGCATGGCCGTCGGCACATAGCAGGAACATGCCGGACCGTTGCGGCGTGGCGGCGGGCAAGAACTGTGGAAATACCAATGGACTTTCGTTGCTGATCCAGACACAACGCGAGGCCAACATGTTGCGCGCAAATTCATTGCGCAGTGCCTGGTCCGAAACATAGTTCAGGGCAGCAGAGTGATACACAACCACGGTTGCTTCCGCCGGCGCCTGTTCGATTAAGCAAGCAAGGTCCCGCAGCAGATCGCCTCGGACGATTTGAGGCGGCTCGCGTCTGCTGATCCGCAGCGCAGACTGAAGGCGTGCGAGCCGACAGCTATCCTCGGGCCACACCAAGTCTTCAAGCCACTTCCTATCCTCGTCGCAGTGAACGTCGATTGGGCTCAAATCCAGTCCAGCCCTCCACACAATTTCAGGATAGGTGTGGGGGAGCGGGCCCGCGCCGGTGACCTCACATGGGAATACCGGATAGTCCGAATCGTCTCGACACGGAACCAGGCGTTGGGAGCCCCAGTCGTAGCCGTATTTGTCCATCAGCAGGCACAGCCCTGCAGAGGCCCCCACTTCGATGAGCGCTATCTTTCCTGCGATCGAAGCGAGAGCGGGCAACAATGCCGCACAGCGCCCTGGTTCGTTAGTCTGCGTGGAACGAGCCAGCATAAGAGCCCGGATGGCGTCGCCATGTTGCGCCAAGCCTGCATCGAATTCCGCAGTCGATGTGGGCGCGCCTACGGTATGCCGGAACGCTGCAAACAGCAGATTTGGTTGCTGCTTATCTACAGGTAGACCCTGTAAAAACGCCAGTGCATCAAACGAATTCGCGACATGCAACGCCCATTTTTCATACAACGGCGAGCGACCCGCCGCCTCGACTGTTGCAAACCTCAAATAGCGGTCAGCAATTCGATCCATGCCATCTCCCATTTCGCAGATGAGTCCCGGCTGATTGGCATCGCTCGCGGCGTCAGTCATGCCACTAAGCAGCCGCCAGCTGTTGCAAATTGACGTTGCATTATGACCGCTACTGGCCGATAGCCGAGCTCGGATGGTATGCGAGTGTCCGGATTCACACCCTTGCCCACGCTCCATACCCAGCACTACTCTGAAACTTCCAATATCTTCAATCACCATTGAAGCTTTTCACAAAGAAGTCCATCTCCCCCTGTGCAGCGCTTCTCCATTCCGAATTCTGCCTGTCCGCCGCGGCGCAACCGTGACGCGCTCAAAGGCCAGTCGCCGGATACCAGCCAGCAAGACATCGCCACCTGCCAAGGGCAGGCGGGCAGCACCAGCAGCGCCAGCACAAATAATCCGAACGTAGGCGTCCGAGCCCGCGGCGCCGCTGCCGGGGCGACGGCCGGGGCCGTGGTGGCTGGCGCGTGCGCAGCTGCAAGCAAGGCGACAAGGCACAGGGCTGCGGCTCGGGGAGGTCAACAGCCCCAGTGCGCTGCGTTATCAGCCATAATCAGTTCAACCTCGCGCCGCGCGAAGGCAGGAGTTCCGATTTCGCCCCCACATGAACCGGTAGCGGGTGGGCCGTAGCGTACTCAGTGCGGAGTATCTCGACGATGACACCGGAAACGCCAGACGACGACTTGGTACGGACCCGCAGCCACAGGTCACGCGAACTGCCCCAGGGCTTTCGGGCTGGATTGATCACGGCCATCACGGTATTGCTGGGCTTTTCGCTGGGTTTCCTGCGTTACTGGGGCTTCGACGCGCCGGGCAATTGGAGCGCGCTATCCGTGCTGCCGGGCGTGTCCTTGTTGGTCGCCATCCTGCTGCAGATCATCGCTCTTTGCCGCGCCTTGCGTTTGGAGGATGAAGCCGAGGACGAATACCGGAAAACCGTGCGATGGTTTATCGCGTCGGCGATACTGCTGTTGCTGGGTCTGACAGCGGCATTGTGGGAGGCGGCGTGATTAGAGAGGGATTGAAGCCGACCACCTCCACCCGATTCCGCCCCCCAGCCTTCCCCCGATAAAGCGCCCCATCCGCCTCTCGAAGCGCCTCCTCCAAACCATCCGCCCCATAAAATCGCGCTGACACGCCAATCGTGACCGTGCAGCGCAGCGGCTCATTCCCACCGGTGACGTGAATCGGCTGGCTTTCAATACTGGCGCGCAGCCGCTCCGCCAGGACCATCACATCCGCAACTTCCGCGTCCAGCAGCACGGCGACAAACTCCTCTCCCCCGATCCGGCCGGTCAAATCGCCACGGCGCCCCCCAGCACGAAGCAGCCCCGCCACATGGCAAATCACTTCATCCCCCGCCTGGTGGCCGTAGCTGTCATTGATCCGCTTGAAATGGTCGACGTCCAACACCAGCAAATAGGCGGGGACCGCATTCCGGCCGTTGAAATACTGGGTCAGTGCGTCCGACAAACCCCTACGATTAAGCAGATCCGTCATCGGATCCCGCGCCGCCATCTTTCGCAAACTATCCGTCAGCCGGCGCAGCACCAGCCAGACAATGGAAGGCGGCACGATGGTGGCAAGCGTCGACATGTAGATGTAGAAAATCATCTGGAAGCGGCTGTCCATATGCAGCGCGTCCAGGCCGCCCTCCGTGATCTTCAGGAACTTCAACGCGTTCAGCACACAGATCCCGCCGATCAGGCACGCGAAGAAGATCATTTCTGCGCGCAAGTCCTTGGCGAACGTGCGCGTGCCGCAGAGCACCGTGACCGTCATGGCGAAGAAAAGCAGCGTCGCTGACGCCGCGAGCATGGCGTAGCGCGCTTCCGGTCCGAATTGCGATTGCACCAGCCACTGCAATAACCCATACGCCAGGCAAAACACCGCCAACGGCAACCACAAGCGCACCTGGCGATTGAAGAATCGCATGGCGCCCAGCAGGTATGCGATGGGAGCGGCCAGCGTCAGGCAGTGATTGACGACGCTCATCAGGCTCCAGGCGGGACCGCCTTCGACCAGTTGCAGGATGTAGGCCGCCGCGAGCAGCAGATTGCCTACGGCAAAAACATCCATGCCCATTCTGTTGCCAGGCAGGCGACGGCTGATAAGCATGAACATGCCGGAAAAGCACAGCAGGTGTGCGCACAGCATGCCAACGAGCGTGGAGGCAACCATGAGAGGGACGTCGAGAGGGAAAGCGGATTTCCTGCGCCGACGCCACTGGGCTGGGGTCAGCGATGGACGCCCAGCGAGCTGCGTGGGCGGCGCTCATTGTAGTCAGCAGATATTGATCACAGGAAATCGGCCGCGAGCGCTCGGAATCGGCGATAAAGTAGCCGTCAAACACACTCGGAATTGGCGATAAAGCAGCCGCGTCAGACACGCCGGTGCGGCAGGTGTGTCGGCCTTTTTCCAGATGAGTAACGCCGGGATAATGCCGCCCCATTCCCGTCACGAGGAGAAATCAAATGCCCACCACACTGCGAGCCATCCGCTCGGACATCACCAAGCTTCACGTGGACGCGATCGTCAATGCTGCCAATTCCTCATTGCTGGGCGGTGGCGGCGTGGATGGCGCGATTCATCGTGCCGCGGGACCGGATCTGGTGCACGAGTGCCGGTTGCTTGGCGGATGCAAGACGGGCGATGCGAAGGTGACCGGCGGGTATCGCCTGCCCGCGCGCTTCATCATTCACACGGTGGGCCCGGTTTGGCGCGGTGGGGATAACGGGGAGCCGGCACTGCTGGCAAGCTGCTATCGACGCTGCATTGCGCTGGCGGAGGAAAAAGGCGTGACTTCGATTGCGTTTCCCAGCATCAGCAAGGGCATCTATGGCTATCCCATTGAATTGGCGGCGCAGGTCGCGGTCGAGACCGTTCGCGAAAGCCTGTCGAAGGATTCGTCAATTCAAGAGGTCATATTCTGCTGTTTTTCGGACGCAGACCTGAATCACTATGAGCGCATCACGATTGCGCCGGCCTAATCCCGCCGCCGCCACACGCTAGCCAGCCAGGGTTGCTGCTCGCGGGGCAGCCCGTCGGGCCGGTAGTAGTGCTCCAGCTCCTCGAAACCCGCGGCCTCCATCAGCGCGCGCCAGCCTTCAAGATCGTGGTACGCCCCATAACGCCCGCGATTCCACCCTTCCTGGTTGCCGCCTCGGGGATTGGAACTGAACAGCACGCCGCGCGGCCGCAGCGTTGCCCGCAGTTCCGTCAGCACGCGCGGCAGTTCCTGTCCCGGCACATGGAACAGCACGGCGTTGGCAAAAATGCCATCAAAGCGCGCTGCGGGCAGTTGGAGCTGCAGGAAGTCCTGCTCCCAGACCTCGCACCCGCTTGCCGCGCGCGCCATCTTCACGAAACGCGGCGTGCCGTCCAGGCCCACGGGCCGGTGTCCCATCGCGAGGAAGGTCTTCAGGTCTCGCCCCGGCCCGCATCCCAGATCCAAGATGTCATAGGGCGGCTCGCCGTCGATGTGCCGCAGCAAGGCGGCGATGTTCTGGCTGACGTCGTGGTCCTGCGTGCCGGCCTGGAAGGAATCGGCGTTCTCTTCGTAATGGGCGAGCGTCAGGGACGTGATCTTGGCGAGGTCTTCGGGATCCAGGTGCATCAGGCGATTGTGCATCAAACGGCGCGGGGCGGCGAGGCGGTGCGCGCCGCTTCGGGAAACGACCGCGCGCGCTTAGAAGCGGCCGCCCTTCGCGCTCAAGGAACCGGCCGCGCCTTGATGAACTCGATCAACGCCTTCAGCGGAGACGGCACCAGGCGGCGTCCCGAGTAGTACAGAAATGGCCCCGAAAACTGCGGCCACCACGGCTCCAGCACGGGCTCCAGCGCCCCGCTTGCAAAGTGCGGGCGCAGCCAGTCTTCGAACAGATACATGACGCCCGCCCCCGCGATGGCCGCGTCGACGGCAAGGTCGACCGCGCCGCCGATCTGCACGACCAATGGCCCGGACGCGTCGATGCGCACCGTTTCCCCGCCCCGCTCGAATTCCCATGCGGGCATCGAGCCGCTGGGAAAGCGGCCGCGCAGGCAGGCATGCTGCATCAGGTCTTCGGGATGCGCGGGCCGCCCGCGCCGGTTCAGGTAGGCGGGTGAGGCGCCGGCCGCAAAGCGCTGCACGCGCGGGCCGATGGGCACCGCGATCATGTCTTGCTCCAGCCGGTCGTCATAGCGGATGCCCGCGTCGCAGCCGGCGGCCAGCACGTCGACGAAGCTCTCTTCGGCCACGACCTCCAGGCGGATGTCGGGATAGGCCGCCAGAAAGCCGGGGACGATGGACGGCAGCACCAGCTTGGCCGCACTGAGCGGGACATTGAGCCGCAGCGTGCCCGCCGGCTTGTCGCGAAACCCGTTGACGGCGTCCAGCGCCGCCTCGACCTCGGTCAGCGCGGGCGCCAGCCGCGCCAGCAGTTCCTGGCCGGCCTGCGTCAGCGCCACGGAGCGCGTCGTGCGGTTGAAAAGCCGCACGCCAAGCTGCGCCTCCAGGCGGCGCACGGTGTCGCTCAGCCGCGAGGCGCTGGTGCCAGCCGTCCGGGCCGCTTCGCGGAACCCTCGCGCGCGCGCCACGGCAACGAAGGCATGGAGGTGATCGAGGTCGGTCGCCATTGTGCATTTTTCCGTACAAGCCGTGCGGATTGTATTGGCTTATCAGCAAGTGGCGAAAGCTCTATCGTTTGCCCATCCCCACTCCTTCACCGCAACAAGGAACCCCAACATGACCCGACTCGCAGACAGCGGCACCTACTCCCTCGGCGCACGCCAGGTCTATCGGCTTGGCTATGGCGCCATGCAGCTCGCCGGCCCGGGCGTCTTTGGTCCGCCGAAGGACCGCGACGCTGCGCTTGCCGTCCTGCGCGACGCCGTGGCCGCCGGCGTGAACCACATCGACACCAGCGATTTCTATGGTCCGCACATCACCAATCAACTGATCCGGGAAGCGCTCGCGCCCTATTCCGACGATCTGGTGATCGTGACGAAGGTGGGCGCGGTGCGCGGCGACGATGCCTCGTGGAATCCCGCGTTCTCGGCCGAGCAGCTGACCCGTGCGGTGCACGACAACCTGCGCAACCTGGGCCGCGACGTGCTGGACGTGGTCAACCTGCGCGCCATGTTCGACGTCCATGGCCCGGCGGAAGGGTCCATCGAGGAACCGCTGTCCGTGTTGGCCGGCCTGCAGCAGCAAGGCCTGATCCGCCACATCGGGCTGAGCAACGTGACGGCCACGCAGGTGAAAGAGGGCCGCGGCATCTGCGACATTGTCTGCGTGCAGAACCAGTACAACGTCGCCCACCGGGCCGACGATGCCCTGATCGACGACCTGGCCCGGGAAGGGATCGCCTACGTGCCGTTCTTTCCGCTGGGCGGGTTCAGCCCGTTGCAGTCGTCCATCCTGAACGATGCGGCTGCGCGGATCGGCGCGACGCCGATGCAGACGGCGCTGGCCTGGCTGCTGCGGCGCTCGCCGAACATCCTGCTGATTCCCGGCACGTCTTCGCAGAAACACCTGAAGGAAAACCTGGCGGCGGCGTCGCTGCAGTTGCCGGACGAAGTGGCCAAGGCGCTGGACGGCATCGCGGCGAACAAGACGGCGTAAGCACCAACTTGAACCACCTGACGCCGGACGCGCCTGCGCACGCAAGCCGGCGGCAATAAAAAACCCGCCTGCGCAACTGCAGGCGGGTTTGATCAACCGGAAAACCCCAGCGGCATCAAGCCGCCAGACGTCCCTCGATCTCGGTCTTGGTGGTGCGCAGTTCGTCGGGCAGGCCTTGCGACAGCTGTCCGAAGAGCTCATGGTGCAGCGCCAGTTCCTCGCGCCACGCGTTCTCGTCCACCGACATGACCTGCTCGAACTTGTCCGGGCTGAATTCCAGGCCGGTCCAGTCGATGTCCTGGTAGCTGGGCGACACGCCGAAGACCTGATCCACGCCCTTGGACTGGCCGTCGATGCGGCCCAGCATCCAGCGCAGCACGCGCATGTTGTCGCCAAAGCCCGGCCAGACGAACTTGCCGTCCGGACCCTTGCGGAACCAGTTCACGCAGTAGATGCGCGGCAGCGTTGCGCCGGCGGCTTCGAGCTGCTTGCCCAGCTTGAGCCAGTGGCCGAAGTAGTCGCTCATGTTGTAGCCGCAGAACGGCAGCATGGCGAACGGGTCGCGGCGCACCACGCCTTGCTGGCCGGCGGCCGCGGCGGTGGTTTCCGAGCCCATCGTGGCGGCCATGTAGACGCCTTCGACCCAGTTGCGCGCTTCGGTGACGAGCGGCACGGTGGTGGAGCGGCGGCCGCCGAAGATGAAGGCGTCGATGACCACACCCTTGGGGTTTTCCCATTCGGGGTCGATGGACGGGCACTGTGCGGCGGGCGCGGTGAAGCGCGCGTTCGGGTGCGCGGCCTTGCGGCCGGTTTCGCGCGCGATTTCAGGCGTCCAGTCCTTGCCCTGCCAGTCGACCAGATGCGCCGGCGGCGTGCTGGTCATGCCTTCCCACCAGACGTCGCCGTCGTCGGTCAGCGCGACGTTGGTGAAGATGACGTTGGCCTTGAGCGTGGCCATGGCGTTGAAGTTGGTCTGCTCGCTGGTGCCCGGGGCCACGCCGAAATAGCCGGCCTCGGGGTTGATGGCGTGCAGGCGGCCGTCCGGGCCGGGCTTGATCCAGGCGATGTCGTCGCCGATGGTGGTGACCTTCCAGCCGTCCATGCCTTGCGGCGGGATCAGCATGGCGAAGTTGGTCTTGCCGCAGGCCGACGGGAAGGCGGCGGCGACGTGGTACTTGCGGCCCTTGGGCGAGGTGACGCCCAGGATCAGCATGTGTTCGGCCAGCCAGCCCTGGTCGCGGCCCATGGTGGACGCGATGCGCAGCGCAAAGCACTTCTTGCCCAGCAGCGCGTTGCCGCCGTAGCCGGAGCCGTAGCTCCAGATCTCGCGGGTCTTGGGGAAATGGACGATGTACTTGGTGGGGTTGCACGGCCAGGCCACGTCGGCTTCGCCGGCGGCCAGCGGCTTGCCAACCGAATGCAGGCACGGCACGAAGTCGCCATCGGTGCCCAGCACGTCATAGACCTGCTTGCCCATGCGCGTCATGATGCGCATGTTCACGGCCACGTACGGGCTGTCGGACAGTTCGACGCCAATGTGGGCGATGTCCGAGCCCAGCGGGCCCATCGAGAACGGCACCACGTACAGGGTACGGCCGCGCATGGCGCCGTCGAACAGGCCGCTGAGCGTGTCGCGCATTTCGGCGGGATCGGCCCAGTTGTTGGTGGGGCCGGCATCTTCGGCGCGGTCGGAACAGATGAAGGTGCGGTCTTCGACCCGGGCCACGTCGGACGGGTCGGACCACGCGAGATAGGAATTGGGGCGCTTGGCGGGGTTGAGCCGGCGCAGGGTGCCGGCCTGGACCATCTGTTCGCACAGGCGGTCGTACTCTTCCTGCGAGCCATCGCACCACACCACGCGATCGGGCTTGGCCAGCGCGACGAAACTGGCGACCCAGTCGATCAGTCCGCGGTGCTTGACGTACGCGGGTACGTTCAAGGCTGCCAATCCCCCGTCCAAAGGCTTATTCATTGGGGCTATCTCCATACTATGGCTAAAGGTGATACGGCCCCAATTGAGGGGGCCGTATCCAGTTTGCGCCATCATACTTGCAGCGCCGGGCAGCCAGTCAACCCATCCACATGGGCGAGATTGTCACCGGGTGAGTCCGTTTACGCGGGGTATCCGGCACGCAACTCCCTGCGGATGATCTTGCCGGTCGCGGTCGTGGGCAAACTGGTTACAAAGCGGATCGCGCGCGGATACTCGTGGGCTGCAAGCCGGGTCCGGACATGCGCCTGCAGCGCCTTGACCAGCGCCTCGTCGCCCACCACACCCTCGTTCAGCACCACGAACGCCACCACGATTTCCGTACGTTCAGCATCCGGCATGCCCACCACCGCCGCCATGCGCACGGCGGGGTGACCGATAAGGCAGTCTTCGATGGGTCCCGGGCCGATCCGGTAGCCGGCGCTGGTGATCACGTCGTCGTTGCGGCCCACGAAGCGGATGAAACCTTCCGCATCGCGCACGCCGATGTCGCCGGTCAGGAGGTAATCGCCGGCAAATTTTTCCGCCGTGGCCTCCGGGTTCTTCCAGTACCCCAGGAACATGACGGGATCGGGGCGCAATACGCCGATGTTGCCCTCCTGTCCATCGGCCACTTCGGCCCCGGTGTCATCCACAATAGCGACCCGGTGCCCGGGCGCCGCGCGCCCAATGGCGCCGATGCAGGGGTCGAACAGCGACGAGCACGAGGACACGATCATGTTGCATTCGGTCTGGCCGTAGAACTCGTTGATGGTCACGCCCAGCACGCGGCGGCCCCAGTCGATCAGTTCGGCGCCCAGCGATTCGCCGCCGCTGGCCACCGAGCGCAGCGCGCGCGGCCCGGCGTGATCCGGCCATTCGCAGCCGCGCATCATCTTCAGCGCGGTCGGCGGCAGGAAGGTGTGCGTCACGCCGTGGCGCGCCATCAGTTCCAGCGCAGACGCGCCGTCGAACTTTTCAAACCGCCGAGCCAGGACCGGCACGCCGTGGTGCCATGCGGGCAGCAGCACATCCAACAGCCCGCCGATCCAGGCCCAGTCCGCTGGCGTCCACATCAGGACGGCGTTTTCGGGGAAGAACTCGTGCGACATCTCCACGCCCGGCAGGTGGCCGAGCAGCACGCGGTGCGCATGCAGCGCGCCCTTGGGTTTGCCGGTGGTGCCGGAGGTGTAGATGATGACCGCCGGATCGTCGGCCGCCGTCGGGACCGGGTCGAAGGCGTCGGACTCGAGCGCCAGGCTTTGGTGGAACGGCAGCGCGCCTACCGCAGCCGCGGCCCCGGCCGCATCGCCATCAATGCAATAAATCACTTTCAGGTCGGGCAGGCTGTCGCGGATTTCCAGCAGCTTGCGGCAGCCTTCCGCGTCCGTGACGAGGGCCGCGGCCCCGCTGTTGGCCAGCCGGAACTGGATGGCGTCCACGCCGAACAGCGTGAACAGCGGCACCGCCACCGCGCCCATCTTGTAGGCGGCGACGTGCGCGATGGCGGTCTCCGGCGCCTGCGGCAGGTAGATGGCCACGCGGTCGCCGCGCCGGATGCCGTAGCGCGCCAGGCTATTGGCGAACTGGTTGGACTGCGCCTTGATCTGATCGAACGTGTAGCGCGTCTGCGCCCCGTCGCTCTTTTCGTAGATCAGGGCCAGCCGGCCGCTGCCGTCGGCCCATTTGTCGCACACGTCGACGCCGATGTTGTAGGCCGCGGGCACCTGCCACTGGAATGCGGACGCGACTTGCGCGTAGGAATCTGCTCTGTGCAGCATGGTTGTCTCTTGATAGTTATGGTTGTTGCCATGAAGGACACGCGGCGGCGGCCGGAAGCCTTCCGCCTTGCCACGAAGTTGACCGTCGCTCAATAATAGGCCCTCGCGCGGACGGCCAGACAGGTCGCCCGCCCCTTTTTCGCCTGTAGCCTGCATGGAAAAAAGCCCAGCCGTCCCGATGCGCCGCCCGCCGGCCAGCGCCAAGTCCGAACAACGCATCCGCGACATCCTGCGGGTCGCGCGCCAGGTGTTCTCCGAAGCGGGCTTTCACGCGGCCACCACCACCGAGATCGCGCAACGACTGGGCGTCTCGGAAGCCACCGTCTTCACCTACTTCGGCGGCAAGCGCGAACTCTGCGTGCGCGTCATCAGCGACTGGTACGACGAAATCATCGCGCGGGTGGAAGACCACCTGCCGCACATCCACGGCGCGCGCGCCCAGTTGCATTACCTGGTGCACACCCATCTGCGCCACCTGCTGGCCGAAGGTCCCGGTCTGTGCGCGTTCATTCTTTCCGAGGGGCGCGCGCGCAACGACGATTTCGGCGAGATCTACGCCGACCTGCAGCGCCGCTACACCGCGCCGCTGATGCGCATCCTGGCGCAAGGCCAGGCCGACGGCGACATCCGCCAGGACATGCCGCTGCGGCTGCTGCGCTCGGCGGTGTACGGGCCGATGGAGCACGTGCTGTGGGACGCGATGCGACGCGGCGCGGAGGTCAATGTCGACGTGGCCGCCACCGCCGACCAGCTGGTCGGCTTCCTGTGGCAGGCCCTGCAGCCGCCGCGCCAGGACGCCCTGGCGCTGGCGCAGTTCCGGGGCGAAGTCCAGAACGCGCTGCATCGGCTTCAGTCTTCCGAAAACAGCGACGGCGGGACGTACTGAGGAAAGCCGTTGTAGGTTTCGCCGCGCTCGGCCGGCTGCAGGTTCCACGAATGGCGTGCGTTCGGCACGCCGCCGTCCACCCGGATCACGGTTCCATTGATGAACGCCGCCGCGGGCGATAGCAGGAAGACCACGGCCGCGGCCAGTTCGGCCTCGGTGCCAAAGCGCTGTAGCGGCACCTTGGTCTTCAGTTCGCGCAGCACGCCGCGGTAGTGCTCGTCGTAGCTGTCCATGCCGCTGGAAGCGATCCAGCCCGGCGCCACCGCGTTCACGCGCACGCCGGCGTACGCCCATTCGCAGGCGGCGGTTTCCGTCAGGTTCCACACCCCCGCGCGCGCCGCGCCCGAATGCCCCATGCCCGGCATGCCGCCCCAGATGTCGGCCAGCATGTTGACGATAGCGCCGCCGTGCTGGCGCATGTGCTGCGTATAGACCTCGCGCGACACCAGGAAGGTGCCATGCAGGTTGTTCTGCACCACGGCGTTCCAGCCATTGAGGCTGATGCGGTCCAGCGGCGCGGGAAACTGGCCGCCGGCGCAGTTGAAAAGACCGTGGATGGCGCCGTGGGCGGTCAGCGCATCGGCGACGGCGCCGCGCACCCCGGCTTCGTCGCGGATGTCGCAGGCGTGCTGGCTGATCCGACCGGCGGCCTCGGGATAGACGCGGGAGATTTCCTCGGCCGCCGCGCCCAGCTTGTCGGGGTTGCGTCCCACCAGCGCCAGACCGGCGCCCAGCGCGGCCAGCTCATGTGCGGTGCAACGGCCCAAGCCACTGCCGCCCCCAGTCACCATGACCGTCTTGCCGTCGAACAAGCCCGGCCGGAATACCGATGCGTAGCGCGCATCAGGGGCACTGCTGCCCGCGTGCTGGTTCATGTCTATCTCCAAAATTTTTTGTTGAGGATAACTCAATCCATTGGAAACAAGCATCGCCGCGCCGCGCTTTTACCAATAGAATCAGCCGGACCGATCGGCATATCTGTTGAGCCACCATCAATAACACCGGAGACCGCGCATGACGCTGAACGCCCCGCTGGACCTGACCCTTGACGGCCCCCTCGCCCGCCTGACGCTGAACCGGCCGGACATGCGCAACGCGTTCGACGAGACGCTGATCGCCGCGCTGACGGCCGCGATCAAGACTGCGGTCGACGATCCCCAAGTGCGGGTCCTGCTGCTGACGGGCGCGGGCAAGGCATTTTGCGCCGGCGGCGACCTGAACTGGATGCGCAAAATGGGCACGCTGACCGATGCGGACAACCGCAAGGACGCCACGCGGCTGGCGGACATGCTGCACACGGTCTGGACCTGCCCGAAACCCGTCGTCGCCTGCGTCAACGGCGACGCCTACGCGGGCGGCATGGGGCTGGTGGCCGCGTGCGACATCGCGGTTGCGGCGGACAGCGCGCACTTCTGCCTGTCCGAGACCCGGCTGGGCCTGCTGCCCGCCACGATCAGCCCCTACGTGATCCGCGCGCTGGGCGAACGCGCGTCCAATCGCTATTTCCTGACCGCCGAACGCTTCGACGCCGCCACCGCGCTGCGGCTGGGGCTGGTGCATGAGGTGGTCCCCGCGGCCCAGGCACTGGAGGCCGCCGAAGCGCTCTGCCGCACGCTGTGCGCGAACGGCCCGGGCGCCGTGCAGGCCAGCAAGCGGCTGGTGCGCGACTTTGCCGGCCGGCCGCTGGACGTCGCCCTGATCGCCGACTCGGTCGAACGCATTGCGGCCATCCGCAGCACCGAGGAAGCGCGCGAGGGCGTAACGGCCTTTCTGGAAAAGCGCGAGCCCGCCTGGCGCAGCACGCCCTAGCGGCGTCAAGGGGAGTCGCACCATTGATGCCATAATCCAGGGCGGATCTCCTGGAAGTCTCATGCCGCAAGCCACACCGCCCGCTTTTCCTCCCCTGAACGCCGAACGCCTCTGGTCGCGCGTCGACACCCTGTCCAAATTCACCCTGCCCGACGTCCCCTGGACGCGCCGCGCCTTTTCGCCACTGTTCGATGACGCGCGCGCCTGGCTGCGCAGCGAGTTCGAAGCCGCGGGCCTGACGACGCGCCTGGACGCGGGCGGCAATCTGGTCGGCACGCGGGCGGGGCGCGATGCCTCGCGCAAGCCGATTTCCACCGGTTCGCACTGCGATACCGTCATGGCCGGCGGCCGCTTCGACGGCATCATCGGCGTGCTGGCCGGCATTGAGGTCGCGCACACGATGCAGGAACACGGCATCACGCTCGACCACCCCTTCGAGGTCATCGACTTCCTGTCCGAAGAACCCAGCGACTACGGCATTTCGTGCGTGGGCAGCCGCGCGCTGTGCGGCCAGCTCAGCGCCGACATGCTGGACGCACGCAATCCGCAGGGCGAGACCCTGGCGCAGGGCATTGCCCGCATCGGCGGCGATCCGTCCGCGCTGAACGCCCCGCTGCGCCGCGCGGGCGAAACCGCCGCCTTTGTCGAACTGCACATCGAACAAGGTCCCGTGCTGGAAAGCCGCCAGCTGCCGATCGGCGTGGTCACCAACATCGTCGGCATCCGCCGCGTGCAGATCGTGGTCGAGGGCCAGCCTGACCACGCCGGCACCACGCCCATGGACATCCGGCGCGACGCGCTGGTGGGCGCGGCCCGCATCATCGACGCCGCCAACCGCCAGGCCAGCGCGGCCAGTGGCAATCCGCATTACGTCGTCGCCACCGTCGGCCGGCTGGCCATGACGCCCAACGCGGCCAACGCGGTGCCGGGCCGGGTCGAGATGACGCTGGAAATGCGCAGCGACAGCAACGCCGTGCTGGACGCCTTCCCCGAAACGCTGATGGCCGGCGTGGCCGGCGACCTGAAGGCGCTGCGCCTGACCGCCGGCTTCACGCAGCTCAGCCGCGCGCAGCCCACGGACTGTTCGCCGCTGGTGATGGACGCGGTCAAGTCGGCCGCCGACCAGCTTGGCTATGCATCGATGCGCCTACCCAGCGGCGCCGGCCACGACGCCGTGTACATGGCGCCCACCGGCCCCATCGGCATGATCTTCATTCCCTGCCTGAAAGGTCGCAGCCACTGCCCTGAAGAATGGATCGAACCCGCGCAACTGCTGGACGGCACCCGAGTGCTGTATCAGTCGGTGCTGGAACTGGACCGCGTGCTGCGCGGCGCTTGAGACACACGATGGAACAGATAGAACTCAACGACAGCACCGCCGACCGCTTCCTGCTGGATGCGCGCGGCCTGTCGCTTATCGTCTTTCACAGCCGCACCTGCGGCACCTGCCGCGTGGCGCGCGAGCAGCTTCCCGCCGTGGAACTGCCCGTCGAGCGCATCTGCTGGATCGACGCCGGCGACAACCGCGGCCTGGTCGAGCGCTACGAGGTCTTCCACCTGCCCGCCATGTTCGTCGCCCGCGACGGCGCGTTCTATGGACCGGTGCAAGCCTCGCTGGCCGAATGGGACCTGCGCCAGCAGATCGGCCTGGCGCTGGACAGCTACCCCGCCGAACTGCCGTGAGCGTCGCCGCCGCCAAACCGCTGCGCCTGCCGCTGGACTCGCTGGCCACCAGCGCCATGCTGGCGCTGTGCGTGTGCTGGGGCTTCCAGCAGATCGCCATCAAGCTGGTCGCGGGCGACATCGCCCCCATCATGCAGATCGGACTGCGCTCGACCTTCGCGGCCCTGGTGCTGGCCGTGGTGGTGTGGCGCGCTGAGGGGCAGCGCGCGTTCACCGACGGCACGTTTCTGCCCGGCCTGATCGTGGGCCTGCTGTTTGCCGGCGAATTCCTGTTCGTCGCGCAAGGGCTGGTCTACACCACAGCCTCGCACATGTCGGTGTTCCTGTACACCGCGCCCATCTTCGCGGCGCTGGGCCTGCACTGGCTGCTGCCCGAAGAGCGTCTGAAGCCGCTGCAATGGGCGGGCGTCGCGCTGGCCTTCTGCGGCATCGCGGTCGCGTTCCTGGTCAAGGGCGGCCAGCCGTTGGCGCACGACGGCGCGCGCAACATGCTGCTGGGCGACGCAATGGGATTGCTGGCCGGATTGCTGTGGGGCGCCACGACGGTGGCGATCCGCAAGACGTCGCTGTCCGAAGCGGCCCCGGCCAAGACGCTTTTCTATCAGATGGCCGTGGCCTCGGTGGGCCTGTTGGCCTTCGCGGCCGCCACCGGCCATCATGGCATCCGCTACACCCCGGCGGCCATGCTCAGCGTCGCCTTCCAGTCGGTCGTCGTCGCGCTGACCAGCTATCTGGTCTGGTTCTGGCTGCTGCGCCGGTATCTGGCGTCCCGGCTGTCCATCCTGTCGTTCATGACGCCGCTGTTCGGCGTCAGCTTTGGCGTGCTGATCCTGGATGAACCGCTGGATGCGGGCTTCGTGATCGGCGCGGTGATGGTGCTGGCGGGAATCACCCTGGTCAGCGGGGCCGAAATGGTGCGGGAACGGTTGCGCAAGCGTCAGGCGAAGCGCGGTTCCCATCATGGTTAGCTCGGCTTTTTCCAGACGGCCCGGGCGGATATAACGGACTTTTGCCGCCGCCGGGCTGGCGGTGTCGTTCTGCCCGGTGCGCGGCCTCGGCCTGGAGGTCAAATGCAACCCTGGCACAGCGACAACCCCGCCCTGACCCGCGCCTTCGCGCCGGTCTTCGACGAACGCGACGATGCGGACCTGCCCATTGAAGGCGCCCTGCCCCCCGGCCTGTCCGGCGTCTTCATGCGCAACGGGCCCAATCCGCAATTCGAGCCCGGCCCGGGCTATTCCTATCCGTTCGACGGCACGGGAATGATCCACGCGCTCTACCTGGACGGCGGCGGACGCGCGCGGTATCGCAACCGTTGGGTGCTGACCGCAGAACTACAGGAAGAGCAGACCGCCGGCCACCGCATCTACAACCCGACGTTCGGTCCGCCGCCGTATGCCAATCTGGCCAACACCAACGTGCTGCGCCATGCGGGCCGCATCGACGCGCTGTACGAAGGCGGCTTCCCGTACGAGCTGGACGACGCGCTGGGCACCGTGGGCGCCACGTCTTTTCAAGGCAAGCTCACCGGCGCGTTCTCCGCGCACCCCAAGGTCGACCCGCTGACCGGGGAAATGCTGGCAATCAACTACGACCTCATGGCGGGCACGATTGAGTACATGCGGCTGGACGCCACGGGTCGTGTCGACCGGCAGGTGGCGTTTTCAGCGCCCTGGCCGGCGCTGGTTCACGATATCGGCCTGACCGCCACCCACGTGGTGGCGTTTGTCTGCCCGCTGGTATTCGACTTCAGCCGCGGACCGAAGGCGCCCGGCTGGGAGCCGCAACGCGGCACACAAGTGCTGCTGGTGCCGCGCGACTGCACCGACGCGGCGCAGATCCGGTGGATGCACGTCGCCAATGCCTACGTGGACGGCAACGTGATCGAAGCCGTGCTGCCCTGGCACGATGGCTACGGGCCCACGTCGCGCAAGCGGCTGGAGATGCATCGGCTGCGCATCGATATGGCAAGCGGACGCGTGGACGACCAGACGCTGGACGACCAGCCCTGCGAGTTCGGCCGGGTCAACGACGCGTGGCTGGGCAGGCGCACGCGGTTCTGTTATGCCGGGCTGCGGGATCCGCGTCCGGGCGAAACGCCGCAGCCGGGCGCCTTCGAGGCCTTTGCCCGCTACGACGTCGAGACAGGTGCGAAGACCGTGTACCGGCTTCCCGCCGGGCAGACCGCGTGCGAGCCGGTGTTTGCCGCCGATCCGGCCGGTGCGGGTGAAGCGGACGGCTACATCCTGAGCTTCGTGCACGCGGAAGACGACGCGGGCGGCCGGTTCATCGTGCTGGACGCTCGCGACCTGGCTGCCGGGCCGGTTGCGCAAGTGCGTCTGCCGCGCCGCGTGCCCGCCGGGCTGCACGGCTCGTGGATGCCGTCGCCGGCGGCCATTTAGGCTTGGGATCAGGTGCGCCGCTGGCCCAGGTTTAGGACGATCAGCCCCGCCCCTGCCATCACAAAGGCGAAGCCCCACCAATCCGCCGGGGCCGGCCGGTCGCCCACCAGCGCCATCGCGCCCAGCACGCCCACGACCGGCACCATCAGCGTGGTCAGTGCGGCGACGGTGGCGCTGACGCGCTCGCTCAGCACGAACCACAGCCAGTACGCGACCGCGGTGCCCAGGATGATGTGAAACGAGAGCGCCCCCGCGACGCTGGCGGTCCAGCCGCGCGTGGGAAAGGATTCGCCGGCGATCAGCGCGCCGGCCAAGGCGCAGCCGGCGCCGACGACAAGCTGCCACGCCGTGATCACGATGCGGTTGCCCGCGACAGGCCAGCGCTTCAGGTACACGGTGCCGGCCGCCCACCCGAAGGCCGCCACCAGCGGAAACACCAGCCCTTTCGCAGCGGCGACGTCGTTACTGCCGAACACCGCCTGCAGCACCGGCCAGGCCAGCACGGCGACGCCGCACGCGCCCAGCAGCAACGCCAGCCCGCGGCGACGGTCCAGGCGTTCGCCCAGCACCAGCCACGCCAGCAACGCGGACATCATCGGCATGGTGAAGGTCAGCACCGCCGCGCGCGACGTGCTGGTGCTGAGCTGCGCCCAGGCCACGGCCAGATTGAAGACGGCCACGGCCAGGATGCCGCCCACCGCAATGCCCGGCCACGCGCTGCGCGGCGGCAACAGCGGCAGCCGCTTGGCGCCCGCCAGCAGCAACAGCAGCAGCGCGCCGCTGCCCAAGCCAAGCACGCGCAAGGTGAACGGCGGGAAGATCGACAGAATGATCTTCACCGCCGGCCAGTTCAGGCCCCAGAACAGGGCCAATGCCACCGGAATCAGGCGCACGCCGCGTGCTCTCCCTAGCCGTTGCGGCCCTGTTCAGCGGCGATCAGCGCCGCCAGCCCCTGGCGCTGATCGCCTTCGGCGTCGAAGTTGTCCGGGCTGAGCCAGCGCTCGTACGCGGCGCGCAGCACGGGCCATTCGCTGTCGATGATCGAGAACCACGCCGTGTCGCGGCTGCGGCCCTTGTAGACCGTGGCCTGCCGGAAAATGCCCTCAAAGGTGAAGCCCAGGCGCAGCGCGGCAGCGCGCGATGGCGCGTTCAAGCTGTCGCACTTCCATTCGTAGCGGCGGTAGCCCAGCTCGTCGAAGGCGCGGCGCATAAGCAGGAACTGCGCCTCGGTGGCGATGCGGGTGCGCTTGAGCTGGCGCGAATAGGACACGAAGCCGACCTCGATGACGCCGTTGGGCGCGTCGATGCGCATCAGCGCCAGCGTGCCGACGGCGCGGCCCGTCGCAAGGTCGATGATGGCGTGGTGCATCGGGTCCGGGCTGTTCTGCGCGGCGTCGGCGAACGTCCGGTAGGCGGCTTCGTCGGCAAACGGCCCGACGCCCATGTACGTCCAGTCGCTGTCGTCGGGCGCCTGGCTGAACGCCTGGTACAGGTCGGCCGCGTGGCGCTCGGCCGACAGGGGTTCCAGGCGGCAGTAGCGGCCAAGCGCGGGATCGAGCGGCGGACGCGGACGCGTGGTCCAGCCGGGCAGCGCCGGGCCGATGGGTTGCTGCAAATCGTTGGTGCGGGGTTGCATGCGGGCGATGCCTCAAGAATCGGTTCAGGGCGCGCCGCCGACGGTGGCGGGCGCAACACCCAGGGCCTCACGATATCGGAACCGTGGCATCATAAAAAGCGCCACGAACCTGGAATTTAATAGGGCCATGATCGAAACTCCCTTGAGCGATGCCGCCACTGTCCCGCTGCTGTCCAGTCCGCTGGCGCGTGGTCCGGGTTCGCTGCCGCGCCAGCGCCAGCTTATCCAGCGCCTCAAGCAGGCCATCCTTGCCGGACAGCTTCCCGCAGGCGGCAAGCTGCCGTCGTCACGCGCGCTGTCCGAAGAACTGGATATCTCACGCAACACGGTGCTGATCGCGTACGAACAATTGACGGCCGAAGGCTACGTGATTGCCGACCGCCAGGGCACCCGCGTGGCGCCGCTATCCGCCGCCGTCCGCAGCGCCGCGCGCGAGGCGGCTCCCCTCCCCGCGCAGCCGCCGGCCACCGCGCAGCGCCTTGCCCGCATCGTCTCCACGCGCTATACGCAGGACGGCTCCCTGCCGATGACGCCGGGCACGCCCGCGCTGACGCAGTTCCCGGTCAACGCGTGGCGCCGCGCGCAGGACCGCGCCCTGCAGTCGGCGCCGGCCACCGCGCTGGGCTACGGCCATCCGGCGGGCGAGCCCGCGCTGCGCGAAGCCATCGCCCAGTACCTGCGCGTGTCGCGCGGCGTGCATTGCGACGCCTCGCGCATCGTCATCACCGAAGGCGCGCAAGGCGGACTGGCGTTGTGCGTGCAATTGCTGACCAACCCCGGCGACACCGCCTGGCTGGAAGACCCCGGCTACCGCGGCGCCAAGTCCGCCTTCCATGCGGGGGACCTGAACGTCGTGGCCATGCGGGTCGACGCCGACGGCATCGTCATCCCGGAAAGCGCCTGGACCCGCCAGCCGCCCCGGCTGATCCAGACGACGCCGTCGCACCAGTACCCGACCGGCGCGGTGCTGTCGCTGACCCGCCGGCTCGATCTGCTGGAACGCGCGCGCCGCGCCGGCGCGTGGATCATCGAAGACGACTACGACAGCGAATTCCGCCACCAGGGCGAACCGATCACCGCCATGCAGGGGCTGCTGCCGGACGCGCCGGTGCTGTATGTGGGTACGTTCAGCAAAACGATGTTCCCGGCCCTGCGCCTGGGTTTTCTGGTGCTGCCCGAGGCGATCGCGCGCGAGGCCATGCCGTCCATCATCGAGATGCAGCGCGGCGGCCACCGGCTGGAACAGCTCGCCATGGCAGCCTTTATCGAGAACGGCCAGTTCTCGCGCCATCTGGGCCGCATGCGGCGCCTGTACCGCGAACGGCAGGCAGCGCTGCGCGAGGCGCTGGCCTTGCATCTGGGCATCGAGCATGAGGTCTTGGGCGGGCACTGCGGTCTGCACCTGACCGTGCGGCTGCCGCCGGCCTATCCCGACACGGCGATCGTGGCCGAGGCGCGCAAGCTGGGCATGAATCCCGGCGCGCTGTCGTCGTTTGCGCTGACGCCGCGCGTTGATGACAACGGCCTGGTGATCGGCTACGGCAACACGGGCGCGGAACGGTTTCCGGCGCTGGTGCGCCGGCTGCGGGACGTGGCGCTGGCGGTGGCGCAAGCGGATTAGGCCGCGCTAGTCGACCAGCCCGCCCAGCACCAGCAGCGTCATGAACAGCCAGAACAGGAAGCCCAGAATCGAGCGCCGCAGCAGCGCCTTGATCGCGCCCCACAGGAACATGAGACCGAGCACCAGCAGCACCAGATTGAAGATCGACGGGCTCATGCCCATCGCGCCGGCCAGGCCGGCATAGAAATCCCCCAGCGCGCCGCCCAGCCCGCCCAGCAGCCATTTGATCCCTGCCACGATGGCGCGCAGGCCCTCGCCAAGCATGCCGCCCAGCGTCGCGAAAAATCCGTCTTCGGCCGGCATCAGCGGCGCGTATCCACAAGCATGCGCACGGCCAGGCCGGCCAGCACGGTGCCCATCAGCCAGCGCTGCACCACCATCCACAGCGGACGGCCCGCCAGAAATCCGGCAATGGAGCCGGCCATGATGGCGATCAGCGCGTTCACCGACAGGCTGATCACGACCTGCGTCATGCCCAGCGCCAGCGACTGGGTGAAGACGCTGCCGTGATCGGGCTGGATGAATTGCGGCAGCAGCGACACGTACATGACGGCGATCTTGGGATTGAGCAGATTGGTCAAGAGGCCCATGGTGAACAATTGCCGCGGGCTGCTCTTGGGCAGGTCATGCACCTGGAACGGCGAGCGGCCGCCCGGACGGATCGCCTGCCACGCCATGTACAGCAGATAGAGCGCGCCGCCGATGCGCAGCGCGTCGTAGGCATAGGGCACGGCCATCAGCAAGGCAGTGATGCCGAACGCGGCACAGGCCACGTAGAAGATGAATCCCACCGCCACCCCGCCCAGCGAAATCAGGCCGGCCTGCGGCCCTTGCGAGATGGAGCGCGACACCAGGTAGATCATGTTGGGCCCGGGGGTGAGCACCATGCCCAGCGCTACCAGGGCGAAAGTCAGCAGATGTGTCAGGTCAGGCATGGGGAGCCGGCGCGCGCCGGTCAGAAGTCGGATCGTGACTGCACACCTTAGCCGAAAACTGTATCGGAACAGCGGAATTTTCGGGCGGGGTTGGCGGCTCGTCGCGCTGGCGATACAGTGGACCGCTTGACCCCTTCCAGGAGCGCAGCCCATGCCGAAACGTCTTCCGTCCCCGGCAGGCCGTGCCGCCGCGATTCGAGTTGGCATCGGCGGCTGGACCTTTGAACCGTGGCGCGGCGTCTTCTATCCGGACGACCTGCCGCATGCGCGCGAACTGGAATACGCGAGCCGGCAGGTCACGGCCATCGAGATCAACGGCACCTATTACGGCACCCAGAAGCCCGCCACCTTCGCCAAGTGGCGCGACGAGACGCCCGAGGATTTCGTGTTTTCGCTGAAGGCGTCGCGGTATTCGACCAATCGGCGCGAACTGGCGGGCGCCAAGGATTCGATTGCTCGCTTCGTGAACAGCGGTATCGCCGAGTTGGGTCCGAAGCTGGGACCCATCGTGTGGCAGTTCGCGCCGACCAAACAGTTCGACCCGGAGGACTTTGGCGCCTTCCTGGAATTGCTGCCGGACAAGGTCGACGGTTTGCCGTTGCGGCACGCGCTGGACGTGCGCCATGCCAGCTTTGCCTGCGAGGAATACGTGGCCCTTGCGCGCCGCCATCGCGCGGCGACGGTGTACACCGACAGCGACGAGTTTCCCGCCATCGCCGACCGGACGGCGGACTTCGTCTACGCGCGGCTGATGCGCGCCAGCACAGCCTACAAGGCCGGTTACGCGCCCAAGGCGCTGGACGCCTGGGCGGAGCGCTTGCGGGTCTGGGCACACGGCGCGGATCCGGATGACCTGCCCCTTATCGGCAAAGCGGCTTCCGGGAAAAAAGTGCAGGCCGTCTATGCGTACTTCATCAATGGCGCAAAAGAACGCGCGCCGGCAGCGGCGCGCGCGATGATCGAACGCCTGTAGCGCCGGCCCGCACCGCTCGCGTCGCCGAACGCTTGAGGCCTCCGGTTTCCAGGTCTTATTCCGCGACTGGCGTGCGCATCGTCACGAATTCTTCTGCCGCCGTGGGATGGATGCCGATGGTGTCGTCGAACACCGCCTTGGTCGCGCCGGCCTTCAGCGCAACGGCCAGACCCTGCACGATCTCGCCCGCCTCCGGACCCACCATGTGCACACCCAGCACGCGATCGGTCTGCGCATCGACGATCACCTTCATCAGCGTGCGCTCCTGCGATTCGGTCAGCGTCAGCTTCATGGGGCGGAAGCGGCTCTCGAAAAGCTGCACCTCGTAGCCGGCTTCGCGCGCCTCTTCGGTGGTCAGGCCGACCGTGCCAATGTTGGGCAGGCTGAACACCGCGGTGGGGATCAGCTTGTAGTCGACCTTGCGGTACTCGTGCGGGCGGAACAGACGCCGCGCCACCGCCATGCCTTCGGCCAGCGCCACGGGCGTCAGCGGCACGCGGCCGATCACATCGCCGAGGGCCAGGATGGACGGCTCCGCGGTGCGGTATTCGTCATCGACCTCGATGAAGCCGTCTTCACGCAGCTTCACACCGGTGTTTTCCAGCCCCAGGTTGTCCAGCATCGGACGACGGCCGGTGGCGTAGAACACGCAATCGGTCTCGATGACCGAACCGTCCTTGCAGGTGGCGGCCAGCGATCCGTCCGCGCGCTTGTCGATGCGCGCGACTTCGGTGTTCATGCGCAGGTCGATGCCCTTCTTGACCAGCTCGTCACGCAGGTGCTCGCGCACGCCCAGGTCAAAGCCGCGCAGGAACAGCGGACCGCGATACGACTGGACGGTCTGTGCGCCCATGCCATTGAAAATGGACGCAAACTCCACGGCGATGTAGCCGCCGCCCACGACCAGCACGCGGCGCGGCAGGTCCTTCAGGAAGAAGGCCTCGTTGGAGGTGATGGCGAGTTCCTTGCCCGGAATGTCGGGCACCTGCGGCCAGCCGCCAGTTGCCACCAGAATGTGTTCGGCGCTGTAGGTCTTGCCGTTGATTTCGACCTTGTGCGGATCGACGATGCGCGCGTGGCCTTCCAGCAGCGTCACGCCGCTGTTGACCAGCAGGTTGCGGTAGATGCCGTTCAGGCGCTCGATCTCGCGGTTCTTGTTGGCGATCAGCGTGGACCAGTCGAATTTGGGCGCGTCCGCGGACCAGCCGAAGCCGTGCGCCTGCTCGAAGTCTTCGCTGTAGTGCGCGCCGTAGACCAGCAGTTTCTTGGGCACGCAGCCCACGTTCACACACGTGCCGCCCAGGTAGCGGCTTTCCGCCACCGCCACGCGCGCGCCGAAACTGGCGGAAAAGCGGGCCGCGCGTACGCCGCCCGAGCCCGCACCGATCACAAACAGGTCAAAGTCAAATGCCATGAGGTTTCCTTCGCGCGGCCTGGCGGCCGGCGTTCACTGTCCGGGAAAGCTGTATTTAACACCACGGTTGGAATACATTGGCCGCAGCCGGCCCCGCGCGCCGGGCCTTCAACGGAGTTCCTTCCATGTCGCTCGAAACCTGGCTGGCCTTCCTGGGCGCATCCGCCCTGCTCGTCATGCTGCCCGGCCCCACCATTCTTACCGTCATCAGTTACTCGCTGACTCACGGCAAACGCGCCCGGCTGCCGCTGGTGCTGGCCGTGGCGCTGGGTGATTCGACCGCCCTGGTGCTGTCGCTGCTGGGCCTGGGCGCGCTGCTTGCCGCGTCCGCGTTCTGGTTCACGGTGGTCAAGACCGTGGGCGGCCTGTATTTGCTGTATCTGGGTTACCGGCTGCTGCGCGCCGGCGTGTCGCCGGCCCCCCTGCCCGTCGCTGAGGCGGCGGGGTCGCGCTGGAAGCTATTTGCCAACACGTATCTGGTCACCGCGTTGAATCCGAAGGGCATGATCTTCTTCGTGGCCTTTTTGCCGCAGTTCATCGATCCCGCGGGAGATGTGACGCGACAGCTGTGGATGCTGTCGGCCACCTTTGTCGCCTGCGCCGGCATCAACGCCACAGCCTACGCAGTCTTTGCGGGCTCGGCCCGGCGCATGCTGGCGTCGCCCCGCGCGCAACGCGGTTTCAATCTGGGCGGCGGCGCACTGCTATCGGCCGCCGGCGTGTGGGCTTTGCTGGCGCGGCGCGTCTAGCGCAATTCGGCAGGTCGGCCGCGCCCATTTTCCGGGCTATTTCGCCGCGGCCATCATGTATTCCACGGCGGCGCGCAGCGTGGCGTCGTCTGCGGCCGAGCCGCCGCGCGGGGGCATGGCGCCCTTGCCTTTCAGCACGGTGACCATCAGCGCGTCCGTGCCCTGCGCCAGGAATGGCGTCCAGGCCACCTTGTCGCCCAGCTTGGGGGCATTGGCCACGCCGCTGGCATGGCACACGACACAGGCGGACTTGTAGAGTTTTTCGCCGGCGGGATTGACGGCGGCGACGGTGTCGGCCGCGGCGTGCTGGACAGGCAAGCCCGTCAGCGCAAGGGCAAACAGGAGTCGGGCAAATTTGGGCATGGCGGGAATTCCAGGTTGACGATGGGAACAGGTAGGAACAACGCGGCAAGACGCGCCATGCGCGTCTTGCCGTCCGGCCATTACTGCGGAATGGGAGCCGGCGCCTTGATCTGCTTCATCAGGTCGTCGTTCCACTTGCCCTCGACCTTGATGTGTCCGGCCGCGCCCAGTTCAAAGGCTTCGATCAGGTTGTGGTTCAGGTAGGCGTACACGCCCGGCTGCTTGAACGTGTACAACGCCGCGCCCGCGGAGCCGCCGCGAATGAACCAGGTTTCCAGGTCCTTTTCGGGCGGGTTGTTGAACTTGCCGGTTTCCCAGACCCAGTCGCCGTGACCGCCGATCAGGTGCGGGCGCGTGTCGCGGTTGGCCTGCGAGTGGATCAGCAGCACGGTTTCGCCGACCTTGGCGGTGAGCGCGTTGTCGCCCGTCAGCGCGCCGACCTTGCCGTTGAAGACGATGTGCGACGGGGTCAGCTTGCGCATGACTTCGACCGTATCGCCGTAGCTTTCGGCGAGGGTCGCGTAGTCCTTGTACTTGCCGTTGGCGTCCTTGGGGATGTACAGGTCGAACTCGCCGATCGTGTAGGCGCGGTCGTACTTGAGCGGCTTGCCCTGCGGGTCCTTCAGGCCTTCGCGCGGCAGCACCATGATCGTGCCGCTCATGCCGGACACCACGTGCCACGGCACCATGCCTTCAGGCGCACAGTGATAGACGAAGGTGCCGGCGCGGTCGGCCTTGAAGCGCAGCGTGGCCTGTTCGCCGGGGTTCACGTTGGTGAGCTTGGCGCCGCCCAGCGCACCCGTCGCGGCGTGGAAGTCGACGTTGTGCGGCATCGCGTTGGACTTGGGATTGACCAGGGTCAGTTCCACGTAATCGCCTTCGTGCACGACCATCGTGGGGCCGGGCATGGATCCGTTGAAAGTCATGGCCTGCAGCGTGGTGCCCTTGCCGTCGATGACCATCTTCTTTTCTTCGATGGTCATGGTGAATTCGACGACCTTGGGACCCGACTTGGCCACCTGCTCATGCTGGTGGACCATCGGCGGGGCAACCAGCGTGACCTTGGCGCGCGGCAGCTTGTCGGCATTCTGGGCGGAAGCCAGACCGCCCGCCATCGTGAACATCAGGGCGGCGGCAAGCAAGGTGGGGCGCAACGCGTTCATGTGCTACTCCTCTTTCGGTTTCTTCAAAGCCGAGTCTGTCGGCACCTCCATTGAAGAACCGCGAGCAATCGCGTTCTTTGCTGTAGCGCAAATTCGGGATAACCCTGCAGGCGGCCGCACGTTGTCAGGGTGATCCCCAGGTGTCACCATCGACGCGTGGAAAATTTCTCCACGCTTACAAGCGGACCGCCATGCCATCGCCCTTATGCCATGCCCTGCTGCGCAACCTGGATCTGTTCAGGCCTTTGTCCGATACGCAGCTTGATGCCGCACTGAAAGACGCCGTTCCATGCCGTCTTGAGGCCGGCGAAGCCGCCTACCGCCAAGGTGCGGAAGGCGCCCATTTCTTCGTGTTGCTGCACGGCTGCCTCAAGGTCACTCAAATTACATCGGAAGGCGACCAAGTTGTCGTGAGATATGTCAACCCGGGCGATATGTTTGGCCTGGCTTGCGCCATGCGGCAGTCCTGTTACCCCGCCAGCGTGCTGGCCGTGCAGGAAAGCGTCTGCCTGGCGTGGCCGGCGCAAGCCTGGGAAGGGTTCATGGCCAGCCATCCGCAATTGGGCGCGATCGCGCTGCAGACGATGGGACAACGCCTGCAGGATGCGCACATCCGCATCCAGGAATTGTCCACCGACGAAGTCGAGCAGCGCGTCGCGCGCGCCATCCTGCGGTTGGTCCAGCAATCCGGACAGCCCACGCACGACGGCATCGGCATCAGCTTTCCGATCACGCGCCAGGATGTGGCCGAGATGACCGGCACCACGCTGCATACGGTCAGCCGGCTGCTCAGCGACTGGAAGCAGCGCGGCATCGTCAGCAGCGGCCGCAAGCGCATCGTGCTGCGGTCGCCCGCGGCGCTGACCCGACTGTCCGAAAACGCGCAGCCCGCCATGGACTGCGCGTCGTGCCTGTCGTGCCGCAGCGGCTCGCCGGCAACGGATGCCGACGCCGGCGACGCCGCCATGAAACACACGGGCGCCGATCGCACCGCCGCTGAACTGGCCGCGCACTAGCCCTCTTCCAGCACCAGCCGCACCCCCAGATTGGCGGGCGGCACGCCGACCGAACAGGCGCCGCTCTTGGGGTCGCGAATGAAATCCGGCAGATACGCAATGTGCCGCCCCGCCGCGACGCGGATGCCGCAATTGCGGCTGAGGTCGGCGTCTTCCGGCGACTCCGCCCCCGTTCCCGCGTCCAGCACGCGGCGCGAGTGACAGTCCGAGGTCCAGTCCCACACGCTGCCCGCCATGTCCTTGACGCCCGCCGCATTGGCGCCGTACTGGCCGAACGGCCGCACCGCGGTTTCGGTGCCCTGCCCGCTGCGGCGGCTTTCCTGTTCGTATTCCGCCAGCCAGCGCTGCGCGGGGTCGTTGGGATCCTGGTTGTTGTCCTGCAATGCCGCGGGCGGTGTTTCTTCGCGATAGGCTTCGCCCGCCGCATAGATCCATTCGGCGTAGCGCGGCAACCGATAGCGCTGACCCGTCGACCCCGACAGCCACGCCGCGTAGGCTGAGGCATCCGACCAACTGATGCCCGTGGCGGGCAGATCGGGAGCATTGTCCTTGCGGTGTGCCGCGTCCAGCGGTTTGCAGGCGCTGGCGGCCACACACGCCGCGTATTCGGCCTGGCTGACCTGGCGCGTCATGATGGCAACGCCGCGCGGATGCCGCGTGGTGACCGGCGCGGGCGTGACGGGATAACCGTTGCGCAAGGCGTCGCCGGGAGGCTGATGGGTGACCTCGCCGGGTGGCAGCCGCGTGAGTTCCGGCAATGCAAAGCGGGCCCGGTCTGCGGGCCCG
>NZ_DAMCTG010000013.1:0-346 GCF_032113835.1 Achromobacter sp. | reverse complement strand
CGGCGGCGATCGGCAGGAAGCGCATGCGGAGTTTCTCCGAAGCGCCCGCGCCGAACCGGCGCAGGCTTGGCTTCCATTGGACCGGGAGGCCGCCTTCGCAACGTTGCGCTGGCGCAAAGTCGCGAAGGCGCCTGGATCAGCCGCGCGCGGCCTTGGGCGTGAGCCGCGGTTCGACCAGCGCGGGCTTGCTGCTGAGCAGGCCCAGAATCACCTGCATGACCATCGCCAGCGCGCCCAGCAGGAACACCACGTCGCCGAACGTGCGGCCCCAACGCAGGGTCTTGAGCAGGTCCTGCTGCATGAAGGCTTCGCTGCGGGCGTACCACATGCCTTCGCTGACGCTGGC
>NZ_DAMCTG010000012.1:48730-91047 GCF_032113835.1 Achromobacter sp. | reverse complement strand
CATCGGCCTGCTGGCCAAGTGCGTCGATCCCTTCCCGCTGGAAAACCTGTACGTCGCCCAGTCGCCCGCCTCCGCCATGACCGGCTGGCTGGCCGAGGACGAGGCGCCCAGCAACTTCACCATCGACCAGGACACCGAGCTGCGCTCGTCCGGCGAAAGCGGCGCGGCCATCCGCTACGTGAAGCACTCCATCGACGCCGACGACGTGCGCCGCCACATCCAGTCCGGCAAGCAGTGCACCCGGCTGGCCATGACCTGGGCCGACCGCGTGTCGTTCGTCCTGACCGAAGGCCTGGACGTCAAGCGCGTGGCGCCCCTGGACGTGCTGAAGGAAGGCAACGAAGGCGTCGCCGCGAACGACGACGAGAAGTTCGATTCCGACATGATGCTGATGACCGGCGAACTGGCCAAGATGATGGCCGAGCTGGTCGAGGCGCTGGGCGGCGAAAAGAAGATCTAAGCCTTCTTACCCCCGCCCACGGCAAGGGCCGCTCTTTTGGAGCGGCCCTTTTTCATGCCGCGACGCTGCGGTCGCGGCCGGCCTGCTTGGCCCTGTACAGGGCCTTGTCGGCGCGATCGATCAGGTACGCGTAGTCGGGATGGCCGTCGAAGGTCGCCACGCCGATGCTGGCCGTCACCTGCAGTTCGCCGGCCTCGGCAATCATGAAGCGGTGCCGGCGGATCTCGGCGTTGAGTTTTTCGGCTGCGGCCAGCGCGGCGCCGGGCCCCGTGTCCACCAGCACGACCAGAAACTCCTCGCCGCCATAGCGGAACACGAAGTCGCTGGAACGACAGGTCTGGTGGACGACCTCGGCGAACTGGCGCAGGATCTGGTCGCCGCCCGCGTGGCCATGCGCATCGTTGATGGCCTTGAAGTGATCGATGTCCAACAGCAGCACCGAAAAGCTCGACCGTTGGCGCTGCGCCAGCGATATCTCGCGTCCGATGACGGACGGCAGGAAACGCCGGTTCAGCACGTTGGTGAGCGGATCGCTGCCGCTTTCGATCTCGGCCACCATATCGAAAAGGCCGTTGAGCAGGTGCTTGATGCGCGCCGCCAGCTCCTGCAGTTCACGTACCTGGTTGGGCAGCGATTCGGGCGCCTGATTGGCGCTTTGCATCATTTGCGGCAGCACCGTGTCATCCAGACGCGCCACCGCCTCCGTGATCTGGCGCAGCGCCGGCGCGCTTTCAAAGAGCACCGCGCCCTTGTGCTGCAGCCACAGGCCAAACTCCGAGGCCGCCAGCCGCGGCAGCGCCTGCTCCGGCGTCCGGTAGTGCAGGCCGATCAGCACGGCCTGACTCCACTCCAGCAACGCGGCGCGTTGGCGCTCGCGCTCGGTCGAGATGTTCTGCCCCAACGCGAACAGGCGATAGGCCTCGTCGTTGCGCGCGCCCCGATTGACGTCGCGCATGAACGCGCGGCTCATCTGCTCGATCGCCAGATCGAACAGATTGCACACGTATTGCGTGGCCACCGACGCCGCCATGCCATCCAGGCCGCTTGCGCGCAGCCGCTGCGCGATTTCGTTCTTCAGGATGCGGGCGCCGGCCATCACCAGATGGATCGGAATGTGGACGCGCGCATGCACCTCGCCCACCTTTTTCTGCGTGGCCAGCAGCACGTCGATGTCACCCTGCTCGCGCACGCAGAGCAGGTCCTTCAACCAGTGCATCATGCCGCGGTGCAGGCGGGTCGACACGATTTCGTGCGATAGCCGCGGGCCCGCTTCGGCATCGGCGAGCAACGTGGAATAGAAGGCATCGACCAGCTGCGTGGCGTGGTCGGACACCACCGCCGCAACCTGGCCGCGCGTATCGGCGTCCACTGATTGATAGACCGCTTCCCAGGCCTGCGCATTGGATGCGCTCAGGTAGCAATCGTGGCCGCTGACCGCATTGGGGGCGGCCGCGTTTGCGGTGGCCGCCAATGCGGTGGCCGCAGGGGGAACACCGGTACTGCTCGAAGACATAAGCTCATCCGCCCAAGAACGGCGCGCGCGCCTGGCTGCGGCACGCGCCCGAAAAACCAGCGCGGATTATGCTTGAATTCTCCGTGGCGGGGCCGCTTTCGCGGGCCCGCCACGCAGCGATGCGGTCAATCGAGGCCGTGGAAGACCGAATCGTCGGGACCGACATGCGACGGATGCTGCCACGTCACATCGCGCAGCGAATGCTGCACCAGGCCTTCCACGCCCAGCAGCACCGCGAAGATCGCCATGCGGATGGGGATGCCATTGTCGGTCTGACGGAAGATGGCCAAACGCGGATCGTGGTTGAGGTCCACGCTGAGATCGTTGGCGCCCGGACGGCTGTCGCGCGGCAGCGGGTGCATCACGATGGTCTCGGGGCTGCAGTAGGCGTCGATGATGGCGCGGTTGACCTGGAAGTCCGGCGTGTAGCCTTCGTTCTCTTCGTTGGCGAAGCGCTCCTTCTGCACGCGCGTCGCGTAGATGACATCGGCGCCCGCCAGGCCTTCGGCCAGCGAGGACTTCTGTTCGATGATGTTGCCGTTGCGGCTGGCCTGCTCGACGATGTAGGTCGGCATCTCCAGGCCCTTGGGCGAGATCAGCGAGAACTTCACGTTCTTGTACAGAGCCATCAGCTTGATGAGCGAATGCACGGTGCGGCCGTATTTCAGGTCGCCGACCATCGCGATGTGCGCGCCGTCCAGCAACTTACCCAGGCGCGAGAACTCGGTCAGGATGGTGTACAGGTCCAGCAGCGCCTGGCTGGGGTGTTCGCCCGGGCCGTCGCCGCCGTTGACCACAGGGATGTTCGTCGCGCGGGCAAATTCCGCGACCGAGCCTTGATCGGGATGGCGGATGACCATCGCGTCGACATAGCCGCTCATGACGCGGCTGGTGTCATAGATGGATTCGCCCTTGGCCATCGACGAGAACGTGAAGCCGGTCGTGTCGCACACTGAGCCGCCCAGGCGGCAGAAGGCGGAACCGAAGCTGACGCGGGTGCGGGTGCTGGCTTCAAAGAACAGGTTGCCCAGCACGGCGCCTTCCAGCACGCGCGACACCTTCTGACGGCGCGCGATGGGCTGCATCATGTCGGCCACGCGGAACAGGTCTTCGACGGAGTCGCGCGTGAACTGATCCACCGACAGAAGCTGGTTCTTGCCTTCAAGGGCGATGCGATCACGCAGCGGGCCGTCTTGTACGCTTTGCGTATATTTTTCGAGCAAGACACCGTTTTGCACGATTTCGCTGACGAAGCGCTGCACCACTTCAGGCATCGCGCGGAATTCCTGCGACCCTTCCGGCAGGAGCCAGGTGTCAAGTGCGCGGCGTTTGACGCCGATGCGTGTGGCGAATACGTCGCGGGTGAGGTTGAGGCGGCGCATGGCGTCGCGCAGAAAGGCTTGCTGGGAGATGCTCATGACGGGCCCCAAAAAGAGGATTTATATACGCAGTGCGCATATTATTCCGACCATTCACTCAAGTCCAATATTTTTGCGCATACGGGTTTACCCGCAATTTTATCGCTGCGCGTAGGCCGCCGCCTGCGGCGTCAAGGTGTCGGCCTGCCCGGCCGCGAACCAGCACGCTGCGCAGAAGGCCAGCATGCTGGCCAGGTAGCAAATAAGCGCAAGCAATTGTGCGGGCCAATGGCCGCGCGTCAGATGACCGTTGTAGCCTTGCCGCAACAGGCTGACCTGAGCCAGGTATGCAAACGCCACGCCCAGACCCGCCATCACCAGGCCGGCCAGGAAAAACAGCAGGGGGATCTGCAGATCCGGCGCGGCAATGTCGGGCCCCAGGATGCCCAGGGTGAATCCGACCAGGATCAGGGCCGCGCCGCCGTTCAACCACCCCAGAAATCGGAACGCGCCGGCCAGCAGCGCGAACGACGTGCCGTTTGCGCGGATCTGCTGGGCGCGGGGGTCCATGGATCAGTCGCCGGTGGCGCTGCGGCAGATGGGCGTCGCGCTCTGTATCGACTTGCGTGCCGCCGCGAGCTCGGCCTCGTCCCAGCGTCCTTCGCCCAGAACCGTCACGGTTACCTTGGAGGTGGCGGGACCGTCGGCCTCCGCGGAAATCAGCTCAAGGACGGCCGCGGGCTGCCCGACCTTGTAGAGCTTGATTTCGTCCGGCGCGCCTTTCTCGCCAAGGGTATGACGCCAGGCATAGGACACGCCATAAGGATGTTTGACCTGCGTGTGGCACGTGCGCACGTATTCGCCGGCCCGGCGAAACGCCGCCTGATAGTTGGCGTCGACGCTGAAAGTTTCCTTCTTTGCGGTTTCCGACTCGTAGACCCCGGTGCTGGCGCATCCGGCCAACGTGGCCGCCAACGTGACAGCTACCCATACAGACTTGCGCATGATTCTTCCCGCCATTGCTATTCGGACTTCCGCGATTATGCCAGCGGCTGCAAAAAGGCCACGCGGGAAATGTCTATTTCGACATTCCCGCGTGGCCTTGCGCCGTCATGACGGCAAAGGGCCTGTCGCCCTACCGCTTCTCAGCGGCCCCTTCGATCTTTTCCCCGCCCCGCTGGATATCTTTACCGGCCCCGGCGACGGTGTTGCAGCCCGCCGTCAGCGCAGCAATCGAAAGCATCATGACGAGAAAGACTTTGTTCTTCATAAACATCTCCTGTCTGGGCATGGGAAAAACCGAATCCAGCATACCTTAAAGGCCCCAATTTGCGCGAGAGCGGGCAGACCGGCGTCGCGCCCGCACCGCACGCACTACTTAAGAGGGATTGCGGAGAACCCGGGATCGGCTTTGGCAGCACAAGCGGGTCACGTGTAACAACGCCGAAAAGAAACCGTCACCACCCTTACGCGCCGGTGACATTTGCGACGCATTCTCGCCTGTCGCGTATTTGCCGCCAATGGATTAGGATGCGCACATGACGAAGAAACAAGCATCACAAACCGCTGGCGCCGGCCCGCAAGGCTGGGGCTGGGAAAAGCCGCAGTGCCGCGGACAGGCTGCGCTGGCGTTGTTCATCGACGACCTGCACCGCATTCTGCAGGCTCATGCCGCGGGCAAGCTGGCTGACAGCAGCACGCTGGCGGACGCGCAGGCGCAGGTCAATGAATTGCTGGCGCGGTACAACGAGATTTCTGCCGCACCGGATATATTTCTGGGGCAGTCAGTCGAACTCAAAGAAGGCATCGACCGCAGCGGCGTAGCGCATACGGTGCCGATTTTTTCGCCGCGCCTGAAGCAGTCGCTGGTGTCGATGCTGGGACAAGGTCCGGGATGACAACCCGGCAAGCAGCCCGGCTGGCGATCGAAGAGTACAGCCCCCAAAGGAAGGAGACTACAAGATGAGCACGGACAACGTTGTTGAGTTTCTCCGCCTGCTGTCCCTGGACGTTACGCTGGGCACCGCTGCCCAACACGCCGCAAGCCAGGCCGACGCGCCGCTGGCCCTGGCCCGCCTGGCAACCTCACACGGCCTGCCGTGCAACGCGTCGGATTGGTCTTCCTTCGCGCGCAACTGCCTGGACAACCTCGACCTGACCGAGGGCGACACAGGCATGGCGAACGCAACGATCTGGCAACTGGTGCAGGACCCCGCCCTCGGAACCACCATTCCCGCCAGCGCCATCACTCGGGTGATCGGCATCATCTCGCAGCCCGAAGGCGAACCGCCCGTGGTCGGTCACGTCGTCAGCGATCTGGCGCCCCGCGCACCGATGAGCCTGGCGCCGCACACGACGGGTTCCTGATCTTCCATGTGCCCGCAGTTCACGCGGTTCGTTCAGCGCCGCGGATGCGGGGGCTGCCGGATCAACGCCATCCCTGCAGGGCTGTAAATTCCGGCCGGACCGTTCAGGTCTGCCCCTTCAGGAAATCAATCACGCCAGCCGCGCCGGATGCGCCGCTGGCCATGCAGGCCGTCAGCAGGTAGCCGCCCGTCGGCGCCTCCCAGTCCAGCATTTCTCCCACACAGAAAACGCCAGGCATGGCCTTGAGCATAAGCCCGACAGTCAGCCCTTCGAAGGCCACGCCGCCCGCCGTGCTGATCGCTTCGTCGATCGGGCGTGCTCGCCGCAGCGTCAGCGGCAATGCTTTGATCCGCTGTCCCAGGCGCTCCAGGTCTTTGAAATCTTCGGCGCTGGCGCATTCCCGCAGCAAGCCCGCTTTCACGCCTGTCAGTCCCAGCCGGCTCTGCAGGTGGCTCGACATGGAGCGGGCGCCACGCGGATGCGTTACCGCTGCCATCACCTTCTCGTGCGGCCAATCCGGCGCAAGATCCAGCATGGCCACCACGCAGCCGTCGGCCTCGATCCGATCGCGCAGGATCGCGGACAAGGCATAAACAAGGCTGCCTTCGATGCCGGTCTCGGAAATGACGAATTCGCCCTGGCGGGCGGGTCCACCGCAGGCCATGGACACGGACTTGACCGGCTGGCCAGCATGGCGGCTGCGGAAGTGATCGGACCAATCCACGTCGAACCCGCAATTGGCGGGCCGCAATGGAGCTATCGGCACACCGTGCGCCTGCAGCTCGGGAACCCAGGCGCCATCGGATCCCAGCTTGGCCCAACTGCCGCCGCCCAGCGCCAGCACGATGGCATCGGCGGCATGGTGCGCTTCACCGTCGGGCGTCGCAAAGCGCAGCGAGTGCAGGCCTGTCGAACCCAAACCGGGCGAATCCACGCGGGGCGAATCCACGCCGGGCAAAGCTACGTCAAGCTTGTCGCCTCGCCAGCCGAGCCAGCGGTGCCTCATGTGAAAACGGACGCCCTGTCCGCGCAATCGTGCAAGCCATGCCCGCAGCAGGGGCGCCGCCTTCATCTCCTGCGGGAACACGCGGCCCGACGAGCCCACGAACGTCTGAATGCCCAACGCATGGGCCCAATCGCGCAAACCGGCGCCGTCCATTGTCTGCAGCCACGGCTGAACGAACGGAGCGCGGTCGCCAAAACGGGCAAGGAAAGGCTCGGCGGGTTCGCTGTGCGTCAGATTCAGCCCGCCCCGCCCCGCCATCAGGAACTTGCGACCCACCGAAGGCATGGCATCGAATACGTCCACCTGCGCCCCGGCTTCGCTCAACCGTTCCGCCGCCATGAGACCGGCGGGGCCGCCCCCAATGACGGCAACGCGTTTGGCGGACAGGCTCATGGCGCCGTCGCCTTCATGACAAGACGCGGGAGGGAAAAAGCGGAACGCATGCGGGAGGAGAAAGGACGAACGGGCGGCGGGCCACGGGACGCAGATTGTCTCACGGCCGCACGGCACTCCGGCACGAACGCGCGTCGAGACGGCAGCGAAAGGCCCGCGCCGGCCATTTCTTGACCGCAGGCGACAAGCCTATGTTTTTGCTGGGGAAATTCGATATACGCAGCAGCTATCCCAAGGGTTTTCCACAATCCCTGTGGGTAACTGCCACGTACTGAGGGATGATGTCAGGCGCGGTCGGCCGCCTGCATGGGGCCGGACCATGGCTCGGCATCGAGCTGGAAACGCAGTTCCTGGTATTCGCCGTCGACCGCAACGGTGCGCAGCAGGCCGGCATCGAGCGCCTGTCCAAGCGCGCGGCGGCAGAGGGTTTCGGGATCGTCCGGCAGCGACTGGAACACGCCGTCGGGGATGCGCAGCCTCAGCAAGGCGGAGGGATCGTCGCGATCGGCAGGACGGCCGATATGGATGTGGGCGGGATACCCGTGCGGGCACCAGATGCCCACGTGGTATTTGCCCTCAGCGCCCGTATCAGCAACGTAGCCGGGATGATCGTATTTTGCGGTTCCCATGGACACTCCTTCTGTGCGGCAATGTAGCGCGCGTGGCCCATGGTAGCGCAGGGTTGCGGCCGTGTGCGGCCGCGGATACCCGGGAAACTCCGGACGCGACCCGGGCATGACCCAGCGCAATCGCCAGACGAAAAAAAGCCGCGACAGTGTCGCGGCCTTTTTTTCTGCGGTCTTGCCGGGTGCATTTGAAACGCGCCGCTGGTAAGACCGGGTACTGCTTGAAACTGGTTGCGGGGGCAGGATTTGAACCTACGACCTTCGGGTTATGAGCCCGACGAGCTGCCAGACTGCTCCACCCCGCGTCTGATGTGTGAATCATACATCATTTTGAAATCTTGTGCAGCGCACCCACGCGAATGTTTCCGTTTTTCGACAGAAATCGATGAAAAAAACGGGCTGCGCCGCGCAGGATTGTGTCCATTCGAGTGGCGGAATCCAGGCATATCAGCTGCGCACCGCCCAGTGCGGTGACGCGCACCGGTCCGCCGTACGACACGCCGTGGACCTCGCCCGCGTTGAGGCGGGCCGGTACGACGCGATGCAAGCCGCCTGCGGCTTCCAGGCCGTTTGCGGCCTCTTCGACGCGCACGCTGCCTTCCACGCAGACGAGGGCGGCGCCTGCGCGTAGAACGAATATCCGGCTGGCGCCGGCGGGAAGATCCAGGCGCAGGCCTGGCGAGGCGGGGTCGGAATGCGGGGTCATGATGGTCTCCAGAAGGACCATCACAGGCTACGCGCGCCCTGCTTTGCGCAACAGCCACACAAAACGGCTTTCTGTACCGATGCAGAGGGTCGATTTTGCGGCTGTTATGGTGTACTTTGCCTCCATCTGTGCCTACCCACCGTCCAACCCCGGGGAGCAAGATCGGCGCATGGAACCTCAACCGCTGTACCTACGCCTGGCCAATCACTACCGGCGCGCCATTCAGACGGGCGTGCTGGCTCCGGCCCAGCGCATGCCCTCGGTTCGCACGCTGGTGCGCACCCATCACGTCAGCCTGTCGACAGCGCTGCAGGCCTGCCGCCAGCTTGAGGACGATGGCCTGATCGAGGCCCGCCCCCGTTCCGGCTATTTCGTCCTGAAGCCCCGGCGCAACAGCATTCCGCCCGTGGGCGAGCCCGACATTCGCCAGACCCTCGGCGCGGCGCAGTATGTCGGCATCCACGACCGGGTTTCGGACTTCATCGCCAAATGCGAGGCGCACCGGGTCAGCGCCAACTTCGCCCTGGCCGCGGCCGTACCGGAGGCCTATCCGATGGAGGCGCTGAAGCAGGCGATGACGCGCGCGCTGCGGCAGTCGCCCGAAGTGCTGGTCAGCCCGGTGCCGCCGCAAGGACATCCCGAACTGCGCGGGGTGCTGGCGCGCCGCGCGCTGGCCAATGGCATCAACGCCACGCCGGACGACGTCATCGTCACGCACGGCTGCATCGAGGCCCTGAATCTGGCGCTACGCGCCGTGGCCCGGCCTGGCGACACCATTGCCGTGGAATCGCCCGCCTACTTCGGTCTGCTGCAGATCCTGGAAAGCCTGGGCATGCGCGCCCTCGAGATCCCCACCAGCCCGCAACACGGACTGTCGATCGAAGCCCTGGACCTGGCCTTCCAGACCCACGGCAACATCCGCGCCGTGGTCGTCGTGCCGAATTTCCAGAATCCGCTCGGTTGCGTCATGCCTGATGCGCACAAGGCGCGGCTCGTGGCGCTGTGCGAGCGCCAGCAGGTGCCGCTCATCGAAGACGACACGTACGGTGCGCTGACCGACGACGACACGCCGCTGGCCGCGGCGAAGTCCTGGGACGCGACAGGCAACGTCATCTATTGCTCGTCGATGCACAAGACGCTGGCCCCCGGCATGCGGCTGGGCTGGTTGCTTGGCGGCCGGTGGAAAGCCCGGATTGCGATGCTGAAGTTCGCACAAAGCCGGCCCAACGAACCGCTGGCGCAGATCGCAGTGGCGGAGTACATGGGCTCGCGCGCCTACGATCGCCATCTGGCCCGGCTGCGGCGAGAACTGAAGACGCAGCGAGACCTGACCGCCGAGGCCATCGCCGCGCATTTTCCACGGGGCACGCGGCTGAGCGTGCCGCAAGGCGGCATGCTGCTCTGGATGGAAATGCCCGAGGGCGTGTCGGGCATGGACGTCTTCGAGGCGGGACTGCGGCAAGGGATACGCGTGGCGCCCGGCGCGATGTTCTCGAATGGCGCCCGCTATAACCACTTCCTGCGCATCAGCTGCGGACAACGCATCACGCCGGAGATCTCGCACGCACTGGTGACGCTCGCACGCATCGTGGAAGAAAAAACAGGATGAACGCGGAACTGCATCAATTCATCGCGGACTATGGCCTGTGGGCCGTGCTGGGCGGGACCTTCCTGGAAGGCGAAAGCGTGGTGGTGTTTGCGGGATTTTTGGCGCATCAGGGGTTGTTCCACCTGCCCTACGTCATGCTCTGCGCGTTCGCCGGTTCGTTCATGGCGGATCAGCTGCTGTTCCTGCTGGGCCGCCGCTACCGCGAACATCGCTACGTGCAGCGCATCCGCGCAAAGCCCGCGTTCGGCAAGGCGCTGGCGGCCATCGACCGATATCCCAACGGATTCATCCTGGCCCTGCGCTTTCTGTATGGTTTGCGGACCGTTGGGCCTGTTGCGCTGGGCGTGTCCACGGTGCCGGCCACGCGCTATTTCGTGCTGAACGCCATCGCCGCCATGATCTGGGCGGTCTGCTTCAGTGTGCTGGGATTTGTGTTCGGCCGGACGATCGAGGCACTGCTGGGACGCCTGCACGGCGTGGAGACCAAGCTGGCCGTTGCGGTAGCGCTCGGCGTGCTGGTGTGGCTGGCCTATCAGGTCTACGCGCGCCGGCGCAAATAGCGGCGGGCGCGTTCAGAACACCAGTTTGCCGTTTGCGCGCTGCACATGGCGGCGGCGCGCATTGCGGTACAGGGTGCCGATGATCGGCAGCTTTGCAAGGCGGCGCAGGATCGGGTGACGCTGATCGAAGTCGTGCCAGGCCTTGAAGCCGTGGCCCATGCGCTCCCAGCTCTCCCTCGCCTCGGGGGAAAGTTTGCCGGGGTCAAATGCCGCCAGCTTTGCCGCTTCCGAAACGCGCGCCGCGAGGGCGTGGGTCCGGCCTTCCAATGAATACTGATTCCGCATGGGGCCGCATATTACCCGGGCTTGGCCTGGCGCGGCGGCGGGCCGGTTGCGCGTCGCTTCAGCGCAATGGAGCCCCTTTTGACCGCCTCGCGCAAGCCGTTGTATTTGAAGGAGTTTGTGGATCTATGCCCGCACTATCCCAAGGCTTGTCCACAGAACCTGTGGGTAACTGCCGCCAGCCGCATCACTTCAGGGCGGTCAGAACCATGTCCCGCACGCTTTCGAATCCCGCGACGTATTGCGGATTCTCGGAACGCGCCAGCAGGCCGGAGTAGTTCTGCTCCAGTTGCGCCTCGATGGCCTCGCGCAGGCCCGGCGAATTCTTCGCCAGATGCAGCATCGAGAGCAGCGCGGTATTGAGCGCGTCGATGCGGCCGCCCTGGTGCGAGATGGTGTGCACGACAACGGCGATCTGTTCCTGGATGTCCATGATGTAAGCCTCCTGGCAATGAAATCTGGCGCGAATCCTAGCATGGCGATTCGGCGCGGCCGGCTGAGGTGCGGCCGGCATAGGCGTGGCCGGCCTAGGCGCGGCCGGCCTGGCAGCAAGCGGCGCGCCTGCCCCGCCACGGCTAGGCAAGCGCCGGGCTCGGCGCTAGCATGAAGCGTAGCCGCAAGAGGCCCCGCGGCGCACGCCGCCGGCGCGGTCTCCGGGCGCCCGGCACAACCGGAGCGCGCACATGAAAACGATCCAGAGTTACGTCCCGCCAAGCCCCCAGTCGCTGCAACGGCTACAGGACAGGCTGGGCTATCCCGACAGCAGGATGGCCGAGCTGGCGGGGCTGGACGCCTCGACACCGTGGCCCAGTTATGTGGGCGGTCCCGAACCTCGCACGCTCGGCCGGCAGCGGCTGTTCTACATGATGGCCCGCCTGACGCTGGAAGAGCCGGAATGGCAGCGCGTGCTGGCCGCCATGCGCGAAGCCGGCGCGCACTTCGACTGCCAGGATCCGCACGGCGATGGCGCGCCCCCGCCGCCCGAACCGATGGCGGACGAAGAGCGCAAATTCGGCATGCTGCTGGTCAGCCGCAATGGCTCATTCCACGAGATGGAGCAGCTGCGCGAGTTTGCGCATTTTGCGCACGAATCGGACGTCAGCCGCTTCGTGCACAGCGCCTTCTATGACAGCGACATCGATCTGTGCCGCTTCAGTTTTGCGGACCACGACGGCCTGGACGCCGCAAGCCGGGACCGCATCTTCGATGCCGCGCACAAGACCATCACGCGCTTCGAGTTCGACGGCCGCATCTATCACGGGGGCATTCCGCCCGAGTCCGACGGCTAGCGGCAACGCATTGACGGGGGCAGGCTGGCGCCTGTACCGTCGCCACTTCGCCTTCCTGCTCAACGCCTTCGCCTACCGCATGAACGAACGACTCGACGCCATCGACCGGCAACTGCTGAGCCTCTTGCAGGCCAATGCGCGCGAACCCGCCGCCATCCTGGCGCGCAAGCTGGGGCTTGCACGCACGACGGTCGTGGCGCGCATCGCGCGGCTGGAGCGCGAGAGCATCGTGTCCGGCTACGGCGTGCGCCTGGGCCGGTTGCTGGAAGAGGCGGCGGTGCGCGCATATTGCTTCATCAGCGTGCTGCCCAAGACGCCGGCCGCCGTCATCCGCGAACTGGAGAGGATGCCGGAGGTCGAGGAAGTGTCTTCGGTCAGCGGGCCCTACGACTACCTGATCTTCCTGCGCTGCGAGACCCACGAACAGCTGGACGCGCTGCTCGACCGCATCGGCCTCATCGACGGCGTCAAGCAGACGCAGACCTCGATCGTGCTCAGCCGCAAGGTGGACCGGCGCAGCGCGGTCGCCGCGCCCTGATCCACGCCTGCTCCCGGGCCTGTCTTTCCGGTGGGCGCAACATGGTGGTGTAATGGGGCCTGTCGCGAATCCTGGATTTTTCATGCTTGCTCGCCTTGCCCCTGCCGCCGCCCTCCTCGTCCTGTTGACCGCGTGTTCCAGCATGAGCGAGGTCACGTCCGTCAATAAGGACCAATACAGCGTCACCTACAGCTCCGGCACGCAGTTGCTGAGCTGGGTCGAGATCAAGAACCAGGCCTTGCAGCGCGCCGACCAGCACTGCCAGTCGCTTGGCCGCAAGCTGGTCAAGCCCAGCGTGACCTCCAACCGCGCCACCGGCCTGGGTTCCAAGCGCGCTACCGTCACGTTCGAATGCGCGCCCATCGATCCCCCCAAGAACACCGCGCAGTAAGCGCCGACGGCCACCATCGTGAACACTCTCCTGCCCGTGGGCATCACCATGGGCGATGCCGCCGGCATCGGTCCCGAAATCGTCGTCAAGGCCTGTGCGCAGGGACTGAGCGCGCCCTGTGTGGTGTATGGCGATGCTGGCGCGCTGCGCCGCGCGGCAATGCAATTGGGCGCCCGCCTGGATATCACCGAGATCGCGGACATCAGCCGGGCCCGGCCGGATGCGCCCGGGATCCAGGTCGTGGCCTGCAGCCCTGCCCTGCCCGCCGATCTGCCGCTGGGAAAGGTCAGCGCCCTGGCGGGCCGCGCTGCCTACGATTACGTGTGCGCCGCCATCGACGATGCGCTTGCCGGACACATCCGCGCCATCGTGACCGCCCCGTTGAACAAGAAGTCCATGCACGAGGCCGGCATTGAATATCCGGGCCATACCGAAATCCTCGCGGACCGCTCCGGGACGCAGGACTTCGCGATGATGCTGGCCAACGACGAACTGCGCGTGCTGCTGGTGACCATCCACGTCGCGCTGGCCGACGTCATGGCGCGCATCACGCCACAAGCCGAGTTGACCGCGATGCGGCTAGCGGACCGCGCCTGCCGCCAGATGGGCATCGCGACGCCGCGCGTCGCCGTCGCCGGACTGAATCCGCATGCGGGCGAAGGCGGCAAGTTCGGCCGCGAAGACATGGACATCATCGAACCGGCCATCGCCGCCGCCCGCGCGGAAGGCATCGATGCCAGCGGCCCCTGGCCGGGCGACACCATCTTCATGCGCGCCCGCCGCGGCGAATTCGACATCGTGGTGGCGCAATACCATGACCAGGGCCTCATCCCGGTGAAGTATCTGGGCGTGGACCACGGCGTGAACGTCACCGTCGGCCTGCCGTTCGTGCGCACCAGCGTGGACCACGGCACCGCATTCGACATCGCCGGCCAGGGCGTGGCCGACCACGCATCGCTGGTGACGGCGTTCGATCTGGCGCTGGCGATGACGCCCTGAGCGCCTGGCTGAACGCCTGACTGAGCGGCGAGGAGCACCCGAAAGACCCGCAGACTGCCTCAGCACGCAGACGCTTGCGGCCCGCGGGCGAAGAGCCTGCGCCGGTGCGGGTCTACAATACGCCCCGTTTCCGGCGCCCCGCGCCGCCGCTTTCCCGTTCTTCCTCCCATCCCATGTCCCGCCTCGTTCGACTTCTGCCCGACCGCTTCACCCTCTACCTGATCTGCACCGTCATCATCGCCAGCTTCCTGCCCGCCCACGGGCAAGGCGTGGTGGTGTTCGGCTGGATCACCAACGTGGCCGTCGGCCTGCTGTTCTTCCTGCACGGGGCGCGCCTTTCGCGCGAGGCCATCATCGCCGGCCTCACGCACTGGAAGCTGCACCTGACCATCTTCTCGGCCACGTTCCTGATGTTCCCGCTGCTGGGGCTGGCGCTTCAGCCGGTGCTGGAGCCGCTGGTCACCCCCGAGCTTTACCTGGGCATCCTGTTCCTGTGCTGCCTGCCGGCCACCGTGCAGTCGGCCATCGCCTTCACCTCGATGGCGCGCGGCAACGTCCCCGCTGCTGTGTGCAGCGCCTCGGCTTCCAGTCTGCTGGGCATCTTCCTCACGCCCCTGCTGGTCGGCACGGTCGTGGCCAACGCCGGCAGCGCGCCGATCTCGTTCGATGCGGTCGGCAAGATCATGCTGCAACTGCTCCTGCCCTTCGTGCTGGGCCAGTTCGCGCGGCGCTGGATCGGCGCCTGGGTGCACAAGCGCAAGGCAATGCTGAAGTTCGTGGACCAGGGCTCGATCCTGCTGGTGGTGTACACGGCGTTCTCCGAGGCGATCAATGAAGGCCTGTGGAGCAGCACCCCGATCCCCGCGCTGGTTGGCCTGGTCGTGAGCTGCTGCGTGATCCTGGCGCTGGCGCTGGGCCTGTCCGCCCTGGCCGGCCGGATGTTCGGATTCAGCATCGAAGACCGCATCACGCTGCTCTTCTGCGGCTCGAAGAAAAGCCTGGCCAGCGGCATTCCGATGGCCCAGGTGCTCTTCGCCGGCCACGCCGTGGGCGCGGTGGTGCTGCCGCTGATGCTGTTCCACCAGATCCAGCTCATGGTCTGCGGCGTGCTGGCGGCTCGTTACGGCAAGCGGCCCGACGCCACGCACTGATCGGCCCCCAAAGACGAATAAAAACCGCGCTGCAGCGCGGTTTTTTATTGGGCGTGGCCGTTCGTTGCCGGGATCAGTACATGTCCCGCGGCTGCGCGCCGGAGAAGTTCAGGAAGCGCGTGCTGGAGCCCTGGAACGTCAGGCGCACCGTGCCGATCGGACCGTTACGCTGCTTGCCGATAATGATCTCGGCCGTTCCCTTGTCCGGCGAATCGGGGTTGTAGACCTCGTCGCGGTAGATGAACAGGATCACGTCCGCATCCTGTTCGATTGCGCCAGATTCGCGCAGATCGCTCATCACGGGGCGCTTGTTGGGGCGCTGTTCCAGGCTTCGGTTCAGCTGCGACAGCGCGATCAGCGGGCAGTTCAATTCCTTGGCCAGACCCTTGAGCGAGCGGCTGATTTCCGAGACTTCAGTGGCCCGGTTTTCGCCCGAACCGTTGCCCGACATGAGCTGCAGGTAGTCGATGATGATGAGGCCAAGCTGGCCGCACTGGCGCGCCAGGCGGCGCGCGCGGGCCCGTACTTCCATGGGACTGAGCGCCGGCGATTCATCGATGTAGACCTGCGCGTCCTGCATGAGCTGCACGGCGTGCGTGACGCGCGGCCAGTCTTCGGCGATCAGCTTGCCGGTACGCATGCGGTGCTGGTCCAGCAGACCCACCGAACCCAACATACGCATGGCCAGCTGCACCGCGCCCATTTCCATGGAGAACACCGCCACAGGCAGGCCCTCTTCGATGGCCACGTGCTCGCCGATGTTCATGGAGAACGACGTCTTGCCCATGGAGGGGCGGCCCGCCACGATGATGAGGTCGCCGCCCTGCATGCCGGACGTCATCTTGTCCAGGTCGGTGAAGCCCGTGGGCACGCCCGTCACGTCAGACGTGCTCTCGCGGTGGTAGAGCTCGTCGATGCGCTCGACCACCTGGGTCAGAAGCGGCTGGATCTCCTGGAAGCCGGCCGCGCCGCGCGCGCCTTCTTGGGCGATCTTGAACACCTTGGATTCGGCTTCGTCCAACAGTTGGCGCGCTTCCTTGCCCTGCGGGTTCATGGCGGCCGACGAGATTTCGTCCGCGATCGACACCAGCTTGCGCAGCATCGCGCGCTCGCGCACGATCTCGCCGTATCGGCGGATGTTGGCGGCCGACGGCGTGTTGTGCGCCAGCGCGTTCAGGTAAGCCAGGCCGCCGGACTCTTCGGCCTTGCCCGCGCTGACGAGGGACTCGTGCACGGTGATGACGTCGGCCGGGCGCGCCAGACCGATCAGGCGCGCAATGTGGTGCCAGATCAGCCGGTGGTCGTGGCGGTAGAAGTCTTCTTCGAGAAGCACGTCCGCGATGCGGTCCCAGGCGGCGTTGTCCAGCATCAGTCCGCCCAGGACCGACTGCTCGGCCTCGATGGAATGGGGGGGGACGCGCAGGTACTCGAGCTGGGAATCGGCGGGTGTGTTCATGGCTTCAATAGTAACGGCTGCAGGATATCCGCGACGCGGAAAAACCCTTGGATGTCGCGCGAGGGGAATCGGCTCAGCACGGGGCGCAGCGGCATGGCGACGGCGCACAGGACGCGCGCCAGGCGCTTCAGGCGGGCCTTGACCTCGGGGTCGGGGTTGCTCTCAAGGTACACGTCGAGCGCCAGTTTGCCGAGGGTTCTCGCGTCGCTGTCGCCCACCGTGCGCAACGACACCAGCGAGGCCAGCATCTGGAACAGGTCGTACGCCTGCGCGAGCGGACGCGACAGCGTCGCGCCAATGTTTTCTTCAAAATCGATGCGCCAGATTTCACCGTCGCGCAGCGTCAGGTTGCGGATCTGCGCGCCGCCATGCCACAAACCGCGGGCATGGAAGGCGGCCGTGTCCACGGCCGCCGCGCGCGCGAGCCACAGGCGTGAGGTGGAGTCTTCCTTGCGGATCAGATACGCCAGGTCCTGCCCGACGAATTCCAGCACGAGAAGATTCGGCTCTTGCCACCACACCTCGGGAACGCGGCAGCCGGCTTCCAGCAATTGCGAAAGGCGCTGCGCTTCGTGGGCCAGCCCGTTGCGCAACAGCACGCTGGGACGCGGAAACTCGCCCAGGAACACCTTGCAGCCGATGGCGAGGAACAACGCACGCACGTAGCGCAGCACGTAGCTCACGCCCTGCAGAAACCCGGGGCGGCGGCGCTTGATGATGCAGCGCACGCCATCGATCTTCACGTCCCGCACGGAAGGTTCAAGCGACGCATCCACGCTGTCGAGCCAGGCTCGCAGGCCGGGCGGCGCGTTGTGATGGACGGGCGGATGACTCAAGAGATCCTCTGGCATGGCAGCGTGAAACGACGGTGCGGGGCGCGCACCCATCAACACAATGGGGGTGGCGGGCCGCGAAAAGAAAAAAAGCCGGCACGCGGGCCGGCTTCTTTTTACCGCGACTGCCGGATCAGGACAGTTCGCCTTCGACCAGAACCGTGATGTCGACCACGACGTCGGCGTGCAGGGCGACCTGGACCGGGTACTCGCCGATGGCCTTCAGTTGGCCATTGGGCAGACGCACTTGGGCCTTTTCGACGGCTTCGAACGAAGCCTTCTTCAGACCTTCGGCGATGTCGGCGTTGGTGACCGAACCGAACAGACGACCGTCAACGCCGGCCTTCTGAACGATCTTGAGCTGGTAGCCGTTCATGCGCTCGCCCAGGGCTTGGGAAGCGGCCAGCTTTTCAGCCTGGACCTTTTCCAGCTCGGCGCGGCGGGCTTCGAATTCCTTCAGGGCGGCGTCGGTTGCGCGACGGGCCTTCTTCTGGGGAATCAGGAAGTTGCGGGCGTAGCCATCACGCACGCGCACGACTTCACCCAGGTTGCCCAGGTTGACGACTTTTTCGAGCAGAATAACTTGCATTTCAGTGCCCCGGATTAGTTGTGGTTGTCGGTGTAAGGCAACAGAGCCAGGAAGCGCGCGCGCTTGATGGCGGTGTCCAGCTGGCGCTGGTAGATTGCCTTGGTGCCGGTCAGGCGAGCCGGGATGATCTTGCCGTTTTCTTGCACGAAGTCGCGCAGGGTGTCCAGATCCTTGTAGTCGATCTCTTCGACGCCGGCTGCGGTAAAGCGGCAGAACTTACGACGCTTGAAGAGCGGGTTCTGCTGCGTGAATTTGCGTTTTTCTTTGCGTTTTCCGAAGAAAGCCATGATATGTGCCTTTATGTTTGAGGGGACTGGGTCAATGCCCACTTCCCCATAACCTATCCGTATTCAGAAGGTGCTCTCGCACCCTGGGTCTCATTGCCTTCAGGCCACCTGCGGATCGCGTCCAGCGCTTCCGCTGATCTTGCGCGCCTGCTGCAGATGCAGCTTGATCTTCACCGAGTCCTTGCGCGCGGGGGCCAAAAACCCCTGCACCAGCAATTCGGACCCTAAAGCGGTGTTTCTCAAGAGCAGCGCCAGATCTCCCAGTGCCACGGCGGCGATCGTCAGTTCAACACGGCGCGGGTGGCCGGCTTCGATGACCTCCGACTCGTGCGCCAGCAGCATTTCCAGCGCTGGCAAACCGGCGGGTGTGTGGCGCAAAGGCTCGCATTCGAGAACGCGGGCGCTGAGTTCCAGCTTGTTCATCCTGCCTGGCACCGAGGGGACTTGATGCAATGAGCTCTGCGTGAACCTGCTTACTCGGCCTGAGCCGGGGCAGCTTCAGCCGAAGCCTTGCGGGCTTCTTCGCGCTCGACCGACTTCATCATGATCGACGGGGTGGTCTGGGCCTTCTTGGTCTTGATGACCAGGTGGCGCAGCACGGCGTCGTTGTAGCGGAACGAGTGTTCCAGCTCATCCAGCGTGGCTTGGCCGCACTCGATGTTCAGGCAGACGTAGTGAGCCTTGACGAGCTTCTGGATCGGGTAGGCCAGTTGACGGCGGCCCCAGTCTTCCAGGCGATGGATCGAGCCGCCTTGGCCCGTGACCAGCGCTTGGTAACGCTCGACCATGGCGGGCACTTGCTCGCTTTGGTCGGGGTGAACGATAAACACTACTTCGTAGTGACGCATGGGTAAAACTCCTTGAGGATGTCTTGCTGGCTGAACGTCTTGCACCCGCGCTTTCCATCATGGGTGGAACAACTTCATCGACGTTTCGCCGCAAGGGGCAGCCCGCTACCCAAAAACCATGGGCGGTCGAGCAAGAAAGCCCTCGATTATCACCGATTGGGCGGCCGCTTGCAAGCAGGGCCGACTCAGGAAATCAGGGACGCGTCGCGCGCGGGGGGCTGCCCGGCAGCGGGAGGCAGGTCGGCCGCGCTGATCGGCCGTGGCCGGTTGACGGCGCTGACCATGACGTAGCTGATGATCATGAGCAGAAACCACGACCCCAGCTTGGCGATGGATACGACCTGCCAGACCTGCGACTGGTTGGGATAACGCCACGCATTGGCGAAGGTGCCGATGTTTTCGGCAAACCAGATGAAGAGCGCCACCAGCACGAAGCCCAGCAGCAGCGGCATGCGCCGGTAGACCTGCCAGATCCGGAAATACACCCAGGTGCGCGCGAACAGGATGGCGGTCATCGCGAACAGCGCCCACCGGAAGTCCAACACATAGTGGTGCGTGAAGAAGTTCAGGTAGATCAGCACCGAGAGCGCCGCCGTGGCCGCCAGCGGCGGATGCGCGCGGAAGCGGAAGTCAAAGAGCCGCCACACGCGGGCCAGGTAGCTGCCCACCGCCGCATACATGAAGCCGGTGAAAAGCGGCACGCCGCCGATGCGCAGCACACTGGGCTCGGGATAGATCCACGAACCGGCGGCGGTCTTGAAGATCTCCATGCAGGTGCCGACCACATGGAACATCAGGATCACGCGCGCCTCGCTCCAGGTTTCCATGCGCAGCGCGAGCAGCGCAGCCTGGATGCCCAGCGCGGCGAGCGTCAGGAAGTCGTAGCGCGCCAGCGCCGCGTCCTTGGGATACCACCAGTGCGTGCCCAGCAACAGCGCGCACATCAGGCCGCCGAAAAGGCACGCCCAGGCCTGCTTCACACCGAAACGGAAGAACTCGTAAAGCGCCACGCCAAGGCGGCCGCGGCTTGCCAGGCTGCTGGCCAGCCGCGCTTCCCATTGCTGCAGATCGGCGATGAGCGGCCAGTCGCTGGCCGCCGGATGGCGCACGGGCTTAGCCTTCAACGACGGCGTAGGCCGAGTGGTTGTGGATGGACTCGAAGTTCTCGGCTTCGACGCGGTAGCGCGCGATGCCGGGATGCGCATTCAGGCGGGCGGCGACGTCGCGCACCAGGTCCTCGACGAACTTGGGATTGTCGTAGGCGCGTTCGGTGACGAACTTTTCGTCGGGTCGCTTGAGCAGACCCCACAGTTCGCACGAGCCTTCGTCTTCGATCAGGCGGATCACGCCGTCCATCGAGATGTCTTCGTTCAGGATGGCCGACACCGTGACGTGCGAACGCTGGTTGTGCGCGCCGTATTCGGAGATGGCCTTCGAACAGGGGCACAGGCTGGTGACCGGCACCTGGACCACGAGTTCGAATTCGACGCGGTCGGCCTGCGCACGCGCAATCCATTGAACTTCGTAGTCCAGCAGGCTTTGCACGCCGGAGATCGGCGCGGACTTGTTGATGAAGTACGGGAACGATGCGGTGATGTCGCCGCGTTCGGCATGCAGCAGCGGCAGCATGTCGGCCGCCATGGTGCGGAACAGGGCCGGCGTCATGGCCGTGGTGCGGTATTTTTCGAGCAGGGCCACAAAGCGGGACATGTGCGTGCCCTTTTCTTCGGGCGGCAGGGCCACGGTCAACGTCCAGTTGGCCACCGTGCCTTGCGCCGAGCCGTCGCCGCTCTGGACCAGCATGGGATGACGCACGCCGCGGATGCCGACGCGCTGGATCGGGATATGCCGCGTGTCCGTGGCGCTCTGGATGTCGGGCATCACGATGGCGGGATCGATCGGAGAATTCATGTCGGCTTACCTGTCCGGGCCGGTCTGCCGTGGAGCAACGTGCTGGCCCAGTTGTCTTGAGAAGGGGCTAATTATCGCCCAGCCGCGCGCGATGAGAAGGGGTAACCCTGCGGCTTCCATGCGGGCGGGGCTGGAACAGTGTGTTTCATCCTTGCGTCCGAAGGCGCACGCCCTCGGCCGCAAGGATCAGCCGGATCAGACCTGCCCGATCACTTCAACAGGTCGGCGTATCGCGTGCGGATCGACTGCTCGATGCCCGCGGCATCCAGACCCAGGCCGGCCAAAAGGGCCGATTGCTCGCCGTGGTCGATGAATTCGTCCGGCAAACCAAGTTGCAGCACCGGGATCAACACGCCGGCGGCGCTCAGCACTTCAAGCACCGCGCTGCCCGCGCCGCCCATGATGCAGGCGTCTTCCAGCGTGACGAGCGCGTCGTGGCGGCTGGCCAGATCCAGGATCAGGTCGCGGTCGATCGGTTTGACGAACCGCATGTCGGCCACGGTGGCGTCCAGCTTGCCGGCGGCGGCCAGCGCGGCCTGCACCAGCGTGCCAAAACCCACGATGGCGATCTTCTTGCCTTCGCGGCGGACGACGCCCTTGCCCAGTTCAACGGTATCGAGGCCCCCGCCTTCCGCCGCGCCGCAGCCCGCGCCGCGCGGGTAACGCACCGATGCCGGACCCGGGTGCTGATAACAGGTCGACAGGAGCAGCCGGGTTTCGTTTTCGTCGGAAGGCGTGGCCACCACCATGTTCGGCACGCAGCGCAGGAAGGCGATGTCGTAATTGCCGGCGTGCGTGGCGCCGTCCGCACCCACGATGCCGGCGCGGTCCAGCGCAAACGTGACGTCCAGGTTCTGCAGGGCGACGTCATGGATGAACTGGTCGTAGCCGCGTTGCATGAACGTGGAATAGATGGCGACGACCGGCTTCTGGCCTTCGCAGGCCACGCCAGCGGCGAACGTGACGGCGTGCTGTTCGGCGATGCCCACGTCGAAATACCGCTGCGGAAAGCGCTGTTCGAATTCGACCAGGCCGCTGCCTTCGCGCATGGCGGGCGTAACGGCAACCAGGCGCGAATCCTCTTGCGCCGTGTCGCACAGCCACGTGCCGAACACCTGCGTGAAGGTGCGCTTGCCCGGCGCCTTCGATTGCTGGATGCCGACGGCCGGATCGAATTTGCCGGGACCGTGATAAAGCACGGGATCAGCTTCGGCCAGCTTGTAGCCCTGGCCCTTGCGCGTGACGACGTGCAGGAACTGCAGGCCTTCGAGGGCCTTCAGGTTCTGCAGCGTGGGAACCAGCGCGTCCAGGTCATGGCCGTCGATGGGACCGACGTAGTTGAAGCCAAGCTCTTCGAACAGCGTGGCGGGGGTGACCATGCCCTTGGCGTGTTCCTCGAAGCGGCGCGCCAGTTCAAGCACCGGGGGCACATGCTGCAGCACCGCCCGTCCCACGTTCTTGGCCGCGGCGTAGAAGCGGCCGGACATCAGACGCGCCAGATAGCGGTTCAGCGCCCCCACCGGCGGCGAGATCGACATGTCGTTGTCGTTCAGGATCACCAGCAGGTTGATGTTGGGCGTGACGCCCGCGTTGTTCATGGCTTCGAACGCCATGCCCGCGGACATGGCGCCGTCGCCGATCACGGCGATGTGCTGACGCTGTTCGCCCGCATTGCGCGAGGCCACCGCCATGCCCAGGGCTGCGGAGATCGACGTGGACGAGTGCGCGGTGCCGAAGGCGTCGTACTCGGACTCGCTGCGTTTCGGAAAGCCCGAAATGCCGCCCTGCTGACGCAGCTTGGCCATGCCGGCGCGGCGTCCCGTCAGGATCTTGTGCGGATAGGACTGATGGCCCACGTCCCACACGATGCGGTCGTGCGGCGTGTCGAACACCTGGTGCAGCGCCAGCGTGAGTTCGACGGTGCCCAGGTTGGACGACAGGTGTCCGCCCGTTTTTGATACCGACTCCAGCACGAAGCCGCGCAGTTCGTCTGCAAGCTTTTTCAGTTCGCGACGATCCAGGCGCTTGAGGTCAGCCGGCGATTGAATGCGGTCCAGTAAATCTGTCGTCATGCTTTTATGGGGTTCGTTGGCCCGGCCTACCAAGAAGGCCGGGCTGATCTCGGATCAGCGGTCTCGAAGAACGATGAAGTCGGCAAGCTGGGCCAGACGCGCACCCGCGTCGCCCAGCGGCGCGAGAGCACCCAGCGCCGCCACGCGCAGTTCCTCGGCGAAGGCCCGGGCCTCGTCCAGGCCCAGCAGGGAAACGTACGTAGGCTTGTTTTCGGCGGCGTCCTTGCCCGGCGTCTTGCCCAGGCTGGCGCTGTCCGCGGTGACGTCGAGAATGTCGTCGACCACCTGGAACGCCAGGCCCATGGCCTGCGCGTAGGCGTCCAGCGCCTGGCGCGATGCCGAGCTGGCGCCCGCCACGATGCCGCCCAACGCCACGCTGCACGCCAGCATGGCGCCGGTCTTCATGCCGTGCATCATTTGCAGTTCATCTCGCGACAGCGAGCGGCCGACGCTGAACAGGTCGATCGCCTGCCCGCCCGCCATGCCCTGGCTGCCGGCGGCACGTGCCAGCGACTGCGTGGCCTGGACGATCAGCGCCGGGGCGATCGGCATGGACGCGACCAATTCGAACGCCAGCGGTTGCAACGCATCACCCGCCAGCATGGCGGTAGCTTCGTCGAACTGCACGTGCGTGGTAGGCCGGCCGCGACGCAGCGTGTCGTCGTCCATGCAGGGCAGATCGTCATGGATCAGCGAGTAGGCATGGATCAGTTCGACGGCGGCGGCCGCGCGGTCCAGCGAAGCCTCGATGGCGAGGACGCTGCCGCTGACGGGGCAGGCCTGTCCGGCGGCATAGACCAGGGCGGCGCGCACGCGCTTGCCGCCGCCGAGCACCGCGTAGCGCATGGCTTCATGCAAGCGGTCAGGCGCCTGATCCGCCGGGGGCAGCAGATCGTCGAGCACGTCTTCGACGTGGCGCGCACGGCCTTGCAACCACTCGGAAAATGCGAGTTGAGTTTGCTTCATCGGTGTCTTATTCGTCGTCCAGGGCCGCGGGATCCAGCGGCCGCAGCAGGCCGCCCTCGAGGACCTTGACCTGCTGCTCGGCCTGCGCCAGGCGATCCTGGCACACCCGCGTGAGCGCCACGCCGCGCCGGTAGGCAGCCAGCGATTGCTCGAGCGGCAGCGATCCGTCTTCCATGGCCGCGACCAGCGATTCCAGTTCGGCCAGCGCCGTTTCGAAATCCTGGGGCAAGGGACGATCGTCGTTCTGCGGATCAGCTTGAGTGGGTTTGGCCAAACGGGCCTCCGGGGCACTTGGGGGTGGATTAATCCGTGAATTGTACGAGATAGCCAGGCACGGCCCGGATGCGGCCGGCGCCCTAGGCCGGCGTACCCGCCAGGCCCGCCACCGCCGCCAGGAGCGCCGGGGCGACGTGATCCCGAAGATGCGAGGCCTCCAGCAAGCCGGCCGGCCCGCCGCAGCTCATGACGAAGACGCCCTCGCCCGTGATGGACGTGAACGGCACGGCCACGGCATTGATGCCGGACTGCCATTCGCCGATGGCGCAGCAGCAGCCGGCCTGCGCCAGTTCGGCGCGCGCCCGCGCAATGGCCTCGGGCGCGGGCGCCGATTGGTCCAGGCGCGCCATGACGGCGTCGCACTCGTCCTCGGGCAGGCTGGCCAGGTAGGCGCGTCCCATCGCGCTGTCCAGCGTGGCGCGGTAGCCGACAGGCAGACGCAGGTACAGCGCGGACGAGCCGTGAATCGCTTCGACGTAGGTCATGGCGTCGCCGTCGAAAGCGCCCAGCGCCACCGCGCCGCCGGTTTCGCGCGCCAGATCGGCCATGGAGGCCTTGGCCAGTTCGCGCACCTCAAGCCCGGCGAGCAGGCCAAAGCCCAGCGCCAGCACGCCGTAGCCGGGCGAATACTTGCCGGTGTCGGGGTGGTAACGCAGGTAGCCCAGTTCCGTCAGCGTGTACGTGATGCGGCTGATGGTGGGCTTGGGCAGGCCGGTCAGGCGCGCCAGATCCAGGTTGCCCAGCGCGGACACGCCGTGGCGAAAACAACGCAGCACGTCCAGACCGCGCGCCAGCGCCGTGATGAAGTCGGGGGAATTGGCGCCCTCACCCGCGCCGGCTGCCCGTTTGCGGCGCGCGGGCAGGCTCAGTTCAAGCTTCTGGTCCGGCTTGGACGGCGGATGGGCAATGCGCTTGGCGCCAGAAAACGGTTGCATTTATATACGCTTCGTTTTTATAGTTTATTTCGGAAGACAGAATTAAATTCCATATTCCGGAATTTAAAACATCCAAGGAGACCTGGCAAGCAGCGCCATGATCGACAGGCGCGCAAGCCAAGCCAGGCCCGGCGATCCACTCTGACCATGCGATTTCAAGGGGAAAACATGATTCGCAACAGCTTCAAACTGCTCGCCACCCTGATGCTCAGCGCCGCCGCACTGGGCGCCCAGGCCGATACGTATCCGTCGCGCCCGATCAAGGTGATCTCGCCCTTCCCGGCCGGCGGCGCCACCGACGTGCTGACGCGCGTCCTGGCCGAGCGGATGGCCAAGAACCTGGGCCAGTCCATGATCGTGGAGAACAAGGCCGGCGCGGGCACGTCGATCGGCGCGGCCTATGTCTCGCGCGAAGCGCCGGACGGCTACACCATCCTCATGGCCACCAACTCGACGCTGGTGACCAACCGCTATCTCTATAAAGAACTGCCCTACGACCCCGACAGCTTCGCCAAGATCGGCATGGTCGGCGTCGGCCCGCTGGTCCTGCTGTCCTCGCCCAAGCGGCCGTTCAACAGCACGCAGGACGTGGTTGCGTACGCCAAGCAGAATCCGGGCAAGCTGACGTTCGCGACCTTCGGTCCGGGCACCTCGTCCCATTTGGCCGGCGAGCTGTTCAAGGAACGCGCCGGCATCGACATCCTGCACGTTCCCTTCAAAGGCGCCACGCAGGCCCTGCCCGCCCTGATCAGCGGCGACGTCGACCTGTTCTTCGACATGGTGGCGACCGGCATGCCGCAGGCTGACGCCGGCAAGGTCAAGGTCTTCGCGATCACGAGCCCCACGCGCCTGGCGACCGAGCCCAACGTGAGCACGCTGGCCGAACAAGGCTATCCCGCGTTCGACATGACCGCGTGGTTCAGCTTCGTGGCCCCCAAGGGCACGCCGGCGCCCGTCGTGGAACGTCTGCAGGCCGCGCTGACCGAAACGCTGAAGGACGAAGCGGTCAAGAAGCGCCTCTTGGACATGGGCATCGACCCGCGTTCGGGCACGGCGGCCGAGCTGGACAAGCAGATCAAGACCGAGCAGCCCATCGTGTCGCAGCTCATCAAGCAGGCCAACATCGTCCTGCAATAAGCCAGCCCACATGCCGGTTTCGTGACAAAACGTTCGCGGAGTGCCGGCCCGCGATCGGTGTGCTCGCGGCCCTGCCGCGAGCATGCCTTTCCCCCCGACAGCGCCGTCACGGCCCTGTCGGTTTTTTACGCGCGGTCTAACCCCTGGATACAGAAATCGGCGCCACGTCGCTGCTAAGGTAAGGCGCAGTCGCCGAACCATTCCGGGAGCCCGATGCCTCAAACCGAAGACCGATACGCCCGCCTGGACTCAGCCCGCTGGCTGGCTGCGCTGGCCGTCGTTCTGCTACACAGCGCCGCACTCATCGTCAGCGATCCCGCCACCCACGGCCGCGGCGCATGGCTGGCCGCCAATCTGTACGACTCCGCCGCGCGCTGGTGCGTGCCCGTCTTCGTGATGGTGAGCGGCGCACTGCTGCTCGATCCCGACAAGCCCCAGGACGCGCGGCGCTTCTACAGCCGGCGTCTTGCGCGCATCCTGGCTCCGCTGCTGTTCTGGACGCTCTTCTACCTGGCGTGGCGCACGGGGCTGGACTGGTGGGACGACGGCCGCGTCGATTTTTCGTTCTGGCCGCGCAAGGTCGCGCAGGGCGAGCCTTACTACCACCTCTGGTACCTGTACATGATCGTGGGCCTGTACCTGTTCGCGCCGCTGGTCCGCGTGCTGTATGTGCGCAGCACGCCGAAGGCGCGCGCGCTGTGGGTCGTCGGCATCCTGGGCGTGGCGATTCTTGATGCCCTGTACCGCCGCGCGCTCGGCGCGCCGCATGGTTTTTTCCTGACGTGGTTCCTGCCTTACCTGGGCTACTTCGTTGCGGGCCGATTGATCTTCGATGGCGAGATGCGCGTTCCGCGGCCGGGCCTGATGCTGGCCGCCACCGTGGCCGCGACCGCGTTGGGCGTGACCATCATGTCCAACGGCCACGTGCTGGACACCTACTTCTACGACTACTTCAGCCTGACGGTGCCATTCATGTCGCTGGCCGCGTTCCAATGGATCGTGTCCTCGCCCCGCTTGCCGCGGCTGGCGGCGTTGGCCCCGCTGACGTTTGGCGTATACCTCATCCATCCGGTCTACCTGGATGTCGCGCGCCGCATCGGGGCCTTTTCCGGCCAGGACCGCGACGCGTGGGTGGTGCCGCTCCTGACGATGATGGTGTTTGCATTGTCGGCCGCCAGCAGCTGGTTGCTGCGGCGTCATCCGGCCACGCGCCGCCTCGTCTGAAAGCCCTACGGCACAAGGCGTTGTTCGCGGTTTGCGCGCGGGCAAACCCACCCCGGGATTCACGCGAATGGCCCGGCCTTTTGCGGCGGGCGTCGCACAAGCCCTTGGGGTACAATTCACGGCTTATTTGATCGGCCAGACACCGATTTTTCTTCGCGCCAGTACGGATTCAACCAGGCTCGAATTCATGAACAAGGCCCCCGGCACACACCGCGAGGGACCTGTACTTGAACAAAAGCGCCTGGCAAGGCTCAAACCGTCCTGGCTTTTTTATCCGAGCGGAGGGAATCATGACCGACATCGGTCGGATGGCACATGTCGTGCCAGCTCGCACCCAGCTACCCGTCAGCGCTTATTTTGACGAAGCCCTCTTTGCCCGCGAGCAAGAACTCATTTTCAAGCAATCCTCGCTGTACGTCGGCCACCAGAAATTGGTGCCCGAAATCGGGGATTGGCGTACGTTGGTCCAGGAAAACGGAGGGCGCTCGCTGGTTCGCAACCAGCATGGCGTCGAACTCATCTCAAATGTCTGCCGTCACCGTCAGGCATTGATGCTTGGTGGCGAAGCCGGCAACGTGGCCGGCAACTGCAACACGCATGGCAACCTGAAGGCAACCGGCGGCAACATCGTCTGCCCGTTGCACCGCTGGACGTACAACAACCAGGGCGAGTTGTTGGGCGCGCCGCAGTTCGAGACCACGCCCTGCATGAACCTGCAGAAGTTCCGCCTGCGCGATTGCCACGGGCTGCTCTTCGAAGGCCCGCGCGACCCGGCCGCCGACATGGCGCCGTTGTTCGGGCGGCCCGAGTTCGACTTCGGCGACTATGTGCTGGACCACGTTGAAGTGCATCAGTGCAACTACAACTGGAAGACCTTCATCGAGGTCTACCTCGAGGACTACCACGTCGGCCCGTTCCATCCCGGACTGGGGCGTTTCGTCACCTGCGACGACCTGACCTGGGAGTTCAACGACTGGTACAGCCTGCAGAAGGTCGGCGTGCACAACGCGCTGGCGCAGCCGGGTTCGGATGTGTACAAGCAGTGGCACGACCGCCTGCTGTCGTTCCGCGAAGGCGACGCCCCCGACTTCGGCGCCGTGTGGGTCACGTACTTCCCGACCCACATGATCGAGCTCTATCCGCACGTGCTGGTGCTGTCCACGCTGTACCCGAAGGGCCCGCAGGAAACGGTCAATGTGGTCGAGTTCTACTACCCCGAGGAAATCGCCGCCTTCGAGCGCGAGTTCGTCGAGGCGCAGCGCGCGGCCTACATGGAAACGGCCATCGAGGACGACGAGATCGCAGAACGCATGGATGCCGGCCGCAAGGCATTGATGCTGCGCGGCGTAAACGAGACCGGTCCTTACCAGTCGCCCATGGAAGACGGCATGCAGCACTTTCACGAGTGGTACCGCCGCATCATGCAGTCGGTGTAGTCCCCACCCGCTTCAGCCCGCATGACAAAGGGCCTTGCGACATCCCTTTCGGATCCGCAAGGCCCTTTTTTCGTCCAGCGGCAGTACGCGTTCAGCGTCCCGTGACACCCGCCACAGTCCGTTCGCCGATCGCCAGTCCCACCGTCATGCCGACGCCGGAGTGCATGACCGCCACCGTGGTCGCCGCGTCCACCGGGATCACCGAGAACGGCGCCGGACCGTGCGCGCCGTAGACGCCCTGCCACCGCTCGACCACGCGCAGCCGCGCGCCCAGCGCTTGCGAGGCGAGGTCCAGCATGGCGTTGTCGACGGCTTCGTCGTTGAACGGCAACGCGTCCTGCCCGTACTGGTGCGAGTCGCCGATGATCAGTTCGCCATGCGGCGTGGGGCTGATCAACAGATGGATGCCGTTTTCCAGCAGCATCGGCGTACGCGCCTGGATCACGCCGCGCAGCGTCTGCGCCGTCGGCAGGTCCGAGAATGCGCCGTAATGCACGCAGGACAGGCCGGTGAGCAGCGGCCGGTCCAGCGCGATGGCCGGGCCGTCGAACACCGCACGCAGCATCTGCAGGCGCGTGACTTCGAGGTTCAGCGGCGCGAACTGTTCGGGCAGCAGGGTCAGGTAGTCGTGGCCAGGACACACGAACACATGCGACGCTTTGAAGTCGCCCGCCGAGGTGCTGACTTCGCCATGCTCCACGGCACGCGCCAGGGTGCCGGTGATGAAGTCGACGCCCAGCGAGGACTGCAGATAGCGCGTGATGGCCGGCAGCGCCTCGCGCGAATAGATCTGCAGGTCGTCGTGGCCGCGCAGCGCCGTGCAGTGGTGGGCCAGCTGGCCGTTGTACAGGCCCGCCACCTCGCGCGCCGACAGCAGGTCGGCACGGTACCCTTCCTGCCGCAGCCGCATGTCCGCGAACTCCCGCAACACGTCGGCCTCGTCGGCATTACGCGCCAGCACCAGCGCGCCATTGGCGCGCACATGAAAACCCGCCTTGTCCGCCAGGTCGAGCCACAGCTCGCGCGACTGCTGCGCGTGCGACAGCATCATGCCGGGCGCCTGGCCCGTCACGATGACCTGGCCGAAGTTGCGGATGGTCGCGCCGTGCGCCTGGCGGCTGCGCTCGATCACGGCCACGGACAGGCCGCGCTTGGCGGCCGCCCAGGCATGCGCGATGCCGAGCATGCCCGCGCCCACCACGATTACGTCGTAAGTCTTCATTTTTGAACTACTGCGAGAGGGATGTCGGGGAGGCCCCCGCGGGCCTCCCGATGCGCGGCGGCGCGCTGCCGCCGCGGTGGGTCAGGAATTACTTCTTCTTCGGCTCGGACTTGCCGTCGTAGCGTTTCGTCCACTCGGCAATGATGCGGTCGCGGTTCGTCGCGGCCCACGTGAAGTCGTTCTTGATCATGCGCGAGGTCAGATCGGCCGGCAGGTTCGGATTGGCAGTTGCGATCGAGGGGATCGCCAGCACCGCGAAGTTGGCCTTGTACAGCTCGTTGGCTTCGCGGCTTGCCGAGAAGTCGGCCAGCTTGCGGGCGGCATCGAGGTTCTTGGTGCCCTTCATGATGGCGGTGGCTTCCACTTCCCAGCCCAGGCCTTCCGACGGGAACACGGCTTCGACCGGCGCGCCGTCGGCCTTCAGCTTGGCGGCGCGGTAGTCGAACGAGATGCCGATCGGGAATTCGCCGGCGGCGGCCATGTTGCAGGGCTTGGAGCCCGAGTGCGTGTACGAACCGATGTTCTTGTGCAGGGCGTCCATGTAGGCCCAGCCCTTTTCTTCACCGAAGATCTGCAGCCAGGCGCTGACGTCCAGGAATCCCGTGCCGGACGAGGCCGGGTTCGGCATGACGATCTTGCCGGCGTACACCGGCTTGGTCAGGTCCTGCCACGACGTGGGCTTGGGCAGCTTCTGCTTTTCGGCTTCGATCGTGTTGAAGCAGATGGCGGCGGCGTAGCCGTCCATGCCGACCCAGGCCGGCTCGGCCTTGGCGTCGCGCATGTTGGCGGCGATCTGGTCCAGACCCTTGGGCGCGTAGGGCTGCAGCATGCCTTCCTTGTCCATCAGCCCCAGCGCAGTGCCGGCCAGCCCCCAGATCACGTCGGCCTTGGGGTTGTTCTTTTCGGCCAGCAGCTTGGCGGCGATGATGCCGGTGGAGTCGCGCACCCACTGGATCTTGATGTCGGGATTGGCCTTTTCGAAGGCGGCCTGATAGGCCTTGATCTGGTCGGCTTCCAGCGCCGTGTAGACGGTCAGCGTGGTCTCGGCCGAGGCGGCGCCCATCACGCCCGTCAGGGCGGCGGCCAGTGCAAGCAGCTTGTAGCGATTCATGAACAACTCCGTGAGTGAGCGGAAAAGCGGGGTGAACGAGGTCCCCACGGCCGGCGGCTGCCGGCTGCGGATCGTGGTGAGTCAAAGGTCTATGGATGGCCCGGGACGCCGGGCGGCAAGCGTCTAGTTCAGGGGCGGTCGCCTCGCGCCAGTCGGGCTTCGATGTCGTCGACCACGGCCGGCAGGTCGGCCACCGTGTCGATCAGGTAGTGCGGGCCGGCCGGATCCAGCTCCGCGCGGGCGGCATCGCGCGCCGCGTCGCGGGCGGGTTCGGAAAGGCGCTTGTACTCGTCCAGCGTCAGGCCTGCGGCGTTGCCGGACAGCAGCAGACCGACGGTCCACATGCCCGCCCGGCGGCCTTCTTCGATGCCGGGGGCGGTGTCGTCGACCTTGATGCAGCCGGCCACATCGGACAGGCCAAGCTCCACCACATTCTTCAAGGCCATGGCGGGCGCCGGACGCGCGCGCGGCACCTCGTCGCTGGCGACGATGCAATCGGGCGTCAGGTCCTCGGTGGCGGCGCGTTCAACGACGCGGCCCATCACGCTGGCGGGATAGCCGGAGCACGAGCCGATCTTCAGGCCTCGTTCGCGCAAGGCGCGCATCACGTCGGCTGCGCCCGGAATGGCGGCCGAATACTGAGCCACTTTTTCCAGCTGCATCGGCAGGAATCGCTCGTAGATGGCGGTGACGTCGTCGTCGCTGGGCAGGCGGCCGAAGCGGGCCTGGTACTGGTTGGCAATGGCTGGCTGGTCGCACAGTGCGCGGATGTGGTCCCACTTGCCCATTCCCATCGGGCCGCGCGCCTCCTTCAGCGACACGTCCATGCCGAACTGCGCGAACGCATCCACGAATACCTTGGTGGGGGCAAAGGAACCGAAGTCGACCAGCGTGCCGGCCCAGTCGAATATCACCGCTTCGAGGCGGACGGGCAAAGGTTGAACAGTCATGAAAGTCATCCAGGAAAAAATGATCGGTCAGCGGGACGCCGGGCGCCGCCAGGCCTGGGTGCGCGCCACCAGGGCGCGGCTCGCCAGGTGCAGGACCAGCGCGGCAACGGCGGAACTGGCCATGATGACCGTGCACATGGCGGCAGCCGGTCCGATGAAGCCTGCGTCGTCCATGTTCAGGACGGCGACCGCGGCCAGCACCGTGGACGGGCTGTACAGAAACACCACCGCCGACACGGTCGTCATGGCGGACACGAACAGGTAGCGGGCCACGTCCAGCGCCGCGGGCAGGCACATCGGCAACGTCACACGCAGGAAAGTCGTCAGGCGCGGCACCTTCAGCGAGGCGGAGGCCGCCTCGAATTCCGGGTCCAGCGCATTGAGCGCAGTGGCGGCCGTCAGGTGCGCACTGGTGTAGAAGTGAACGACCGTACACAACACGAGCAGCGGCATCGTGCCGTACAGCATGTTGAGCGGGTTCGACAGGCTGTTGAAGAAGAAGATGTAGCCCAGGCCCAGCACCAGTCCCGGCACGGCCATCGGCATCAGCGCCAGCATGCCGGCCATGCCGCGCAGGCCGCGCGCCATCGTGCTGCGGGCAGGCACCTTCTCCATCATCCACGCGCCGGCGAACACCACCAGGGTTCCCACGAGCGCAGTGCAGAACGCCAGTTGCAGGCTGTTGCGCCAGGCGAGCCAGCCGCCGCCGTCCATGTTGTCGAAGTCGTACGAACGCAGCGACATCGACAGGTTGTACGGCCACATCTTCACGAACGAGGCCCAGACCGCCACGCCGATGATCACGAGCAGGAAGGCTGCCATGACGCCAGCCAGCATCAGGAACACCGCGTCGCGCCGGCCGTTCATGCCGGCCGCATAAGGCTGCGCACGGCCGCTCATCTGGGCGCCCTGGCGGGCGCGCAGCCGCCGGTCCAGTACGAAGGTCAGCAGCGCAGGCAGCAACAGCAGGATGCCAATCGCCGCGCCCTTGGGGAAATTCTGCTGCCCCACCACGGCCTTGTAGGCCTCCATGGCGAGCACGTTGTAGTCGCCGCCCACCACCTTGGGCACGCCGAAGTCCGTCACGGTCAGCGTGAACACCACGCAGCAGGCCGAGAACACCGCATAGCGCGTGCCGGGCAGCGTGACCGTCATGAAGGTGCGCCACGTCCCCGCGCCCATGGCGCGGGCGGCGTCATACAGGCGCCCGTCCGCCAGCGCCAGGCCGGTCAGCAGGATCATGAGCGCATGCGGAAACGTGTAGAACGCCTCTCCGACAACGATGCCCCAGAAGCCATAGATGGTGGCGCCGCCGGTCAGGCCCTTGAGCAGGCCCTGATTGCCCAGCAGGTAGACCAGCGCAATGCCGGGCAGCAGCGACGGCGCCAGCAGCGGCAGCAACGCGATCGTGCGCAAGAGGCCCTTGCCCGGCAGGCGGGTGCGCGTCAGGCCATAGGCAAAGCCATAGGCGCACGGCACGACCAGCAAGGTGGTCACGACGCCCACCGCAAGGCTGCGCCCGACCATGTCCAGGAAGCCGTCGGCGCCGATGATGCCGGCGATGACCGACAGGCCCGCCCAGCCGCCGTCGGCGTCCGTGACCGATTTCAGGAGAATCGCCGCCAGCGGCAACGCCAGGAATATCAGGAGGCCGAGCGCCAGGCCACCCTGCCCCAGCGCCAGGCCCAGCGCGCCGATCCAGGCGGGCAGCGGGCGGCGTCCCAAGGCCGGCAGCGGCGCGGCCGCGGACGAGGGGATCGCGGGCGCCGCGGAAACCGCGGCGGACTGGCCGATGGCGCGGGTATTGTTCACGGCCGGATCAAGCGTAGGCGCGTATCGCATGGCGCGGCAGCTCCACCCAGCAGCGGCCGGCAGCGTGAGGGCCCAGCAGGGCGTCTCCGGTTTCAGGGGACACGATGGAATGGACCGTGGCGCCGGGCACGCCTTCCAGACGCAGCGAAAGGCGATAGCTGCGTCCCAGGAACACGCCGTCCAGCACGTCGGCCAGCATGGCGTTCGGTTCTTCCGGCTTGGCCATGCTGACGCGCACGGCTTCCGGCCGCACGAAAAGCTTGCCCGACCCGGCGTCCAGGGCCGTTTCCACGGCCAGCTCCTGGCGGCCCACGCGGGCGCGATGGGCGTCGATGCGTTCGAACGGCAGCCAGTTGGCCTCGCCCACGAAATCGGCGATGAAGGCCGATCCCGGCTGGCGATACAGTTCGCGCGGCGTGCCGTACTGTTCGATCACGCCGCCGTTCATCACGGCGATGCGGTCGGCCATCACCATGGCCTCCTCCTGGTCATGCGTCACCATGAGCGTGGTGATCGACAGGCGCTTTTGCAGCGCGCGCAGTTCGATGCGCAGGTGTTCGCGCACCCGCGCATCCAGCGCGGACATGGGTTCGTCCAGCAGCAGCAGGGACGGCGACGGCGCCAGGGCGCGCGCCAGCGCCACGCGCTGCTGCTGGCCGCCGGATATCTGACCCGGATATTTCTGCGCCGCGCCGGCCAGGCCGACCAGCGTCAGCATTTCCTCGACGCGGTTGGCGACGTGATTGCGGTGCGCGCGCTTGCCACTCAAACCGTAGGCCACGTTCTGGGCCACGGTCAGATTCGGGAACAGCGCATAGGACTGGAACAGGATGCCGTAGTCACGCGCCTGCGGCTCGGCGTGGGAAATATCCCGGCCGGACAGCACGATGGTCCCGCTGTCCTGGCGCTCCAGGCCGGCGATGGCGCGCAGCAGCGTCGTCTTGCCGCAACCCGACGGCCCCAGCAGACACACCAATTCTCCGGCGCGGATATCCAGCGACACATCGGCCAAGGCCGTGTGGGTGCCGAATCGCTTGACGAGATTCTGCACGGAGAGAAAGGCGGTATCGCGTTGGGGCATGGGGCCTCCGGTCTGGGAACGAAGGCAGTATGGAATCGGCGTATTGAGCGTTTATGACACTTCGCGCAAATGCAGTAATAAAAACATCAAATTATTTTGGTGTACTGGCGGTCTTGCGCATTGCGTCCAACCTTCGCCCCCCGACCGTGCTCGTCGCCGAACTCAAATCCTTCTATGCCGTGGCCCGCTGCGGAACCGTCACCAAGGCCGCCGCCCAACTGGGCGTGAGCCAGCCCACGGTGACGGGACAGCTGCGCCAGCTCGAATCGCGCTACGGCATCGAACTGTTTCACCGGCAGGGTCGCGGCATGCGGCTGTCCGACGCCGGGCAGAACCTGATGCCGATGGTCGAAAAGCTGGTGCAACAGGAAACCGAGATCGACTTCCGGCTGCGCGACGCGAGCGACCTGCGCGAAGGCAACCTGCGTATCGGCGCAACCGGCCCGTACTACATCATGGATACCGTGCGGCGCTACAACCAGCGCTATCCCGGCATCGACCTGACCGTCACGATCGGCAATTCGCAGTCGATGCTCCGGGCGCTGCAGGATTACCGCATCGAGATTGCCACGTCTTCCTTTCTGATGGATGACAAGCATCTGTACCGACGCAAGATCGCCGCGGACCCGATCCGCGTGGTGGTGCACCGGACCCACCCGCTGGCCCGGCGCGGCCAGGTGCGGCTGGCCGATCTGGCGGAATATGCATTGCTCCTGCGCGAGCCGGGTTCCATGACGCGCCAACTGACCGAAGATGCGCTGCAGGCCGCCGGCGTCACCGTGCGCCGCACGCTGGAAATCGGCAGCCGCGAATCGATCCGCCAAGCCATTCTGTGCGAGCTGGGCATCAGCCTGATCCCGTCGCGCGAAATTCCGTCCCACCCCGATCTGGCCGCCCTCGACATCGAAGACGCCGGCATCGTGATGAATGAGTACCTGTACTGCCTGCGCGAGCGCCAACCGGTGCAGCTTATCGCGCGCTTTCTGGAGATGGCGCCGGCAGCCGGCTGACCGTTGCGGTCACTGCCCGCCTCTTCCCCTTGCGGCCACTCAGGAGACAACCATGGCCTTGACCCTGCAGGATATCGAACAGCTTTTCCTGGAACGCGGGCACCGCTCCTATCATGGCGAATCCGTCAGCCACCTGCGGCACGCGCTGCAGACGGCGACGCTGGCCGAACAGAACGGCGCCAACGCCCATCTCATCACGGCGTGCCTGCTGCATGACCTGGGCCATCTGATCGCCGACCGTCCCGGCACGCCGACGCTGCGCGGCATCGACGACAAGCACCAGTATTTCGTGCTGCCCTTCCTGCGCGGGCTGTTCAGCGCCGCCGTGCTGGATCCCATCCGCCTGCACGTCGAGGCCAAGCGTTACCTCTGCTATGTCGAGCCGCAGTACGAAGCGAGGCTGTCCGAGGATTCCCGCCGCAGCCTGGCGCTCCAGGGCGGCAGTTTCGACGCCGGCCAGGCGGTGGACTTTGCCAGCATGCCCGGCGCGCCCGACGCCATTCGCCTGCGGCGCTGGGACGACATGGCCAAGGTGCCGGGACTGGCGACGCCGCCGCTCGACCACTTCCTGGAAATCGCCGAAAGCGTGTCGGGACGCGTCAAGCTGGCCGCGGTCTGGTAACTGTCTGCCCGCGTCCATGAAAAAAGCCAGGGTGAATGCCCTGGCTTTTTTCGTTCATTCGCCCTTGGCCACCGGCCGGGCAGGATCGCTGCACCATTCGCTCCAGGATCCCGAATACAACCGCGATCCGGACAGGCCGGCGATTTCCATCGACAGCAGGTTGTGGCAGGCGGTGATGCCCGAGCCGCACTGGTGGACGATGGACGCCGGATCGCGCCCCGCCAGGAGGGAGCCGAATTCCGCGCGCAACGCGTCGGCTGACTTGAAGCGGCCGTCCGGCTGCAGGTTTTCGCCGTTGGGCCGGTTCAGCGCGCCGGGGATATGGCCGGCCACCGGGTCCATGGGCTCGACCTCGCCGCGGTAGCGGTTGGCGGCGCGTGCGTCGATCACGGTGAAGGCCGGCTTAGCGATGTTGGCCAGCACCGTCTGGGCGTCCACCGTGCCGGTCAGCGGCGCACCCGGCTCGACCGGCTTACCGGGCTGCACGGCGGGCGCCGCGTCATGGCTGACGGGCAGGCCAGCGGCTGTCCAGGCCTGCCACCCGCCGTCCAGCACGGCAACCTGGTCATGGCCCAGCCACCGCAGCATCCACCACAGATGCGCCGCGTACATGCCGCCGCTGGCGTCGTACGCCACTACCAGCGTGCTGGGGGTCACGCCGTGCGCGGCCATCAGGGCGCCGAACTGGGCGCGGTCCGGCAGCGGATGGCGGCCGTTCTTGCCCGTCTTCGCGGCGGCCAGCTCGGTTTCGTGATCCAGGTAGCGGGCGCCGGGAATGTGGCCGGCGTCGTAGGCCTGGCGGCCAGCAGCATGGTTGGTCAGGTCATGGCGCACGTCGAACACGCGCACGTCGGGCGTATCCAAACGCGCGGCCAGATCGGCGGCAGAGATCAGGGTCGTCGTCATGCGAGGGGGCTCCTGTGGAATTCGGCGGATGCGAAGTTCAGGCCGGCTTCGGATCGCGCATGGTGCGCCACACCGACAGCAGGCCCGCGAAGATGATGAGGCCCATGCCGGCCCAGGCCACGGCGTCCAGATGGTCGCCCCAGAAGCCCATGCCGATCAGCGCCGCGAAGATGATGGTGCTGTACTGCAAGGCGGCGGTCAGCAGCGCCGACCCCATGCCGAACGCCCGGGTCATGGCCAACTGGCCAAAAAGCCCCGCCACGCCCACGCCCAGCAGCGAAAGGTAACCGGTCCAGTCCGCATAGCCCCAGCCCTCGAAAGCCAGTCCGGCGCCGCTGGACGCACACACGGCGACCGAGAAGAACAGGACGGTGCGCCACTCGGGTTCGCCGATGCGGCCCAGTTGGCGGATCTGCATCATCGCGATGGCGGACATGGCGCCCGCCCCCATGCCTAGCAGGGCGGCAAGCCACTGGTCATCGTTGATGCTGGGCCGCAGCACGGCAATGACGCCCATGAACCCCAGCGCCACAGCCAGGATCCGCACCGGGTCGCGCTGCGCGCCGCCCCACCCCAGCATCCAACAGGCGATGAACAGCGGCGCCGTGTAGTTCAGGCTGGTGGCCGTGGCCAAAGGCAGATGGGAAATGGCGAAAAAGCCCAGCCACATCGATGTGACGCCGGACAGATTGCGCCAGATGTGCAGCTTCCAACTCGTGGGAATGATGGATTGGCGGCCGGCGCGCGCCCAGATCAGCAACAGGATCACCGACGGCAGGCCGCGAAAGAGCACGACCTGCGGTAGCGACGCGCCGTGTTCGGTGCCGAGCTTCACGAACGACCCCATGATGGCGAACATGGCGGACGCCACCAACATCCAAAGTGCCTGCATGCGGGTCTACGCTAAGGGAAAAGGGGGGAAGGAATAAGGGAAAGCGATACTATACTCTCCGTCACTCGGAGCGGAGCCGGCGAGTCGGGGAACTGGCGAGGCCCCGCGATGTCGAAATCCGGGTATTTGCCGCTCGCAGAGGAATAAAAAAACATGAAACGCATTGTTCTGTTCGTCATTACCAACCTGGCCGTCATGCTCGTGCTGTCGGCCACGCTGCGCATCCTGGGCGTGGACCGTGTCATCACGGCCAACGGGATCAACTTCAACGCCCTCCTGATCTTCTCGGTCGTGGTCGGCTTCACCGGCGCCATCATCTCGCTCCTCATGAGCAAGCCGATGGCCAAATGGAGCACCGGCGCGCAGGTGCTGGATCCCAACGCGCCCCGCAACCAGCGCGAAGCCTGGCTGGTCGACACGGTCCACCAACTGGCCGACCGCGCCGGCATCGGCCGCCCCGAAGTCGCCATCTACGAAGGCGCCCCCAACGCGTTCGCCACCGGCGCATTCAAGAACGACTCGCTGGTTGCCGTGTCGACGGGCCTCCTGGAAAGCATGTCCGAAGAGGAAGTCGCGGCCGTGCTGGCGCACGAAGTCGCGCACATCGCCAACGGCGACATGGTCACGCTTACCCTGATCCAGGGCGTGGTGAACACCTTCGTCATCTTCCTGGCGCGCGTGGTCGGCTACTTCATCGACCGCGTCGTGTTCAAGAACGAACGCGGCATCGGCCCGGGCTACTTCGTCACGGTGCTGGTCTGTGAAATCATCTTCGGCGTCCTGGCTTCGATCATCGTGGCCTGGTTCTCGCGCCAGCGCGAATACCGCGCCGACGCCGGTTCGGCCCACCTGATGGGCGCCCGCGAACCGATGATCCGTGCGCTGGCCCGCTTGGGTGGCCTGGAACCGGGCGAACTGCCCAAGTCCTTCGAAGCGTCCGGCATCACCGGCAAGGGCGGCCTGGCAGCCATGTTCGCCTCGCACCCGCCGATCCCGGCCCGCATCGCCGCGCTGCAGAATGCTCGCGTGATCTGATCGGTCACCAGCCGCAAAAAAGCCCGCTTCGGCGGGCTTTTTTGCGTGCGGATCTGGCGCATGTGCGTGGATGGGTGTCTGACACCCTCTGAAATGTTGCGACAAGCCCGAGATCGTCTCCCCAGGGTGTCAGACACCTTGCCCGCCCAGGGTGTCAGACACCTTGCCCGCATCTGACGTGTGCAACTGGTTGGGTGTCTGACACCCTCTGAGACGTTGCGACAAGCCCGAGATCATCTCCCCAGGGTGTCAGACACCTTGTCACGGCATCACATGCTCAGCACTCGACGATATTCACCGCCAAGCCACCCCGCGCCGTTTCCTTGTACTTCGTCTTCATGTCGGCGCCGGTTTCGCGCATGGTCTTGATGACCGAGTCCAGCGACACGTAGTGCTGGCCGTCGCCGCGCAGCGCCATGCGGGCGGCGTTGACGGCCTTGACCGACGCCATGGCGTTGCGCTCGATACAGGGAATCTGCACCAGACCGCCGACCGGATCACAGGTCAGGCCGAGGTTGTGCTCCATGCCGATTTCGGCCGCGTTTTCCACCTGCTCGACCGACCCGCCCAGCGCCGCCGCCAGTCCGCCGGCCGCCATGGAACAGGCCACGCCGACCTCGCCCTGGCAGCCCACTTCCGCGCCGGACAGCGACGCGTTGTACTTGTACAGCAGCCCGATCGCCGCGGCGGTCAGCAGGAAATCGCGCACGCCCTCGCGGTTGGCGCCCGGCACGAAGCGATCGTAATAGTGCAGCACCGCCGGGATGATGCCCGCTGCGCCGTTGGTGGGCGCCGTGACCACGCGCCCGCCCGCGGCGTTCTCTTCGTTGACGGCCATCGCGTACAGATTCACCCAATCCATGACGGACAGCGGGTCGGACAGCGTGCGCTCGGCGCGCTGCGTGAGATTGCGATACAGCTCCGGGGCGCGGCGGCGCACGCGCAACGGACCGGGCAGTTCGCCGTCCGCCTCGGGATAGTTGATGCCGCAGCCGCGCGCCACGCAGTCCTGCATCACCTGCCAGATCCGGTCCAGGCCGGCGTTGACTTCCGAGGCTTCGCGCCAGGTCAGCTCGTTCTGCATCATGATCTGCGCGACGGTCAATCCGTTTTCCTGGCACATGGCCAAGAGCTCGCGCCCCATGCGGAACGGATACGGCAACTGGTTGTGCGCGGCGATGACCTGGCTGTTGGACGCACCCGCGGTGACGACGAAGCCGCCGCCCACCGACAGGTAGCGCGCCTCGCGCAGGCTCTGGCCGTCGGCGTCGAAAGCGTGGAACTTCATGCCGTTGGGGTGCTCGGCCATGGCTTCGCGGCGGTAGAACATCAGATGTTCCTTTTCCACGAAGGGCAGCGGGTATTTGCCCAGGAGCGGCAACTGGCGGCTGGCGCGCACGGACGCGACCATGCCGGCGATGGCGGCCGGATCGACCGTGTCGGGCGCCTCGCCCATCAGCCCCAGCAGCACGCCCTTGTCGGTGCCGTGACCCTTGCCGGTGGCGCCCAGCGATCCGTACAGCTCGGCCCGCACGCTGGCGACGCGCGGAATCAGGCCGTCGCGCTCCAGGCCCTGGGCGAACAGCAGCGCCGCCCGCATCGGACCCACGGTGTGGGAACTTGACGGGCCGATACCCACCTTGAACAGATCGAAAACGGAAACGGCCACGCCAAACTCCAAGACATCCACAAATGATCAGGCAATGATACGCGTAGCCCCGGGCGCACGCAGCAAAGCCCCGCCGGGCGTATCCTGTATCTTCGCGCCGGGTGTCAAAGCCCGCCGGGGCATGCGATCATTACAGAATTATTACTTGTCATAAAAAGAACGGAAAAACGCCTGGATGTCTGGACTCATTACCCTGCTTGACTTCGCCGGCTACGTGGCGCTGCTCCTCTGGGGCGTGCATATGGTGCAGACGGGCGTGCAACGCGCGTTCGGCGCGGCACTGGGCGCGGCACTGGGACGCGCCCTCGGCACGCGGCTGCGGGCCTTCTTTGCCGGGCTGGGCATCACGGCCGCGTTGCAGAGCAGCACCGCCACCGGCCTGATGATCACCGGCTTTGCCGCGGGCGGCGTCGTCGGTCTGGTGCCCGCGTTGGCGGCCATGCTGGGCGCCAACGTCGGCACGACGCTGATCGTCCAGCTGCTGTCCTTCGACCTGACCGAGCTGGCGCCCATCCTTATCCTCGCCGGCGTCTGGATGTTCCGGCGCTACCCGCCGGGCCGCACGCGCGACCTGGGCCGGGTCTTCATCGGGCTGGGCCTGTTGCTGCTGTCGTTGCATCAGCTCGTCGAGCTCTTCGCCCCATTCCAGACCGCGCCCATGCTGGGCATGATCCTGGACGCGCTGGCGACCCAGCCCGTCGCCGCGGTGCTGCTGTCCGCGGCGTTCACCTGGGCGGCGCACTCCAGCGTCGCCGTGGTGGTGCTGGTGATGTCGCTGGCCAGCCACAA
>NZ_DAMCTG010000012.1:0-48630 GCF_032113835.1 Achromobacter sp. | reverse complement strand
CGGCGCACTCCAGCGTCGCCGTGGTGGTGCTGGTGATGTCGCTGGCCAGCCACAACATGGTCGCGCCGCACGTCGCGTTTGCGCTGGTGCTCGGCGCCAACCTGGGCACCGCGATCAACCCCATGATCGAAGGCGTCACCGGCGACGACCCCGCCGCCCGCCGCCTGCCGCTGGGCAACCTGCTGACCCGGGTGCTGGGCGTGTTGGCCGGCCTGCTGCTGCTGCCGTTCCTGCAGCCCTGGATGAGCGACCTGGCGCGCGACCCCGCCCGCGCGGTCGCCAACTTCCACACCCTGTTCAACGCCGTCATCGCGCTGGCCTTCCTACCGCTTCTGACGCCGTACGCCGCCCTCCTCACCCGCTGGCTGCCCAAGCGCGCCGACCCGAACGACCCCTCCCGGCCCCAATACCTGGACGAATGGGCGCACGACGTGCCGGCGGTCGCGCTGGGCAACGCCGCGCGCGAAGCGCTGCGGATGGCCGACATGCTGCAGACGCTGCTGCTCTACGCGCGGGCGGGCTTCAAGCGCGACAACCGCCACCGCATGGTGCAGGCGCGCCAGCTCGATAGCGCGCTGGACAAGCTGGAAAATGCCATCACGACGTACCTGGCGACGCTGGACCAGGAAAACATGACCCGCGAGGACATCCAGCGGCTCGACGACATCCTGGCCTTCACCAGCAACATCGGTCATGCCGGCGATATCGCGCATCACGGGCTGCTCAGCCACGTGGCCAAGCTGCGTAAACAGGGGTGGACGTTCTCGCCCGAGCAACGCGCCAGCCTGGACGACACGCTGGGCCAGCTCATCGCCAACCAGCGCACGGCCGCCGCGCTCTTCGTGAACGACGACCTGCGCCAGGCGCGTTCGCTGGCCGGCGAAAAGGCGCGTTTCCGCACGATCGAAACCCAGGCGGCCGACACGCACCTGCAGAAGATCAAGTCGGGCGAGGTGGACGCGGCGGAAGTGGGCGCGCTGTACCTGGACATCCTGCGGGATATGAAGGGCATCAACTCGCACCTGGTCGGCGCGGCGGCGTATCCGCTGCTGGCACGTCATGGCGAGCTCTTGCCCAGCCGTTTGCGCGAAGCGGGGAATTGAGCGGGCCTTCCCAGCCGTGAGGCGGCGGGGCAAGCTTCCTCTCACTGCCCTGCATGAAAAAGCCGACCCCCGGGTCGGCTTTGTCTTTTCTGGCGCACGCCCGAGGTGTCAGACACCCATTGAGACGCCGCCACAAGTCGAAGACCATCTCCGCCGGGTGTCTGACACCGTCCCAAGCAAGCCGGCGCATGAAAAAGCCGACCCTCAGGCCGGCTTTGTTTTGCAAGGGTCACATCTGGCGGCTTACCCTGCCGCGCCTCACAAATACCGCTTGAACCACTCCAGCATCCGCGCCCATCCATCCTTCGCGGCTTCCGGCTGGTAGCTGGCACGGTAATCCGCCAGGAACGCGTGGTCGGCCTCGGGATACACCACGATGTCGGACAGCTTCGCGGCGGCGTTGCCGGCGGCCAGCTTCGTCTTCATGGCTTCCACGTCCGCCAGCGGAATGCTGGCGTCGCGCCCGCCGTACAGGCCCAGAACGGGACCATGCAGCTCATTCGTCACATCCAGCGCCACGCGCTTGATGAGCGGTCCGTGCCCCACGCTGAGCTTGCCGTACCAGGCCACGCCCGCCTTCACGTCCGGGTTGTGCGCGGCGTACATCCAGGTCAGGCGCCCACCCCAGCAGAAACCCGTCACCGCCACGCGGCGCGCGTCGCCACCGTTGGCGGCAGCCCATGCCACGCTGGCGTCGAGGTCGCCGAACACCTGTTCGTCCGGCACCTTGCTGACGAGTTCGGAAATGAGCTTGGGGATGTCGGTGTAGGCGGATGCGTCGCCCTGGCGTTGATACAGATCGCAGGCGACGGCCAGATAGCCGGCCTTGGCGACCCGGCGGCAGATGTCCTTGATGTGCTCATGCACGCCAAAGATTTCCTGGATCACCAGCACGATCGGCAGATCGCGCTTGCCTTCGGGCGCCGCGTAGTAGGCGCCGATCAAGCCATCCGTGACGGGAAGCTGGAAATCCCCGTGGACGAGGCCCAGGGTGTCCGTGTGGATCACGGTGGGCGCGACATTGCCGGCGGCGGTGGAAAAACTCATGGAGAACTCCTTGGTTGGGGTCGACGAAGGCCGGCCATCCCCACCGCCGTGCCAGGGCTAGTGCTGGTGGCCGTGCTCCGCATGCGGCGCGCCATGATCGGCATGCGCGCCATGGTCGTGCCCGTGGTGCATGAGGGTCGTAACGCTGTAGATCAGCGCCACGCCCACGCCGACCAGCAGCAATTGCGGGACGGCATCGGACAGGGATACCCGCTCGTGCATCTGCGGCATCAGGTCGGCCACCGAGATATACAGGAAGCTGCTGGCGGCAACCACCAGAATGTACGGCGTCCAGTCCTGCGCCTGTTGCAGCACGAAGTAGCCTATTATGCCGCCGACCGCTGAACACAAGCTGGTAAAGAGAATCAGCGCGAACGCCCGGCGGCGGCGCAGGCCCGCATTGATCAGAACGACGAAATCGCCCAGCTTGTGCGGTATCTCGTGGATGATGATCGACGCCGCCGTCAGCACGCCCAGCAACGGGTCGGTAAGAAACGCCGCGGCGATCAGCACGCCGTCGCACAGGTTGTGCAGCGAACTGCCGATCAGGATGAGCATCCCGCCGCGCCCCGCCTCGTGACGGTCATGCCCCTTGTGATGGTGATGGCCGTCGCCTTCGTGGTGATGGCTGTGGCGCAGCAGCGCAATCTTCTCCAGCACGAAAAACCCGATCAACGACGCCAGCATCAACCCGAAGAGCACATGCGCGTTGCCGACGCCAGTCTCGAAGGCTTCGGGCAAGAGGTGCAGAAGCGCGACCGAGAGCAGCACGCCCACCGACAGGCTCACCATGTGATGCAGGTATTTGGCAAAGACCTTGTACGCGAGCCAGCTCGCGATGAGGACAGCAATAAGGCCGCCGGTGATGGTGGCGAGCAGGACCCAGAGCAGCAACATGGAGGGGGAGAAGATCAGGCGGGGGGGAAGCGCAACATTATATTGTTGCAATCCAAAAACCGGAAATGGGCCGTCCGAAGACGGCCCAGCGGCGCTCTGTCCCTTTAGTGCGCCTGCTCCCAGTTCTTGCCGACGCCCACTTCCGCCACCAGCGGCACGCGCAGCGTCGCCACGTTGCACATCAGACGCGGCAGCGCCTCCTTGACCAATTCCAGCTCGTCGTCCGGCGCTTCCATCACCAGTTCGTCGTGCACCTGCATGATCATTCGCGTCTGCAGCTTTTCGGTGTCGAGCCAGTCCTGCACCGCCACCATGGCCATCTTGATGAGGTCGGCCGCCGTGCCCTGCATGGGCGCATTGATGGCCGCCCGCTCGGCGCCCTGCCTGCGCGGCCCCGAAGCGCCGCGGATCTCCGGCAACTGCAACCGCCGTCCAAAGACGGTTTCCACATAGCCCTGCTCGCGCGCCAGGCGCCGCGTGTCGTCCATGTACATGGCCACGCCGGGATAGCGCGCAAAGTAGCGGTCGATGTAAGCCTGCGCGGCGTCGCGCGTGATGCCCAGGTTGGACGCCAGGCCGAACACGCCCATGCCGTAGATCAGGCCGAAGTTGATGGCCTTGGCGGCACGGCGCTGATCGGTGGTCACGGCGTCCAGCGGCACGCCGAACACTTCGGATGCGGTGGCGCGGTGGATATCCTCGCCCGCCGCGAAGGCGCTTTGCAGGTTCGCGTCGTCCGACACGTGCGCCATGATGCGCAACTCGATTTGCGAATAGTCCGCTGACAAGAGCAGGCCGCGCTCGGCAATGAACGCCTCGCGCACGCGCCGCCCGGCTTCGGTGCGGACCGGGATGTTCTGCAGGTTGGGATCCGACGACGCCAGGCGTCCGGTGATGACGGCGGCCTGCGAATAGTGCGTGTGCACCCTGCCCGTCGCCGGGTTGATCATGCGCGGCAGCTTGTCCGTGTAGGTGGACTTCAGCTTGGACAGCCCGCGGTAGTCCAGCAGCACCTGCGGCAGCGGATAGTCCAGCGCCAGCTTGCTCAGCACTTCCTCGTCCGTGGAGGGCGCGCCGCTCGCGGTCTTGCGCACCACCGGCAGCTGCATGCGGCCGAACAGGATCTCGCCAAGCTGCTTGGGGGAATTCAGGTTGAACGGCTGGCCGGCTAGTTCATAGGCCTTCTGCTCGAGCTGCAGCATCTCCTGGCCCAGCTTGTTGCTCTGGCGGCCCAGTTCCGCGGCATCGACCTTCACGCCGTTGCGTTCGATGGTGGTCAGCACGCCGGACACCTGCATTTCCAGGCGATAGATGCGCTCCAGCCCTGCGTCGGCGGCGACCATCGGACGCAGCACCTGATGCAGTTGCAACGTGAAGTCGGCATCTTCGGCCGCGTAATGCCCGGCTTTGTCCACCGCCACTTCGTCAAAGCCAATCTGCTTGGCGCCCTTGCCGCAGAGGTCCTCGTAGGACACGCCGCTGCGTCCCAGATAACGCTGCGCCAGATCGTTCAGGCCCACGCCGCGATGCGATTCCAGCACGTAAGCCTGCAGCATCGTGTCTTCCGCGGCGCCGGCCAGGCGGATGCCTTCGTTGGCGAACACGTGCGTGTCGTACTTGGCGTGGTGCAGCAGCTTGGTGCGCGCCGGGTCTTCCAGCCAGGGTTTCAACCGGGCCAGCACTTCGTCCTTGGGCAACTGGACCGCGCCATCCGGACCTCGGTGCGCGACCGGGATATAGCAGGCCACGCCGGGCGCCACCGACATCGACAAGCCCACCAGCCGGGCCTGCATCTCGTCCAGCGACGTCGTCTCGGTGTCCAGCGCAACCAGCGATGCCTGCTGCATCAGTTCCATCCAGGCGTCGAACGCAGCCCAGTCGGAGATGATGCGGTAGTCCAGCGTGGCGGGCGCGGCAGGCGCCTCGTGCGCAATGCGCGCATCGCCCGTGGGCACGCGCTCCACATCGCCGGTCAGGTCGCGCAGCCACGTGCGGAATCCGTAGCGTTCGTACAGCTCGGTCAGCGTGGCGTCGTCGCGCGGACGCGGCGTCAGGTCGTCCACGCCGTCGATGTGGCCCGTGAGGTCGCAATCGCACTTGACCGTGAGCAGCTGGCGCGTCAACGGGAAATTGGGAATGGCTTCGCGCAGGTTGTTGCCGGCGACCCCCTTGATGCCGTCAGCGCCTTCGATCAGCTTGTCAATCGAGCCAAATTCCGTAATCCATTTGGCGGCCGTCTTGGGCCCGACCTTGGTGACGCCCGGCACGTTGTCGACCGTGTCGCCCACCAGCATCAGGTAGTCGACGATACGCTCGGGCGGCACGCCGAACTTGTTCACGACGCCGGTCTCGTCCAGGACCTCGCCGCTCATCGTGTTGACCAGCGTGACGTGGCTGTTGACCAGTTGCGCCAGATCCTTGTCGCCCGTAGAGACGATGGTGTGAACGTCATGCTGCGCGGCACGATGTGCCAAAGTGCCAATGACGTCATCGGCCTCGACACCCTCGATCGCCAGCACCGGCCAGCCGAGCGCGCGCACCGCGCGATGGATGGGATCGATTTGTGCTGCCAGGTCCTCGGGCATAGGGGGACGGTGCGACTTGTACTCCGGATACAGGTCGTCCCGAAACGTCTTGCCGCGAGCATCGAAGATACATGCGGCATACTCTGCCTTATGGTCAGATACAAGCTTGCGCAGCATATTGACCACGCCGTAAAGCGCACCCGTGGGTTCGCCTTGCGCGTTGCGCAAATCAGGCATAGCGTGGAAAGCGCGGTACAAGTAACTTGAACCGTCGACCAGTAATAGGGTTTTTTTCATGGTTACAAAGGCAGATATGGATACACCCGCCGGCAAACAAATTCCGCTGATTATGTCAGAGATAAGGACGGCGGCAGACAAGCTCGCTCACATCGGGCCCGCAGTCAGCGTTTTCGGTAGCGCACGAGTCAGCCGTAATTCCCCCTACTATGAAACCACCATCGCGATCTCCGCTGCGCTGGCAGAAGCTGGCTTCGCAGTCATCGCGGGCGGCGGCCCCGGCATCATGGAAGCCGCCAACAAAGGTGCATTTGAAGCAGGAGGCACGAGCATCGGGTTGAACATCAGCCTGCCGCACGAAGCCCACAACAACGAATTCCAGACCATCAGCCTGTCCTTCGAGTACTTCTTCCCTCGCAAGGCGGCATTCTTCATGCATAGCTTCGCCTACGTGGCGATGCCCGGCGGCTTTGGCACGCTGGACGAGCTCTTCGAAGCGTTGACGCTCATCCAGACGGGCAAGGTTCCGCCCGCGCCGATCGTTCTGGTCGGCAGCGAATACTGGTCGGGACTGGCCGAATGGCTGGGCGACCAAGTGCTCGGCAACGGCATGATCGCCGCCCACGACCTGGACCTTTTCATCATCGAAGACGATCCCGTCAAGGTGGTGCGCAAGGTCGTGGAATTCCACGAACGGGTGATGTCCGCCGAACAGTACGCCCCTTCCCTGCCCGCCTGACACAGCGGCCGTGCTGCGGACATGCTTGCCCGCACGCACCGCAACTTCCAGGTCAAGGCGCTGCCTACGTCATCGCCTTGACGATCGCCTCGCGCGCCAGCCCCACGAACTCACTTTCACCGGGGCGGGCGGCGAGCAACCTGAATTCCACCGATGGCAACGCCGGCAGGCCCGCCGCCTGCAGCCGCGCCATGCCCGTGCCCAGCGCGGATTCGTTCAAACAGGCAACGCCCAATCCCGCGGCAACGGCCAACTGCAACCCCGCCACGCCGGACGCCACGTGCGACACGGCATACGGCACGCCACGGCGTGACAACATCCGCTCAACGTATTGGCGCAGCGCGCAAGTTTCCGGCAGGGCCAGCAACGGCAATGGTTCGGCCAGCGGCGTCGTCACGCCCTCGGCCGCCATCCACAGCAGCGGTTCACGGCGCAGCAGCGCGCCATCAGCGCGGCCGCGCGTAGCGCCCCGCTCCTGAATGACCATGGATATGCCGACATCGATCTCGCCGCGCTCGTAAGCGGCTTCGATCGCCCCGCTCTTCATGATGGTCACGTGCAACCGCACCTGCGGATACTGCTCGTTCAGGCGCCGCAGCAGGCGGGCAACGTCCCCCGGCCGGAAGTAATCGGTGATGCACAGCCGCAGTTCGCCCTGTAGCGCCACGCCGCGCAGGTCGCGGTAGGCCTCGTCGCTCAAGGCAAGAATCGTGCGCGCGTGCGCCAAGAGGCGCTGACCCGCTGGCGTGGCCCGCACACCGGTCTTGCCGCGCACCAGCAACGGCTGACCCGCCCTGTCTTCGAGCTTGCGCATCTGTTCACTGACGGACGATTGCGACAGGAACACCTTGGGCGCAGCGGCCGTCAGACTGCCCGCGTCCAGCACCGCGACCAGGGTGCGAAGCTGGTCCAGGTCAAATCCGCTCATGATTTATCCAACGGCTAACTCGATGGATGAAATCGTAAATTCCCGCTTTTCCGATGTCAACGCGCTTTCTACACTGGCTCCGTACCCTACCAATCGGAGAACCGTCATGCCTCACATCGTCATCCATCGTTCCGGCACGCCCGACGCCGCCATCGACCGCCGCATCGTCGAATCCGTCGCCGGGCTGACCCAGTCCGTGCTAGGGAAAAAGCTGCCCGTGATCGCCATCACGCTGCAGCACATTCCACACGAACTCTGGTTCATCGGCGGGCGTCCGTTGTCCGAGCTGGGCAAGAACGCGTTCCATCTGGACATCAGCGTCACGGACGAAACCAACACCAAGGGCGAGAAGGCGCGCTTCATCAAGGATGTGTATGCCGCGTTCCAGGACATCCTGGAGGAACTGCACGAGTGCTCGTACGTCCACGTGATTGACGCGCGCGCCGCAGCTTACGGTTATGGCGGGCGCACGCAAGAGTACCGGCACCAGCACAGCGCGTCGTAGGCAGCGGCCCATGATCCGACCTGCGATAGGTTGGAGTTGGAAGACACCGCACGCTCGGGGGACGGTGTCTGACACCCCGTGGAGCGGCAAATCACCATGCGACAGCACTTCAGTGGGTGTCAGACACCTTGCAGACTTTCGGCCAAGGTGTCTGACACCCGTCAGAAGTGACCGTCAAGTTGCTAAAGCGCCGGGCGGGTGTCTGACACCCCGTCAGAAGAAACCGCCAAGCACGCCTGACACCTTGCCAAGCAAACAAAAAAGCCGCGCACCCGAAGGTGCGCGGCTTTTCATTGATCTGGCATCAGGCGGCGATTGCCGCCTTCAAGCTCAGACCGCGGCTTCGCGCGCGGCGCGCTTGCGCTCGTTTTCGAGCAGGTGGCGCTTGCGCAGACGGATCGACTTCGGGGTGATTTCCACCAGTTCGTCGTCGTCGATGAATTCCACGGCGTATTCCAGCGACATCTGGATCGGCGGAACCAGGCGCACGGCTTCGTCGGTGCCCGAGGCGCGCACGTTGGTCAGCTGCTTGCCCTTGATCGGGTTCACGACCAGGTCGTTGTCACGGCTGTGGATGCCGATGATCATGCCTTCGTACAGCGCATCGCCCGGGTTGACGAACATGCGGCCGCGATCCTGCAGCTTCCACAGCGCGTAGGCCACGGCGTCGCCGTTGTCCTGGCTGATCAGCACGCCGTTGCGGCGCTCGCCGATGGAGCCTTCCTTGATCGGCGCGTATTCGTGGAAGATGTGGCTCATCAGGCCGGTGCCGCGCGTCAGCGTCAGGAATTCGTTCTGGAAACCGATCAGGCCGCGGGCCGGAATCAGGTATTCCAGACGCGTACGGCCACGGCCGTCCGGCTGCATGTCCTGCAGGTCGCCCTTGCGGCGGCCCAGCTCTTCCATGACGCCGCCCTGGTGGGCGTCTTCGACGTCAACGGTCAGCGATTCGAACGGCTCGCACTTCACGCCGTCGATTTCCTTGAACACCACGCGCGGACGCGACACGGCCAGCTCGTAGCCTTCGCGGCGCATCGTTTCCAGCAGGATGGTCAGGTGCAGTTCGCCACGGCCCGACACTTCGAACACCGTGTCGTCGCCCGTGTCGCGCACACGCAGCGCCACGTTGGACTTCAGTTCGCGATCCAGACGGTCGCGCACTTGGCGGCTGGTCACGAACTTGCCTTCGCGGCCGGCCAGCGGCGACGTGTTCACCATGAAGTTCATGGTCAGGGTCGGTTCGTCGATGCGCAGCATCGGCAGCGGTTCCTGGTTGACCGGGTCGGTCACGGTGCAGCCAATGCCCAGGTCTTCAATGCCGTTGATCAGCACGATGTCGCCGGCTTCGGCTTCGTCCACCACGATGCGCTCCAGGCCATGGAACTTCTGCACCTGGTTGATGCGGCCGCGGCCGCCTTGACCATCGGGACCGAACTTGTAGGCCACTTCCATGCCGGGGCGCATACGGCCACGGTTGATGCGGCCCACGCCGATCTTGCCGACGTAGCTGTTGTAGTCCAGCGAGATGATCTGCATCTGCAGCGGGCCGTTGGGATCGTCCTCGCGCTGCGGCACGTGTTGCAGGATGGCTTCGAACAGCGGACGCATGTCGCCTTCGCGCACATCCGCCGAGAGGCCGGCGTAACCGGACAGGCCCGACGCGTACACGACCGGGAAGTCCAGCTGCTCGTCAGTGGCGCCCAGCTTGTCGAACAGGTCGAACGTGGCGTTGATGACGAAATCCGTACGGGCGCCCGGACGGTCAACCTTGTTGACCACGACGATCGGCTTCAGACCCAGGGCCAGTGCCTTGCGGGTCACGAAAATGGTCTGGGGCATCGGACCCTCAACCGCGTCGACCAGCAGCAGCACGCCATCGACCATGGACAGCACGCGCTCGACTTCACCGCCGAAGTCGGCGTGGCCCGGGGTGTCGACGATGTTGATGTGGGTGCCTTCGTATTCAACGGCACAGTTCTTGGCCAGAATCGTGATGCCACGTTCCTTTTCCAGGTCGTTCGAGTCCATGACCCGTTCGGTCAGCGCCTGGTTTTCGCGGAAGGTGCCGGATTGGCGCAGCAGCTGGTCGACCAGGGTGGTTTTTCCGTGGTCAACGTGGGCGATGATGGCGACGTTGCGCAAGGCGCGAGTCATAGCGAGTCCTTTAAGGTCAGGGTGGAGGGCAGCAAGCCCTCCGGCAATTCGTTCAGTGCAAGCAATGCCTGCTTGGGGTCTGGCATGGCCTGCAAGGCTTCCAGTTCAACGGCGCGTTCCAGAGAGAAGGGCCCGACGTGCGTGCGCCGCAGCGCCGTCAGGTGGGCGAAACAGCCCAGCACGCGCCCGATGTCCTGGGCCAGTGTTCGGATGTATGTGCCTTTACTGCAAGCCACATCGATCTCTGCCTGCGTCCCGTCAAGGGACAACAGCTCGATGCGGTGAATCGTAATCTTGCGCGGCGCGCGTTCCAGCTCGATGCCCGCTCGGGCGTACTCGTACAGCGGCTTGCCGTCGCGCTTGAGCGCCGAGTACATCGGCGGAATCTGCTCGATGGTGCCCGAGAAACGTGACAGTGCATCGCGCAGCGCCTGCTCCTCGACGACAAAACCGGGTTCGGCGGTCGCCGTGACGTTGCCCGTCAGGTCGCCGGAATCGGTTTCCGATCCAAATTGCAGCGTAGCGCGATATGCCTTGTCGGCGTCAAGCATGGCGCCGGAAATTTTGGTGGCGCGGCCCATGCAGCACACCAGCAACCCGGTGGCAAAGGGGTCGAGCGTGCCGGTATGGCCGGCCTTTGCCGCGTCCATGGCGCGTTTGGCGCGCTGCAAGGCGTGATTGCTCGACAAACCCACAGGTTTATCAAGCAACAGCACACCGTCGAGCGCAAGCCCGCGTCGTTTAGCCATCGTCGAAATCCGGAAAAAAATGAAGCAGTGACGACAGCCCGATCAGGACTTGTCTTCAGGCTCGTCGGGTACGCCCGAGTGCGGGCCGGGGCGGTTTGCGCGGTCGATGAGGATCGACATTTCGATGCCACGGGCGACTTGCTCGTCGTGGAAGAAACGCAAAGTGGGGACGGTGTGGATATGCAGAAGCTTGTAGAGCTGCGAATGCAGCCAGCCGGCCTTCTCGTTCAGCAAGGTGGTGGCGGCTTCGGGCTCGGCGCCCAAAACCGTGAACCACACCTTGGCATGCGCGTAGTCGGTCGACAGTTCCACACCCGAAATCGTAATCAATCCAGCGCGTTTCGTGTCGATTTCGCGCTGGATGATTCCGGCCAGATCCTTCTGGATCTGGTCGGCCAGCCGCAGATTGCGGCCGGGAATGGCTTTGGACTTGTGACGGCTCATTAACAATGCCTGGCGCCTGCTTTACAGCGTGCGCGCAATTTCCTTGATTTCAAAGACTTCCAGCTGGTCGCCCACCTGGATGTCATTGTTGCCGCGCAGCGTCAGACCGCAATCGAAGCCCGACTTGACTTCCTTGACGTCGTCCTTGAAGCGGCGCAGCGACTCGAGATGCCCCGTCCAGTGAACCACGTTGTTGCGCAGCAGGCGGACCTGGGAATCGCGGCGCACGATGCCGTCGAGCACCATACAACCGGCGATGTTGCCGAGGCGGGAGATGCTGTACACCTCGCGGATCTCGACCAGGCCGATGATTTCTTCCTTCTTCTCGGGCGCCAGCATGCCCGACATGGCGGCCTTAACCTCATCCACGGCGTCGTAGATGATGTTGTAGTAGCGCACGTCGATGCCGTTGTTCTCGGCAAGCTTCTTGGCGCTGGCATCGGCGCGCACGTTGAAGCCGATGACGACGGCGTGCGAGGCGATGGCCAGGTTGATGTCGGTTTCCGAGATGCCGCCGACTGCAGCGTGCACGACCTGCACACGCACTTCGTCGGTGGACAGCTTGACCAGCGACTGCACCAGGGCTTCCTGCGAACCCTGCACGTCGGTCTTGACGATGAGGGTGAGGGTCTGGGTGCCTTCGCCGAGGTTGTCGAACATCGATTCCAGCTTGGCGGCCTGTTGGCGGGCCAGCTTGACGTCGCGGAACTTGCCTTGGCGGAACAGCGCGATTTCGCGCGCCTTGCGCTCGTCGGACAGCGCCATCAGTTCGTCACCGGCGGCCGGCACTTCGGTCAGGCCCTGGATCTCAACGGGGATCGAGGGACCCGCCGTCTGAATCGGCTTGCCGTTTTCGTCGAGCATGGCGCGCACACGGCCAAAGCTTGCGCCGGCCAGCACGACGTCGCCGCGCTTGAGCGTGCCGCTCTGCACGAGAATCGTCGCGACCGGGCCGCGGCCCTTGTCCAGACGGGCTTCGATGACCAGACCCTTGGCGGGTGCGTCTTCGGGCGCCTTCAGTTCCAGCACTTCGGCTTGCAGCAGCACGTTTTCGAGCAGATCGTCGATGCCTTCGCCGGTCTTGGCGGACACGCCCACGAACGGCACGTCGCCGCCGTATTCTTCCGGCACGACTTGTTCGGCAACCAGTTCCTGCTTGACGCGTTCCGGGTTGGCGGACGGCTTGTCGATCTTGGTCACGGCCACGACGATCGGCACGCCTGCGGCCTTGGCATGGTGGATGGCTTCACGCGTCTGCGGCATCACGCCATCGTCGGCGGCAACCACCAGAATCACGATGTCGGTCGCCTTGGCGCCGCGGGCACGCATGGCGGTAAACGCTTCGTGGCCCGGGGTGTCAAGGAAGGTCACCATGCCGCGCTCGGTGCGCACGTGGTAGGCGCCGATGTGCTGCGTAATGCCGCCGGCTTCGCCCGCGGCAACCTTGGCGCGGCGGATGTAGTCCAGCAGCGAGGTCTTGCCGTGGTCGACGTGGCCCATGACGGTCACGACCGGCGCGCGCGGCAGTTGCTCGGCTTCGGATTGGGTGGCGGTGTCGTCCAGGAAGGCTTCCGGATCGTCCAGCTTGGCGGCGATTGCCACGTGGCCCAGTTCCTCGACCACGATCATGGCCGTTTCCTGATCCAGCACCTGGTTGATGGTGACCATCTGGCCCAGCTTCATCAATTGCTTGATGACTTCGGCGGCCTTGACGGACATCTTGTGGGCCAGGTCGGCCACGCTGATGGTTTCCGGCACGTGGACTTCACGTGCGATGAATTCCTGCGGCGCCGGCTCGTTGCGGCGGTCGTTCTGCTGATTGCGGCCACCACGGCCGCCCGACTTGCCACCGCCCTTGCCACCCGCACGCCAGCCGTCACGGCTGGCCGGGGCTGCCGGCTTGTCGGCAGGCTTCTTGCGCGACGAATCGTCGGACCAGGTCGAAGCGACTTCGGCGGTCTTGATGGTCTTCTTGGCGCCAGGGGCGGCCGGCTTGGCGTCCTTCTTGGCCGCGGGTGCGGCGCCAGGCTTGCCGGCGGGCTTGTGCAGCGTGCCGGAGATCGGCGCGGCGGCAGGTGCCTCGGGCTCCGGCGCGCGCAGCACCTTGCGGGGACGGTTCAGCATTTCGCGCAGCGCGGCGGCCTCGGCCTCGGCGGCGCGACGGGCTTCGTCGCGACCTGCGGTCGTGGCGGAAGCGGCCAGCGGCGGCGCGGCACGGCGGTTGTCGACGCGACCACCCACCTTGGGCGCAGCGGCGGGCGCGGCGGCGGCGGGCTTCACGGATTCGGATTTCGCGGCAGGCTGCGCCTGGGCGACAGGCGCGGCGGCCTGGGAGGAAGATGTTTCGGACTTATTGGCTAGCACAGCAGGTTCCGGCTTGGCTTCTTCAGCCAGAGGCTCGGTGGTTTCAGTCTTGATTTCGGGCTTGGCCACTTCGGCCACGGGCTCGGCAGGAGCAGGCGCCGGCGTCGGTTCGGGTTCAGGCTGAGCCTGGACTTCAGGCGCTTTGGCCTCGACGGGGGCGGGCGCTTCGGCCGCGACGGATTCGGTTGCCGCGGGCACTTCTGCCGGGGCGGCGGCTTCGGCTGCGACGGGCTCCTGCTGCGGCGCTTCGGCCTGGGCGGGAGCTTCGGCCTCTACAGGCGCCGTTTCGCGAGCTTCTGCGGCGACAGGCGCCGCGGGAGCTGCGGGAGCAGCCGGTGCGGAAACCTGCGGAGCGGCTTCGGCCGCAACTTCTTCTTCGGGACGAGCCGAGGCGGCCTGTTCGGCTGCGAGCTCGGACGGGTCGCGCTTGACGAAGACGCGCTTCTTGCGCACTTCGACCTGGATCGTGCGCGAACGCCCGGTGGCGTCGGCTTGCCGGATCTCGGAGGTCTGGCGGCGCGTCAGCGTGATCTTCTTGCCTTCGGTTGCGCCGTGTGCGCGACGCAGCGATTCGAGCAATTTCGCCTTGTCGCTGTCGGTGACGGAGTCGTCGACCGATTTGAGGTCAACGCCAGCCGAACGCAGCTGATCCAGCAGCACGTTGGCAGGCATTTTCAGCTCGGTAGCGAACTGGGCGACGGTATTACTCGACATTAGGCTCTCTCTTCCCTATAGGCAGCTATTACAAACAACGTGAACTTGCGGTGGATGAAGCGGCGGCATCCTCCACCGCAGACCCGTGTCCTTATGGTTATTCTTCGTCGAACCAATGGGCGCGGGCACGCATGATGAGATCGCTGGCTTCCTGTTCGGTCAGACCGGCGATTTCCGCCAGTTCGTCCGTTGCCAATTCGGCCAGATCATCACGCGTATGCACTTGACGCTCGGCCAGCTTGGCGGCCAGTTCCGGCGTCATGCCTTCGAGTTCAAGCAAATCCTGTGCGGTTTCAAGGCGCTCTTCCTGGGCGATTGCCTCGGTCAGCAGCGCATTGCGGGCACGGGCGCGCAACTCGTTGATGGTGTCTTCGTCAAACGCCTCGATTTCCAGCAGTTCCTGCATGGGAACGTAGGCGATTTCCTCGATACCGGTAAATCCTTCGTCGATCAGGATGTCAGCGACTTCCTCGTCGACGTCCAGCTTGCTCATGAACGTGGTGCGCAGACCCGAACGCTCGACTTCCTGGCGGTTCAGGCTTTCTTCCGGCGTCATGATGTTGATCTGCCAGCCGGTCAGTTCGGACGCCAGGCGCACGTTCTGGCCCTTGGCGCCGATGGCCTTCGGCAGGTTTTCCTCGTCCACCACGACGTCCATCGCATGCTTGTCTTCATCAACAACGATGGATTCGACGTTGGCCGGCGCCAGCGCGCCGATGACGAACTGCGCGGGGTCTTCGGACCACAGCACGATGTCGACCTGCTCGCCGCCGAGTTCGTTGCGCACCGCGGTCACGCGCGAACCGCGCATGCCCACACACGTCCCGATGGGATCAATACGCTTATCGTATGCCACGACGGCGATCTTGGCACGCACGCCGGCATCGCGGGCGGCAGCCTTGATCTCGAGCAGGCCCTGCTCGATTTCGGGCACTTCGTTCTCGAACAGCTGGCGGATGAACTCCGGCGACGTGCGCGACAGGATTACCTGCTGGCCGCGCGCGGCGTGGTCAACACGCAACACAAAAGCGCGGACGCGGTCGGCAACCCGCAGGTTTTCCTTGGGGATCATTTCGGAGCGCGGCAGGCGCGCTTCGATCTTGCCGGTTTCGACAATGGCGTCGCCCTTGTCCATGCGCTTGATCGTTCCGGACACGATGGTTTCGCCACGGTCCAGGAAGTCGTTCAGCACCTGTTCGCGCTCGGCGTCGCGGATCTTCTGCAGGATGGCCTGTTTGGCCGCCTGAGCGCCGATACGGCCGAACTCGATGGGTTCGAGGGGCTCTTCGATGTACTCGCCTTCCTTGATGCCGGGGACGATTTCCTCGGCATCCGACAGCATTTCCTGCTTGTCGGGTTCTTGCAGACCGGCCTCGTCGGGCACGACCAGCCAGCGGCGGAAGCCTTCGTGGTCTCCCGTTTCCCTATCGATGGAAACACGAATGTCCGCATCATCCTTGAAGCGCTTTTTCATGGCCGAGGCCAGCGCACTTTCGAGAGCGCCGAACACGACGTCACGCGTGACGTTCTTTTCACGCGCCAAGGCATCGACCAACAGAAGAATTTCGCGACTCATCGCTTTTTGCCCTTGAAATCCAGAACGGGATCCAGTTTTGCACGCTCGATATCTTCGACCGTGAAATTCAACACCTGGACTTCGTTCTTTTTTGCCTCAAATTCGAGACCGAACACGGTCTTGTGCATTCCAGCAGCTGCGTCGGCTGCGGCCTCTTCTTCCGGCACGGTCAACGTGCCCGAGAAGACCTTGCGGCCGTCCAATGCCTCGCGCAGCTTGATTTCGATGCGCTCGCCTGCGAAACGGCGGAACTCGGCCTCGGTGCGCAGCGGGCGGTCAACGCCCGGCGAACCTACTTCGAGGCGTTTGTAGTCGATGTTCTCGACCTCAAAGACCCGCGACAATTGGCGGGACACCTGCTCGCAGTCTTCGATGCGCACACCGCCGACCCGATCGATCGTGACGCGCAAAAGGCCCAGGGCGGCACGCTCGACGTCTACAAGTTCGACGTCCATGCCGGCCAGAGCCTCTTCGGTCAATGCGAATAAATCAGCCATATACTCAAAAAAAATGGGCTGCACGCCCAGCCCACCGATATTGCACAGAGCCCAGCCGCTTCCCTACTACACGTAAGGAGCAATGCTGGGCAGTGCCCTATATTGCGACCTAATTTTTGGCTTGCGCCGCCCTGATTTCCCGATCCGGTATCCAACCCGGTGCCGGACCCGGCTTTTGCCGGGCTTGGCTGGGTACTTCGGCGCCTGTGCGCCTTCCCCAGATAGCGGCAAGCGCCAAGGAGACTGCTGCAAACAGCGCCCGGCACACGCCAGCACAAGGCCGTGCGCCCGATCAGCATAGATGCAGCCGACGTGCTTTTTGCGGTAAAGCGCACTTAAAGAAACCAGTGCTTCCGGCAAAAAGCCATGACGCGAAGCCATGAAAACCATTGATTTTACCAGATAAACGGGAAAATCGCCTGATTCGTCACGGGCTTACGTTTATATGGGACGGATGCCGGGCGGCGGCGCAGTCTGCGAGCCGCCCTGCAGGGATCAGCGGCCCTGACGCCCCCGGCCGCCGCCCACGACGCCCAGACGGGATTCGTGAGCCGAAGCGCTGCGGGGTTGCCAATCATCGCCACGCTGGGCGCCTTCGCCGCGGGGACTGCCGCTACGCGGCGTACGCGGCTTGCCACCGGCGCCAGGACCCTTGTTGCCGCCGGTGCGTGCACCTTCGGTCTTGTTGCCGCCGCGGCCGCCCGCGGCGGGCTTGCCGCCACGGCCCGGATTGCCGCTACGCGCGCCTGCCGGTTTGCCGCCAGCGGGCTTGCCGCCACCAGGTTTGCCACCGGACTTGCCGCCCGGACGGCGGCCCGTGCCTGCCGGGGCCTCGCCCACGCCGGCTGCGGCTGGGTTGCCAGTCATCGGGTTGCCGGCCACCGGGCTGCTCGCCATCGGATTGCCAGCGGCGGCGTTAGCGGCGGCGCGGGGACCGCGCGCATTGCCGCCCGCGCGTCCACCCGTCTTGCCGCCCGGCTTACCGCCCGGCTTGCCACCGGACTTGCCGGCGCCAGCGGAGCGCGGACCGGGCTTGTTCTTGCGATTGCCGAGACCCGGCTCGCCCGAGAGCGGGTGGCCGTTGGCATAACCACCGGCGATCATGAGGCCGGTGCCGAAAGGATCGGAAGGACACGCGGCGGCCTGACCCGCGCTGCCCACACCACCACCCTGCAACTTGCCGCGGCGGCCGATCCGGGCGCCGTTCATGCCGTTGCGGTCCAGCGTACCGAATCCGGGAGGCAATGCGCTGTCGTGCGATTGCGGTTGCTTGGAGCGGCGGCGGTTGCCCGACGAATCGTCGTCTTCGCGCAACAGTCCCAACTGAACCATCAGCGCGGTCACCAGCGAAGCGTCCAGCTCGTCCCAACGGCCGCGGCGCAGGGTGCGCGGCAGCACGACATCGCCGAAGCGCGTGCGGATAAGTCGACTGACCGTGACGCCGACCGCTTCAAACATGCGGCGGACTTCGCGGTTGCGGCCTTCCTGCAGCGTGACGCGATACCAGCGGTTGCTGCCGTCGCCACCCAGGTAGTCCAGCGCGCCGAACGCGGCCAGGCCGTCTTCGAGCTCAATGCCGTCAACCAGCGACTGGCGCTGCGCCTCGTCCATTTCACCCAGGACACGAACGGCGTACTCGCGTTCCGTGCCGTAACGGGGGTGCATGATCCGATTGGCCATGTCGCCCGACGTCGTAAAGATGAGCAGGCCTTCGGTGTTCAGATCAAGGCGGCCCACCGAGAGCCACTTGCCGGTGCGCAGCTTGGGCAAGCGGGCAAAGACGCTGGCGCGGCCACCGGGGTCGTCATGGCTGACGATTTCGCCGGCGGGCTTGTGATACAGGATCACGCGCGGCGGCTTCTTCGTATTGGTGCGCATGATGGGCTTGCCATTGACGCGCACCTGATCGTTGGGACCCACACGCTGGCCGATATGCGCCGGCTCGCCGTTGACGGACACGCGGCCCGCGACGATCAGTTCTTCCATCTCGCGGCGCGACCCGATCCCGGCGTCGGCCAGCACCTTGTGCAGCTTGGGCATGACCGCTTCGCTGTTGAGGTACTTGCCCAGACGCTGTTCCATGCGGTCAGCCGTATCCAGGTAGGACAGCGCCTGCTCGGCTTCCTGCTCGCCGCCTCGGGAGTCCGCGGACTCGACCGGCGCGGCAGGCGCGGCGGCCTGCCCTTCAGCCGCGGGCGCCTGTTCGGCGGCAGCGTCGCCGCGGCGGCGGCGGAACGGCGTCCTCAGCTTGCGCCCGCGACCGCGGGCGCCGGCTTCGCCTTCAACGGCCGGTTCGCGCGCGGCGGAGGATTCCGGTTGCGCGCCGGCAGCGGCGTCATCCGAACGGGGGGTGTCGTCCTGTATTGCTGTATTCGTTGTCACTGGGACAGCTCCGAATTTCAAACTTGGGTAGGCCTGCCGGGAGCAGGCTCGTCATCATCTGGGGACGCCGAATCCGGTTCAGACCCGGACCGGTCGGGGTCCGCCTGCTCCGAGGCCGCGGCGGCGGCATCGGGTTCGGGCTGAACGGCCTCGTCAAGACCATGAACGGGCTCACGCCTGGCATCGCCAGGAGCCACGGCATCGGTCTTGTCAGTCGGGTCAGTCGGTTCCGCGTGTTTTGCGTTCTCGACTCTTTCCTTTGCAGCACCGGCCTCGGAGGCATCGGCGGCCATATCGGAAATGTCGTTGCCAGCTCTGTCGTCGGGAAGATCGGACGAAAGCGGCGTATTGGACAAGCCTTCGGCTTGCTCCCGGACGGTGAATTCGTCGGCGGGATCCGCGCCTTCTTCTGTGCGCGAAAGCTGGGATTCTACGCTATCGATGGCCGCTATGGGGCCATCCTCTTCCGAAACAGACAATTCCGCAACGGGGAAAATCTCGGAGGACTCGGAGTCAGCATTGGCGGAGGACGGATTTTCGCCCTCTTGCTCTGGTTCTCGCGGTGCTTCTTGGGGTGCTTGTTGGGGTGTTTCTTGCGCTGAATCTTGCGGCGCATCTACGCCCGCCTGGAGGAGGTCATCCGCCCCGGAATCGGGCGTTTCCGCCCCCGCTTCCGCCGAAGAGGCTTCCGGACTGCCCTCGCCCTCACCCTCGGCCGGCGCCGGCGCCTCGCCCAAAACCTGTTGCACTTCGCCCAGATCCAGTCCGGCGAGCGCGGCGGCTGCGTGCGCGGATTCCAGCGGCGGCAACTCATCCAGCGCGCGCAGCCCCAAATCGTCCAGAAACTGGCGCGTGGTGCCAAACAGCGCGGGACGACCCGGCGCGTCACGGTGACCGATGACTTCGATCCAACCGCGATCCTCAAGCGCCTTCACGATCTGCGACGAAACCGTCACGCCGCGGATATCTTCGATGTCGCCGCGCGTCACGGGCTGGCGCCAGGCCACGATGGCCAGCGTTTCCATCACGGCGCGCGAATACTTCGGCGGCTTTTCGGGACTCAGGCGTTCCAGGTAGCGCTGCATGCTGGGCCGGCTCTGGAAACGCCAGCCGGAGGCGAGCTGTACGAGCTCCAGCCCGCCGTCGGCCCAGTTGCCTTGCAAGGTCTCCAGAAGCCGGCGCACCGTGCTGCTGTCGAATTGTTCATCATCCCCGAACAGCTTGCGCATATCGGAAATCTGCATCGGCTGCACCGCGCACAACAGCGCGGTTTCCAGCACGAGTATTGCCTCGCTATCGTTCATCGACATCCAAATTCAAAAATGGGCTAACTTGCGCTTGGTTGGAATTAAGGTTAATATTCTTTTCTCAGACGCGGGGTGGAGCAGTCTGGCAGCTCGTCGGGCTCATAACCCGAAGGTCGTAGGTTCAAATCCTGCCCCCGCAACCAATTTGATGAAGGCCTGGCATTCGCCGGGCCTTTTTCATTTGCGGCGCCGGATTCAGAACAAAGAACCGAACGGCCAACGCCGCAATTCGAACCCGTACCGCAACCCAATTCCGCACCGCGATTCATTTCGACGCCGCCGGCCGTGATGCCGCGGAATTCCAATCCACGAATCCCGACGCGGCTACCCACGGAACTCTCCGCGCGGCGCTCACCCGCAAACGACCAGGCCGCCGCAAAAGCGGCGACGCAACAGTCAATGTTGGCTTGCGAAATTGTCACTGGGTTCCTGTTTACCGCCACGCCCTCGCCTCATGGCGCTGCCCTGCGCGAAAACCAACACGCCGGCGCCCGTAAGGCGGAATGCTTGCCGCGGCTGCGCGGCTGCGGCAAAACGTCTGAGCAAATTCTGGAAAAGCTGGCGCCAGCAACGCTGACACCCATCGCCGATATGGCCGCGGAACGCGCCGGAACCTCCGGCACCAACCCTCTCCGCATAAATTGACAGCAAAGACTAGAACCGACAGGCATCGGCCATTGCCGCGCGGCGGAAACGCCGCTGCCAGACCGGCTCGCCCCCTTGCGCAAACCGAGCTAGGCTCTGGATTGCGCCGACCTGCCACCAGGCCGGAACGATTGTTAGGTATTTTTTGGGTCAAATGCCGGCAAATTATACCGCCATATATTCAGCGCTCAAGCTGCGGCGCACACTGCACGCGGCCTCGCGCGGCACGGCCCGTGACATGACCTGCAGTTCTGCCTGCAGCTCGGCCTACAACCCGGCAGCAGGCCGGCACTAGCCCCCAGGCTTGTCCCACGGCACCGACCCCAGCCGCTCGGCAAGGTAATCCAGCATCGAACGCAGAATCAGGGGCATCTGCCGGCGCGAGGCGTACACCCCATAAATGCCGAGTTCCTGGGGCTTGCATTGAGGCAGGATGACCTGCAGCTTGCCCGAGGCGATGTATTCCGCCGCATAGTAAGTCGGCAACATGGCGATACCCGCCCCTTCCACCGCCGCACTGGACAAAACCGACACTTCGTTGGCACTGATGCTGCCGCCGACGGGCACGTCGACCGGCTCGCCATCGCGTTCGAAACGCCACAGACTCTTGCCGAAATACGAATGGGTCAGGCAGTTGCGCAACGACAGATCTTCGATGCGCGCCGGCACGCCTTCGCGCGCCAGGTATTCCGGCGACGCGCACACCACAGAGCGGCACACCGCCAGCTTGCGCGCAATCAGGTTGGGATCCAGATCGTTGGTGATGCGCACCGCGAGATCGACACGCTCTTCCACCAGATTGACCGCACGCTCGACCAGCATCAGGTCCACGGACGTGCCGGGATGGCGCTTGACGTAGTCCGTGACGGCCGGCGCCAGATGGCGGGCGCCAAACGACATGCTCGTGGTGATGCGCAGCAGGCCGCGCGGGGTGTCCTCCGGCGTGGCGACCGCGCTGTGCAGATCACCCACCATATCCAGCATCTGGCGGCAGCGCGGCAGGGTTTCGGCGCCAGCCGGCGTAAGGCTCAAGCGCCGCGTCGTGCGATGCAGCAGACGCACGCCGACCCATTGCTCCATCTCGGCCAGGTATCGCGACACCATGGCGCGAGACATGTCCAGATGGACGGCGGCCGCCGACAGGCTACCCCGATCGGCAACCTCGACGAACACCTGCATGGCTTTCAGTCGATCCATCATTGTCTCGGCGAGTGCATCAGACCGTACCGGTTATACCGTATTTCCGTGCGGCATCCGCAACGGAATATCGATCTATGAAACGGGGTCCTTCGGCGCGATCACGCAGCCGGCTGACCCAATGCCTCGCGCACCGCGGAGGCCACTTCCGGCACACCCAGACCGCGAACGATGAACACCAGCCGCGAAGCGCGCACATCATCCGGCCAGCCACTCAAGGACTGCAAAGGATACAACTCGCCATGCACACCATGCACCTCACAGGGAAGTGATTCACCCTCGAAGCAGACGATACCCTTCATCCGGAGCACGCCCTGCCCGTAGCGCTCCTGAATGCGCGAGATGCCCGCCAGAAACGCCGCCCGGCTCAGCGGGGTATCCAGCGTGAGCGAAAAACTGCTTACGTCCGCATGCCGACGAGCGGACGGCGAAGAGAACGCCCCCAGCCACGTTGCAGCAAAGCCTCCATCGCGCCGGGCAAAAAGGTCCGGACCTTCGCGCAATCCATCGGCCAGTGGCACATCCGGGCGTTGCACGCAGCGGCGCGCGCCAGGATTGATAGCCGCGATCGCCTGTTCAACATCGTGCAGTTGCGCCGCATCGCCAAGGTCGGATTTGCTGATCACGACCGTATCGGCCAGCGCAAGCTGCCGGGCGGCCTCGGGCTGCGTGTCCAGTTGATTGGCGCCGTGCGCTGCCGACACCACGACGATTGCGCCGCGATACGCGTAACGCTCAGCCAGAAACCGCTCGTGCTTCAACGTGAAGAGGATGGGCGCCGGGTCGGCAAGACCGCTGGTTTCGATGATGACGTGCCGGAACGGCTTGATCTTGCGCGCGAGGGCCTGCATGAAGAGATCTCGCAAGGTGTCGACCACTGAGCCGCTGACCACGCAACACAGACATCCACCCTCGACCAGCACGACCTTGTCCGGCGCCAGACGCACCAGATGATGGTCGACACCGATATCGCCATATTCATTGACGATGACCACCGCGCCGGCATACGCAGGCTCTTGCAGCAGGCGATTCAAGAGCGACGTCTTGCCGCTGCCCAGAAAGCCCGAGATGACGGTGACACCGATGCGCTTGTCTTGCACAGACTGTTCGCCCTGCCCGCTTTGAGCGCGGCCGCGCTTATCGTCATTCATGCCGATCGCCTTATGAGTCGATGCACTACGGCACCAACGCAAAAACCCGCAAAAACCAAAAGGGCCACTCACTTGCGTGAGCGGCCCAAAATTCTTTTGGCTCCCCGAGCTGGGCTCGAACCAGCGACCTGCGGATTAACAGTCCGTCGCTCTACCGACTGAGCTATCGGGGATCTGCCAAGACCGAAATTATGAACTAAAAAAGCAGCGCATGCAAATCCCCTTTTTTTCTGAATTTTTTTTGCGTGTTGCTGCCCATCGCGAAAAAACTCTGATATAGTTTCGGTCTTTCCAGATCGGGCCCTAAAAAGGCAGCGAACTGGAAGAAAAAAAGATGTTTTGCTTGCGCTTTCCGGCTTGGTCCAGAAACAACAGCAAATGGTCTTGCCGGCATAGCTCAGTTGGTAGAGCAGCGCATTCGTAATGCGAAGGTCGTAGGTTCGACTCCTATTGCCGGCACCAGATTTCCAAAAAAGCAGCCCTCTCGGGCTGCTTTTTTCATTTCCGCCCCTCTTTCATCCTGCCCCCCCCTCACGTCGCCACCCACCCGGCCGGGAACTCGCGCGGACCACCGCGCATCCAACCCCCTTGGACCATCCCAGCGGAATAAACCATGCGCATTCTTCTCGTTGAAGACGACATGATGATCGGCGAAAGCGTATTGGACTGCCTGCGCGCGGAACACTACGCCGTCGATTGGGTTCGGGACGGCAGTGCGGCGGACTCTGCGCTGCGCACCGATCCCTACGACCTCGTACTGCTCGACCTGGGCCTGCCCAAGCGGGACGGCCTGACCCTGCTGCGCGACATGCGCACGCGCAAGGACCGCACGCCGGTGCTCATCGCCACCGCACGCGACGCGGTCAGCGACCGGATCGCGGGACTGGACGCCGGCGCGGACGACTACATCGTCAAACCCTATGACGTGGACGAACTGCTTGCACGCATGCGGGCTCTGATCCGCCGTAGCGCGGGCCGGGCCGAGCCCATCTTCGAGCACGACGGCGTCACCATCGACCCGCAGTCGCACGCCGCCATGGTCGACGGCGCGCCGGTGGCGTTGACCGCCCGAGAATGGGCGGTGCTGGAACCGCTCATAGCGCGGCCCGGCATGATTTTTTCGCGCGCCCAGCTCGAGGAAAAGCTCTACAGCTGGAAGGACAGCATCAGCAGCAATGCCGTTGAGGTTTATATTCATGGCCTGCGCAAGAAACTGGGTCCCAACCTGATCCAGAACGTCAGAGGCGTCGGCTATGTCATCCCCAAAACATGAGCATTCCGCTTAGCTATTCGCTGAGAGCCCGGCTGCTTTTCTTTCTGCTGGCCGCCATCGCGGTCGGCGCACTGGTGCAAGGCGCAATCGCCTACCGCAGCACCCTGGCGCAGGCCGACGACATCTTTGACTCGCTGTTGCAGCGCACCGCCCTGTCGCTTGGCACCGGCGACGGACTGCTGAGCACCGGCCCCACACATGCGCGCGGCGCCGGATCGCCGGTCGCCGATGACCTCATCATCCAGATCTGGACACCGGACGGCCTGCGCGTCTTCAATTCGCGCTCGCGCCTGCGCCTGCCCAGCCAGATCGTATTGGGATTTTCAGACGCGAAGCTGGAAGGCGAAACCTATCGCGTGTATTCGCTGGCCACGCCCTTCCAGGTGATTCAGGTGGCGCAGGACATGCGCGTGCGCAAGAACATGGCCAGCACCCTCGCGCTGCGCACCGTCGCGCCGATCGCCGCCGCCGCACCGCTGCTGATGCTGATCATCTGGTGCGTCGTCAGCTGGTCGCTGCGCCCGGTCAAGCGCGCGCGGGCACAGGTGGCCGCGCGCCAGCCCGAAGACCTGTCTCCGGTCAGCGTGCGCGGCTTGCCCGATGAAATCCGTCCGCTGGTGCAGGAACTGAACCTGCTACTCGAACGCATGCGCGGCGCATTCGCGCAGCAGAAGCAATTCGTGGGCGACGCGGCGCATGAACTGCGCTCGCCGCTCGCGGCGTTGCGGCTGCAGATGCAGGCACTCCAGCGCGCGACCGACCCCGACGCCCGCCACCTCGCCGAACAGCGCCTGGCCGCCGGCATCGACCGCGCGACGCGGCTGGTCGAACAGTTGCTGTCGATGGCGCGCCAGGAAGGCGCGCAGGAACAGACGCCACCAGGGCCAGTGGACCTGGCGGACGTGCTGCGCCAGGCCCTGTCCGAGACGCTGCCCCAGGCGAACGCCAAATCCATCGACATCACGCTGGACGGCGGCGCGCAGGCGCAGGTGCAGGGCAATCGCGATGCGCTGGTGCTTCTGGTGCGCAATCTGCTGGACAACGCGATCAAGCACTCGCCAGCCGGTGGCCGCATCGGGATGCGCCTGGACCATGCCCCGGGACGGTGGTCGCTGCTGATCGACGACGAGGGGCCTGGCATCCCTGTCCATGAGCGCGAACGCGTGTTCGACCGATTCTATCGCGCCGAAGGCAACACGACGCATGGCAGCGGATTGGGATTGGCCATCGCGCGCACCATTGCCGATCGCCACGGCGCCACCATCACCCTTGAAGACGCGCCGGCCGGCCAAGGTCTGCGCGCGCGCGTGGATTTTCCTGATTGACGTGAATTTTCCCGCTTAAGTTTCACCTAAGTGTGCGGCCCGAAGATAGCGCCATGTTCCCAACATGATCGCAGGAGCCGACATGAAGACCACGCAAATGAAACCCTCGCGCCTCGTCCTGGCGCTGCTGGCAGCCGGCGCCATTGGCGGCGCAGGCGCAACCGCCTTGACCGGCAGCGTTTCGATGGCTGCCGAAGCCCCCGCCGCCACCGCTGCGTCCCAGCCGATCAGCGCGTCCGTGCCGCCCAACTTCGCGCAGATCACGCGCGAGTCCGGCCCGGCCGTCGTCAACATCAGCGTCAGCGGCACGCGCAAGGTGTCGGCCGCCGAAAGCGACGACCCGTTCGCGCAGTTCTTTGGCCAGGTGCCCGGTGCACGAGGCCGCGCGCCGGCCCGTGAAGTCCCGATGCGCGGTGAAGGCTCGGGCTTCATCGTCAGTTCCGACGGCATCATCCTGACCAATGCACACGTGGTCCAGGACGCCAAGGAAGTGACCGTGAAGATGACCGACCGCCGCGAATACAAGGCCAAGGTTCTGGGCGCCGACCCGCAGACCGACGTCGCCGTCATCAAGATCGAGGCTAAGAACCTGCCGGTCATCAAGGTGGGCGACGTGAACAAGCTGCAGGTCGGCGAATGGGTGCTGGCCATCGGCTCGCCCTACGGCCTGGAAAACACCGCCACCGCCGGCATCGTCAGCGCCAAGGGCCGTTCGCTGCCCGACGACACCTCGGTGCCGTTCATCCAGACCGACGTGGCCGTGAACCCCGGCAACTCGGGCGGTCCGCTGTTCAACGACCGCGGCGAAGTCGTGGGCATCAACTCGCAGATCTACAGCCGCACCGGCGGCTTCCAGGGCCTGTCGTTCTCGATCCCCATTGATCTGGCCTACAAGATCAAGGACCAGATCCTCGAGCACGGCAAGGTGCAGCATGCGCGTCTGGGCGTGACGGTGCAGGAAGTGAACCAGGATCTGGCCGACTCGTTCAAGCTGGATTCGCCGTCGGGCGCACTGGTGTCGAGCGTCGAAAAGGGCAGCGCCGCTGAAAAGGCCGGCCTGCAGCCGGGCGACGTGGTTCGCAAGATCGACGGCAAGACCATCGTGTCTTCCGGCGACCTGGCTTCGACGATCACCATGGCCGCCCCCGGCGAGAAGATCAAGCTGGACGTGTGGCGCAATGGCGGGCAGAAGGAAATGGTCGCGACGCTGGGCGGCGTACCCAAGGACAAGACCCAGGCGTCGGCCGACGGCCAGGAAGTGCAGCGCGGCCAGCTTGGCCTGGCGCTGCGCCCCCTGAACCCGCAGGAGCAGCAGGAGTCGGGTACGGAAGGCCTGCTCATCGAGCGTTCCGCAGGCCCCGCCGCCAAGGCTGGGATTCAGCCCGGCGACGTGCTGCTGTCGCTCAATGGGGTGCCGGTGCACAACATCGGCCAGGTGAAGGCCGAGTTGTCAAAGGCGGGCAAGACCGTGGCCTTGCTGGTGCAGCGCGGCGAAGACAAGATCTTCGTGCCGGTGCAGATCGGCTGATCAGCCGGGTCTGATCAGCCGGGCATCACTCCGCGTCGGGCTGCTTGCCCGGCGCGGCCGCTTCAAATGCCGGCAGAGCCCGGCACGCCGCGTCGATGCGCAGCACATTGGGCATGGCCGACAGGTCACACTCGAAGCGCTGCGCATTGGCCACTTGCGGCACCAGGCACAGGTCCGCGATGGTGGGCGTGTCGCCGTGGCAGAACTGACCCGTGGCGCTGGAGCCTGCCAGTTGGGCTTCCAGGGCCTCAAGGCCTTGATGCACCCAGTGCTTGTACCAGGCGGTCTTGGCGGCTTCATCGACGCCCAGCGTGTGCTTCAGATACTTCAGCACGCGCAGGTTGTTCAGCGGATGCGTATCGCAGGCAATGCCCAGCGCCAGATCGCGCACGCGGGCGCGGCCGATGGCGTCGGCCGGCAGCAGCGGCGTTTCGGGATGCGTTTCTTCCAGGTATTCGATGATGGCCAGCGATTGGCCGATGACCGCATCGCCGTCGACCAGCGCAGGAACCAGCGCGGTCGGGTTCACCTTTCGGTAGTCGGCCGAGAGCTGCTGGCCGCCATCCTTCAGAAGATGCACCGGCACGTATTCGTACGGCAGGCCTTTCAGGTTCAGGGCAATGCGCACGCGGTACGCGGCCGAGCTGCGGAAGTAGCTGTAAAGCTGCATGAAGTCTCCTCGGTATTCTTGTGGCGCCGCCCGCGTGGGCGGCGCTTGTTCATTCCAGCGATTCGGTCTGCGCCGCCTTTCGCGACAAGCCCTTGGGCAGCGGGAACGCGACGTTTTCTTCCAGCCCCGGCATCTTGCGCACCGAGACGGCGCCCAGTTCCTTGACCCGCGCGATCACCTGTTGCACCAGCACTTCCGGCGCCGAAGCGCCCGCGGTCACGCCGATGCGCTTGCGGCCCACGAGCCACGCGGGATCGATGGAGTCCGCGCCGTCGATGAGATACGACGCGACGCCCTTGCGCTCGGCCACTTCGCGCAGGCGATTGGAGTTCGAACTGTTGGGGCTGCCCACTACCAGCACCAGATCGCATTCCGGCGCCAGGATCTTGACCGCGTCCTGCCGGTTCTGCGTGGCATAACAGATGTCGCTTTTCTTGGGTTCGGCAATGTTGGGAAAGCGCGCCTTCAGCGCCTGCGACACCGCGGCCGCGTCATCGACGGACAGCGTGGTCTGCGTGACATAGGCCAGGTTTTCCGGATCGGTGACCTCAAGACTGGCCACGTCTTCGACGGTTTCGACGAGGTACATGCCGCCCTGCGCCTGCCCCAAAGTGCCTTCGACCTCGGGATGCCCCTTGTGGCCGATCATGATGATCTCGCGGCCGGCGGCACGCATGCGCGCGACTTCAATGTGGACCTTGGTGACCAGCGGGCAGGTGGCGTCAAAGACCTGCAGCCCGCGCGATTCCGCTTCGGCACGCACGGCCTTGGAGACACCATGCGCCGAGAACACCACGATGGCGCCCGCGGGCGCATCGTCGAGCTCGTCGATGAAGATGGCGCCCTTGGCGCGCAGGTCTTCCACGACGTAGCGGTTGTGGACGATCTCGTGGCGCACATAGATGGGTGCGCCGTGCAGTTCGATGGCCCGCTCGACGATATCGATGGCGCGATCCACGCCTGCGCAGAAGCCGCGCGGCTGCGCCAGCAGGACTTCGGCGTCGGAGGCGGTGACAGCCTGGCTCATCAAAGCACTCCCAGCAGCGCCACATCCACTTTCAGGCTGATGCCTGCCAGCGGGTGGTTGAAGTCGAACAGCGCGGAATTGTCGTTGATTTCCTTGAGGACGCCCGAATAGCGGCCGCCGTTGGGCGCGGTGAATTCGACCAGGTCGCCGGGTTCGAACGTGGCGTCCTCGCCGGCGTGCTGGGCCAGCATGGCACGCGTCACGCGCTGGATCAGTTCGGGATTGCGGTCGCCATAGGCGTCGGCAGGCTCGATGGTGACGCTGAACTTGTCACCCTCGGCGCGGCCGACCAGCGCGGCCTCAAGGCCGGGCGCCCACTGCCCGCCGCCCATCTGCAGCGTGCCGGGACGGCCGTCGAAGGTGTCGGTGAACACGGAACCCGCACCCGGGCCCGAGGCCAGCGTGATGCGGTAATGCAGCGTCAGGTAGGAATCCGGACGGACCAAAACGTTCACTTCATTAGAGGCGATGCTCACGATCTGCCACCGTATGGGTATTTGAGTAAACCCTGATTTTAGAGCCTCTTATGAAATTGTCCGCCTGGCTGCCAAAACAAGACCGTCCCCGAGAGCGCCTGCTACGCCACGGGGCCGCATCGATCCAGGACGCCGAGCTGCTTGCCGTCGCCCTGCGCACCGGGATTCCAGGGGTGAATGTGGTGGACCTGTGCCGCCAGCTGCTGGAACGGTTCGGCGGGCTGCGCGGGTTGCTGAGCACCTCGCCCCAGGACCTGATGTCCATTGCCGGATTGGGGTCATCCAAGGCCTGCACCCTGGCGGCGCTGCTGGAACTGGCCCGCCGCGCGTTGGAAGAAGACCTGATCCGGGACACCACCATGAACCACCCGACCCGGGTGAAACAATATTGCAAGGCGGCGCTCGGCCATCTGCAGGTCGAACACTGCATCGCCCTGTACCTGGACGCCCAACTGCGCCTGATCACCACGGGCGAGCTGGCGCGCGGCACGCTCTCGCAGGCGGCGGTCTACCCCCGGGAGGTCGTGCGAGAGGCCTTGCGCCACCATGCGGCGGCGCTCATCGTGGCGCACAACCACCCGTCCGGCGTCGCCTCGCCCAGCGCAGCCGACCACATCTTCACCCGGCACCTGAAGGAAGCCCTGGCGCTGGTGGACATCAGGCTGGTGGATCACCTGATCGTCGCGGCTGGGTCGGCGGTATCGCTGGCCGAACTGGGCTGCCTCTGACCACAACAAGCCCCGGAATTCCGTTAGACTACCGCCCGATATTGTTTTAGGCTTAACCTAATTCCGGCCCTCGCGACCCTTCCTTGCCTGCCATGAAACGCCTGTGGGACATTTCCCCGCCCGTCTCCACGGCATCGCCTGTCTTTCCAGGCGATACGCCGTATCGCCAGCAATGGAAATGGACGCTCACGCCCGGCTGTCCGGTCAATGTCAGCGAAATCACGATGTCGCCGCACATCGGCGCGCATGCCGACGCCCCGCTTCACTACCAGAACGGCGCCGCAGCCATCGGCGCGGTTTCGCTTGAACCCTTCCTGGGTCCCTGCCGCGTCATCCACGCGATCGACTGCGGCGACCTCATCACGATCGACCACCTTGCCCATGCGGCGCTCAATTTGCCGCCCCGCGTGCTGGTTCGCACCGCCAAGCATGCCGCGCAGGACTGGTGGACGGACGACTTCTCCGCCTACGCGCCCCAGACCATCGAATGGCTGGCCGAACGCGGCGTCATGCTGATCGGTCTGGATACCGCCAGCATCGACCCCGCCTCCAGCAAGACCCTGGACAGCCACCATACGATCTTGCGGCACGACATGCGGGTACTGGAGAACCTGGTGCTCGACGACGTGCCCGAAGGCGATTACGAGTTGATCGCCTTGCCGTTGGCGCTGATCCAGGCCGATGCCAGCCCCGTCCGCGCGGTCCTGCGCGAACTGTAGGCTGATTTGCCGGCCCGGGAGCGGCTGCCCGACAGCAGCCGCCCCGCTTGGAGAATCGACCATGCAATCCCTATTTGCGCCCCATTGGCGCGCCCTGCCCGCATCCGCCCGCCGCGCCGCCCCGCCCTGCCACGGAGGCCGCGCATGAGCCAGAACGAACGCCCCGAAGACATCGTCCACCAGGAAAAGGCGCAGCTCGATTTCGCGCGCGACATGACCTACGGCGATTACCTGCATCTTGATGAACTGCTTGGCGCCCAGCACCCGATGTCGCCCGAGCACAACGAGATGCTGTTCATCATCCAGCACCAGACCAGCGAACTGTGGATGAAGCTGATGCTGCACGAACTGCGGGCCGCGATCGCCAGCGTCGCCGAGGACCGCCTGCAGCCGGCCTTCAAGATGCTGGCGCGCGTCAGCAAGATCATGGAGCAGCTCGTCCACGCCTGGGACGTGCTGGCCACCATGACGCCGCCTGAATACTCCGCGTTGCGTCCCTACCTGGCGCGCTCGAGCGGATTCCAGAGCTACCAGTACCGCCAGGTCGAATTCCTGCTGGGCAACAAGAACGCCGCCATGCTCAAGCCGCATTCGCACCGCGCCGACCTGCTGGCCCAGGTGCAGAGCGCCTACGAGGCCCCGTCGCTGTATGACGAGGCGCTGCGGCTGCTGGCGCGCAACGGCCTGGATATTCCGGCCGACCACCTGGAACGCGACTGGACGCAGCCGTATCAGGCGTCGGCGGCGGTCGAAGCCGCCTGGCTGACGGTCTATCGCGACACGGACCGTTATTGGGCGCTTTACCAGCTTGGTGAAAAGCTGACTGATCTGGAAGACGCCTTCCGGTTGTGGCGCTTCCGCCACGTTACGACAGTCGAACGCGTCATCGGTTTCAAGCGGGGCACGGGCGGCACGTCGGGGGTGGATTACCTGCGGCGCATGCTGGAAGTGGTGCTGTTTCCGGAAATCTGGAAGCTGCGCACGGATCTCTGACATTCGCGACGCCGGCAAACCCGGGCTGCGAGACAGCCCGGGCGCCCATTTGCGGCTGGCCGCGGGCAGGATCGCGTGCTAGAATGCGGGGTTACTTTTTGGATACGTGGCTCGCGCCTGTCGCGCCAATTGGGTGGCGACACCCCCGGCAGCGGAACCAGGCAGCTGTAGCTGGCGACCCTAACTCTTGAAAAAGACTCGACCGAGTCTAGGAAAGCACCATGAAAGAAGGCATTCACCCCGAATACCGCGAAGTCGTCTTCGCCGACCTGCAAACGGGCAACAAGTTCATCACTCGTTCGACCGTCCAAACGCGCGAAACCGTTGAACTCGACGGCAAGACGTACCCGCTTTTCAAGTGCGACGTGACCTCCGAATCGCACCCGTTCTACACTGGCGCCCAGACCCGCATCGTCGAAACCGGCCGCGTGGAAAAGTTCCGCGCCCGCTTCGCCCGCACGGCTGGCACGGTCAAGTCCGCTTCCTGATCCTGTTGCTCCTGCGGGAGTCACAGCAAAAAGGCAGCCTTCGGGCTGCTTTTTTTTCCCCCCTCGGCGCCGGAAGGCCGGTCAGGGGGTGGCGCATCCCGATCACTCGGTTACATTAACGCCCGTGTCCCCACTTTCCATTTCCACGCCGGCCCGGCTCACGTCGGTAGCCACCGCAAAACTGCCCCGCCTCATCCTGCTGGGCCTGTCCCTGGCCTACATCGTGGCCGGGTTGTTCATGCGCGACCCGTGGAAAACCGACGACGCCGTCGGACTGGCGACGATGATCACCGCGATCCGCGAAGGCGGCCTGACCTGGCTGCTGCCGCAGGTGGGGCATCTGGCCCACGCCGAGGAAGGTCCGCTGATCACGTGGGTGGGCGCCATCAGCATCTGGCTGTTCGGGCCGTTCGTCGGGGACATCACCGCCGGCCGCCTGCCCAATCTGCTGTGGTTCGGCATCACGGCCTCGAGCGTCTGGTACGGCACGTATCTGCTCGGCCGCCGGACCGAAGCCCAGCCGCTGGCGCTGCCCTTTGGCGGCGAACCCGAACCGCGCGACTACGGCCGCATGCTGGCCGACGCCGCCCTTCTCTTGCTGCTTGCCACCGTCGGCATCCTGCAGCGCACTCACGAAACCACCGTCATCCCCGCCATCATGGCCTGCCAGGCGCTCGCGTTCTATTCGCTGGCGCGCACGGTGGATCGGCCCGTCACCGGCTCGACCACGCTGGGCATTGCGCTGGCCGCCAGCTTCCTGACGCGCGGCTGGGTTGGCGCCCTGCCCATCATGGTCGGCGTGGCGCTGGCCTTCTATCCCCGTAGCCAGCTCTGGAAGTGCAAGCGCTGGATGCTGTGGGCCGCGGTGCTGGCCGCCGGCCTGATCCTTGCCTGGTGGATTCCCGCCAGCCAGGGCAGCGAATACTGGATCCGCAACTGGAAGACCTGGAACCTGTCGTCCTTCGGCATCCCCGGCCTGCACGAGGCCGCCCGCACGTTGCGCGACCTGCCGTGGTACTTGTGGCCGACCTGGCCGCTGGCGCTGCTGGCCATCTGGCGGTGGCGCGCGTGGATCTACGCGCCCCACATCTGGGTGCCGCTGATGCTGCTGGTGTGCTCGGCAGTGATGGTGTTCTTTGTGAACGAAGCCAGCGATTCCGAATTCGTGCTGCTGGCCGTGCCGTGCGCGGTGCTGGGCGCGTTCTCGCTGCCGACGCTGCGCCGCGGTGTGGTGAACACGCTGGACTGGTTTGCCGTCATGTGTTTCTCGCTGACGGTAGCCACGGCCTGGCTCGGCTGGGTGGCGCTGCACTTCCATTGGCCGGCGCAGATTTCCCGCAACATCGCCCGCCAGACCACGGGCTATGAACCCGTCATCTCGTGGGTGGCGTTTGCCCTGGCCGTGATTTTCACGCTGGGCTGGATCGTCCTGGTCGTCTGGCGGCTACGCGTGCGCCCGCAAGCGCTGTGGCGCGGCACCGTGCTGTCGGCCGGCGGCCTGACCGTGACCTGGATCCTGCTCGTGCTGCTGTGGCAGCCCGCGGTGGACTACGCGCGCAGCTATCGCACGGTGTCGGGCCAACTGGCCCAGGCCATCGCGCAGCACAAGCGCCCGGGCGAGTGCATCCGGGGTCTCAGCCTGGGCAGCGGACAGCGCGCCTCGTTCCTCATCTTCAACAACCTGTCGTTCCCGTTCGACACGCGCTGCACGCTGGTCCTGCAACAGACCACCAACCAAAGCCTGCGCGACGGCACGGCCGCGTACAGCGAAGGCGCCGAAGTCCTCTGGCAAGGCGGCCGCCGCGCCGACCGTTCCGAAGTCTTCCGACTGCTGCGCATCGGCGTCAAACCATGACCGCCGCGATCGGGGCGCCGATGACCTTCGGCGCCACCCTGCGCGGGATCGCCAGGCAGGCGTGGCCCGTCCTCATCAGCCAGTGGGCAAGCATTTCGTTCGGCGTGCTGGACACCGCCATGACGGGGCACTCCAGCCCCGACGACCTGGCGGCGATGGCCCTTTCCGCTTCCATCTACATCACGGTCTTCGTCGGCCTGATGGGCGTCGTGCACGCCCTGATCCCGATCCTGGCGCAGCAGTTCGGCGCCGGCAACAACGCAGAAGTGGGAAAGAGCTGGGGCCAGGGCGTGTGGCTGGCGCTTGGCCTGTCCGTCGTGGGCGCCGCGCTGATGCTGTTTCCGGACATGTGGCTCTTCATGTCGGGGGACGTTGCGCCCGGCGTGCGCGACCGCATCGCCTCTTACCTGCAGGCGCTGGTGCTGGCCCTGCCCGCCGCGCTGGTGTTCCGCACGATCTACGCGCTGGGCACCGCGGTGTCGCGGCCCAAGCTCGTCATGGCCATCAACCTGTCCATCATCGGCTTCAAGGCGCTGTTCAACTGGCTCTTCATCTACGGCAAGCTGGGCCTGCCGGCGATGGGTGCGGCCGGCGCGGGTCTGGCGACGGCCGTGGTGTCGTGGATGAGCCTGGGCCTGGGCCTGTGGGTGATCACGCATGATCGCTACTACCGCCGATTCCAGCTTCGCATCGGCAAGCCGGACTGGAAGGCGCTCAAGGAACTGCTGCGCCTGGGCATCCCGATGGGCGGTTCGTACCTGGTCGAGGTGTCGGCATTCACGTTCATGGCGTTGCTGGTGGCGCGCGAGGGCACCTTCGTGACCGGCGGGCATCAGATCATGTCGAACCTGGCCGCGCTCTGCTACATGATGCCGATGGCGCTGGGCGTGGCGACCGCCGCGTTGACGGCGCAGGCCATCGGCGCGGGCAACTATGCGCACGCCCACCGCACCGGCATGGCCGGTCTGGCGCTGGGTCTGATCGGCGCGCTGCTGACGGCCGCGGTGCTGCTGATCGGCCGCCCGCTGATCCTGGCCGCCTATACGGACGACGACGCCGTGGCCGCGGTGGCGACCACGCTGCTCGCCGTCCTGCCGCTGTTCCACCTGTTCGATTCGATGCAGTGCATCAACTCGTACCTGCTGCGCGCGTACAAGATCGCCGTCGTGCCGCTGATCCTGCAGACGGTGGCGCTGGCGGGCGTGGGCCTGGTGGGCGGCTGGTGGTTTGGGTTCGGTCCGGGACAGGGCGGCATCGACGGCCTGCGCGAATTGTTGGTGCCGGGCTCGCCGCAGGGCGCTGGCAGCATGTGGCTGATGGCGATGTTCGGGCTGGCGCTGTCGGCGGCCTTGCTGCACTTCTGGTATCGGCGGATATTGCGGACAGTGGGACGATGAAGGTGGCGGGATGAAGAAAGGCAGCCGGTTGGCTGCCTTTTTTGCGTGTAGACGCGCCTCCTACTTGGGACGCTTGTCGATCACCCGGCGTGCCTTGCCGGTCAGCGTGCGTTCGACATGCCCAGCATCCGACACCTGGATCCGCGCGCTCACGCCGATATGGGTCTTCACCGCATGCTGCAGCTGCTTGCCGAGGTTGGCGCGCTCGGCATCGGACAGGCTCGAGAATTCGGCGCGCACTTCGGTCAGGATTTCCAGCTCGTCCATATTGCCCGAACGGGACAGCACCAGCTGATAATGCGGCGCCAGCTGCGCGATCTTCAGGACCAGTTCTTCCACCTGCGTGGGGAACATGTTCACGCCGCGCACGATCAGCATGTCGTCGCTGCGGCCGGTGATCTTGCCGATGCGGCGCATGCTGCGCGCGGTGGGCGGCAACAGGCGGGTCAGGTCGCGCGTGCGATAGCGCACGATGGGCATCGCTTCCTTGGTCAGCGACGTGAACACCAGTTCGCCCGGCTCGCCGTCGGCCACCGGTTCACCCGTGTCCGGGTTGATGATCTCGGCGTAGAAATGATCTTCCCAGACCACCGGACCGTCCTTGGTCTCGACGCATTCGCTCGCCACGCCCGGACCCATCACTTCAGACAGCCCGTAGATGTCGACGGCGTCGATGCCCGCTTCGGCCTCGATGTCGGCACGCATCTGGCCCGTCCACGGCTCGGCGCCGAAGATGCCGATGCGCAGCGAGCTTTGACGCGGGTCGATGCCCTGGCGGCGCTGCTCTTCCAGGATGTTGCAGAAATAGGAGGGCGTGACCATGATGATGTCCGGACGGAAATCGTTGATCAGCTGCACCTGCTTTTCGGTTTGCCCGCCGGACATCGGAATGACCGTGCAACCCAGGCGCTCGGCGCCGTAGTGCGCGCCCAGGCCGCCCGTGAACAGCCCGTAGCCGTAGGCCACGTGCACGGTGTCGCCGGGCTTGCCGCCCGCGGCGCGGATGGAGCGCGCGACCAGGTTGGCCCAGTTGTCCAGGTCGCCCTGGGTGTAGCCGACCACGGTCGGCTTGCCGGTCGTGCCGCTGGACGCATGAATGCGCGAGATGCGCTCGCGCGGCACCGCGAACATGCCGAACGGATAGTTCTCGCGCAGTTCCTTCTTGGTCGTGAACGGAAACTTCGAAATATCCGACAACTGCTTCAGGTCGTCCGGGTGCACGCCGGCTTCGTCGAACGCCTTCTTGTAGTGCGGGACGTTTTCGTACGCATGCTTGAGGGTCCACTTCAAGCGATCGAGCTGCAGGGCCCGCAGCTCGTCCTGGCTGGCATGCTCGATAGGATCCAGTCCCGGCTTGCTCATGGTGTTGGGCATGATGATGTCTCTCTCTTCTCTTTAATACGGCATTGCAGTCAGGCGTCCGTCGGCGTCCCGACGATCTGGCCCTTGATGCGGTAGGAACGCCCCCTGAACAAGGCCACGTTGCGTCCATCCTGATTGGTGACGGTGACGTCATAGACGCCGGTGCGGCCGGCCAGCGAACGCTCCTGGGCGACGGCGGTCAGCAGGTCGCCTTCGAATCCCGGCGCCAGATAATCGATCGTGCAACCCGACGCCACCGTGCTGACATTGCGGGAATTGCACGAGAACGCGAACGCGCTGTCGGCCAGAGCGAAGATGAAACCGCCGTGGCAGGTCTTGTGGCCGTTCAGCATGTCGGGCCGAACGCGCATGGTCAGCCGCGCATAGCCCGGCGCCATTTCCTCGATCTTCATGTCCAGGCCCTGCGTGGCCGCGTCGCCGGCATACATCACCGAACCCACGGCCTGCGCCAGCGCCTGCGGGTCGGTCGGCACTTCAACGGGGGGAACGTGCACGCTCATCATTGCCCCTTGAACTGCGGTTCACGCTTGCCCAGGAACGCGGCCACGCCTTCGGCGTAATCCGCGCTCTGGCCCAGCTCGCGCATCATGTCGCGCTCCAGGTCGAGCTGCGCGGACAGGTCATTGCCCAGGCTGGCCTGCAGGGCGCGCTTGGTGAACGCCAGGCCCTTGGTGGGCGCGGCCGCGAAATGCGTGGCCAGGCGATCCAGCGTGGCGTCGAATTCCTCGTCGGCCACGCATTGCCAGATCAGGCCCCACTCCTCCGCCTGCTTGGCGCTCAGCTTGTCGCCCAGCAGCGCCAGGCCCATGGCCCGCGCGCGGCCCACCAGACGGGGCAGCACGAACGTGCCGCCCGTGTCGGGGATGAGTCCCAGGCGGCAGAACGACTGGATGAAATTGGCCGAGGCCTTGGCGATAACGATGTCGCCCGCGAAGGCCAGATTGGCGCCCGCCCCCGCCGCCACGCCGTTCACGCCCACCACGACCGGCATGGGCAAGGCGTTGAGCCGGCGCACCAGCGGCCCGTAGAACTTGTCGACGGTCTCGCCCAGGTCGGGCGGCGTGCCGTCGGGTGCGGGCTTGCGCTCGCTCAGGTCCTGGCCGGCGCAGAAGCCGCGGCCCGCGCCCGTCAGCACCAGCACGCGCGCGCCTTCGGTTTCGACGCGAGTCAGCGCGTCGGCCACTTCGGCATGCATGTTGGCCGTGAAGCTGTTCAGCTTGTCCGGGCGGTTCAGCGTCAGGCGCGCAATGCCGCCGGACAGGTCGAATTGAATATCCTGATAGCTCATCTGCGATCGCCCGGCTTAGATGTGACGGCGGGTTTGCACCACGCGGAAGCGGTTCGACACGAAAGCCGTGTCCGACAGCGCCGCATTGGCCGCCGGATTGGCGCCGGTGCCGTGGAAGTCGCTGAAGGCGGCGGTCTGGTTGACGAACACCGCGCCCGTCAGGTTCAGCGAGAGCGACACGCCCGACACTTCGGCGGCGTCCTGCACCTGCTCGGCCACGCGGTCATCCGTCGTGTAGGCCGACAGCGACAGCGCGCCATGCTCGATGACGCTGTCGCGCGCGAGCTGGATGCTGTGGGCGGTGGAATCCGTGGCGACGACAAACGCGATGGGGCCAAACCACTCCTGGCTGAGCGCCGCATTGCCGGCCTCGGTGCGCAGCAGCAGCGGCGTGCGCACGCGGGCGTTTTCGAACTGGGGATGCGCCAGCGTCTTGCTGTCCGCCACCACGGGCAGACCCAGCGCGCGGGCCTTCTCGATGCGCTCGACGATGCCTTCGTTCTGGATGGCGCCCGTCAGCTCGACGGCCTTGGCGGCATCGGCGCCGACCTTTTCCAGCGCCACGCCCAGCGCGGCGGCCACGTCGTCGAAGCTGACGCGGCCTTCCGGCGTGTTGATGCCGTCGCGCGGCACGTAGATGTTCTGCGGCGCGGTGCACATCTGGCCGGAATACAGGGCCAGCGAGAACGCCAGGTTGCGGGCCACGCCCTTCAGGTCGTTCGTCGAATCGATGATGACCTGATTCACGCCGGCCTTCTCGGTGTAGACCTGAGCCTGGCGCGCATTGTTTTCGAGCCAGTCGCCGTTGGCGGTGCTGCCCGTGAAGTCGACGATCTTGACGGCCGGGTCCAGCGCCAGCTTTTGCGCGGTGTCGTCGCCGGCCTCATGGGCGGCCAGTTGCACCACGTCGGGATCGAAGCCGGCTTCCTGCAGCACTTCGCGCGCCACCTTCACGGTGATGGCCAGCGGCAGGATCGCGCCCGGGTGGGGTTTGACGATGACGGTGTTGCCCGTCGCCAGGCTGGCGAAGAGGCCGGGGTAGCCGTTCCACGTCGGGAAGGTCGAGCAGCCGATCACCAGCGCGACGCCGCGCGGCACAACCGTGAACTGCTTTTCCATGCGGATGGGATCGTTCTTGCCCTGCGGCTTTTCCCAGACGGCGATGCCCGGGATGCGCGACATTTCCTGCCAGGCGTAGGTGACGGCTTCAAAGCCGCGGTCCTGCGCGTGCGGGCCGCCGGCCTGGAAGGCCATCATGAAGCCCTGGCCCGTGGTGTGCTGGACCGCGTAGGCGATCTGGAAGCTGAGCTTGTTCAGGCGCGACAGGATTTCCAGCGACACGCCCACCCAGGCGTGGGGACCGGCGCGGCGCCAGTCTTCCAGCGCGCGCTTGGAGGCGGCGATCAGCTTGTCCGCCGGCACGCGCGGATACGTGATGCCCAGGTCGAAACCGTAGGGCGACTTCTCGCCGCCCACAACGCCGTCGGCATCGTGCAGGTTCAGCGGAAAGGGCTTGCCCTGGAGCGCTTCGAAGGCGGCGCGGCCTTCGTCGTTGGCGGTCTCGCCATAGTTGCGCGGGCTGGGCGACTCGGCAAACGGGCTCCAGTAGCCGCGCAGCGCGGCGGCTGCCAGGGATTGTTCCAGCAGGGGCTGGTGACGTTCAAAGAATTTCTGGGACACGCTCGTCTCTCCAATAAGTTTTGAATGCTTGCCTGGCGTGCGCCGGGTCAGGTTTCCTGGTCGAAGTCGATGACCAGCCGGTCGCTGACCGGAAAGCTCTGGCAGCTCAGGATGAACCCGCGCGCGACTTCATAATCTTCAAGGGCGAAGTTGGCGTCCATGTCCACCTCGCCTTCTATCACCTTGCAACGGCAGGTGGAACACACCCCACCCTTGCACGAATACGGCAGTTCGATGCCCTGCGCCAGCGCCGAATCCAGCACGCTGTCCTTGTTCTTGTCGATGACGAACATGCGGCTGTGTCCGTCCTGCACCACGGTGACTTCGCACTGTCCCTTGCCGGGCGCCTGCGGGGCGTCCTGGCCGGTGCGCAGCGCGCGCGGACCCTTGGGCGCGCCGAAGAGTTCGAACTTGATGTTCGACTTGGGGATGCCGCGCGCCTGCAACCGCTCGACCACGCTCTCGGTCATGGTCTGCGGACCGCACACAAAAGCGTAATCGATATCCTCGGGGCTCATCCAGGCCGACATGAGCTGGTCGACCTTGTCCCCATCCAGGCGGCCGTTGAAGAGCTCGATGTCCTGCGTTTCGCGGCTCATCACATAGACCAGCGAGAAGCGGTCCATGTACAGGTTCTTCAGGTCCTCGATTTCCTCGCGGAACAGCACGGCGGACGAGGCGCGGTTGCCGAAGAACAGCGTGAACTTGCTGCGCGGCTCGGTCGACAGCGCCGTCTTGACCAGCGAAAACACGGGCGTGATGCCGCTGCCCACGGCAAACGCCACATAGTGGCGCTGGTTCTCGGGCGAAAAGTCCACCGTGAAGTTGCCCGCCGGCGCCATGACCTCCAGGGTCTGGCCAGGCTGCAGTTCGTGATTGGCCCAGCTCGAGAACACGCCTTCGTCGACCTTCTTGATCGCCACGCGCAGGAGCTTGTCGCGCGGCGCCGAACAGATCGAGTACGAGCGGCGCAGTTCTTCGCCATTGAGCTGGGTGCGCAGCGTCAGGTACTGGCCGGGCAGGAAGGCGAACTCGTTCGTCAGCGCGTCGGGCAGGTCGAAGGTCACGACCACGGCATCGCGCGTATTGCGCGCAACCGAGGCCACCTTCAAAGCATGGAATTGGTTCTGGCTCATCTCGAAACCACTCTTTAGTGAGTCTTGAAATAATCGAAGGGCTCGCGGCACGAGACGCAGCGATACAGCGCCTTGCACGACGTCGACCCGAAATTGCTGACCATCCGCGTATCGCGCGACCCGCAGCGCGGGCAAGCGATGGCCGGGGCGGCCGTGCGGCGGCTGATGCCCGAGATGTCGATGGCGCGTTCGGCGGGCGCGGCGATGCCGTAGCCCTTGAGCGCCTCGCGCCCCTTTTCGCTCATCCAGTCGGTCGTCCAAGCGGGCGCAAGGCGCGTCTCCACCCGGACCTCGGACACGCCGTGGCGTTCGAGCGTCTGACAGATGTCCTGCGTGATTTCGCGCATGGCCGGACAGCCCGAATAGGTGGGCGTGATGACGACGACACAGGCGTCGCCGTCCCACGACACCTCACGCACCACGCCCAGGTCCACCACGGACAGCACGGGGATCTCGGGGTCCGGGACCTCCTGCAGCCAGGCGTAGACCTGGTCGGCGGAAATGGGCGCGAGCGCGTTCACCACGTGGCTCCCGGGTAGGCGCGGTGCAGATGCTGCATCTCGGCCAGCACGTAGCCCAGCGCCTCGGTGTGCTTGCCCTGGCGGCCGCCGCGATGCGCGGCGTGGTTGGCGGCGGCTTCATCGGGAACGGTCAGCGTGGCTTCTTCCAGCACTTCCCGCACGTGCGCAAGCCACGGCTGGCGCAGCGCAGACAGGGCACAGCCGATGCCGCGCGCCGCGACGTCCTGGTCGATGGCGTCATCGGTGAAGAGCTCGCCCGTGAAACGCCAGGCGTCGTCGATGGCGGCCTGCATCTTGGCGTGGCTTTCCGCCGTGCCGTCGCCCAGGCGCACCACCATGTCCGAGGAACGGCGCACGTGGTAGGTCACTTCCTTGAGCGACTTGGCCGCGATGGCCGCGACGCGCTCGTCGGTGGACGCCTCCAGGCGCTGCAGCAGGAAGTAATGCCAGACGTCGAACAGGAACTGCCGCGCCATGGTGTCGGCGTAGTTGCCGTTGTCGCGCTCGACCAGCAGCGCGTTGCGGTATTCGTGCGTGTCGCGCAGGTAGGCCAGCGCGTCCTCGTCGCGGCCCGCGCCCTCGACCTCGCCGGCCAGCGTCAGCCACATGCGGGCCTGGCCCAGCAGGTCGAGCGCGGTGTTAGTCAGCGCCAGGTCTTCTTCAAGGATGGGACCGTGGCCCGTCCAGGCGCCCAGCCGCTGCGACAGGATGAGCGACGTGTCGCCCAGGCGCAGCAGGTATTCAAACAGTGCTTTGTCCATGTCTCCCCCACCCGCCCTTACATGTGCTTGATTTCTTCGGGCATCGGGAAGAAGGTCGGATGCCGGTAGACCTTGCTGTTGGCCGGCTCGAACAGCGGATCCTTGTCGCCCGGGCTGCTGGCCGAAATATCGGACGCGCGCACCACCCAGATGCTCAGACCCTCGTTGCGGCGCGTGTACACGTCGCGGGCGTGATTGATCGCCATTTCCGCATCCGGCGCGTGCAGGCTGCCCACGTGCTTGTGCGCCAGGCCGTGCTGGCTGCGGATGAAGACTTCCCACAGAGGCCAGTCTTTGCTCATGATGGATTTCCTCTAGTGCCGGGGCGCATCGCGCCGACGGTCTGCAATAAATGAAAAGAAGGTGTCCAGAAAGTCACGCATCCCGAAGCGCCAGCGAGGGCCAGCGGGGCCGCGCGGATCCGGGCTCCGCCGGTCCGCTGCGGCGCCCCCCTGGGGGGGGAAGCGCGCAGCGCTCCGGGGGGGGGACCTCAAGCGGCTTTACGGGCCGACTGCTTGTCGGCGTAGGCGACTAGCGCGTCGCGCACCCAGGCCCCGTCCTCGTGCGCCTTCACGCGCGCGGCCAGGCGTTCGCGATTGCACGGGCCGTTGCCCTTGAGCACGGCGTAGAACTCCGACCAGTCGATCTCACCGAAGTCGTAGTGACCGCGTTCGGCGTTCCACTTCAGATCGGGATCCGGCACGGTCAGGCCCAGGTACTCGGCCTGCGGCACGGTCTGGTCCACCATCTTCTGGCGCAGCTCGTCGTTGGAAAAGAGCTTGATCTTCCAGGCCATCGACTGGGCGCTGTTGGGCGAATCCGCATCCGACGGACCGAACATCATCAGCGCGGGCCACCACCAGCGGTTGAGCGAGTCCTGGACCATCGCCTTCTGTTCGGGCGTACCGTGCAGGCACATCTGCATGAGCAGGTCGTAACCCTGGCGTTGGTGGAAGGACTCTTCCTTACAGACGCGCACCATGGCGCGTGCATACGGGCCATAGGAACAGCGGCACAGCGGGATCTGGTTGATGATCGCCGAGCCGTCGACCAGCCAGCCGATCATGCCGATGTCGGCCCAGCTCAGCGTGGGGTAATTGAAGATGCTGGAGTATTTGGCGCGGCCGGCGTGCAGGTCGTCGATCAGGTCGTCGCGCGACACGCCCAGGGTTTCGGCGGCGCTGTACAGGTAGAGCCCGTGGCCCGCTTCGTCCTGCACCTTGGCCAGAAGGATGGCCTTGCGCTTGAGGGACGGCGCGCGGGTGATCCAGTTGCCTTCCGGCAGCATGCCCACGATTTCCGAGTGCGCGTGCTGTGAAATCTGCCGCACGAGCGTCTTGCGGTAGGCCTCGGGCATCCAGTCCTTGGCCTCGATGCGGACGCCGTCGTCGATGCGCCGCTGGAACGTCTGTTCCAGGCCTTCAAGCTGGTCCGCGGTCTTGACCTGCTTGACGCCGGTTTCGACGAGTTGAGCGTACATAGTTGTCTCCTTGAGACGGTTTGCGAAAACGCAAAGCAAACGCTGCGCAGTGCCGTCATGTCATGAGACGATTATTTAATACAAAAAAATCATTGTCAAACTCAAATCTGTATCACATTGGATTTATGTATCATATCCAGCATCCCGATATCGGCCGCCCGCGGCCCTCCTCATGGCCAACCCTCAGTCGTCTTTTGAACGCGCTCTGTCCCGCTTATTAAAAAGCGATCCGCCCCGCGCGAAATCGCTTTGTGTCAGCGTGCTGGGCGATGCGCTCGCCCCGCACGGCGGCGCCATCTGGTTGGGCAGCCTGATCGAGCTGCTCGCGCCCCTCGGCATCAACGAACGCCTGCTGCGCACCAGCGTCTTTCGCCTGGTGGCGCAGAACTGGCTGCAGTCCGAACGCCACGGCCGGCGCAGCCTCTACCTGATTTCCGAACAGGGCATGCGGCACACGTCGCACGCGTCGCAGCGCATTTACGTGGGCGGCGCCAAGGAATGGAACGGGGAATGGACGCTGGTCGCGCTGCCGCGCACGGGCAACGGACTGGCTGAACGCGGCGAGCTGCGCCGCGAATTGACGTGGGAAGGGTTCGGCATGATCGCGCCGGGTCTGTTCGCGCATCCGCACACCGAGGCGCGCGCCGCGCACGACATTCTCGAAAAACTGGGCATTCCGGACCGGGCCCTGGTGCTGTCGGCCCGCGATCTGGCGGGCGCCGGCGGGCTGCCGATCGCCAGCCTGGCCACGCAATGCTGGAACCTGGACGACGTGGCCGAGCAATATCGGCAGTTCTCGCGCAACTTCGGTCCGCTGGAAAAGCTGCTGGAGGAGGCGCCTTCGCCCGCCGAGGCGTTCACCGTCCGGGTCATGGTGCTGCACAACTGGCGCCGGATCGTGCTGCACGACCCGCAACTGCCCGCCCCCATGCTGCCCGACAACTGGCCCGGCCACGCCGCCCGGGAATTGTGCGGACGGCTTTACTGGAAAGTGTTCGATCCCTCCGAAACGCACCTGAATGCGCTGGCCGGCCAGGACAACGACCGCTACCGCCCCCTGTCGCCCGAGGTCGAATCGCGCTTTGGCGGCCGGCCTGCCTGACAACCGTCACGGGCGCGTTCAACTGACCACATCGTCAGCGCCAGGCATGGCAACGCCCAGCGTATCGGCGTGACATTCCCCCGCCGCGTCGTGGCCGGCGCCCGGAACCGCCAATCCGCGGCTGCGGGCGATGAACGACAGCGTCCAGCGCGCCCGGATCGGGCGGCCCAGCGCCCGGCCGGTGTCGGCGTCGATGCCGCTTGGCACATCCAGCGCCAGCACCGGCGCCTGCAACGCGTTGATGGCGTCGATCAGGGATTGCCACGCACTATCCAGGGGACGGTTCAGGCCGATGCCGAACAGCCCGTCGATGACCAGATCGAACGGCTGTCCGTTTGGAAGGACGGTGTGCGTCCGCGTGTCGCCACCCGCGGCCTGCCAGCCGGCCCACGCGCGGGCGGCATCATTGGGCAGCTTGCCGGGACCCGCGGGCAGCACCACCTGGACATCGAATCCCTTCGCCAGCAACAGCGCGGCCGCTTCCAATGCGTCCCCGCCGTTGTTGCCAGGCCCGGCAAGCGCCAGGATCCTCCCGTGGGCGGGAGCCCGCTCGGCCACGAAGTTGGCCGCCGCCGCGCCGGCCAGCGGCATCAGCGCACGCCCGGTGGCCAGGGCGCGCTGCTCGGCTTGGCGGATCTGCGCGACGGAATAGGAAGGCATGGAAGCAAGGTGCGGCAGCGCGGCCGGGTATCCGATGGAACCCGGCAGTCCGCCGCCCGTCTCAGACCTTCAGGAAATGCTCGCGGTAATACTTGAGCTCGTCGATGGACTCGTAGATATCGGCCAACGCTTCGTGGCGGCTCTTTTTCTCGAATCCCTTGTAGACGGCGGGCGCCCAGCGGCGCGCCAGCTCCTTGAGCGTGCTCACGTCGAGGTTGCGGTAGTGGAAGAACTGTTCCAGGCGCGGCATGTACGCAAACATGAACCGGCGGTCCTGGCTGATGGTGTTGCCGCACATCGGCGATTTGCCCGCCGGCACGTGCTGCGCAAGAAACGCCAACAGCGTATCCTCTGCCTCTGCCTCGGACACCGTGGACGCCTTGACCTTGTCGATCAGCCCGCTCTTGCCGTGAGTCGACTTGTTCCAGTTGTCCATCGCGTCGAGCAGGCTGTCGGACTGGTGCACCACGATCACCGGTCCTTCGGCCACGACCGTCAGGTCAGGCTCGGTCACCACGACGGCGACTTCGATGATGCGTTCTTTTTCGGGGTCCAGCCCCGTCATTTCCATGTCGAGCCAGATCAGGCGGTTTTCGTTCGCAGCCATATAATTTGCCTTTAAAACGCGCGATTTTCGCACATCCCTTCTTGAGCAAAACGCTTTGCCCATGTTCACACTGCTGTTCGTTGCCTTCCTGCTGACCGATATTGCCGTGCGCATGTGGCTGGCGTCGCGCCAGATCCGCCACGTCGCCCGCAATCGCGACCAGGTGCCTGCGGAATTCTCCCATCGCATCGGGCTGGCCAGCCATCAGCGGGCGGCGGATTACACCGTGGCGCGGGTTCGGCTGGGCATGCTCGAGCGCACCTATGACGCTCTGGTGCTGGTCGCCCTGACGCTGGTGGGCGGCCTGCAGTTCATCGATCTGATGGTCAGCCAGCTTACCAGCAACGACTTCGTGCGGCAGATGCTGCTGCTGGTGGTGGTTGCGCTGGTGCTGGGTTTGCTCGGTCTGCCCTTCACGCTGTGGCGGCAGTTCAAGCTGGAGGCGCGATTTGGCTTCAACCGCATGACGCCGGGCCTGTTCGTGGCCGACGCCGCCAAGGGGCTGCTGGTGGCGGCGGTGCTGGGCCTGCCGCTGGCCGCCGCGGTGCTGTGGCTGATGGGCAGCGCAGGCGCCTACTGGTGGGTGTGGGCCTGGGCGCTATGGACCGTGTTCAACCTGGCCCTGTTGATCATCTATCCGATGTTCATCGCCCCGCTCTTCAACAAGTTCACGCCGCTGTCCGATCCCGAACTGGCCGGCCGCATCCAGCGTCTGGCGCAGCGCTGCGGCTTTGCCTTGAATGGCCTGTTCGTCATGGACGGCTCGCGCCGTTCGGCCCACGGCAACGCCTATTTCACGGGCTTCGGAAAATCCCGCCGCATCGTGTTCTTCGACACCCTGCTGGCGCGCCTGAACGCCGACGAGATCGAAGCCGTGCTGGCGCACGAGCTGGGGCATTTCGCCAAGCGCCACATCATCAAGCGCGTGATCTTCAGCTTTGCCGCCGCGCTGGTGTTCTTTGCGATCCTGGGCTGGATCGCCCAGCAGCCGTGGTTCTATGTGGGCCTGGGCGTGATGCCGCAGTTGGGCGGCCGCAACGACGCGATGGCGCTGCTGCTCTTCTTCCTGGTCATTCCTGTATTCACCTTCATGCTGACGCCGCTGGCCAGTTGGTATTCGCGCCGCGACGAATTCGAAGCGGACCGCTATGCCGCCGAGCAAAGCTCGCCGGACCGCCTGGTCTCGGCGCTGGTCAAGCTGTACGACGACAACGCTGCAACCCTGACACCCGACCCTGTGCATTCCGCCTTTTACGACAGTCACCCTCCTGCCGCCGTGCGTATCCGCCACCTGATGGCGGCCGCCGCATGAGCGCGCCGATGGAAGGCCGCATCATCGCCGCGCATGGCCGCCACTACACCGTGGAACTGGCCGATGGCGCCCTGCGCAAATGCTTCCCGCGCGGCAAGAAGACCGGCGCCGCGGTGGGCGACCGGGTCAAGATCACGCCGCAGGGCAAGGACGAAGGCGCCATTGACGCCATCCTGCCGCGCAGCAACCTGCTCTATCGGTCCGACGAAATGCGGTCCAAGCAGTTTGCATCCAACGTCGACCAGCTGCTGATCGTCGTGGCCGTCCGGCCCACGTTTTCGGACGACCTTACCGGCCGCGCATTGGCTGGCGCCTGGAGCGCCGGCATCGCGCCGCTCATCGTCCTGAACAAGACCGACCTGACCGACGAGCTGCCGGCCGCCCGCGCGCGGCTGGCGCCCATCGCGGCGTTGGGCGTGGACATCATCGAGCTGAGCGCGCTCGAGCCCGAAAAAGTCCACACGTTGCTCGCGCCGCGCCTGGCCGGCCGCACGAACCTGCTGCTGGGACAGAGCGGCATGGGCAAGTCCACGCTGCTCAACGCGCTGGTGCCGGGCGCCGCCGCGGCGACGCGCGAGCACTCCACCGCGCTGGACATGGGCAAGCACACCACGACCAGCACGCGCCTCTACCACCTGCCTGAGCCGGGCGGCGACCTGATCGATTCGCCAGGGTTTCAAGCCTTCGGACTGCACCACCTGACGCGAGACGACATCATTCGCGGATTTCCGGAGTTCACGCAGCCCATCGAGGAATGCCGCTTCTACAACTGCACGCACCGACACGAGCCTGGGTGTGGGGTGGTGGCGGCGCTGCGGGACGGCAAGATCGATCCGGCGCGCTACGCGTTGTACGAGCGCATCCTTGAGGAAAACCTGGCAGGGCAGCAGCGTTACTGACGCGTGACGCCGTCCCATTGAAAACGGCCCCGATCGGGGCCGTTGGCTTTTGCAGGGCCGTCTGTTCCAACGCGGATCAGCGCGGCGCAAATCCGTGGCGCAGCAGGTGATAGAGATTGCGCAGCATGCCCGCGGTGGCGCCCCAGATGAAGTGCTTGCCG
>NZ_DAMCTG010000011.1:0-91938 GCF_032113835.1 Achromobacter sp. | reverse complement strand
CCACACCATGCAGAGCGAGGCCCAGGCCGAAGCGCTGCGGGTGAGTGGTGATCTCGACGGTCGCGCCGGGGGCCACGTGTTCGACGCGGATCTGGCGCGGGACGTCGATGAGGGCGTCCGCGGGGGTGATGGTCAGGGTCGGCGCCATGGCTTACTTGTCCGAGACTTTGGTGACCATCATGGCGGCCGTGCGGTCGCTGGTCATCGGCGTGACCTTCAGACCCTTCTTGGTCGCCCAGATGTTCTTGTAGTGGAACAGCGGGATGATGCCGACGTCATCGGACACGAGCTTGACGGAGTCGCGCAGGATGGCTTCACGCTTGGCCACGTCGAATTCCGAGGTGGATTGCTCCAGCGCGGTGTCGACCTTGGCGTTGGTGTAGTGGCCCCAGTTGGAGGCGCCCAGGCCCTTCTTGGCATCGACGGTGGCCAGGATGTTGACCAGCGCGTAGCTGGCTTCACCCGTGCCGTTGCCCCACGCCAGCATGCTGACGGCGAATTCGTTCTTGTTGGCGCGGCCCGAGTACACGGCCCACGGCACGACTTCCACTTGCGTCTTCACGCCCACGCGGGTCCAAAACTGCGCGACCGCCTGGGCCGTTTCCGGACCTTGCGGGTAGCGGTCGTTGGGCACGTGCATGGTCAGCTTGAAGCCATCCGGGAAGCCCGCTTCGGCCAGCAGCTTCTTGGCTTGCGCGACGTCGTTGGGGATGTCCTTGATCTCGGGGTTGTAGCCGAAGGTGCCCTTGGGCATCCACTGGTTGGCTTCGGTGGCGGCGCCTTGCAGGATGCGGTCGGCGATGGCTTTGCGGTTGATGGCCAGGTTCAGGGCTTGACGCACGCGCACGTCCAGCAGCGGGTTCTTGTCCAGCGGCTTGCCGTTGTTGTCGGTGATGTATTGGTTGGGCGCGGGGTTGAAGCTGGGTTGCAGCAGCATGACGCGCAGGCCGTCGTACGGGTAGACCGAGATGTTCGAGGCCTTCTGCAGCTTGGCCAGGTCGGACACCGAGACCTTGTCGATCACATCGACGTCGCCGGCCAAGAGGGCGGCGGTGCGGGCGGCGGCGTTGTTGATGTAGCGGTAGTTGACCTTTTCCCAGATCTGCTTGTCGCCCCAGTAGGCGTCGTTGCGTTCCATGAGGACGCGGTCGCCGGGGGTGTACGAGACGAACTTGTAGGGGCCGGTGCCGACCATGGCCTTGCCCGAGTTGTAGTCTTCGGTCGAGGACTTTTCACCGACGTGCTTGCTGACGACGTGGATCGACGCCAGGTTCAGCGGCAGGTCGGGGTTCGGGGCCTTGGTCTTGACGATGAGCGTCAGCGGATCCTTGGCGGTCATCGTGTCGATGGTGCGCAGGTAGCCGGCGTAGGTGGCGACGCTGCCGGGCACGCCGCGGGCGCGGGTGTAGGAGTAGATCAGGTCGTCGGCGGTGAACGGCGTGCCGTCCTGCCACTTGACGCCTTCACGCAGCTTGAATTCCCAGGTCGTGTTGTCCAGCGGCTTCCAGCTCACGGCCAGACCCGGCTGCAGCTTGTTCCACTTGTTTTCGATCAGCAGGTCCCAGAAGTGCAGGGCCACCGAGCGGTCGCCGGCGTGGTTGTTCAGTTGCGGGTCCAGCGACGACAGCGGGTCGGCAAAACCGATCGACAGGTTGTCGGCAGAGGCTGCGGCCGAGGCGCCCAGGATGGCGGCGGTAAGGGTCGAGAGAATCAGGCGTTTCATTGTCCGGAATCCTTGGTAAAGGGGGAACGGTGTGGGTCCAGCGGCCGCAGCGGTGGCGCCGCGGCCAGTGATCGTCAAGCCATGTCGTTCAGGTGACAGGCGCTCAGGTGGTTGATGGCGATTCCCTTCAGGGTGGGAACCTCGGTCTTGCAGCGCGGCATCGCGTGCGGACATCGCGGATGGAAATGGCAGCCAGAGGGCGGATTGAGCGGGCTGGGGATCTCGCCCTTGATCGCGGTGAAGATCTTGTGACGCGACTTCAGGGTGGGGATCTCGGCCAGCAGCGCCTGGGTGTACGGGTGGTTGGGACGCTGGAAGACCTCTTCCACGGTCGCCGTCTCCACGACGCGGCCCAGGTACATGATGACGACTCGGTCGGACAGATGTTCGACCACGCCCAGGTCATGGCTGATGAAGAGGTACGTCAGGTTCAGCTCTTCGCGCAGATCCATGAACAGGTTCAGGATCTGCGCCTGGATCGACACGTCCAGCGCGGCCACGGCTTCGTCGCAGACCAGCATGGACGGCTGCACGGCCAGCGCGCGGGCGATGCCGATGCGCTGGCGCTGGCCGCCGCTGAACTGGTGCGGGTAGCGCTGGCGCAACGCCGGGTCCAGGCCGGCGCGTTCGAGCTGCGCGCTGACGTAGTCGTCGAAGTCGCCGTTGCCGACCAGGCCATGGATGCGCGCCGCTTCGCCGACGATCTCGTCCACGCGCAGGCGCGGGTTGAGGCTGGCGTAGGGGTCCTGGAAGATCATCTGGACCTTCAGGCGCGCGGCGTGGGCCTCGGCCGCGCTCATGTCGGCCGGGCGCACGCCGTTGATGCGGACCTCGCCGCCCGAGGGCGTGAGCAGGCCGGCCGCAATGCGGCCCAGCGTGGATTTGCCGCAGCCGGATTCGCCAACCAGGCCGACGACTTCGCCGGGGTTCACGATGAGGTCGACGTGATCCACGGCTCGCGTGATGGCGGGCGGCTTGGACAGGCCCAGCGATTGCATTGCGCGGCCGGCGGCGCCGATCTTGCGTTCGCCGAAGCGCTTGCTGACCTGGCGCAGGTCGATCAGCGGGGTGGGGGCGTTGGCGGTTGCGCTCATGCCGCCACCTCGCGGTGGATCTGGATGGAAGGATGGAAGCAGCGCACGTCGTGTTCGGGTAAGGCTTGGGTGATGCCGGGTTGCTGGCCGCAGGCGGCGGTGGCGCGCGCGCAGCGCGCCGAGAACGCACAGCCGGCCGGCAGGTGCAGCAGATTCGGCGTCATGCCGGGAATCTGGCGCAGGCGCTGGCCGCGTTGGTTGTTGCTGGGCAGGCTGTCGATCAGGCCCACGGTGTACGGATGCTGCGGACGGTCCAGCACGTCGTCGACCTTGCCATGTTCGACGATGCGGCCGGCGTACATGACGGCTACGTCGTCGGCCAGGCCGGCCACCACGGACAGGTCGTGCGTGATCCAGATGAGGCTGGTGCCGTGCTGCTGCGCGAGCTTCTGCACTTCGGACAGGATCTGCGCCTGGATGGTGACGTCCAGCGCGGTCGTGGGTTCGTCGGCAATGATGAGATCCGGGCGGTGCAGCATGGCGATGGCAATGGCCACGCGCTGGCGCATGCCGCCGGACAGTTGATGCGGAAAGGCCAGCAGGCGTTCCTCGGGGCTGGGAATGCCCATCATGCCCAGCGTGTCGCGCGCCAGGATCCGGGCTTCGGCCTTGCTCATCCTGGTGTGGGCGCGCACGGTCTCGATCATCTGCACGTCCACCCGCAGCACGGGGTTCAGCGTCATCATCGGATCCTGGAAGATCATGGCGATGCGGTTGCCCTGCAATTTGCGCAGTTCGCGGGGTGCCAGCTTGGTCAGGTCGCGGCCCTGGAACAGGACCTCGCCGCCGGCGATGCGGCCCGGCGCGTCGACCAGACCCATGATGGAGAAGCCCGTGACGGACTTGCCCGAGCCGGACTCACCGACCAGGCCCAGGATCTTGCCGCGTTCCAGCTTAAAAGAGACGCCATCCACGGCGGGCAGCACGCCCGCGCGGGTATGGAACTGCGTGCGCAGGTTGCGCACTTCAAGCGTGGCCGGCGCGCCAGCCGAGGCGGAGCGGTCGGTCATTTGTGGGTCCTCGGGTTCAGCACGTCGCGCAGGCGGTCGCCCACCAGATTGATCGCCACGATGGTGATGAGCAGCGCGATGCCGGGGTAGAAGCTGATCCAGTATTCGCCGGACAGCATGTATTGGAAGCCGTTGGAAATCAGCAGGCCCAGCGACGGTTCGGTCACCGGCACGCCCAGGCCCAGGAAGCTCAGCGTCGCTTCCAGCGTGATGGCGCGTGCGATCTGCAGCGTGCCGATCACGATCAGCGGCGGCAGGCAGTTGGGCAGGATGTGCTTCAACATGATCCGCCAGTTGGGAATGTCCAGGCAGCGGGCGGCTTCGACGTACTCGCGGCGGCGTTCGACCAGAGCCTGGCCGCGCGCGGTGCGGGCGTAATAGGCCCATTCCAGGATCACCAGCGTCAGCACCACGTTGCCCACGCCCTTGCCCAGGTAGGCCAGGATCATCATGGCGACCAGGATGGACGGGAACGACAGGATCAGGTCGACCAGACGCATGATGAAGGCGTCGACCTTGCCGCCGGCGTAGGCGGCCAGCAGGCCCAGCAGCGTGCCGATGACGCCGGCGATCAGCGCCGAGCCCACGCCCACCATCAGGCTGATGCGCAGGCCGTACAGAATGCCGGACAAGAGGTCGCGGCCCTGGCCGTCGGTGCCCAGCCAGTAGTGAAAGGTCTCCAGGCCGTTCATGGTGCCGGGCGGCAGGCGCGAGTCCAGCACGTCGATCTGCAGCAGGTCATAGGGGTTCTGCGGCGAGATCCAGGGCGCCAGCACGGCGGCCAGGATCAGCAGCGTGGCGACCACCAGGCCAAGCACCGCCGTCTTGGACGACAGGAACTCGGTCAGGTTGCGGCGCCATGGCGACTCGCGGCGCAGGGCAGGCGCCTGCGCGGTATTGGATACGGAACTCATGCCGTGGCCTCCAGCCGCACCCGGGGGTCCAGCACTTTGTACAGAATGTCGACGATCAGGTTCAGCGTCACGAACAGGCACACCACCACGATCAGGTAGGCCACGATCACGGGGCGGTCCAGCGCGTTCAGGCTGTCCAGGATCAGCTTGCCGGCGCCGGGCCACGCAAAGATGCTTTCGGTGATGACGGCAAACGCGATGGTCGAACCCAGTTCAAGGCCCAGCACCGTCACCAGCGGAATCATGGTGTTGCGCAGCACGTGCACACAGACCACGCGGAACGGCGACAGGCCCTTGGCGCGCGCGAACTTCACGAAGTCCAGCGGCATCACGTCGCGCACGCCGGCGCGGGTCAGGCGGATCACCAGCGAGATCTTGAAGAGCGACAGGTTGAACGCCGGCAGGATCAGGTGACGCCAGCCGTCGGCCGTCAGCCACGACCACTGGAAGCCCAGAAACTCCACCGTCTGGCCGCGGCCGCTGGCCGGCAGCCAGCCGAGCGACACGCTGAACGCCATGATGAGCATCAGCGCGACCCAGAACGTGGGCAGCGAGAAGCCGACGATGCTGCCCGCCATGATCATTTTGGACGCGCGGCTATCGGGGTACAGACCGGCAAACAGGCCCAGCGGCAAGCCGACGATGACGGCAAACGACAGGGCGGTGATCGCCAGTTCAAGCGTGGCCGGCAGGCGCTGGATCACCAGTTCGATCGCCGGGATGTTGTAGACGAAGCTGTTGCCCAGATTGCCGTGCAGCGCGCCGTTCAGGAAGGCCAGGTACTGCTGCCACAGGGGCTTGTCCAGGCCGAGTTCGGCGATGATGCGCGCGCGGTCCACCTGGTCCACGTCCTGGCCGATCAGGATGTCGACGGGGTTGCCGATGGCGTGCAGCCCCACGAAGACGATCAACGTCATCAGGAGCACGACCACGGCGGCCTGCGCCACGCGGCGTAGCAGCCAAGCGGTCATTGCGCGGTCTCCGCTTGCGTGGCCGTCGCCGGCGCCGGGGCTGGGGTCCACTCATCGCCAAACACTTCGGGCTCGGAGAACGCTTCCATGTTGGCGTAGTGCGTGGCGACGTCTTCGCGGTAGAAGAGGCCCGCGATGCCTTGCGCCAGGCGCTTGGCGCCTTCGCTGATGGCGGGGATGTCGCCGGAGATCGTGCCCTGCGTCAGTGCGGCGGGGTACGAGAAGCAGTGGACGCGATCCAGGCCGGGGCAGGCGCCGGGCGTTTTTTCCTGCAGTTCGAAGACGGCGCCCAGGTCGGGCGAGTCATGCAGTTCCTGGTCTTCCTCGCCGGCGGGCGGCGTGTAGCGGTCGCCCCAGGCGCGCACATGAGGCGCCAGCGGCGCGAATTCCGGGCGCACGGTCCAGTCGATGCGAAAGCCCGTGGAGAAGATCAGGAAGTCCAGCACGAACACGCCCTTGGGCGTGGTGACGTGGATCTCGTCGTCGATCAGCGCCAGATCCAGCACGCCACAGCCCAGGTTGAAGAAGGCATTCGGGTGACGCGACACGCGCAGCGTGCTGCCGCGCGGGGGCGGCACCTGCGCGGCGTTGATGTAGTGGCGGATCTTCCACTTCCATTCGTCGGGCAGCGTCAGGTGGCCGTGCGTCAGGCCGGGATTGCCCGCGCCTTTGCCCTTGTTGATGCGGGGGATGTCGTTGCGGCGGATCAGCAGGTCGACGCTGGCCGCACCGGCTTCCAGCGCGGTCGCCGCGCTGTCCATGGCGGATGCGCCTGCGCCCACGACGCCCACGCGCTTGCCGGCCAGCGTGTTGTAGTCCATCACGTCGGACGAATGCGCCCAGCGGTCGCGCGGCAATTTCTTGGCAAAGTCAGGCACATACGCGCCGCCCAGGCCGTCGCGGCCAGTGGCCAGCACGACGCGGCGGGCCAGGACGGTGCTGCGGCCAGCCGGCGACTGGATGGCCAGTTCCACCAGCTTGTCGGCGCGCGGCTGCACGGACAGGATGCGGTGTTCGTTGCGCACGTCCAGGTTCAGCACGCGGCGGTACCAGCGCAGGTAGTCCATCCACTGCAGGCGCGGGATCTTGTCCAGCGCTTCCCAGGCGTCCAGGCCGAATTGCGCTTCGAACCAGGCGCGGAACGTCAGCGCGGGCAGGCCCAGCGCGGGACCGGTCAGTTGCTTGGGCGAACGCAGCGTTTCCATGCGGGCCGTCGTGGCCCACGGGCCTTCGTAGCCTTCGGGCGCCTGATCGAAGATCGGCGCCTCGATGCCCAGATGCTTGAGCGAAGCTGCCGCCGCAAGGCCGCCCATGCCGCCGCCGATGATGGCCACGTCCAGCACCTGCTGACCATCGACCAGCCGGGGTGTCACCCAGTTCTTGGCGGGCAGTTCCAGCCAGGACAGGTCTTGCCGAAGGCGCGCCTCCAGGGCGGGCAGGCCTTGCGGCGGGGTGGCGATGGGCAGATTCATGATGCGGGTGTTTCCATAACAGGGGCGTCATCGCCGTAGATCGACTGCAATAGCGCCGAATGCTCGCAGGCGTCATGCAGCACAAAGCCGGGCAGCAGGTCTGCGGCGGCTTCGGCCAACGCGTCCGCCATGGCTTGGCAGGCCGGCGTCAGCGTTTGCGACTGCGGGGTGATGACCCCAAAAAAGAAGGGGATGTCCAGGTCGATGGGGCGGATCGCCACGCCCGCCACGGGCGAGCCGTAGGCGGTCACGGGTTCCAGCACCGACACGCCAAGCCCGGCACGGACCGCGGCCAGGGCATTGACGGACGAATTGGTTTCGATGGTGCCCAGCGCCTGCACGTTGTGCGCCAGCGCGGCGTCCAGGCGGCGGCGCAGACGATAGGGATTGGCCATGGTGATGAGGCGGCGTCCGGCCAGGGCCGACACCGGCACCACGGCATGCTGCGCGACGGGATCGTTTTCGGGAACGGCGACCACGCAAGGCGCCTGGGCAATCCAATGCACGGTGAGACCGCGGTGCTCCAGCGGCAGGCTGGTCACGCCCAGTTGCGCGGCGCCAGACAGCACGGCATGCACCACGCGTTCGGGCGAGGCGCTGCGCAACTGCACGCGCGCGGCGCCGAGGCGGTCTTCGATTCGTTTGAGGGCAGCGGGCGCCAGACCGGCGGCGAGGGCCGACGTGGCGGTCACCAGGAGCGGCTGCGCCTGACCGCGCGCGATTTCGTCGGCCCGGCCGCGAATTTGCTGCAGGCTGGTCAGCGCGCGCTCAACGTCGTCATAAAGCAGGAACCCCTGTTCGGTCGGCGTCACGCGGGGACCGCTGCGCGCGAACAGGGGATAGCCGATTTCGGCCTCCAGTTCCTGCAACAACCGGCTGATCGCCGGCTGCGAGCGTCCCAGCAGCCGTCCGGCGGCGGTGACGCTGCCGGTGGACATGACGGCCGCGAAGGCCTCGAGTTGACGGAGTTCCATTGGTCTTGATTTATGCCAAGGACGAATTCTGGCCGCTCGAGTATGCGCCCTACAAATACTAAAAAGGCATAAGTAAATTCCCTAAATGCGAATGACCTCGCATTTTTAATTACCGCGAGTTATTTCAAGGACTTAGGGTAAGTCCGGAGGGAGGCGGAGTGGAGCGCTAGGACTCGTCGTGCCCGGGCTGCGCATCCCGAATCGGCGCATTGGACGCCAGCAGCGCCCGCCCTTTTTCCGTCAGCACCAGGACGGCTTCGCCCTTCACGGTGCTTTGTTCCGGCGTCATGTCGATGAGGCCATTTGCCGTGGCGTCTTCCCATGCCGACAGCCTGGGGCAGTGGGTACGCCAGGCTTCCATAGTCTCGGCGTATGTGCGGGGACGCGCTGCAATCCACAGCAGGAATTGCACGAGATTGCCGTGTTGCGACGCACCGGTTTCCAGTTCTGCTTGCGGATGGTCAGGCATGGGGTTGCCTCCGTTCTGGGGCAGGGATGCGTCTTGACGATACTCCCGTGCGCGCCGCTACTCCAGCGCTATCTAGGCGCCATCCCCTTGCGCAATCGGTTGGCGGGTTCCATCAGCGCATCCTTCATGTCGTCGCGCTCCAGCACGCATGGTTCGTGTTGCAGGTCGCGCATGAAGTCGTCGTAAAGCTCGCCGGTGATTCCGGCCGGGCGCTTGAAGTCGCCGGATAGCTGGTAGGCGCGCAGCAGGATGGAACGCAGCCGCTTGACCTCCCAGAGCAGGGCGATCACATCGGGGTTCCAGGGCTGACGCTCGCGGATGAAACGCAGGTCGGTGTGGGAGAGGGGGGTTTTGAACGGCATGGCGGAAAATACTGTTTATTTATCCAGTATAGTCCGCGCGGATTGCCGGTAGGTGTCGGTGTTTTCACGGGTAACGCTGCAATACCGAATGTGAGAATTGTTGAGCCTTGCGCGCGCGTTCGTCCGTACCATTCCCTGAAAGCAAAATGAAAGGGAGTGGAAATAATGCTGTGCGGCCAATGCGCGGCCATCACCGCGGATCAGGCGGGCGCGCCCGGGCATGAAAACCTGATCAGCCTGGGCTATGTCCGGTCGTTGCCGCTGGCGCAACGCGGCGTCACGCACGAGGCATTCACTTGTGGCGATTGCGGCGCCAACTGGGATTACCTGCACGACCGGCGCAACGTCGCGTCGGGTTGGACGCGCTGTGATCGCACCATGCCCGTCCTGCAACAGACGATCGATCCGCCGGAGGTTGAGGCCGCCTGAAAGTCGGCCGTCGCGCCTTACACCACGCGCGTATGCACCTGGCCCTCACGGAACCACGAATCCAAATTCGCCCGCATCAGGTCCGCCATCGCGCGGCGCGTTTCGTGGGTGCCGCTGGCGATGTGCGGCAGCATCACCACGTTGTCCATGGCGTTCAGTTCGGGGGGCGTGGCGGGTTCGTGCTCGAACACGTCCAGGCCGGCGCCGGCAATTCGCTTGTTCTGCAGCGCCGCCACCAGCGCGGCTTCATCGACGACCGTGCCGCGCGCGATATTGATCAGCCAGCCTTCGGCGCCCAGCGCATCCAGCACCTGCGCGTTCACCATGTGGCGCGTCGCGCCGCCGCCCGGGACGGCCAGCACCAGAAAGTCGCTTTGCGCGGCCAATTGGACGATGTCCGGGCAATAGCGGTAGCCCTCGGGCGCGTCGGGACGCGGCTTGCGGTTGGTGTACAGGATCTCCATGTCGAAGGCCTGCGCGCGGCGGGCAATCTGCAGGCCGATGTTGCCCAGGCCGACGATGCCGCAGCGCTTGCCGGTCATGCGCGAACCCAGGCCGAATCCTTCGGTGGGCCAGCGGCCGGCGCGCACGAAGCGGTCGGCTTCGGCGATGCGGCGCGAGACGGCCAGCATCAGCGCCAATGCCGTATCGGCGACGCAGGCGTCCAGCACGCCCGGCGTGTTGGTGACCACGACGTTGCGCGCCTTGGCCGCCGCGATGTCGATGGTGTCGTATCCCACGCCAAAACTGAAGATGCCTTCCAGGGCGGGCAGGGCGTCGATCAATTCCTTTGTCGCGCCGAAGCGGCCACTGGTGGCGATGCCGCGGATGGCGGCACCATGTTCGCGCAGCAGCGCCGCCGGGTCCTGCGCCTCCCAGAGGCGATGAACGCGGTAGCGCGATTCCAGATCGGCCACCAGTTCAGGCAGCAGGGCACCGACCATCAGCAGATCGGCGGCGGAAGCGGGAAGGGATGCAGTCATGGATACGGCTTGTCTAGGTAAGAAGGAAAGGCCCGCCGAGGCGGGCCGGGACCGGAATCAGTTGGTCTGGATGTTGCGGGACTTGATTATCTGCCCATAACGTTCGCGCTCGCTAGCGGCCAGATCCTGCAGCTCCTTAGGCGTCGAGCCGTGAGCCACGGCGCCCTGCGATTCAAGTTTGGCCTTGACGGCGGGATCGGCAGCCACGGCGCGGATCGCCTCGGACAGCTTGTCGATCACGGCCTGCGGCGTACCAGCAGGGGCCAGCACCGCCGTCCACGAGCCGCTCTGCGCATTCTTCACGCCGGCTTCGTCGATGGTTGGGACGTCCGGCATGGCGGGTGAGCGTGTGGACCCCGTCACCGCCAGCGCGCGCAGCTTGCCGGCCGTGACGTAGGGCATGGTCTCCAGGACGGACGCAAACAGCATGTCGACGCGGCCGGCCATCAGGTCGGTCATCGCGGGGCCGCCGCCCTTGTAGGGCACGTGCACCAGATCCACGCCGGTGGCCTCCTGGAAGATCTCGCCGGACAGGTGGGGCGCGCCGCCCGTGCCCGAGCTGGCGAAGGTGTGCTTGCCGGGCTGGGACTTGGTCAGCGTGACCAGTTCCGCCACGTTCTTGGCCGGCAGGCTGGCGGGCACCACCAGCACGAACGGCAGGTCCGAGAACAGCGACACGGGCGCGAACGCCTTGACCGGGTCGGAATGCAGCTTGTAGATCCACGGGTTGATCGCCAGCATGCCCGAGTTCGCGAACAGCAGCGTGTAGCCATCGGGCTGCGAACGGGCCACGAGGTCGGCGGCGATCTGGCCGCCGGCGCCCGGGCGGTTGTCCACCACGACCGACGACGAGAACTTTTCACCCAGGGCCGCGGCCAGCAGGCGCGCCGAGATATCGGTGCCGCCGCCAGGCGAGAAGGGGACGATGAGATTGATCGGGCGTTCCGGATAGCCTGCGGCGCTGGCCGCGTGCGGCACGGCAGCGGTGGCGGCCAGGGCCAGCGCCGCGGCGAGGAGCCGGACGCGGATCCGGGCGGTGTTCTTTGTCTCCATGGATTTTCTCTTTTATGGCGTTGATGGCGGCGGGGCCGCAAAAAATGGTGCTGCGGGTAAGGCTCCTGATGCTTCGCGGGCCGGAATCCGACCCTGTCGCCGAGTATAGGGACGCCTGTCCATGGATAGCCGTTCGAGCTATAAATAGCATCAATCAATTCAAGGATTGAATCGATGGAATTTCGCCAGCTCGAGTGCTTCATCGCCGTTGCCGAGGAATTGCACTTCGGCCGCGCCGCGGAGCGCCTTTGCATGACGCAACCGCCGCTGTCGCGCCAGATCCAGTTGCTGGAGCAGGACCTGGGCGTAACCCTGTTCGAGCGCAACAGCCGTCAGGTGGTGCTCAGCGCCGCCGGCCGGCGCTTCCTGCGGGACGCGCGCCACCTGTTGGAGTTTTCGGCGCAGGCCGCGGCTACCGCGCGCCGCACGTCCGGCGGCGAAGCCGGCCACATCCGATTGGGCTTCACAGCGGTGGCCTCGTATCGCCTGATGCCGTCGCTTATCGTGCAGGCGCGCAAGCTGCTGCCGGGCGTGGAGATCCAGTTGCGCGAAACCGTGACGACCGAGCTCAGCCGACTGCTGCTGGCCCATGAGCTGGACGCCATCCTGGCGCGCAGCGTGCCGCAGCAGGCAGGCATCGAGTCGCGCCTGCTTGAGCGTGAGCCGCTGGTGCTGGCGCTGCCCGCCGACTCGCCGTTGTGCGAGCACGCCATCGTGCCGCTGCGGTTGCTGCAGGGGCAGCCGTTTGTGCTGTATTCGCCCCGGGAAGGCAAGTATTTCTACGACCGTATCGTGGGCGCTTTCGGGCTGGTGGACGTGCAGCCGCAGTATGTGCAGCGTGCCGGGCAGACGCACACGTTGCTGGCGTTGGTGCGGGCCGGGCTGGGCGTGGGCCTCGTGCCGGATTCCGCGCGCGAGCTGCGTTTTGAAGGTGTCGTGTTCCGGCCGATCGGCCAGCGCGATCTCTATGCGGACATGTACCTCGCCTGGCACGCGCAGCACGACAACCCGGCGCTGGATGCGTTTCTGCAGCGCGTGGCCAAGCGGAACAGCCCGGAAACTGCCGGCGGCGCCGGACAGGCGTGAGCGAGCCTTCTATCTAGCGGCGTTTCGGGCGGTTCGGCGCGGACAACGGCGCGCCGACGTGGCTGGCCAACCAGTGTTCGATCTTGTCGTCCCGGCGGGCGGCCCAGTCCTTGCCGATTTCCACAATGAGCAGGTTGCGCGTGTCGCCGTAATCCTGCCCCGGCGCCTTCTGGAACATCTCGCGCCAGATCTCGGAAGCGACCAGTTCCGTCGTCACCAGCACGCCGATTCCCTTTGCGTCGATCCACAAGGGTGCTGCGCGCTCGTCAACGTGGGTCTTGATGTTTTCCAGGATTTTCTGCGCGAGCGCGGCATTGTCTTTGGACGCGGCGATCAGGACCAGATATTGCCGGTGCGAGCCAGACGGCTCGTCGGAATCGCCAAACGGATTTTCCATGATGCTTTCCTTTCGGGTGAACGTTGCCCGACAGACTGTAGTTCATCGGACAAGCGGGGTGGCGTGATGGGTCTGGAAATCCGGCCTTTTCACCCCGTCCAGGCCCGCGCGGGCGCTCTGGTCCTCCAGTTGTTGCGCCTGGGTCGAGCACGCGCTTAGCACCAATCTGCACGCGGAACCCGTCTGGTCGCGGCATGACCGCAGACTGTAATCCCCGGTCCGCTGTCGGTCCCATGTTTTCTCGCCGATGGCGACGATGTGTTGCGCGCCGTTCGCGGCCACTGCCACGCATTGGTTTCTGAAGCTGGCGTACACCGTGCAGGCCGCCCGGGGCTCGTCTTCCTGGCAAGCGGCGAGCGCGCTGCGGCGGGCCGCGGTGTCGGTGCCGTACAGGATCGAGGCGTAATAACGATAGGTCGAAGAGACGATCAGCGCGCCGTACAGGTCGGACGGCGCCGGCTGGGCGCTGGCCGCCGCGGTGCCGGCAATTGACACGAGCAAGCCCAATGCAAGGCGTGGCGCCATAGAAATCCCCTGGGATTGGTGTCGACAGTAGCGGAGCGGCGCCTGGCTTACCAGCCTCAATAAGACCGGCACGCCAAGACCAGCACCGCGGGACAAGCACCGTAGGACGAGCACCCCGCCAGACAGATCTATCAAGTTGAAACATCCATAGACCATCCAAGTGGATGGTCTATGATTCGTTCCATGCCGCCTCGCACCTCTCAACTCGCCTCCACGCCCAAGCCTGCAGACGAAAAAATCACAATCAATCTGGGTTACGTCGACCTGGGTCAGATTGATTTGCTCGTCCAGGAAGGGTTCTACGCCAACCGCACGGATCTGATCCGCACGGCCATTCGCAACCAACTTGCCACCCATGGCGACGCCGTGCGCCAGGCCGTCAGCCGCAAAACGCTGGTGCTCGGCATCCAGCACTACACCGCCCAGGATCTGCTTGCGGTTCAGGCCGCGGGCGAAATGCTTCAGATCCGGGTGCTGGGTCTGGCAACCATCGCCGCTGATGTCTCGCCCGAGCTCGCGCTCGCCACCATCGAATCCCTGACGGTACTGGGGGCGCTACATGCCAGCCCCGCCGTCAAAGCCGCCCTGCGTCAGCGCATCCGCTGACCCTTGCGGCGCAGCCAAAGGTCACCCTCATGCTCTCTGATTTCCAGCACCTCATGCACCGGGCTACCCAGCTCACCCAGGCCGGCGATCTGACGGCAGCTACCGCCGCCATTCAGACCGCCCTGCGAAACGGTTTGGCGCCCGCGCCGGCCCGGCAGGACGATGCCGATGTCATCGACGTCGAAGCCTGGGAAGTTCCGGATTCCGCCCGGGCCTCCGGCGCGGCGCCTCACGTTTCCGGCGACGCCGCTCAGCCGGCGCAGAAGCCTGCCGCCGCGGGCGATACGTTCACGGCGGGATCATTCCGTAATTCGTCCGGACAACGCGCCTACAAGCTGTATGTGCCGCCAAACCCGGATGGCGCGCCGCGTCCGCTGGTGGTCATGCTGCACGGCTGCACGCAGGACGCCGACGATTTCGCAGCGGGCACCGCCATGAATGCGGCCGCGCGCGAGCAGGGCTTTCATGTGCTGTATCCCGTGCAATCGCGCGACGCCAATCCGCAGAAGTGCTGGAACTGGTTCAAGCACAATCACCAGCAGCAAGGCCGGGGCGAGCCGTCCATTCTGGCCGGCATGACGCGCGAAGTGATCGCTGCCCACAACATTGATCCCACGCGCGTGTATGTCGCGGGCCTGTCGGCGGGCGGGGCCATGGCGGCGATTCTGGCCGGTGCCTATCCCGAGTTGTATGCCGCGGCAGGTGTGCATTCGGGGCTGGCTGCCGGCGCGGCGACGGATCTGCCGTCGGCGCTGTCCGCCATGAAGGGCGTGGGCCTGAAACCCGCCGCACCGGCCGGCAACGGCGTGCCGGTCATCGTGTTCCACGGCGACCGCGACGCTACCGTCAATCCTGCCAATGCCGACAACGTGATCGCGGCCAGCGTGGGGCCCGGCGCGCGCGTCGAAACCTTTCGGGTGGCAGGCCCGGGCAGCAAGCGCGACAGCACCCGGCATCTGTACCGCGATGCCGCGGGCAACATCGTCGCCGAACGCTGGGATGTCCACGGCGCCGGCCATGCCTGGGCAGGCGGATCGGATCAAGGGTCCTACACGGATCGGTCCGGTCCGGATGCGACGGCCGAGATGCTGCGATTCTTCTTCGCGCGCACCTCGCGCGCTCAGTGATTCGTTAACGTTCAAGCGCGGACATGGCGGCATGGATAACGGCCGATGTAGTATCGACCGTTATCCCCCTTTGCATGGGACCACGTTGCATGCAATCACCCTGAACGCGCCGTCAACCGGCGACTGGAGCACTGTGAAGATCGTCAAAATCATCGAAGACATGCGTCATGGCGAAGAGGTGCTGACGCGCGCACATGAAACCCCCACCGACGGCGACCTGCTCGCCGCCCTGGACAGGCTGGATGGCGCGGTCTTCAGCTCGACCGCCTTCGTGATTGACGACGACACGGTGCTGTCGATCGGCGGCGGCGATGGCGCCTATGTCGTGTTCATCTCTAGCGGCGGCGATACGCGGATACACACGCTGATCGACCCCGCCAAATCCGAGGATCACGACCAGGATCTGGTGGCCGGCGGCCAATCAGGCAGTTATCCGCAGTTCCAGTGCGTGGACCGTTCCAAGGCGGCTTCCGCGCTGTTGTACTTTCACGCGCATGGCGAGGCGTCGCCGGATTTGAACTGGGCTAGCGAATAGCCACCGGCTTGCCGTAGAACACCCGCGCGCACAGCAGACCGGCGACTGCGGCGGGCAGGGCGCCCATGAACAGCGGAAATCCCAGCGCTGCCAACGACCTGTCGCGCGTGCCGAACGTCAGCAAGAAGACAAAGGCATACGCCGCGCCAATGACCCCCATGCGCAGGACGGCCAGCCAGGACGGCGCCACCGGCTTGAGCGCGCCCGCCGTCATCCCGCAGAAGAGCGCCGGCAAGCCGCCAAACAGATACGCCCACGGCAGCCCATAGAGACCGAACAGGAGCAGTTCCGGATCCTTGGCGCCGATGGACATGGTCACGGCGATAAGCACAATGGCGACGGCCGGTCCCATGAATGCGAAGATCGCAGCGCCGGCCAGCATGTCGCGCGACATGACGCGGCCGGAGTCCTCGGGCCTGCGCTGCATGCGGCGGTAAATGACAGCGGCCAACGTAAACGCGAGAAGCAGGGCGCCAAAGACGTAGATCATCAGGTCAGTTCCGGGCTGTTTGGGTGAAAAGGCTGGGGACGGCCGGCGTGCCGCTTGCGGGTGTGCGTTCCGCAGGCGTGGGCCTGGCCGCCCGCATTGTGCGGGAATCGCGCCGCAAGCGCATCAAGGCATTTTTTTCTTGCCCAGCAACGTCAGCGTCAGACTGCGGCCTGTGCGCATGAAGGGATAGAGCGCCTTGGACAGGCACGCGTTGCTGAAGACGGTGGCGTTCAGGCGGTTGAATACATCGCTGCCCGTGCTGAGCAAGGCCAGCCGGTGGATGGCGTCCGCGCCCCAGTAGTCGCGGCCGTCCAGGTGCAACAGCATGCCTTGGTTCAGGTCATAGCCTTGCGCGCGATGGTGCGCGGCCAGGTCGGGATGGTCGCGCATGTTCAGCATGGCGATGGGCCCGGCGGCCTTGCGCAGCCGCATCATCCGCACGTAGTTCGAGCAGAAGGGGCAATCGCCGTCATAGAGAAGGTAGTTTTCGTCGGACTGCATCGTCGGGATCCGTCGGGGTTTGCAGAAACATACCGCAAAAATCCGTTCGGGCGGTCCGCAAGCGCGGTGCCGACGAGCGCGCTGTCGAAATGCGCGCGGCCGGCAAGCGCGGGAAATGGCGCCCTCAGCCGCCCCGATGTCCGTGATAGCGCGGCGCCGCCACGGCGCGCGTGTTCTCCTTGTGCTGGGAACCGACCAGCGCCTTGCGCCGGGCTTCTTCGTGCTGGTGATCGGACTTTGCGCGCTCTTTGTCCGCATGCGGCGGCGCATGCGTGTCGGGCGCGGCGGCCGGGACCGCAGGATGGGGATCGGGGCGGGAAGTCGTGGGCGTCATGGTGCGTACCTGCAAAGGCAACGCGGCATATGCCGCGTTTTCACGTTACGCCCGCGCTCCGCGATTCTCCAGGCTTCAATTGCAACAGCGTGCGCGCTGCTCAGGTCCGCGGACGACGAGCCGGCGATTCCCGGTCCTGCGACCGCCATCCCGCGCGCAATTCGGCAATCCGGCGCAGCGCGTGCTGTGACATCTTCCACCACCCGAATGGCCGCGGGTCCGCCAGCATGCTCATGGCACGGGCGTAGTCCAGAGTCAGGCCGGGGGTCCAGGCCATCGTGAGGGCACGCTTGCGGATTTGCGCGGCCACCCAGAGTTCAGGCGTCAGCAATAGGCGGATCAGCACCCGCCAGCCGGCCTCGCCGCCATGCAGGCGTCCCACGACGCCATCCAGCGCGGCGTCCAGCGCCCGCGATACGGTGCTCGAGCAGTTGCGGTGAGTGAGGTTGTAGGTGGCGTTCTTGCGGTATTCCTGCCAGAAGGCCGCCAACTTGTCCGCGTCGTAGTTGCGGATCCGCACGCGTACGTTCGACGGGCGCCAGGCATTCGACTCGGTCGCGTAATCGGGTTGATAGACCCCCGGAATGTCGTTGTCGGCCGTGGCGCGAAGCAGTGCGCCGAAGTCGTCGGGCGATCGGTCGATTTCCTCTTTTGGGTACAGGCTGATGTAGACGCCCTCGGGCGATTCCAACGCGGCGTGGCCGGTGGAGATGACGCCGTTGACGTCGACCGCTGCGATGTAGCGGTCCACCAGCGGATAGCTGCGGGTCTGCGCCTTGGCCGAGCCCGATGGGGTCCAGACGTGGACGGTCAGCGCGCGCTCGGAATCGGCGGGCGGGCCATCCCAGATTTGCGGCGCGGCCTGTTCCGGCGCGGCCGGCGCAAAGCCCATCGACTGCGTGGCGGCAAAGGCGGGGTTCGAAGCCAGATGCCGGACGCGGCGCGCCAGCCATAGCAGCTTCGCGCCGGCAATGCCGAGAAACAGCCCAAGGCAGTAGGGCACGGTGCCGATGTAATTCGTGGGATAAGGCTGGAAGAAGAAGATCGCCAGCAGGATTTCCGCCACGCCGCCGGTGAACGCGTAGCGCCAGCGCTCGTAGCGCACGACGTACCCCGCGATGCACTGCAGCAACCCATCCACCAGGAACAGCGCGCCAAAGATCATCGACAGGACAAAGTGTCCGTGATGATGCCCCGCCAGAATCAGTCCGCCGGCGATCAGGACGAACAGTCCCTTCGCATAGCGCAGCACGCGCTGGCCCCCGACGCCGCTGGAAGCGATCAGCAGCGTGCCCAGACCTTCGACGATGAAGAGGACGGCAAAGGCGTTGAGCGGAAAGTAGGGGGCGCCGTCCAGGGCATCGATGAACACGACGATACCGGCCGCGAGGAACACCGCGCCCGCGATGGCCAGCGCGCGCCAGCGCTGGCGCAGGTAAGGGACTCCCAACAGAAGCAAGACCAGCTGCGGCATGGCGGCAACCCCTGCAAAGTCGATAACGCGTACACGAACATAAAAGCAGCCGGGCGCGCGCGTCAATCCGTGCCGGGCGGCCACGCCAGATTCAGCGCGTAGTGGCGAACATCCTCCGGCCACTGCGCAACGTGCCGCGCGTAGGCGTCGCGTTCATCGGCATACAGCGCACGCGTCGCGTCCTCGAAACCCGGCAGGTCGCCGGCCAGGCTCGACATGAATCGGTAGGCGGCCTCCTGGCGTTGGCGCCGCGCATCCTGCGCCTCGTTGTCGCGGCGGGCTTGCTCCACAAGCTTGCGCAGCGCCACCGACGCGCCGCCGGGTTGGGCGCTCAGCCAATCCCAATGGCGAGGCAACAGGGTGACTTCGCGCGGCACAACACCCAGCTTCGGGCGGCCTCGGCCGCGCGGGGCGTCATCCGGCTGCGCGTTGGTCGTCTGGGCGTCGTCAATCGCGGGGGTGGCAATGTCCGTCGGCGTGTGCCGGGCGACGATCTGCGCATCATCGCCGCTCAAGTCCAGGTCGACCTGTTTGCCGGTCACGTCGTGGAAAACAAGCACTGCGTCATTGCGGCGCGCGTCCAGCGCCTGCTTGACGGCCAGCGCCACGTCGGCGAGCGAGCCCGATGCCAGGATCCGGTGGCCTTCGAAAGCGGTGTGGGAATCGGGAAACGGGGAGGTCATGTTTTTATCCGGGTAAATTGATGGGGTGGATTATTGTCCTCGTAAAAATCTCTGTCAATAAAATCCGGATAAAAATCCGACGCGCGTGAACCACGTCGTCAGCGAGTGTCATAAATATCCATCCCAACCTATGGTTAACACCTAGTCAAATCATGCTGGCGGCGTATAATCTTGCTTTGCGCCCGGAGTTACCCATGCGTCTCGTTCAAAAAGCGCTCACCTTCGACGATGTGTTGTTGGTGCCTGCGTATTCCGAGGTGTTGCCGCGCGACACCTCCCTGGCCACGCGCCTGACTCGCAATATCAGCCTGAACATCCCCCTCGTGTCCGCCGCCATGGACACCGTCACCGAATCGCGTCTGGCCATCGCCATGGCGCAAGAAGGCGGCATCGGGATCATCCACAAGAATCTCTCCGCCGACGCCCAAGCGCGTGAAGTGGCTCGCGTCAAGCGCCACGAGTTCGGCATCGTGATCGATCCGGTCACCGTCACCCCCCAGATGAAAGTGCGCGACGCCATTGCGTTGCAGCGCCAGCATGGCATCTCGGGCCTGCCGGTCGTCGAAGGCCGCAAGCTGGTCGGCATCGTCACCAACCGCGATCTGCGCTTCGAAGAAAACCTGGATCAGCCCCTGCGCAACATCATGACGCCGCAGGAACGCCTGGTCACCATGAAGGAAGGCGCCACGCTCGAAGAAGCGCAGGCCCTGATGCACAAGCACCGTCTGGAACGCGTGCTGATCGTGAACGACGGCTTTGAACTGCGTGGCCTGGCCACCGTCAAGGACATCGTCAAGAACACCGAACATCCGATGGCCAGCAAGGACGCCCAAGGCCAGCTGCGCGTTGGCGCGGCGGTGGGCGTGGGCGGCAACACCGAAGAACGTGTCGAAAAGCTGGTCGGGGCCGGCGTCGACGTGCTCATCGTCGACACCGCGCATGGCCACTCCAAGGGTGTGCTCGAAGGCGTGCGCTGGGTCAAGCAGAACTACCCCAAGGTTGAAGTCATCGGCGGCAACATCGCCACCGCAGCCGCCGCGCGCGCGCTGGTCGAACACGGCGCCGACGGCGTCAAGGTCGGCATCGGCCCAGGCTCCATCTGCACCACGCGTATCGTGGCCGGCGTCGGCGTGCCGCAAATTCACGCCATCTCCGAAGTCGCCAAGGCGCTGGAAGGCACGGGCGTTCCGCTCATCGCCGACGGCGGCATCCGCTACTCGGGCGACGTAGCCAAGGCGCTGGCCGCCGGCGCGTTCTCGTGCATGATGGGCGGCATGTTCGCCGGCACCGAAGAAGCGCCCGGCGAAGTCGTGCTGTTCCAAGGCCGGTCGTACAAGTCGTACCGCGGCATGGGCAGCCTGGGCGCCATGACGGAAGGCTCGGCCGACCGCTACTTCCAGGACCCGGCCAACAACGCCGACAAGCTGGTCCCTGAAGGCATCGAAGGCCGCGTCCCCTACAAGGGCAGCGTGCTCGCCATCATTTACCAACTGGTCGGCGGCATCCGCGCCTCCATGGGCTACTGCGGCGCCGCCACCATCGACGACATGCGCACCAAGACCGAGTTCGTGGAGATCACCTCCGCGGGCGTGCGCGAGTCCCACGTGCACGACGTGCAGATCACCAAGGAAGCGCCCAACTACCGCGCCGACTGATCCGCACAGTCAACTACAATGTCATGCATCACGCACCGGCAGATCCGCAAAGAACAGCGGGTCTGCCGGTGCGGTTTTATTTCCAACGGGTAGAGTCTCCATGCACCAGCGCATTCTTATCCTCGACTACGGTTCGCAAGTCACCCAGCTGATCGCCCGCCGCGTCCGCGAAGCCGGCGTCTATTCCGAAGTCCACCCTGGCGACGTCGACGACGCCTTCGTGCGCGAACAGCAGGCGCAGGGTCTGAAGGGCATCATCCTGTCCGGCAGCCACGCTTCGGCCTACGAAGAAGGCTCCATGCGCGTGCCGCACGCCGTGTTCGAGCTGGGCGTTCCCGTGCTGGGCATCTGCTACGGCATGCAGTCCATGGCGCAGCAACTGGGCGGCGTGGTCAGCTTTTCCGACCACCGCGAATTCGGCTACGCCGAAGTCCGCGCCCACGGCCACACCAAACTGCTTGAAGGCCTGGAAGACTTCAGCACGCCCGAAGGCCACGGCATGCTCAAGGTCTGGATGAGCCACGGCGACAAGGTCACCGAGCTGCCCCCGGGCTTCAAGCTGATGGCCTCCACGCCGTCCTGCCCCATCGCCGGCATGGCCGACGAAGACCGCCGCTTCTACGCCGTCCAGTTCCACCCCGAAGTCACGCACACCGTCCAGGGCAAGGCCATGCTGGCCCGCTTCGTGAACGAAATCTGCGAATGCACGGGCGACTGGAACATGCCCGACTACGTCTCTGAAGCCGTCGCCCGCATCCGCGAGCAGGTCGGCACCGACGAAGTCATCCTGGGCCTGTCCGGCGGCGTGGACTCCTCGGTTGCCGCGGCACTGATCCACAAGGCCATCGGCGACCAGCTCACCTGCGTCTTCGTCGACCACGGCCTGCTGCGCCTGGACGAAGGCAAGCAGGTCATGCAGACCTTCGCCGAAAACATGGGTGTGAAGATCATTCACGTCGATGCTACCGCACAATTCATGGGCAAGCTGGCCGGCGTCGCCGACCCCGAAGCCAAGCGCAAGATCATCGGCCGCGAATTCGTCGAAGTCTTCCAGGAACAGGCCGGCAAGCAGCAGAGCGCCAAGTGGCTGGCCCAGGGCACGATCTATCCCGACGTCATCGAATCTGCCGGCGCCAAGACGGGCAAGGCCACGTCGATCAAGTCGCACCACAACGTGGGCGGCCTGCCGGATACGCTGAACCTGCAACTGCTGGAACCGCTGCGCGAACTGTTCAAGGACGAAGTCCGCGAACTGGGCGTGGCGCTGGGTCTGCCGCCGCAGATGGTGTATCGCCACCCGTTCCCGGGTCCGGGTCTGGGCGTGCGGATTCTGGGCGAAGTGAAGCATGAGTACGCTGAACTGTTGCGCCGTGCCGATGCGATCTTTATTGAAGAGCTGCGTAATACCAAGGACGAGGCCAGCGGCCTGACCTGGTACGAGCTGACCTCGCAGGCGTTCGCCGTGTTCCTGCCGGTCAAGTCGGTGGGGGTTATGGGTGACGGGCGTACGTATGAGTATGTCGTGGCGCTGCGTGCGGTGCAGACGTTTGACTTCATGACTGCGGATTGGGCGCCGCTGCCGCATCCGTTGTTGGCTCGCGTTTCGTCGCGGATTATCAATGAAGTGCGCGGGATCAATCGGGTGGTTTACGACGTGTCGAGCAAGCCGCCGGCCACGATTGAGTGGGAGTAAACCCGCGGCCGGCACAGACCGGCATCAAGCAGTAAGCATTACGCCGAAAGCCCGCTTAAACGCGGGCTTTCGGCATTTGCGCCGGGCGGCCTTTAGTGGTGTCGCGTTATTTCTTGCTCCGTGACCATCCCCAGACACAACCATAGAAACCCAAGGTGAATATGGGCGCCGTTACCGCGGCGGACAGGAGGCTTCTGTCGAACGGGAGAAGCCGTACGTAGCACGCAGTCAGAAACACCGTAGCGAAGCAGACCAGGAAAAAGCCGATCGCAGTCCGTCTTACGTTGGGTTTGGAAGATAGCGCACTCTTTCTGGCACTTGAGGAGGCAATGAAGATCAAGACGGTGTTCGTGGCAATCATGAGGACTTCATCGTTAGTCATGGGGCGCGTTCAAATAACCGTGATGTTGGCGGGGAGGCTACAGGGCCGCGAAAAGGGATGCCAATAGGAATAATCCGATTCGCAGCGGCGCTGTTGAACGCCAAGGCCGCTCATCGCGTACTCCTTAAATGGTGACCGACCATTGATATACTGCCCGATCTCATTTAGGTAACACCCCACAGGAGATATCGGATGCGTTGGAAGGCCCTTGCACTTGGCTTGATGACTGTTAGTGGTACGTCGGTGGCTGCAACGGACAGCACTCAAACCTTACAGCAGGCCTTGAAGCAAGTACCGCAGGTGCTCTTGAGCGCCCCTGAAGCGATACAGATATCCTTCCTCGACGTGCAAGCGTGGCGTGGCCTTGAAAAAGATGGACCCACCGCCGACGCCATGCGCCGGTTGTCCATCGCGCAGGCCATCCCTCCGCTTCAATCCATCGGCTTCGGGCTGGACAAATGGTCCGCCAACGCGCATATCCCTTTCGATGAGTTGTCCTATTTCGCCGGCTTCGGTCAGTCGCCCAGCAATGTCACCTACTGGGGGCTGAAGGACAAACAATCCGCTGCAAAGTTTGTTGATCGCCTGAAGCAGGCCGAGTTCAAACCGGTAAATGGCGAGGTGGCCGGTCTGTTGGCAAACGGCGAACCGAATAAGCCTGATATGACCAAAGCCACCGGGCAGCAGCCATGGCGGGGCACGATGGGCATGCCGACGTTTGTCTTGCCGCTTGAAGCAGCGTTGGTGCAGGCCGGGGGGGCGACGGGAATGAAGGTTCTGTCTCAGCCCGCGCCGTCCGTTGCAGACAGCGAGATTGTCGGTGCTGCTGTGGCCGGCTTGAAGGACGCGGTGCCTTCGGATGGCGGCCGCATCGTGCAGGCGGCTGTCATCTCGCCCGTATTTGGTCTGCAAGGGGTCGATCCGGCCAAGGTGTTGTCGGGTTCGCCCGGCGATCTGGAGAGCGCGAAGCAGAAGCTTCAAGCGGCCGCGGCGTCCAGCGGGCGCGGCATTCCGCCTTACTTTGCGGGCATCATTGCGGACGTGCAGGTCAAGGATGTGCCTGCCGTTGTGATTTCTCTGTCCTACGCCGATTGCGCCGCAGCCCAGCAGGCGGTCGATGGTGTTGGCGCTGCGTGGAAGCAGGGCATGGCCGATGCGGTGCAGGCCGATGTGAAGGGTCGGACCGTCCAGGCTGGCAAGCTGTGCGCGGCGGTCGTCAGTCTGACTGCTCCGAAAGCAGAGAATGCGGGCAACCCGATTCTGACGCAGATCATGAACCGCTATATGCAGCGCGACGCTTCGGTTTTGCAGATCGGTTCGCCGCAGTAGTGGCTAATCGATTGCCGAATCTGCGACTTGATGCGCAGATTCGGCAATCCGTGCAGTGCGCTGGTGGGGGGCACGCGGCATACCGTGTCGCCACTCAGCGGCCTGCAAAATGCCATGCAATGCACTTCATGCGCCCGTTCCGCCATCAATGGCCGGGACAAAGACCCTCGATGACTCGACGTGCGTGAAGGATGAACGCCTCGGTTTCAGCCGCATGCCGTTCCGCCAAATCGTCCTGCGCCTGCCCAAGATAAATGGCCTGCGCGTGGTTGAGAACCGGTCGATAAACAGGTTCAATCCGCTCCTGTAGCCACGTTGCCGCGTCCGACTTCGACGCGATTTCCCCAGACACAGCGGTGTACCAGATACGCGCCAGCGCCAGGATGATGTTTCGCTCGTCGTCCGCCCAGTCCTCCGGTTGGTTCCATTGGGCGACCGTATCCAGCAGAGCGCGCGTCAGATCTTGGCGCGGCACGGCGTCAAAGATCTGATCCGCGCGCGGACCGACGACCGGGGTGCTGTGGCCCAACACCTTGGTCAGCACGATGGCGAGGTCGTGGTCCAGCATGGGCGGTTCCACGATGCCAGCCAGCAAATCCTCGCGCAGCCATTCGCTAAACTGAAGCTCTCGGCGGGCCGGGTGGCGCCAAGGGACGGCATGCTGAAGCGTCATCACGGTGACTTCAAGTGCGCGCAAACTTGGCGACTGGCCGGGCGGCGCGGAGACCGCCAGCAGGTCCATCGCCAAGGCCCGCAGCGTGGCCGCATCGGGCGGCTCGGTCACGGTGACGAGCAGGTCGATATCGCTGTGAGGTTGCAGCCCGCCGTCGATGGCGGAGCCGAAAAGATGGATGGCGATGAGGCGCGTTCCGAGATGGCGTTCGATGATGCGTCTGGCGTCATCGATCTGCGGTGCGATTGCGATAGGCGGCGCTTGGGTCATGCAAGGATAATAGCCAAGCGTCCGCTCGTTCGGTAGTGGGATGACCTGGGTGAGCGATCCGTGTCTATCTCGCGCTGTCGGACGAGCGCGTCGAGCGATCCGTATCCTTCGGTAGTCCGATGGCCGCAACGACGAACCCGTATCCCTCCAGAGCAGTCCGTCGGCCGCCACTAGCCAGTCCGTTCCCATAACAGTCCTTCCCAAAGTTTCATGACCAACTATCCCCAACTTTTCAGTCTTCAAGGCAAGATCGCCGTCGTGCTGGGCGCGGCGTCCGGTATCGGTCAGGCGTCGGCGCACGCGCTGGGCGCGATGGGCGCTTATGTGATGTGCGCGGACCGCGACGAAGGCGGCGCGCAAACCACGGCGCAGCAGATCATTGATGGCGGCGGCGCGGCCGGCTGGATGCAGACCGATGCGGCCAGCGGCGAATCCATCGCGGCGTTGGCCGCCAAGGTGCTGGACGAGAAAAAGAAAATCGACATTGCGGTCGCGACGCCGGCGCTGAACATCCGCAAGCTGATCGTCGATTACACGGAAGACGAATTCGATCAGGTAGTCAATCTGAACCTGCGCGGCGCGTTTCATTTCATGCGCCACTTCGGCCGGCCGATGATGAAGCAGGGCGCGGGTAGCCTGATCCTGTGTTCGTCGATGCGCGCTGTGACGATCGAGCCCGGGCTGGGGATCTATGCGGCCACCAAAGCGGGCATCGAGCAGATGGTCAAGGCGTTCGCGGCTGAGGTCGGCAGTTACGGTGTGCGCGTCAATGCGGTGATGCCGAGCATCATCGAGACCCGTCTGACCGAGCCGCTGAAGGAACGTCCCGACATCTACAACACCTACGCCGGCAACACTGTGCTGAACCGCTGGGGCCAGCCGTCCGAGGTGGGCGCTGCGGTGGCGTTTCTGGCGTCGGATGCCGCGAGCTATATCTCGGGCAGCAGCCTGGCGGTGGATGCGGGCTGGACGGCGATCGACGGGCCGCCCACGGGGCTGACGCAGACCCGGCCATCTGAATAACGCGGTGGCGCTCGGTGGCGTTACGATGGTGACCCTTTGGTTCCATCGCACGCCGGCCTGACTGGCCGGTATGCCGCTACCGACTTTCAACGCCAGGCCGTTCAGACGCGCGAGGCCTTGCCCGGAGAATGCTCACGTGATGACGTTTGAATCGCAGAAGGGAAAATACTTCGTCCTTAGCGCAAGCCTTTGGCGCGATGGCATTGGCCCGGGCCTGGTAATCGCCAACGAGGAAAAGCTGATTCGGCCCGGCATGTACACGATGGAAGCACCCGACGGCGATCCTTCACAATATTGCGAACGGCCGCACATCGTCCATGTGCTGGAAAAAGGCGGGGCGCTTCGACAATTCGAGCAGTGGTGCGGCATCTGGATCGTCTCGGAGCCGTTGAGGCAGGTCTTCGAGTCGGTCGATCCTGAGGCCTTTGTATTCAGCGCTTGCGACTATACGCAGGCCGACGGCTCGCCGGGGCCGCAATACTATTTTTGCAATGTGATGCGCACGCTCGACGCGCTGGATGTGGACGCGTCGCGGGTCAAGAAAAAGTACGACCGGAATTTCCTGACCGGCGAAGACGAGCTGTATTACAGCGTCGTGGGCGGCGCCAATCTCGTATTTCGAGACGAGCGCGTCGGCAATGCGCACATATTCCGCCAGACGCTGATGTCGATCGACCCGGTGGTCGACCGGGTGATGTATGACGCGCTGTGTGCCGCGGATTTGGATGGCGTGCGGCTGCGGGACGCGGCGGATTTTTGATCATTCAGATCGGCGTTGTTAAATCAGCAGTTGGCTTGGAGTGTCGGGTAGCAAAGCTATGGCATCGGTATTCGTTCTTGGTGAAGATAAAACGCGGCAGATCCGCGACTGGACACTCCACTGGAGCGACAAGCACCAGAAGCTGGTGCTGACGTGCCAGTTTCCTTCGGGCAAGTCCTTCAGCCGCCCCATCAGCGATTGCCGGGTGGAGCCGACCCGTGAACTGAACGACGTGTTGCGCACGAAGAAGGGAAGCGCCGTGGCCAAGCCCGTCGAGAGGGCGACGGTCTACGGTGAAAAATACGTCGCCATCGAGTATCCGGGCGCTTCCAGAATTTATGTGGACAAGCTTGCGGACATCGAACTTGCTCCACAGGCGCCGTCGCGGGACGGGGACGTATTCCAGTATTTCGTTGCAGTGGCGAATGGCCGCGAGGACGCGGCAACCGGGGACCAGAAGATGGTCGCGGCGAATGTGACCCGGCAGCTGGACCGATTGCCGCCGCGCGCGGACACTGCGTTGCATGCCTACTGCACGGGGCAGAACGCGCAGCGACAGGCTGCGGGCGACCTGATTTTTCCGTTTGGCGTCAATGAAAGCCAGTTGGCGGCAGTGAATCGCGCGTTTGAGGCGCAGGTAAGCGTGATCGAAGGACCGCCAGGCACGGGCAAGACGCAGACCATCCTCAATATCATCGCGAATATCCTGTTGCGGGGCCAAACGGTAGCAATCCTGTCCAACAACAATTCCGCTGTGGGGAACGTCTACGAAAAGCTCGGTAAGTGCGGACTGGACTACCTGGTGGCCTGCCTTGGCAGCAAAAAGAACCGAGAGGATTTTTTTGCTGCCCAGCCTGCAGTGCCGGCGGGCGACCCAGCGTTGCCGCCGAGCATGGAGTCGCTGCAGAAGACGCTGGCGCAGCTAAAGCAATTCCTCACGGCACACAACGCCGCGGCGAGGCTCAGGGCAGAAATCGACGAAGTGTCGGTCGAGCAGCGTTACCTGAGGCAATGGCAGGAGGAAAACCCAAACCAGGGCGGTGAGTCCCTGCGTAGGCTCAAGCTGTCTGCGCAGAAGATGGCGGATCTGATGGCCTATCTGACGCAGCTTGGCGACGGGCGCATCGGGTTAAGGAATCGGCTTGACCTGTTTGTGCACTTCAAGATATTCCGCGTCAAAGCCTTTGGGGATGGAGAGCGGCGTCGTGCAGCGGTCCATGCTTTGCAGATGCGGTATTACGACCGCTTGCTCGACGAGAAGAACGCGGAGTTGGCTGCCTGCGAAGCCGTATTGGCCGGCGGAAACTTCAATGCGCTGCTGCAAGACATGACCACGCGGTCGATGTCGTATCTGAAAGCGCATCTTCATCAGCACGTGCACGACGCCGCGCCATTTGAACCGGACATGTACCGCCGCCACTTCGACGCTTTCCTCAAGCGCTTTCCGATCCTCACCAGCAGCACGCATTCGATCGTCAATTCCATTGAGTCGGGCGCGGTGCTTGACTACGTCATCATTGATGAGGCTTCCCAGCAAGACATCGTGCCGGGGATTCTGGCGCTGGGATGCGCGAAGAACGCCGTCATCGTTGGCGACAGCAAACAGCTTGCGCATATCCCGTCGGGTGTTGCGTTAGCAGCGCCTGCGGCTGAGTACGATTGCGAAAAGCACAGCCTACTGAATTCCAGCATTGGCGTGTTCAAAGGGACATTGCCCAGGACGCTGCTGAAAGAGCACTATCGCTGCCATTCCAGAATTATCCAGTTCTGCAATCAGCAGTTTTACGGCAACGAACTCATCCCGATGAACAGCGACACAAGCGACGGCGCGTTAAGGCTTGTCGTGACCGCCAAGGGCAATCATTCGCGCGGAAACACCAATCTTCGCGAACTGGATTCCCTGATGGCATCACTGGAAGCGCCGAGCCTGGATGGCGCGTGGCAGGATGGAGCAAGAGGGTTCATTGCACCGTTCCGAGCACAGGTGGTCTTGTCCGGATCGCATCTGCCCAGCAACTTTGTGCGTGACACCGTGCACAAGTTTCAAGGGCGGGAATGCGACGAGATCGTCTTTTCCACGGTGCTCGATAAAAAGCGCGAGAACGAAAAGCGGATCGAGTTTGTCGATGACGCACGCATGGTCAATGTGGCGGTGTCCCGTGCCAAGCAGCGGTTCACGTTGGTGACGGGAGACGACGTCTTTACGGCTGGAAATGGGCCGATTGCCGCATTGATCCGCTATATGGAGTATTACGCAGACGAAAAGCAGATCCTGCGCGCGCCCGTGGTGTCGGCCTTTGACTTGCTGTATAGCGAATATGACAAGTCGCTTGATCGGCTTGCTACTCGGTTGAGGCAGAAAGATTCCGAATACAGATCCGAGCGCATCGTGGCTGCGTTGCTGCGCGACGCGCTATCTGAACCCTCCTGCGCAGCGCTGATGTTCCATTCGCAGGTCCCGCTCAATCAAGTCGCGGCGACGTCCAATCCTGGCCTGACGGCACGCGAACGCGAGTTCATGGGACAGGGCGCAAGCTGCGATTTCGTGATCTATTTCAGGGTGGGCAAGACGCCCGTGGGAGTGATCGAAGTCGATGGCGGCGCGCATGGCACGCTCGAGCAATCGGAGCGGGATGCCTTGAAGGACAGCATCCTGGAAAAAAGCGGCGTCGCCGTGCTCCGGCTCAAGACGGTGGAGAGCCGCATCGAAGAACGGATTGGACAGTTTCTCTTGACCTGGGCGATGCGCGAGGCTGCGTAAGCCAGGGTGGGGCAGCCGGCTCGGGGGCAGGCTGGCCGTCTGAATGCGAGTTAACCCGCCCGCCCCATGATGCTCAGCGCCACAGCCTCCGCAATCTTGATCCCATCCACCCCCGCCGACAGAATCCCGCCCGCATAACCCGCGCCTTCTCCCGCCGGAAACAATCCCTGCGTGTTGATGCTCTCCAGCGTCTCGTTGTCCCGCTTGATGCGAATCGGCGACGACGTCCGCGTTTCCACACCCGTCAGCACGGCATCGGGCATATTGAAGCCCTTGATGTTCTTGTCGAACGCCGGCAAGGCCTCGCGAATGGCGGTGATGGCGAAATCGGGCAGCGCGGTGGCCAGGTCGGTCAGGTGGACGCCGGGCGTGTAAGACGGCTGCACGGAACCGAATTCCGTCGATGCCTTGCCTTCCAGGAAATCACCCACCAACTGTCCCGGCGCACTGTAGTTGCGGCCGCCCAGCTCGAAGGCCTGCGATTCCCACTTGCGCTGGAAGTCGACACCGGCCAGCACATGCTCCGGGTAATCGACCTCGGGCGAAATCCCCACGACGATGCCCGCATTCGCATTGCGTTCGTTCCGCGAGTACTGGCTCATGCCGTTGGTGACGACGCGGTTCGGTTCTGAAGTGGCCGCGACGACCGTGCCGCCGGGGCACATACAGAAGCTATAGACGGAGCGGCCGTTGCTGGCGTGATGGACCAGTTTGTAGTCGGCGGCGCCCAGGATGGGGTGGCCGGCGTTGGGGCCGAAGCGCGCGCGGTCGATGAGCGATTGCGGGTGTTCGATCCGGAAGCCGATGGAGAAGGGCTTGGCTTCCATGAAGACGCCCTGGTCGTTCAGCATCTGGAAGGTGTCGCGCGCGCTGTGGCCGATGGCGAGGACGACGTGGTCGGCTTCGATGTGTTCGCCGTTCGCGAGCGTGACGCCGGTGACCTTGCCGTTTTCGCGGTGCAGCGTTTCAACCCGGCTGGAGAAGCGGACTTCGCCGCCCAGCTTGGTGATGGTGTCGCGCATGACTTCGACCATGCCGACCAGGCGGAATGTGCCGATGTGGGGCTTGCTGACGTAAAGGATTTCTTCGGGCGCGCCGGCCAGGACGAATTCCTTGAGGACCTTTTCGCCGTAGTGCTTCGGGTCCTTGATCTGGCTGTAGAGCTTGCCGTCCGAGAATGTGCCGGCGCCGCCTTCGCCGAACTGGACGTTGGAGTCCGGGTTCAGGACGCGTTTGCGCCACAGGCCCCAGGTGTCCTTGGTGCGTTCGCGCACGGCCTTGCCGCGTTCCAGGATGATGGGCTTGAAGCCCATTTGCGCCAGGACGAGGCCGGCAAACAGGCCACAGGGGCCGGTGCCGATGACGATGGGACGCTTGGTGAGCGTGGCGGGCGCCTGGGCGACGAATTTGTATTCGGTGTCCGGAGACGGCTTGACGTTGCGGTCGTCGTGAAAGCGTTTGAGGATCGCGGCTTCGTTGGCGACGTCGACATCCAGCGCGTAGATCAGCAGGATGTTGTGCTTTTTGCGCGCGTCGTAGCTGCGCAGGAAGATGGTGAAGCCGTTCAGGTCGCTGGCCGGAATGCCCAGTTTCTTGAGGATTGCCGCGGGCAGTTCCTCGGGCGTGTGGTTCAACGGCAGCTTGATTTCAGACAGACGCAACATGCTTGGGGTCCAGACAGATGGGCGATCACAACGTCGCCAAACGCGGATTGTACTGGACAGCAGCTGTGGGTAAGCCCGGCCTGCGCAGCCGGGCCGACCCGTTTTTACCGCTGCGCCTCCCCCGCGCGCCACCACGCCGTTCCCGCTTGCGGCGCCCCGATATCGACGCGCTCTCCCATGACCGGTGTGGCCAGATCGACGCCATGGTCCCGCGCCAATGCCGTGATGCGCTCGAACGGCTGCTCCCACGGATGCATGGCCAGGTCGAAGGTGCCGTTGTGGATCGGCAGCAGCCAGCGGCCGCGCAGGTCCAGGTGCGCCTGAAGGGTCTCTTCGGGCTGCATGTGGACGAAGGCCCAGCGCGCGTCGTACGCGCCGGTCTCCATGAGGGTCAGGTCGAAGGGGCCGTAAGCGTCGCCGATGGCCTTGAAGCCGTCGAAGTAGCCGGTGTCGCCGCTGAAGAAGACGCGCAGGTCGGCGTCCTGGATGACCCACGAGGCCCACAGGCTGCGGTCGCTGTCAGTGAGACCGCGGCCGGAGAAGTGCTGGGCGGGCGTGGCGGTCAGGCGCAGGCCGTCGACCTCGGTGGACTGCCACCAGTCCAATTGCTCGACGCGGGCGGGGTCGATGCCCCAGGCCACCAGTTGGTCGCCGACGCCGAGCGGCGCGATGAAGCGCGCGGTCTTGCTCGCAAGCTGTGCGATGGCGGCGCGGTCGAGATGGTCGTAATGGTTGTGGGACAGGATGACGCCTGCGATCGGAGGCAGGTCGTCGGTGCTGATGGGCGGTGCATGAAAGCGTGCGGGGCCGGCCCATTGCACGGGCGAAGCACGTTCGGAGAAGACCGGGTCGGTCAGCCAGAAGCGTCCGCGCAGTTTCATGAGGATGGTGGAATGTCCAAGCCGGTAAAGGCTGCGGTCCGGGGCGGCTTCCAGGGCTGCGCGGTCCAGCGGGCGCACGGGGATGGCGATGTCGGGAACCGTGCCGCGTGGTTTGGCAAAGAGGACGGTCCAGGCAAGCTTGACGCCTTTCCAGAAGCCCATGGCGGGGCGCGGCCGCGGATTGCTGAAACGTCCGTCGCGCTGTTGGGGGGATTGCGGATAAAGCGGCAAGGCGCGGCGGTTGCAGGCGGAGAGGACGGTCACGGCGGGTTATCCCATGAGATTCAAAAAATGGCGCGATCGCGGCAAACCGCTCGTGCCAAAAATTACACTGCACAGTGTAGTTTCCAAAATCAGAAAAGTACACCGCTCGGTGTAGAATTTCGCCCATGTCGACGAAAGCTCCCGATTCCGCCAAGGAACGCCCGCCCAAACGCCTGACCGACCGCAAGCGCGAGGACATCGTGCGCGCGGCAGTGGAGGAATTCCGCACCGCGGGGTTCGAGGCCACCAGCATGGACCGCATCGCCCAGGCCGCTGGCGTGTCCAAGCGCACGGTCTATAACCATTTCCCGAGCAAGGAGGCGCTGTTCGCGCTGATGCTGGAGCAGTTGTGGACCAGCAGCGCGGCCAGCGTCGACATGGCCTACCAGACCGACCTTCCGCTCGCCCAGCAATTGCGGCAGTTGTTGATGCAGAAACTGGAGTTGCTGGGCGACGCCAGCTTCATTGATCTGGCGCGGGTTGCCATGGCGGAGATCATTCATTCGCCAGATCGCGCACAGGACATTGTTTGCCGGATGGACGAGAAGGGCAGTGGGGTGACGGCGTGGATTCAGGCGGCGATAGCGGACGGGCGCCTGAAAGCAGTTGACCCGGCTTTTGCGGGCCAACAATTGGAAGGGCTGGTGAAGAGCTTTGCGTTCTGGCCGCAGGTCACACTAGGACAGCCACCGCTGAAAAAGGCGGAGCGCGAGCGCGTGGCGGATTCGGCGGTTGGAATGTTCCTGGGCTACTACGCGCAGGCTAAATGAGTCTGCGTGTGTTCGACGGTTGAGCGCTGCGCGCCGCCGCAACGCGCGTCAGAAAAGCTTCAGCGCCTGCGCCACCCACAGCGCCAAGCCGATCGCGACGCCAATCAGAAGTGTCTTACGCAGCCCGCCGCCTGTAGGTACCGCGCCTGGCGCCGGACCGGCCTCAACGCTCTCAGTGGATACGCGTGGCGACGGGCTCGCCGCCGCGTCGGGCGATTCAGTTTCGATGGTGAATACGGGCTTGGCCTGCCGTTCAGGCATCAAGCTACTCATGTCCTTGCTGTCCAAGCCCGAGTCGCGCAGCATGTCCCACAGACCTTCCATGGCCTGGCCATTGCGCAGGGCCTCGATGCGCTCGCGCTCGGCGCGGGGCACCTCGTCCAGGCTGCCGTAGCGGCGTCCGTTCACCGTCACGACCCCGTCGTCGATCTGGACGTTGAACGTTTCGCCGTTTTCGGTGCCCGAATAGCGCCACGATTCACTGACCGTCACGCCATCCATCCCGCCGTCCAGCAGGGCTTCAATATGCGTGCGCTGCTCGGGCGTGAGGTCCGTTGTGGAAGTCCAGCTGCGGGTGGTCGTCGAACTGCGCCAAGTCTTTGTGTTGTCGTTCATGTGGGATCTGTCATGGGTTGCAGGCGCCGCCGGCTGGGCAGTTGCCTTGGCCTTCACGCATCGCGCAATGCCGCGCAAATATACCGAATCCATTCACCTTGCTGTCAGAAAAGCCTGCATTTGCGGGCTTCTTACGTTGTCCTTAATGCAAAAGACTTTCCCACGTCAAGAAATTCCATCTGATACGGTCGAACGAGCGGATCAGAAGCGCATAATGCCGACACCTGCTCTTACGTCCCTTTTCAAAGAGCAGTGTTGATTTTGAGCAAGAAAAGAGCGTGTTGTCACTAGCTCGGGCAGTTCGTGTTTCCAGGTTTCATGTTCGGTAGCGCGCTAGGACAACTTGGAGTAATCACGGAGATGTCCATGACTGATGACGCACAGCCGCGCCGGCGGTTTCTGCAAACGATGGCCATTGTGCCAGCGTCGACGCTGGCGATCGGCGGCCTGACCGTCGGCTGTACCAACGCCGCCGACGGCAACGCCGCAAAAGCGGCCAAGCCCTACGAGCCCACCTATTTCACCAAGGCCGAATGGGCCTTCATCGTTGCCGCGGTGGATCACCTGATTCCCGCCGACGAGTACGGCCCTGGCGCCATCGTGGCCGGCGTGCCCGAGTTCATTGATCGTCAGATGGAAACGCCCTTTGGCCACGGCAAGCTGTGGTACATGGACGGGCCGTTCCACACCGACCAGGTGCCGGAACTGGGCTACCAGCTCGATCAAAATCCCCGCCAGGTCTATCGCAATGGCATCGAAGCCTGTGACGCCTGGTGCGTGAAGACGCACGGCAAGGCATACGCCGAACTGGACAAGGCGCTGCAGGAACAGATCCTGAAGGATCTGCAGTCGGGCAAGATCGCATTCGAATCCGTGCCGTCCAAGACGTTCTTCAGCTTCCTGCTTGCCAACACCAAGGAAGGTTTCTTTGCCGATCCGATCTACGGCGGCAACAAGAACATGGTGGGCTGGAAGATGGTGGGCTTTCCCGGCGCGCGCGCCGATTTCATGGACTGGGTCGACCAGCCCAACGTGAAGTACCCCTATGGCCCCGTGTCGATCTCTGGGGAGAAGGGTTAAATCATGGCGATCAAGAAAGACAAAGTTGATGCGGTGCTGGTCGGATTCGGCTGGACCGGTGCGATCCTGGGTCAGGAACTGACCGAAGCGGGTCTGCAGGTGCTGGCGCTGGAGCGCGGCGGCATGCAGGACACGCCCAAGGACGCCGAATACCCCAAGGTGATCGACGAGCTGAAGTATTCGGTGCGCGGTTATCTGTTCCAGGACCTGTCCAAGGAAACCGTCACGATCCGCCACGGCGTGGATGACGTGGCCGTGCCGTATCGTCAGAACGGTTCGTTCCTGCTGGGCACGGGCGTGGGCGGCGCGGGCTTTCACTGGAACGGCATGCACTACCGCGTGCTGCCCGAAGAGCTGGAGCTGCGCACGCGTTATGAGACGCGCTATGGCAAGAACTTCATTCCGGAAGGCATGACGATCCAGGACTTCGGCGTGACCTACGACGAGCTGGAGCCGTATTTCTCGAAGTTCGAATACGTGTGCGGCACGTCGGGCAAGGCTGGCAACCTGGACGGCAAGATCGTTGAAGGCGGCAACCCGCTGGAAGGCAAGCGCAGCAAGGAATTCCCGCTGCCGCCGCTGGCCACGACCTACGGCGCATCGCTGTTCGACAAGGCCGCGCGCGAAGTCGGCTTCAATCCGTATCCCACGCCCGCCGCCAACGCGTCCGGTCCGTACACCAATCCGTACGGCGTGCGCCTTGGCCCCTGTAACTTCTGTGGTTTCTGCGAGAACTACGGCTGCTACATGTATTCGAAGGCCTCGCCGCAGACCACGATTCTGCCGGTGCTGCTGAAGAAGCCGAATTTCGAGCTGCGCACGCGTGCGCAGGTCATCAAGGTCAATCTGGATTCGACCGGCAAGAAGGCCGTGGGCGTGACCTACATCGACGCGGACGGCAACGAGATCGATCAGCCCGCGGATCTGGTGATCCTGTCGGCGTATCAGATGCACAACGTGCGCCTCTTGCTGCTGTCGGGTATCGGCAAGCCGTATGACCCGAAGACCAACGAAGGCGTGGTCGGCAAGAACTACGCGTACCAGATGAACGGCGCGGTCAACGTGCTGCTGCCCAAGGGTACGCAACTGAACCCGTTCGTCGGCACCGGCGCCGGCGGCGTGGGCATGGACGACCTGAACGGCGACCAGTTCGACCACGGCCCGCTGGGCTTTGTGGGTGGCGCCAGCATCCGTCACGTGCGCTACGGCGGCCGTCCGATCAAGCAGACGCCGACGACGCCGGGCACCCCGACGTGGGGCACGGCCTGGAAGGCGGGCGTGCAGGACGCTTATCAGCGCTTCATGACGATCGGCATTTCCGGGTCGGTGATGTCGTACCGTGACGCCTACCTGTCGCTGGATCCGACCTACAAGGACGCGTATGGCCAGCCGCTCTTGCGCATGACGTTCGACTGGCACGACAACGAGTTCGACATGCTGGGCTACATGGGCAAGCGCATGGAGACCGTGGCCAAGGCCATGAATCCTGAAAAGCACTTTGTGGCCGTGCGCAAGAAGGGCGCGCGCTACGACACGCGCGTCTACCAGAGCACGCACAACACGGGCGGCGCCATCATGGGCTCGAACCCCAAGGAAAGCGTGGTCAACAAGTACCTGCAGAGCTGGGATGTGCCGAACGTGTTCGTGATGGGCGCCTGCGTGTTCCCGCAGAACATGGGCTACAACCCGACCGGTCTGGTCGGCGCGCTGGCCTACTGGGCGGCGCAGGCGATCCGCGAGCAGTATCTGAAGAACCCCGGCCCGCTGGTCCAGGCTTAAGGAGACGGAACAATGATCAAGCACACCATTGTTGCGGCCTTCTCGGCCCTGTCTGCCCTGGCTGCCGGCGCCGCGTTCGCGGCCGGCGGCACGCCCGCATCGACCGATGCGCAAATGATCAAGCAGGGCGAGTACCTGTCGCGCGCCGGCGACTGTATCGCCTGCCACACGGCCTCCGGCGGCAAGCCTTTTGCCGGCGGTCTGGGCATCGATTCGCCGCTGGGCATGATCTATTCGACGAACATCACGCCGGATAAGGAAACGGGCATCGGCAATTATTCGTACGAGGACTTCGACCGGGCCGTGCGCCACGGCGTGGCCAAGGACGGACATTCGCTGTATCCGGCCATGCCTTACACCGCCTACGCCAACGTCACCCCCGACGATGTGAAGGCCTTGTATGCCTACTTCATGCACGGCGTCGAGCCCGTGAAGCAGGAAAACAAGGACACCGACATCGTCTGGCCGATGTCGATGCGCTGGCCGCTGACGGTGTGGCGCTGGGTGTTTGCGCCCGATGTCGTGACGGCGCCGGTCACCATTGACGCCAACGGCGCCGACAAGCAGGCGCTGCTGCGCGGCCGCTACCTCGTTGAAGGCCTGGGCCATTGCAGCACCTGCCACACGCCGCGCGGCGTGGCCTTGCAGGAAAAGGCGCTGACCGATGCGGATGGCTCGGCCTTCCTGTCGGGCGGCGTGGTCGAAGGCTGGCTGGCCAAGAACCTGCGCGGCGACGCGACCGACGGCCTGGGCGCCTGGAGCAAGGAAGACATCACGGCCTTCCTGAAGTCCGGCCGCAACGGGCATTCGGCGGCGTTCGGCGGCATGGCGCAAGTGGTCGAGGAGAGCACGCAGCACCTGACCGACGACGACCTGAACGCCATCGCGGTGTACCTGAAGAGCCTGCCGCCGGTGAACAAGGACGCCACCAAGCCGCTGGCCTATGACGAGTCCGTGGCCCAGGCGCTGCGCACCGGCAAGGACAAGAGCGATGGCGCGATGGCCTTCCTGAACTACTGCGCGGCTTGCCATCGCAGCACGGGCAAGGGCTATACCGAGACGTTCCCGCAGCTCGCGTTGAGCTCGACGGTCAACTCGGCCGATCCGGCTTCGTTGATCCACATCGTGCTCAAGGGCGCCCAGATGCCGGGTACGGCGTCGGCCCCAACCGCGTACGCGATGCCGGGCTTTGACTGGCGCATGACCGACAAGGAAGTCGCCGACGTGGTGAGCTTCGTGCGGTCGAGCTGGGGCAACAAGGGCGCGGCGGTCAGCGCGTCCGACGTGGCCAAGGTGCGTAAAGACATCGGCGCGGCGCCGCAGCCGGTGCGCGCGCAGTAAGCCGTTGCAGTCGTGAACCGCTGTCCTGCCGCTTTGCGGGCGGGACGGCAAACGGCGCTGGAGAGCCTGCGGCTTTCCGGCGCCGTTTTTCATGCGCGCTTTTCATGCGCATTTTTCATGCGATTCGAGATGCAGGGTTTGACAAGCCGATGGCATCGGCGCAAAGTGCGCAGCATGTCCCGGACGCACGCGCCTTTCGCCTTGATTATTGCCACCATCGGTTTGATGGTGGGTTAGCGCGTTTTCCGGACATCGCTACACAAACCCGCCACGAGGCGGGTTTGTCGTTTCCGCCTCCTGGTTTTTTCTGACAGGAGCTTTCCATGCCTTCCCCCGAAACTGTCCACGACGCTGCCGAACCCATGCTGCATTTTCTGTGCGGCAAGATCGGCGCGGGCAAATCCACGCTGGCTGCCCGATTGGCGGCGCAGCCCCGGACCCTGCTGCTCAGCGAAGACCGCTGGCTGGCGGCGCTGTATCCGGGCGAAATCGTGGACGTGGCGGACTACGGGCGCTGCGCCAGCCGCCTGCGAAACGCCATGGGCAGCCATGTCGTGGCGCTGGTGGCGGCGGGGCTGTCGGTGGTGCTGGATTTTCCGGCCAACACGCGCCGCAGCCGCGAGTGGCTGCGCGACGTGGCCCGGGAGGCGGGCTGCGCCCACACGCTGCATTATCTGGACGTGCCCGACGCGGTCTGCAAGGCCCGGCTGCGCGCGCGCAATGCCTCGGGCGATCATCCGTTCACCACCAGCGACGCCGAGTACGACGCCATCACGGCGTATTTCGTGGAGCCGGATGAGGAGGAGGGGCTGACCATCTTCCGGCACGCTTCGACGGATTCCGGATTCGCCGGCCTGCTATGATTACTGGATAAATAAACAGTCCACCCGGCCGCCGCCGATGTTGCCCCCGCACCGTTACTACTATCTGCACAATTTCCAGCGCGCGCTGGCGTGGGTCTCGGACCGCTACGCCGACCTGCTGGACGAAGACGATTGCCGCTTTCTGGCGGACTTCGCGGCGTTGCCGCAGGCGTCGCAGGCGTTGATGGTGCGCATGCTGATGCGGCGCGGGCCGTGGTTTCGGGCCAGCCGGCTGACGTACGAAGAGATCCCGGCCGTCGAAGAGGCGGCCGAGGCGCTGGAAGCGTTGGGGTGGCTGGACACGCGCGCACCGATGACGCTGGATGAACTGTTTGCGCTGCTGACCAAGCCTGAGCTGTGCCGGGCGTTCGCGTCTCAGCCGGCAGCCAGGCCGGGCGCGCGCAAGGCCGATATGCTCGAGGCGCTGCGCATGGCGCTGCCTGACGCCCGGCCGTTCGGCGTCTGGTCGCCGGATTTCTTGGAGCCCGTCTGGCGCGTGATGGTGGCGGACCGCTGCGAACGCCTGCGCCTCATGTTCTTCGGCAATCTGCATCAGGATTGGTCGGAATTCGTGCTGGCGGACCTGGGCGTGTTTCAGTACGAGACCGTGCCGTTCGACGCGGCGTCGCGGGCTTTCCAGACGCGGGCGGACGTGGACTGCTATCTGGCGTTGCACGCGTGCCGGCGGGCGCTGGACGAAGGTGCGGCCGTGGACGACTTGCTGCGGGCGGCGGAGGACTGCGTCAGCGGCAACGCCTGGCTGGAAAAGCGCCGCGCCAAGGTGTTGCTGCGTATCGGGCAAGCATGCGAAAGGGCGCAGGACTGGGAAGCCGCCCAGCGCGTATACGCGGCTTGTGGCTATCCCGGCGCGCGGCATCGGCGCATTCGGGTGTATGAGCGGATGCAGCGGTTCGAGGACGCGATGGCGCTGGCCATGACGGCGGCGAACACGCCCGAGAGCGAAGAGGAAAGCCAACGGGTGGCGCGCATGATGCCCCGGCTGCGGCGGGGGCTGGGGCAGGGCGCGGCGGCACGTGCGGCAGCGCCCATCCTGCCGCGCACGGAACTGGCGCTGGCCCGCCCGGCGCAACCGTCCGCGGTGGAATACGTGACGCGCGATCACCTGCATCAGGACGATGCGCCGGTGCATTACGTCGAGAACGCGCTGATCAATTCGCTTTTTGGCTTGCTGTGTTGGCCGGCGGTGTTTGCGCCGTTGCCGGGCGCGTTCTTTCATCCGTTCCAGCGTGGTCCCGCCGACCTGGAGGCGCCGGATTTCCACGCGCGGCGGCAGGCGCACTTCGAGGCCTGCCTGGCGCAGCTCGATACGCCCGCCTACCGCGACGTCATCCTGCAGCGGTACGCCGACAAGGCGGGCTTGCAGTCGCCGTTCGTGTTCTGGGGCGCCTTGTCCGACACGTTGCTGGCACAGGCGCTGGACTGCCTGCCAGCCGCGCATCTGAAGCTCTTCTTCACGCGGCTGCTGCGCGACGTGAAGGGCAACCGCACCGGTCTGCCGGATCTGGTGCGCTTCTGGCCCGCCGAGCGCCGCTATGAACTGATCGAGGTGAAGGGTCCGGGCGACAAGTTGCAGGACAACCAGATCCGCTGGCTGCAGTATTGCGTCGCGCACGGCATGCCGGTGCGCGTGTGCCACGTGAGCTGGTTGCAGGAGGCCGCATGAGCTACGCGGTGGCGGTGCGGGCGTTGTGCGAGTTCACGGCGCGGGCCGGTGATCTGGACCTGCGCTTCACGCCCGCGCCTAGCGGCCTGGAAGGCATGGCGGGACACGCGGTCGTGACGGGGCGGCGCGGGCCGGATTACGAAACTGAAGTGTCTTTGTCGGGCGTGTTTGGCGACCTGCTGGTGCGCGGGCGCGCCGACGGCTACGACCCGGCGGCCAACCAGCTCGAAGAGATCAAGACCTACCGCGGCCAGTTCGACAGCGTGCGCGAGAATCACCGCGTGGTGCATTGGGCGCAGGCAAAGGTGTACGGTCATCTGCTGTGCCAGGCGCGGGGCCTCGCGAACGTGCGGGTGGCGCTGGTCTACTACAACGTGGCGACCGAGGAAGAGACGGTGCTGGTGGAAACGCACGAGGCCGCCGATCTGGCTGCATTCTTCCAACTGCAATGCGAACGGTTTCTTGCGTGGGCCAAGACGGAACTGGCGCATCGGCAGTCGCGCGACGCGGCGCTCGAGGCGCTGGCGTTTCCGCATGGCGAGTTCCGCGCCGGGCAGCGCGATCTGGCGGTGGCCGTCTACCGCACGGCGCGCGATGGCCGCTGCCTGATGGCGCAGGCGCCCACGGGCATCGGCAAGACGCTGGGCACGATCTTTCCGCTGCTCAAGGCCAGTCCAGGCACGGGCCTGGACAAGGTGTTCTTCCTGGCGGCCAAGGGGTCGGGCCGTGGGTTGGCGGTCGAGGCGCTGGAAACCATCAATGCGCAGCCCGCCAAGCCAGGCCTGCGGATTCTGGATCTGCAAGCGCGCGATAAAAGCTGCGTGCATCCGGATCTGGCCTGTCATGGCGATTCCTGCCCGCTGGCGCGCGGCTTTTACGACCGCCTGCCGCAGGCCCGCGCCGCGGCGCTGGAACACACCCGGTTGGACGCGCCCGCGGTGCGCGCCACCGCGCTGGAACACGATGTGTGTCCGTATTACCTGTCGCAGGAGCTGATCCGCTGGAGCGATGTGGTGGTGGGCGACTACAACTATTACTACGACGCCACCGCCATGTTGCATGCGCTGACGCAGGCGCATCAGTGGAAGGTGGCGGTGCTGGTTGACGAGGCGCACAACCTGGTGGACCGCGCGCGCCGCATGTACACGGGCGAACTCGATCAGAACCGGCTGACCGCCGCGCGGTATGCGGCGCCCAAGGCGCTTAAAAAACCGCTGGACGGGCTGCACCGGTCGTGGAATGCGCTGAACAAGAAGCAGACTGAACGCTATCAGGCGTACGACGCCGCGCCGGCCGGTGTGCTGACGGCAGTGCAGAAGGCGGTGGCGGCCATCACCGAGTTCATCGGCCAGACGCCGCTGCCGCAGGATGATCCCTTGCTGGGGTTCTATTTCGAGGCGCTGCATTTCATGCGGCTGGCCGAGCAGTTCGGCTCGCATGCGCTGTTTGACGTGACGCTGGGCGAGGCGGGCGTCAGCAGCGCCAAGACACCGCCGTCGACGCTGTGCGTGCGCAATGTGATTCCCGCGCCGTATCTGGCCGCGCGCTATGCGACGGCGCACGCGACGGTGCTGTTCTCCGGCACGCTGAGTCCGCAGCAGTTTTACCGGGACACGCTGGGCCTGCCCAAGGACACGCCGTGGATCGACGTGGCCGCGCCGTTTCAGGCGGGGCAGTTGGCGGTGCGCGTGGTGGGCAACGTGTCCACGCGCTTTCGCGATCGCGAGCGGTCGCTGGCGCCCATCGCGGACCTGATCGCGCGACAGTACGCCGAGCGGCCGGGCAATTACCTGGGCTTTCTGAGCAGCTTTGACTACCTGAAGCGCGTGGCCGACCTGATGCGCGAGCGCCATCCGCAGGTGCCGATCTGGCTGCAGACGCCGGGCATGGACGAGCCGGGGCGGGCGGCCTTCCTGGCGCGCTTTACCGAAACGGGACAGGGCGTGGGATTCGCGGTGCTGGGCGGCGCGTTCTCGGAAGGCGTGGACCTGCCGGGCAAGCGGCTGATCGGCGCGTTCATCGCCACGCTGGGACTGCCGCAGGTCAACCCCGTGAACGAAAACATGAAACGTGCCATGGACATGCGCTATGGCGAAGAGAACGGGTACGACTACACGTATCTGTACCCCGGCATGCAGAAGGTGGTGCAGGCGGCGGGCCGGGTCATCCGGACCGAACACGATGAGGGTACTGTGCACCTCATCGATGACCGCTATCGGCGCGCCAAGGTGCGCGGGTTGTTGCCGGGGTGGTGGCGGGTGGACTGAGCGCCCGAACCCTAGGCGGGGTGCGCTTCGGGGTGCGCCGGCGGGCGCAGTTCGGTCAGCGGCTGGCTGGGATCGCGCGACAACTGATAGCCGTACCAGAGGCTGCGCGCCATGCGCTTGGCCATTTCCTGCGCGGCGTCGGCCAGGGCGCGATTCGGCAGCGCGTCGGTCGTCTCGCCAAACAGGACCAGCCAGCGTTCGAAGAGTTCGGCTTTCAGGTTGGGCATGGCCGCGTGTTTGGGCATCGGCATGCCGGTAAAGCGCCGGGTGCCCAGGATGACGGCCGACCAGAAGTCCGAGAGCGTGGCCAGGTGTTCGTCCCAGTCGTGGACCATGCCGTTGAAGATGGGGCCGAGGGATTCATCGGCGCGCGCCTTGGCGTAGAAGGTATGGACCAGGTCCTGGATTTCGGCTTCGGTGCAGACGGCGGCGGTATCGGTGTCGGTGGCGATGTCGTGCGTGGTCAAGATGGTCTCCGGGCGGGGGGCAGGAGACGATCTTAGGGCGAGGGCGGAAGCGTGCGGTTTGATATGGCTCAAGCGGCGCGGCGTAATTTATTCGGACGCGTGCCCGGACGGGATTGGATTCCGTTTTCGGCAATAATGATATCCATTCTTATTAAGGCGGATGGATATGCGACAGATGAACGGGCGGCGCAATGGCCTGACTTCGACGGTAATGGCCGTTGCGTTGAAAGCGGCGATGACGGCCGCGCTCGTCGCCACGGCGCCCGGCCCGGCGGCGGCTCAATCAGCGCAAGGCGCGGTCACGCCGCAGGCCGCTGCCGACAAGCCGCTGCCCATGCAAAAGGGCGAATTCGTGGCGGGAACCTGGTCGGCGGACAGCGGCGTGACGCTGGATCTGCTGGACCCGCAAGGGCGCCACGTGCGCCGGCTGAGCGACCGCGAAAAGCCGGCCGGCTTGCTGATGCTGGTGGGGCCGGCCGATGGCGTCTACACGGTGCGGGCGCAGGGGCAGGGCGCGTATGAATGGTCCGTGACCGAGCGCCTGCCGCTGTCCGAACAGCGCGCGCCGGCGCCCACGATCGATAGCCCGCGCCTGGCCGTGCTGGCGCAGACGCTGGCAAAGGGCGGCACGACGGCCGCGTTCTGGGACGAGATGAAGCGCCAGGGCACGCCGCTGATCGAGCCGGCAAACGCCACGCATGATCGCGTGACCTTTCTGTGGCAGGGCGCGGAACGCAACGTGCGCCTGTTCGGCGGTCCGTCCACCGACCACGCGCAATTGTCGCGGCTGAGCGATTCCGACGTCTGGTACGTGAGCTTCCTGGTGCCGAAGACGGCGCGCCTGTCGTACCGGCTGGCGCCCGATGTGCCGGAACTGCCGGGGACCGGCATGGCGCGGCGCCGCGCGATCCTGGCCACGGCGCAGGCCGACCCGAACAATCCCAAGGTCTATCCCGAGCGTGGCATCGATGCGTTCCAGACCTATTCGGTGATGGAACTGGCCGACGCGCCGCCGCAGCCGTGGGTCGAACCGCGCGTGGACGTTCCCGCCGGCAGCGTCCAAGCGCTGGAACTGCGCAGCGACATCCTGGGCAATACGCGCACGATTCATCTGTACCGCCCGGCGGGTTGGAAACCAGATGGCCCGGACAACCACGTGCTGGTGTTGTTCGACGCGGGCGCCTATCTGGGGCGCGTGCCCACGCCGACCATCCTGGACAACATGATCGCGGCCGGCGTCATTCCGCCGACCGCGGCCCTGCTGATCGATAACCCCACCGCGGACTCGCGCGGCCGCGAGCTGCCGCCTAATCCGGATTTCGCCGATTTCCTGGCGCGCGAGCTGATGCCGTGGGCGCGCAAGCAGGGCATCGCGGCGCCGGCGGGGCGCACGGTGATCGGCGGGTCGAGCTATGGCGGCCTTGCGTCCTCGTATGCGGCGCTGCGCCATCCCGAGGTCTTCGGCAATGTGCTGAGCCAGTCCGGCTCGTACTGGTGGGCGCCGCCTGGGGAGGAAGACCAGTGGCTGACGCGGCAGTTCGTGGCGGTGCGCACGCTGCCGGTGCGGTTCTTTCTGGGCGCGGGCCTGTTCGAATCGGGGCGCGGCGGCCAGCCCGGAATCCTGGAGACCAACCGCCATCTGCGCGACGTGCTGCGGGCCAAGGGTTATCTCGTGACCCATCGCGAGGTGGCGGGCGGCCACGATTATCTGAGCTGGCGCGGGACCTTGTCGGACGGGTTGCTGGAACTGATCGGCAAGAACGGTCTGGCTCGGCAATAGCCGGGGCGCCGGCCCACGCTGCATGCATTCGTCGTCCAGCCGGGGGCCGCGGCATGCTGCCGCCGTCCAGCGGATGTCCGCGGCGTGCGGCTGCCTTCATCCCCTGCGCGCGGCGCCGCCGATTTGCGTAGTATTGTCGCGATGCGCGCGGCCGGCCGCCGCGCTGCGCCCAATGACAATACGCGCGCCCGGCGGATCCGCGGCGCGCGCCAAGGAGACGAACGCCCATGCCTACCCCCGCCCCGCTCAATGACATCGTGGCCATGCCCGCGCACGCGCTGTCGGACGCCATCCGCAGCCGCCGGGTGTCCTGCCGCGAAGTGATGCAGGCGTATCTGGCGCATATCGACCGGGTCAATCCCAAGCTGAACGCCATCGTCGCGCGCCGCGACAGCGATGAGCTGCTGCGCGAAGCGGATGCGCGGGACGCGCAGTTGGCCGCGGGGCAGTGGCAGGGGTGGCTCCACGGCATTCCGCAGGCGCCCAAGGACCTGACGGCCGTGCGCGGCATGGTCACCTCGATGGGGTCGCTGGTCTACAAGGACGTGGTGACGGCGCACGATTCGATTCTGGTCGAGCGCATGCGCGCCGCCGGCGCGATCTTCATCGGCCGCAGCAATGTGCCGGAATTCGGCCTGGGCTCGCACACGTATAACAAGGTCTATGGCGCGACCGGCAATCCGTATGACGCCACCAAGACCGCAGGCGGCAGCAGCGGTGGGGCCGCGGCGGCGCTGGCGGCGCGCATGTTGCCCGTGGCCGACGGCAGCGACTTCGGCGGCTCGCTGCGCAATCCCGCGGCGTTCTGCAATGTGTACGGCATGCGCCCGTCGGCCGGCCGCGTGCCTTCCGGGCCGTCGCCCGAGGTCTTCCTGAAGCAGCTTTCCTACGAAGGCCCCATGGGGCGCACCCCGCGCGACGTGGCGCTGCTGCTGTCGGTGATCGCCGGCCACGACAAGCGCGCGCCGCTATCGCTGACAGACGATCCGGCGCAGTATGCGCAACCGCTGGACACGGACATGTCCGGCAAGCGCGTGGGTTGGCTGGGCGATTGGGGCGGTTACCTGGCGATGGAGCCCGGCATCCTGGAACTCTGCAAAGCGGCCCTGAAGGATCTGGAGACCGCAGGCTGCCAGGTCGACGCATACCAGGTGCCTTTTGCGGGCGACCGGCTGTGGCGCATCTGGCTGGCGCACCGCCATCTGATGGTGGGCGGGCAGTTCCATGCCCTGGTCAACAACCCCGAGACGCGCAAGCTGGTCAAGCCCGCGCTGATCTGGGAGGTCGAAGGGCTGGAAGGCATGACGGCTCGCCAGATCTATCAGGCGACGGAGGAACGCAGCGCCTGGTATCAGACCGTGCTGCGCATGTTTGAAGAGGTCGATTATCTGGCGGTGCCGTCGGCGCAGGTGTTTCCGTTCGACGTGAACCTGGATTGGCCCAAGGAGATCGCGGGCCGTCCGATGGATACGTATCACCGTTGGATGGAAACCGTGACGCCGTGGACGCTGGCCGGTTGCCCGGTCATCAGTGTGCCAGTGGGCTTTAACGCCGCAGGGCTGCCGATGGGTATGCAGCTTATTGGTCCGCCCCGGGGCGACCTTGCCGTGCTGCAACTGGCTCATGCCTATGAAAACGCGCGCGACTGGGTGCAGGAGCGGCCGCCGGCGGCGCTGTGGGGCGTCGCACAATGACCATCACGCAATGACCGTCACGTACCGATGCTCACAAACTTCGGTTGATTTTGTGTAATAGATCTTTGCATTTTTCCGACAAGCTAGCCATGTTTTGCGTTTTCCCGCGTTTTTCATGGCTGTGACACGGCACCTTTGTAATAATTGTCGAAATTTCCCACATTCCCGCCAGAATCCCGGCTGCCGGCAGGCCGGGGGCGGGAATAACCCAGGGGCGTCCGGGCAGGGCGTCGACATGTCGATACAGTACAAAGGTCTCCCGGTATGAAGAATGTGACGCTCCGCCAGCGCATCCTGGTCAGTTTCCTGGCGGTTCTCGCCATCATGACGCTGATGGTGGTGGTGGATTACCGGCGGCTTCTGCATGTCGAAGCCCAGGCCGAAATGATCAACAACGACGCCGTACCCGGCATCTACTACAGCACGTCGATCCGGGCGTCGTGGTTTGGTGGTTTCGTGGTGGTGCAGGACGCCTTCAATGCGCCCACGGAGGCCGAGCGCCGCGCCGCGCTGGAGGCGCTGCCGCGCAACGACGTGCAGCTTGACGAGCACATCGAGTTCTACCGGCGCACCATTGCCCGGCAGGACGACCAGCAACTGTTCGATGAGTTCGAGAAGGAACTGAAGGCCTACAAGCGTATCCGGGCCGACATCCTGACGCCTGCGATGCTGGCGGACCCGAACCGTGCGCTGACGCGCATCGTTTCCGAGCTGCGGCCGTCGTTCTACCGGGGACGCGACACCCTGGCAAAGATGGTCGCCGAAAACAAACGGCAGGCCGATGAGTCCGCGATCAGCATCAAGCAGTCCGTGGACGCCGCCGAGACCGGCATGCTGGTGTCGCTGGCGATGGCCATCGCCGCGTCCATCGTGTGCGGATTCCTGCTCTTGCGCGCCATCGTCAATCCCATGCGCGACATCGTGAAGACACTTGAAGCCACGGGGAGCGGCGACCTGACGCGGCGGCTGAAGCTGGCGCGCAACGACGAGTTCAACGCCATCGAAACGGGTTTCAACGGCATGGTCGACGAGCTGACCGGCCTGGTGGGCCGGACGCAGCGCTCGGCCGTGCAGGTGGCCACGTCGGTGACGGAGATTGCCGCCACGTCCAAGCAGCAGCAGGCCACCGCGTCGGAAGTGGCCGCCACCACCACCGAAATCGGCGCCACGTCGCGCGAGATCTCGGCAACCTCCCGCGAACTGGTGCGCACCATGACCGAAGTCTCCAGCGCTGCCGAACAGACCGCGACGCTGGCCGGCAGCGGTCAGGTAGGCCTGGCGCGCATGGAAGACACGATGCGCAACGTGGTGGGCGCGGCGGGCTCGGTAAACGCCAAGCTGGCGGTGCTGAATGAAAAGGCCGGCAACATCACGCAGGTCGTGACGACCATCACCAAGGTGGCGGACCAGACGAACCTGTTGTCGCTGAACGCGGCGATCGAAGCCGAGAAGGCGGGCGAATACGGCCGCGGCTTCGTGGTGGTGGCCACCGAGATCCGCCGCCTTGCCGACCAGACCGCGGTGGCGACGTACGACATCGAGCAGATGGTGCGCGAGATTCAGTCGTCGGTGTCGGCCGGCGTGATGGGCATGGACAAGTTTTCCGAGGAAGTGCGCCGCGGCATGGCCGACATGCAGCAGGTGGGCGACCAGCTCTCGCAGATCATCCAGCAGGTGCAGACGCTGGCGCCGCGCGTGCAGATGGTCAACGAAGGCATGCAGGCGCAGGCCACCGGCGCCGAGCAGATCAACCAGGCGCTGCAGCAACTGAGCGACGCGGCCCAGCAGACGGTGGAATCGCTGCGGCAGTCCAGCCTTGCCATTGAAGAGCTGACGCTGGTGGCCAACGACCTGCGCAGCGGCGTGTCGCGCTTCAAGGTGTGATCGGGTCCATGACTGCTCCCGCCGTCCGCGCCCGAACCTCCGCGGGTCACGCCGGCCCCTCGCGCCGGCTGTACCTGCTTTTCAGAATCGGCGCGGATCGCTATGCGCTGGACGCCGGGGACATCGCCGAAGTGCTGGGGCTGCGTATCCTCAAACAGGTGCCGGGTGCGCCGCATTGGGTGGCCGGCATGATGGAGCGCCGCGGCGTTGCCGTGCCGGTCCTCGACATGAGCGCGCTGGCCGGCGCCGGCACGTACGCCGCCGTCACCAGCACGCGCGTGGCGCTGGTGCGCTACCGGCCGGATCACGCGGACGCCGAGCGCCTGCTTGGGCTGATCCTGGAACAGGCCACCGAAACCGTCCATTACGACCCGTCGGCGTTTCAGCCGCACGCGCTGGACAATGCCGAGGCCCGCTATCTTGGTCCGGTCCTGACCGATGCGCACGGCATGGTGCAGGCGGTTTCGGTCAATGATCTGCTGCCCGCCTACGTGCGGGCGCTGCTGTTTCCGTCCGACGGCAGCGCGCCGACAGCCGAGGCGCAGCCATGAGCCTGGTCGAAGAATTCAGCGGGCTGCTCAAGCGGCGCATGGGACTGGACAGCGGGTCCATCGGCCAGGCGGCGGTCGAGCGCGCCGTGCGGCACCGCATGCACGCCGCCGGCGTGGACGACGAGCAGGACTACTTGATGCGTGTGCAGGCCTGGCCCGACGAGATGCAGCAGCTGATCGAAGCGGTGATCGTGCCCGAAACGTGGTTCTTCCGGTATCCGGAGTCGCAGGACGCCATGGCGACGCTGGCGCGCGAGCGCCTGTTTGCGCCCGGTTGCGAGGCCCGCGTCCTGCGCGTGCTGAGCGTGCCGTGTTCCAGCGGCGAAGAACCGTATTCCATCGCGATGGCGCTGCTGGATGCCGGCGTGCCGCCGCACCGTTTCCATGTGGACGCGCTGGACATCAGCGTGCGCATGGTCGAATTCGCGCAGCGCGCCGTGTATGGCCGCAATTCGTTTCGCGGGGGCGATCTGGCGTTTCGCGACCGCCATTTTTCAGAGGTGCCGGACGGCCATCAACTGGCTGCGCGCGTGCGCGGGCAGGTCCGGTTCCAGCCGGGCAACCTGTTCGATGCGAACCTGTTGGCGGGCGCCGCGCCGTATGACTTCGTGTTCTGCCGCAACCTATTGATCTATTTCGACATGCCCACGCAGGAACGCGCCGTGCAGGTGCTTCGCCGATTTGCGCGCGATGACGGCGTGCTGTTCGTGGGACCGGCCGAGACCAGTCTGCTGACAGGCCGCCGGCTGCCTGCCGTGCCGCTCTCGCGTTCCTTTGCATTCCGCGCCAAGCCCGCGCCCGTGCCGGCCGAGCCAGCCGCCGCCGCCGCGCGCGCGCCGCTGTCCAGCCAGGGGCCGATCGTGCACGCCTGGACACCGCCGCGCCGCCCGGTCGCGCAGACGCCCGCGCCCCGGCTGCCGTTGCCGCACGCGGCCATTGCCGGCACGCCCTCCGCACCCCAACCCGCACCGCAACCCGCACCGCCCGCCGTCCAAACGGGGCAGGCCGCACAGACTTCACTGCGCGAGATCGCCGCCCTGGCTGACCTGGGCCGGGTTCGCGATGCGATGGCAAAATGCCAGGGGCATATCGAGATCCACGGCGCCAGCGCCGACGCGCTGCATCTGCAGGGGCTGCTGCTGGATGCCGAAGGGCAGTCGCGGCAGGCGCAGGCCGCATATCGCAAGGCGTTGTACCTGGACCCGAACCACCGCGAGGCGCTGCTGCATCTGGCCGCGCTGGTGGCGTCGGATGGCGATCACGAGGGCGCCCGCCGCCTGCAAGCGCGCGCGGCGCGCGGGGAGGCGCGACGTGACTGACGTGATTGACACGATCGAAGCGCTGTCCGGCGTGGACGACTGCTGGAACCGTATCGGAATACGCGGCGACAAGAGTTGCTCGCAGCTTGCCGGCCACGTGCATTGCCGCAACTGTCCGGTGTATGCCGCGGCGGCCAAGCGCATTCTTGACCGCCTGCCACCCGCCATGGAAGCGGCCGACGAGGCCGTGCCGCCGCAGCAGTCGGACAATCTGTCGTCGCTGCTGGTGTTCCGGCTGCACCGCGAATGGATGGGCCTGCCCACCCGCTCGCTGGACGAGGTGGCCGGCACGCGCGGCATCATCAGCCTGCCGCACCGGCGCGATCCGGCGGTGCTGGGCGTGACCAACGTGCGCGGCACGCTGACAGTGTGCGTGTCGCTGCCGCGCCTGTTGGGACTGGACGCCGCGGCGCTGCAGACGCGCGATCGTCCCGCCACGGCCCGCATGCTGATTTTCGGCGGCGCCGGCCGCGCCGTGGTGCTGCCCGTGGACGAAATCGAGGGCATGCACGAAGTGGACCTGGAGGCGCTGGAGCCGCTGCCGTCGACGGTGCAGGGCGCAAGCCTGAAGTATTCGCGCGGCGTGGCGCGCTGCGGCGGCCGCGCCGTCGGCGTGCTGGACGAAACCCTGCTGATGCAGGCATTGGAACGGAGTCTCGCGTGAATCCCGATCAGATGCGCGATGCCTCGCTCCTCGAACTGTTCCAGATCGAGACCCGCACCCAGGTGCAGGTCTTGAACGACGGGCTGCTCGCCCTGGAAAAGAACCCCACGTCCGCGCCGCACCTCGAAGCCTGCATGCGCGCCGCGCATTCGCTGAAGGGTGCGGCGCGCATCGTGGACCTGCATCCGGCGGTGCGCATCGCGCACGCCATGGAAGACTGCCTGGTGGCCGCGCAGGAAGGCCGCCTGCGCCTGCAGGCAACCGACATCGATGCCTTGCTGCTGGGCACCGACTTGCTGCAGCGTGTCGCGACGCCCGGCGTGGAGCTGGACGCCGAGATCGGCGATCTGGTGGCGCGGCTGAGCAGCGCGCCCAATCTCCCGAACGCATCCCCGTCTCCCGCCGCGACTGCGGCCCAGGCGCCGCGCACGGGACGGCCGTCGGACTACCTGCCGCCCATCGTGCGGATCGAAGACGAGCCCGCTGCGCCGGCGCCCGCCGCAAAACCTGCCGCACCCGCCGCGCTGCCCTCGCGCCGCAGTTCGGACGGCATTGTGGGCGAAGGCGAGCGGGTGCTGCGCGTGACCGCCGACACGCTGAACCGCCTGCTCGGCTTGTCCAGCGAGACGCTGGTCGAGTCGCAATGGGTGGGACCCTTCAGCACCGCCATGCTGCGGCTGCGACGGATGCAGACGGGCGCGGCGCACGCGCTGGATGGCCTGCGGGCCGTGCTGGCCGAGCAGCAGCTGGACGCGCGCGGCCAGGCCGCGCTGGACGATGCGCAACGCATCCTTGAGCAATGCCAGCGTGAACTGACGCAACGCGCCAGCGAAGTCGACGAATTCGGCTGGCGCATGAATCACCTGACGCGGCGCCTTTATGACACCGCGCTCGCCTGCCGCATGCGGCCCTTTGGCGACGGCGTGGGCGGCATGCCGCGCATGGTGCGCGACCTGGGCCGTTCGCTGGGCAAGCAGGTTCGCCTTGAGATCGAGGGCGAAAACACGCAGGTGGATCGGGACATCCTCGAAAAGCTGGATGCGCCGCTCATGCACCTGTTGCGCAATGCCGTGGATCACGGCATCGAGGCGCCCGAGGTCCGTGAACGCGCTGGCAAGCCGGCCGAGGGGATGATCACGCTGTCGGCGCGCCATTCGGCGGGCATGCTGCTGGTCGAACTGGCCGACGACGGCACCGGCATTTCGCTGGACCACCTGCGTGAAGAGGTCGTCGAACGCAAACTCACCAATGCCGAAACCGCGGCGCGCCTGAGCGAAGCCGAGCTGCTGGAATTCCTTTTCCTGTCGGGCTTCAGCACACGTGATGAGGTGACCGAGATCTCAGGCCGCGGCGTGGGGCTGGACGTGGTCCAGACCATGGTGCGCCAATTGCGCGGCGCGGTGCGGGTCTACCAGCAGCAGGGACGCGGCACGCGCTTCGTGCTGGAAATGCCGCTGTCGCTGTCCGTGGTGCGCAGCCTGCTGGTCGAAGTGCAGAACGAGATCTACGCGTTTCCGCTGGCCTACGTCAGCCACGCGTTGCAGGTGGACGCCCGGGACATCGAGCAGTTGGAGGGGCAGCAGCATTTCCGGTTCCAGGACCGCCAGATCGGCCTGGTGTCGGCGCGGCAGATCCTGCGCGCCGGCGAGGCCGCGCCGGACACGGATACCTTGTCCGTGGTGGTGGTGGGCGACCATGACCGGCTCTACGGCATCGCCGTGGACCGTTACGTGGGCGAGCGCACGCTGGTCGTGCAGCCGCTCGATCCCCGCCTGGGCAAGGTGCAGGACGTGATGGCGGGTTCGCTCATGGACGATGGCACGCCGCTGTTGATCCTGGACGTCGAGGACATGCTGGTGTCCGTCCAGAAGCTGATCGAGGGCGGGCGGCTGTCGCGGGTGGACAGCGGGTCCGGCGCCGCGGCCGCGCGCCGCCGCAAGCGCGTGCTGGTGGTGGATGATTCATTGACGGTTCGCGAGCTTGAGCGCAAGCTCCTGCTGAACCGCGGATTCGATGTGGCGGTCGCCGTGGACGGCATGGACGGCTGGAACATGCTCCGCAGCGAGGACTTTGACCTGATCGTGACCGACGTCGACATGCCCCGCATGGATGGCATCGAGCTGGTGTCGCGGATCAAGGCGGATCCCAAGCTGCAGACCCTGCCCGTCATGGTGGTGTCGTACAAGGACCGGGAAGAGGACAGGCAGCGCGGGCTGGATGCCGGCGCGGACTACTATCTGGCCAAGGGCAGCTTTCACGACGATGCGCTGCTCGACGCCGTTGAAGACCTCATCGGGAAAGCACGGACGTGAGAATCGGGATCGTCAACGACATGCCCCTCGCTGTCGAAGTTCTGCGGCGAGTCATTGCATTGGAACCGGGTCTGGAAGTCGCCTGGACGGCGTCGGACGGCCTGGAGGCCGTCCAGCAGTGCGCGCGCGACCGCCCGGACGTCGTGCTGATGGACCTCATCATGCCCGTCATGGACGGCGTCGAGGCCACGCGCCGCATCATGGCTGAAACTCCCTGCGCCATCGTCGTGGTCACCTCCGACGTGGCGGGCCATACATCGCGCGTCTTCGACGCGATGGGCCACGGCGCGCTGGACGCGGTGGATACGCCGGTGGTGGGTGCGGCCGACATGCGCACCGCGGCGGCGCCGCTGCTGCGCAAGATCCGCAACATCGGCTGGCTGATCGGCCGTTACAGCAACCGTCCCGCGCTGACGCCGGTCAGCAAGCCTGCGGCGCCGGCGAGCGCGCGGCGGCTCCTGGCGGTGGGTGCGTCGGCCGGCGGCCCCGCCACGCTGGCCCAGCTGCTGCGCGACATTCCCCTGGATTTTCCGGCAGGCATCGTGCTGGTGCAGCATGTGGACGCGTCGTTCGCCGCAGGCATGGCGGACTGGCTCAATGACCAGGTGCCGCTGCCGGTCAGGCTGGCGCGCGAAGGCGAACGGCCATTGCCCGGCCAGATCCTGCTGGCGGGCACGGATGACCATCTGACGCTGCTCGAGGATGGTACCCTGCGCTACACGGATTGCCCCCGCGAAAGCCTGTATCGGCCTTCCATCGATGTCTTCTTTCATAGCGTCGCGCAGCACTGGCGCGGCGTGGCGGTCGGCGTGCTGCTGACCGGCATGGGGCAGGACGGGGCGCGCGGCCTGAAGGCGCTGCGCGAGCGCGGTTGCCTGACCATCGCACAAGACCAGGCCACCAGCGCCGTCTATGGCATGCCGAAGGCAGCCGCGGCCATGCAGGCCGCGGTGGAAATCCGGCCGCTCGAACAAATTGCGTCCCGCGTCATCCAGGCGTTCGCCTGAGCCGCGGCACATCGTTGGACATCAAGGACTCACTATGCTTCCATCCCCTGACGACACGGTCTCCGCGGATCTCAATTCGCACGGGGCGATGGTGTTGCTCGTCGACGACCAGGTCATGGTTGGAGAAGCCATCCGGCGGGCGTTGGTGCCCGAGGGCAACATCGATTTTCACTATTGCTCGGATCCCTACAAGGCCTTGAGCGTCGCGATCCAGACCCGGCCCACGGTCATCCTGCAGGATCTGGTGCTGCCCGGCGTGGACGGCCTGAGCCTGGTGCGCGAATATCGCGCCCATCCCGTCACGCGCGACATCCCGATCATCGTTCTGTCGACCAAGGAAGATCCCGCCATCAAGAGCGCAGCCTTCGCGGCGGGCGCCAACGACTACCTGGTCAAGCTGCCGGATTCGATCGAATTGATCGCGCGCATCCGCTACCACTCGCGTTCGTACATGGCGCTGGTGCAGCGCGACGAAGCCTATCAGGCGCTGCGCCAGAGCCAGCAGCAACTGCTGGAAAGCAATATGGAGCTGCGCCGGCTGACCAATTCGGACGGCCTGACCGGCTTGGGCAACCGTCGCTATTTCGATGAATACCTGAATGCCGAATGGCAGCGCGCGGGGCGCGACGGCCGCGAGATCAGCATGCTCATGATCGACGTGGACCACTTCAAGTCCTACAACGACACCTATGGCCACATCGCGGGCGACGAGGCGCTCAAGCGCGTCGCCAACACCATCTTCGCCAGTTGCGACCGCTCCACTGACCTGGCGGCGCGTTTTGGCGGCGAGGAATTTGCGCTGGTGTTGCCGGGCACGCCGGGCGGCAGCGCGCGGCTTGCGGCTGAAAAGCTGCGCCGCGCCGTGGAAGCCATGCAGATTCCCCAGCGCGACGCGGGCTTCGGCCCGTGGCTGACGGTCAGCATCGGGCTGGCGACGGCGGTCCCGCAAGAGGGGCAGCCGTGCACCGAGCTGATTCAGGCCGCCGACCGCGGCCTGTATGAAGCGAAGCGGCAGGGGCGCAACCGGGTGGTGCCCGGACAGATCTGACGCGCGTGCCTGCCGCCCCGCCTGCTAGCGGGGTTGGCGGCCGCCGATGCTGGCTGCGCCCAGCATCAGCAACAGGCTGACGGCAACGGCCGCCGCGGCCATCGCCATGCCTTCACCCACCGAACCCTGCTCGAACTGCCGCCACACGAAGATCGACACGGTCTGCACGCCGGCCGGCGCCAGCAGCAGCGACGTCACCAGTTCGCGCGACGCCACGGCAAACACCATCAGCATCGACGCCGCCAGCCCGGGCAATACCAGCGGCAGGACGATGCGCCGCAGCGCGCGCGCCGCGCTGGCGCCATGGACGCGCGCGGCGGCTTCCAGATTGGCGCCGATCTGCGCCAGGGCCGCGCCAACATAACGCACTGGGTAGGGCAGCAGCAGGCAGGTGTACGACAGCAGCAGGATGCCCCAGGTCCCGTAGGGCGTTGCCGGCCAGAACGGCTGGTTCCACGCCAGGATCAGGCCGACGCCGACCACCACGCCGGGCAATGCCGCGGGCAACAGGGCCAGCGCGTCGATCAGCGCGGCGCCGCGCACGTGACGCCAGGCGACGCACCACGCCGCCAGCAATCCCACCGCGCCCGCCAGGAGGGCCGTCCCGCTCGCCAGCGACAGGCTGGTGGACAAGGCCTCCCATGCGTCGCCGCGTGCATCGAACAGCGCGGCGAAGTTGGCCAGCGTCAGATTGCCGGCCGACAGGCCGCCCGACACGTTGCGCGTCAGCGCGGCGGCCAACATCGACGCCAGGGGCGCCGCCACCGCGATCAGCGCCACCATGGCAAAGGCCAGCAGCACGGGCGCGCGCCATGGACCCAGTTCGCCGCGCGCCAATGGCGCGGGTTTGCCCGTCGTGGTTTCGAAGCCGCGGCCGGCCAGCGCGGCGCGTTGGACGGCGTAGGCGGTCAGCGCCAGCGCCACCAGCACCAGCGACAGCAGCGACGCGCCGGGCAGGTCGATGGGCCAGTCGGCCAGCCGGCGTTCGATGGCGGTGGTCAGCACGGCGACACCCGATTGCGAGCCGAGCGCCGCAGGCACGCCGTACTCCTCGATGGCGAGCGTGAACGCAAGCAGCAGGCTGGCCGCAATGGCGGGCAGCGCCAGCGGCAGCGTGACGAGCAGGAAGGCGCGCCACGGACCCGCGCCGAACACGCGCGCCACGTCCGCCATCCGCGCGCCGGTGGCCGCCATGCTGCGCGAGACGGCGAAATACACGACGGGAAAGATCGCCAGGCTCATCGCCAGCGTCACGCCCGTGGGCGAGAACAATAACGGGCCGAGATTGAAGCCCGTCAGTTGTTCAAGATAGCCGCGCGGCTGCAGGGCCATCGTCCACGACAACGCCGCGATGTAGGGCGGAAGCAGAAAGGGGACCAGAAACAGCAGATCCCACAACCGCGCCAGCGGCACGCGGAACAGCCCGCGCAGCGCACCGAGCGGAATGCCGATGGCGGCGCTGACCGCGGCCACGCCCAGGCCCAGTTTCAGCGTGCCGCCGATCAGGCTGAGCGTGCCGGGACTGCCCAGCGTCGCAGGCCAGGCGCCGAACGGGTCGCGCAGCGAGCCCTCGGCCAGATGGGGAAAGACAGCTTGCAGCGCCACGAACGCCATGGGCAAGGCGACGAGCACCGCCAGGGCGGCCAGGGTGGCGGCCGCCAGGAGATAGAGGCTTTTCATGGAGGGGATCGGATGCCGGCCGGACCGGCATCCCGGCCTGTCAGTGTTGGCCGAAGATCCGGCCGAAGCGGGTCAGCACCTCGGCCCGGCTGGCGCCGGATTCGGTTGCGGTGTCCGGCAGCAAAGCCAGATCCTTGAACACGGGCCGCTTGGCCGCCACGTCCTGACGCGCGGGCATCAGCCAGGCGTCCGCCACGGCGCGCTGGCCTTCTTCGGACAGCACGTAGTCCACGAACTTGCGCGCCTCGTCGGCCTGGCGTGCGGTCTTCAGGATCATCATGGGGCGCGGGGCGATGGCGGTGCCGCTGGACGGGAAGATGACCTTCACCGACTCGCCCTTGGCCACGCTGGCGTACGACACGTAATCCACCGCGCCGAACACGGCCGCCTTGGCGCCTTGCAGCACCGGCGTCAACGCCTGGGCGTTGGGACCGGAGATGTTCATGCCGTTGTCGCGCAGCGTCTCGAAGAGCTTCCACGCGGCGTCGCCCTGAGCGTTCTGCAGGCCCAGCAGCAGGTCGAGCGATGCGCCCGACAGGGCCGGATCCGGCATGGTGACCGACTGCTTGAATTGAGGGCCGGTCAGGTCGGACCAGTCGCGCGGTTCGGGCGTGCCGCTGGCCGTGTTCCAGACGATGCCCAGCGCCGAAATGCCTTGCGCGACGTAGGTGGGGGCCTTGAAGCGCGCCGGCACCTGCGCGGCATTGGGGCTTTCATAGGCCATCAGCCAGCCGCGCTGGTCCAGGTCCTGGGCGGTATCCCAGGACGCCGAGATCAGCACGTCGGCGCGCGGGTTGGCCGCTTCGGCCTCCAGTCGCGCCATGACCTTGCCCGTGGTGGCCTGGAACACATCCACCTTGATGCCGGTTTTTTCCTGGAAGCCGGCCGCCAATTGCTTGATGAGGCCGCCTGGTCCGGCGGTGTAGACGGTCAGCGCCTTGGCCTGGCCCGAGGCCAATCCGATAGAAAGCGTCATGAAGAGCGTAGCGAGTAGTTGGGAAGAAGGTGCGAGTGACATTTAAGCAGAGTCCTTGTTGACCGGCACGAGTTCGGCGATGCGGCCGTTTTGCATGCGGGCGATCGTGTGCGCCAGCGCATGGGCTTCCTCGTGGTCGTGGGTGACGTAGACGGCGGTCGTGCCGATCCGGCGCAGCAGCGCGCCGATCTCGGCGCACAGCGTTTCGCGCAGCGTCCGGTCCAGATTGGAGAGGGGTTCGTCGAACAGCAGCACGCGCGGGCGGGCGACAATCGCGCGCGCCAGCGCCACGCGTTGCTGCTGGCCGCCGGACAGGTCGGTGGGACGGCGTTCGGCATGTTCGTGCAGGCCGACCATGGCCAGGGCGTCGCGCACGAGCGCGGGGCGCTCACGGCGCGAGACGCCCCGCATTTCAAGCGGAAAGGCCACGTTGCTGGCCACGCTCATGTGCGGCCAGAGGGCGTAGTCCTGGAACACCATGCCCAGGTCACGGCGCTCCGGCGGCTCGTGCTGGCCAGCGCTGCTGACCACCGCGCCGCCGAACCGGATGTCGCCGTGCTGCGGCCGCAAGAGGCCCGCCAGCGCCTTGAGCAGGGTGCTCTTGCCGCAGCCGGAGGGCCCGAGCAGCGCCAGGACCGTGCCCGCAGGCACGTCCAGGTCCACGCCGTCCAGCACCGTATGGCCGTTGAACGCATGCCGCAGGCCGCGCACGGCGATAGCCGTGCCGCCGGCGTTGGAGGCGGGCGCGTTCAAAACCGATGCCGCATGCCGAGGTTCAGGCCGAACTGGTTCTTGCCCGGTTCGACGTTCGCGCCGTACTTGCCGCCGACCACGCTCAAGGACGATTTGTCGTCGTTGATGGCGTAGGCCGCGACGGCGTACAGCGTGGTGCGCTTGGACAGGTCGTATTCGTTGCCGAGCACGATCATGGTCGACTTCTGACCGGTGCCGGCGGCTTGCACGGCGGGGCAGGCCGCGTTGTTCATGTCGTCGCACACCGAGTCGTTCAGGTGATAGACGGCGGCCGACAGACGCACGTTGCCTTGCGGCTTGTAGGTCGCGCCCAGCCACGTCATGTTGTTCTTGTAGCTGCGTTGCGTGAGCTTCTGGTCCAGCCAGCGGTAGCCGGCGTACACCTTGACGTCCTCGAAGTCGTACGACACGCCCGCCACGACGCGGTCTTCGCGGTTGCTGCTGCCGGCGCCCGTCTTGGGCTTGTCGGCGTTCTTCGAGTGATACAGCAGCGCGGCGTCCAGGCCGCCCGATTTGTAGCGCAGACCGCCGCCCACCATGCGTCCGAGCTTGCTGTCATCGAACGACTGTTCGTTGTTCCAGCCGAAGCTGTAGTAGCCGCCGACGGAAACAGGACCCAGCTTGCCGACGTACATGACGGCGTTGTCGGTGCGGTCCGAGAACGCGGCGTCGGGCCGCTTGATCGAGAAATTGGCGTTGTCGAACGGGTTGTACTTGCTCATCCATTCGATCATCAGCGTGTTGTGGCGGCCCAGCGTCAGGCGGCCCCACGTGTTGCTGAAAAAGCCGACGTAGGCCTGGCGCCCGAACAGACGTCCGCCTTGCAGGCTGTTGCCGTTGCCGGAGTCAAAGCCGTTTTCCAGGACGAAGATGGCGGAAACGCCGTCGCCCAGGTCCTCGGAGCCCTTCAGGCCCCAGCGCGAACCGTTCAGGTTGCCGGCGCTCATGCCGGTCTTGCTGTTGCCGCCCGGACCGTTGCTGAGGTATTGCAGGCCGGTGTCGATCAAGCCGTAGAGCTGAACCGAGGTGGCGGTGGCGGCGAGCGCTGCGGGCGCTGCCAGGGAGAAAGCGGACAGGCAGGCGCCAGCCGCCGCAATGCGGAGTGTCGATTTCAAAATGAAAGTCCTCTTTGGGATTCAATCGGAGCCGACACTCTAGGGGCGGGTTGCTACAGGTCGATGACACTACCCGCCCGTCTTGCCATCCTTCCGATGCGATCGGGACGGAAGATGAGTAGTTGTCCGATGAAAGTGAACCCGGGGCAAGGTGTCTGACACCCTTTGCACATCTGCCCGATGCGACGCCCATCTCTCAAGGGTGTCAGACACCGGCCAGCAGATGAAAGTGAACCCGGTGCAAGGTGTCTGACACCCTATGCACACCGGCCCGATGCGACGACCGTCTCTCAAGGGTGTCAGACACCGGCCAGCGCAGCGCCGGCGGTCATTCGTGCTCGAGCGTCTTCTTGTCTTTCCGATGCGATCTGAACAGAAGATGGGTCGTCGCCAGATGAAAGCGCACGGCGATCTCGGCGCATTCGGGATCGCGCGCGCGGATGGCGGCGATGATCTGGCGATGGTGTTCCACGCTGCGCAGCATGTCGTCGCGGCCGTAGAAATAGAACGAGCCGATGATGATCGGCATGTCCAGCAAGTTTTCGACCAGCGACCGCACCCGCGCCGATTGCGCGGCGTTGAGCAGGGCGTGGTGGAACAGGTTGTTGTAGTGCTGGACTTGGGCCACGTGGTCGGGCGCGCCGGAGTTGACGGCGTCGAGCATGCACTGGTTGATGCGGTCCAGTTCGTCGATCTGTTCGGGCGTGGCGCGCTCGGCGGCGGCCTTGGCGGAATAGGGTTCGAGCAGCATGCGCAGCTCGAAGGCTTCGTCGATGTCGCGGTCCTGCCAACCCAGCACGACGGCTCCGCGCCGGCCTTCGCGGGTGACCAGACCGTCCGCGATCAGGCGTTCGATGGCGTTGCGCACGGGCGTGCGGCTGACGGAGAGCTGGGTGGCGATGTGTTCCTCGCGCAGCGGCTCGCCGGGCAGGAACGATCCGGCCATCAGGCGGCGGCGCAACTCTCCGTATACGTAATCACTGGCGCTCGACATGACGCGGCTTGGCTCTTCTCGTTTTTCGAAGCTGGGACTATAACAACGGCACGCGGGGCCATGGTCGCCGAGACTTTGGCCGCCGCGCTCGCAGGTTCTACACGGTCACCCCGTGTTCCGCCAGCCGCGCCAGAAAGCGCGGCCAGACTTCCGGATTGAGCAGGCGTGCCGGACGGCGGCCGGCAAGCATGTCCATGATCTGCGTAGCCGAGCCCTGCGCCACCTTGCGGCGGCCTTCGTGCGTGACGCCGCCCGTGTGAAAGGCGGCGGCCACGTCCGCACGCTGCAGGAGGCCGCTGCGCGGAGGCGGCGGTTCCACCTGCCACACGTCCAGCCCAGCACCTGCAATATGCCCGGACTCCAGCGCCGCGAGCAGGGCGTCTTCGTCATGGATGCCGCCGCGCGCGGTGGAGACGAACAGCGCGCCGCGCTTCATACGGCGCAAGGCGGCGGCATTGACCATCCCGCGCGTGACGGCGTTCAGCGGGCAGTGCAGGCTGACGATGTCGGCCTGTTCCAGCAGCGCATCGAACGAGACCGGCGCCGCGCCGCGTTCGGCGATCTGCGCGTCGGTCAGCAGCGGATCGTACGCAACGACCTTCAAGCCAAAGCCCGCTGCAATCCGCGCCACCCTGCGCCCGATCTCGCCGATGCCGACGATGCCGATGACGCGGCCTTCGATCTCGTGACCCATCAGGGCCTCGCGGCTGACGGCGGTGCCGGCGCGCAGCGCGGCTTCCGATTCGCCCAGCCGCTTGACCAGCGACAGCAGCAGGGCAAAGGTCATTTCGGCGACCGATGCGGCATTGGCGCCAGCCTGGTTGACGACGGCCACGCCCGCGCGGGTGCAGGCGGCCACGTCCACCGTGTCGTAGCCCGCGCCGCCCGAGGACACGCACAGCAGTTGGGGACATTGGGCCAGGAGATCCGCCGATACCTGCCAGCGGGCCGGAACCTCGTCCTTCGCCGCGCTGACGTGATACGCGTGCGCGCCGGCCAGGCCGGCGGCCGTCACCGCGTCGCCATCGGCCGGCAGCACGCGCAGGTCCAGCGTATCGTCCCGCGCAATGGTCTCGTCGAACACCGGATCGATCCACAGATCCAGGCGCGCGACGCGCAACTGGGGCCTGCTGACTGGCGCATCGCTCATGGTCAGACTCCCGTGCAGCCCAACGCGCGCAGTCGGGCGTCGACCCACGACGTATCCAGCGTGCCGGCGGCAATGTCCGCCAGCATCTTGGTTTCCACGTCGTGCTTTGCCGCGGCGGCCTCAAAGATGGCTTGCGCCTGCTCGAACGGCACGGCAAGCAGCCCGTCGTCGTCGCCCAGGATCAGATCGCCCGGCGCGATGGTCATGCCGTCCAGCGCGACCACGCAGTTGATTTCGCCCGGGCCGTCCTTGTACGGGCCGCGGTGCGTGACGCCGGCCGCGTAGACGGGAAACGCGCTGCGGCGGATGGTGCCGCAGTCGCGGATGGCGCCGTTGATGATGATGCCCGCGATGCCGCGCGACTCGGCGTAGGTCGTCATGATCTCGCCGATGATCGCGTTGGTCAGGTCGCCGCCGGCATCGACCACGATGACGTCGCCCGGTTGCGCCAGGCTCAGCGCCTTGTGCACCAGCAGGTTGTCGCCGGGACGCGTGCGCACGGTGAGCGCCGGGCCGGCCAGCGGCGTGCCGTCGTGCATGGGCCGCAGGCGAGCGCCGCCGGCCGTCATGCGCGACATGCAATCGCTGACGTTGGCGACCGGCACCTGGCGGAATTTATCGACCAGTTCCTTGCTGACCGCGCGCTGGCGGGCGTGGATTTCAAAACCTGTCATCACTGCTCCTGATAGCTGGATATCTACAAATCGGGTTCACTGCTTGGGAATGCCGGCTTCCTGCACGACCTTGCCGAAGGCGTCGTGGTCCGTGCGGTGGCGGCGCGCCAGGTCGTCGGGCGAGCCCTTCAGCACGCTGTAGCCGGCGTCCTCAAGCTTCTTGATCAGTTCGGGGTTCGACTGCACCTTCTGCAGCTCGCTGTTCAGCGCGGCGATCACGTCGTCCGGCGTCTTGCCCGGCGCCATCAGGCCCCACCAGATCGACTGGTTGATGGTCGGAAAGCCGCTTTCGGGAAAGGTCGGCACGTCCGGCAGGGCGGGCGAACGCTCGCTCGCGACGACGCCCAGCGCGCGCACCTTGCCGCCGCGGATCTGCGGCAGCAGCGACGCGACGGAGCCGACGTAAATGTCGATCCGGCCGCTGGCCAGATCGGGGAAGGCCTGGCTCCAGCCGCGGTACGGCACGTGCATCAGTTCCATGTTGGCGGCCTTGCGCCACAAGTAGCCGGTCAGGTCGCCCGTGCCGCCGATGCCGGGAATGCCGAGCGAAACTTGGTTGGGACGCGCCTGCGCGGCCTTGACGACGTCGGCGATGGTCTTGAACGGCGAATCGGGCACCACGACGAAGACGCTGGGCGAAGACGCCACGGGGCCGACCGGCTTGAAGTCCTTGAAGGTGTCGTAGCTGAGCTTGCTGTAGAGCCAGGGGTTCAGCACGATGTTGTCGGTCTGCGCCATGACCAGCGTGTGGCCGTCGGGTTGGGCGCGCGCCGTGGCGTCCAGCGCTAGGTTGCCGCCGGCGCCGGGCTTGTTCTCGACGACGATGTTCCAGCCAGCGTCCTGGCTGATGGCGCTGCCGATCATGCGCGTCAGGGTGTCCGTGCCGCCACCGGGGGGGAACGGCGAGATCAGCGTGATGGGGGCCTTGCCCAGGTCGGCCGCGTGGGCGGCGGCGCAGCTCAGCACGAGCGTGGCGGCCAGCAGTTGCTTGAATAGTTTCATTGTCTTCCTCACGAAGTGTTATGCAGATTCGGTCCGCGCTCTGGGGCGCGGTGGGGATGTCAGGACTGGCGGGCCAGCGTGGTCAGCCAGGCCAGGCGCGCCTCGACCGTGTCGGGCGCCGGGGCTTCGCCCTTGGCGCGCGCGGCCTCGATGCCGCGGGTGGAACGCGCAAAGAGCTGTTCGACGCCATCCAGGACCAGGGGCTCAAGGCCCGCTTCATGCAGCTGGTCGCGCGCTTCGCGCACTTCGGCAAGCCGGCGCGGCGCGTGCAGCACGTGCGAGCGCACGAACGAGTCCATGAATGCCGTCAGCGGCGTGCGGTCGATGTCGGCCAGCACTTCGTACAGCGATTCGCGCAGACCCATGCGCTCGGCCGCCACGAGGCATTCGACGGCCAGGCTTTCCATGCCTTTGGTCATGATGCTGCGCAAGAGCTTCAAGCGCACCGCGTCGCCGGGCTTGCCTTCGATGATCCGGACCGTGGCGCCCGCGCTTTCGCCCAGCGCCGTCACCACGTCCGCGCCTTCGCCGGCGCATAGCAGTGGCGTCTTTTCGGCCAGCAGGGCGATGGCGCCCATGATGGCCACGTCCATGAAAGGGATGGCGCTCGCGGCTGCGGCCGCGGCCGCTTTCTGCATGTCGGGCGCGCTGGCGGTGGTGAAATCCGCGTAGACGGCGCCGGCGCGCATGTGGGGAAAGGCTTGCGCGGCGACTTCCGCTGCGCTGTAGCCGTACACGGCCGAGACCACGACGTCGGCCTCGGCCAGCCAGGCGCCCGGTTCGGCATGCAAGGCCGCGTCTGCGGCCTTGGCGCGGTCCGCCATTTCTGCGTCCGAGCGCAGGTCGCAGATGCCGACGATGCGATGTCCTGCGGCGATCCAGGCCCGGGTGTAGCAATGGCCGACCTCGCCACAACCAATCAGTGCGATTTTCATCTTAAAAACACATTAAAAAAACAATACGTGTTTATAGATCGGCAATTTACGCGGCGAAAGAAGGTGTTTACCCTAGGTTTTTCACGCACAAAGTACATTAAAAAAACAATCAGGCCTTTCTTTGCAGCAGGTGATAGCCCAGCGCGGCGCGCGCTTCGCGGATGGTCGCGCCCTGGCTGATCCGCTCGCGGATCGCGGCCTCCACGGCTTCAATCTTGCGCGCGGTCTCGGCCACTTCACGAGCGCGCTCGCGCGGCACGATCACCACGCCATTGGCGTCGGCCACCACGATGTCACGCGCGGCCACACGCACGGTGCCCACCGCGACGGTGGTGTTCACCGACTCCACCTCCACCCGGTCCTTGCCGGTGCGCATGAAGCGGCCGGCGCTGAAAACCGGATAGCCGTCGCCCAGCGCCTTGCCCACGTCGCGGCACACGCCGTCAATGACGGTGCCGGCGATGCCGCGCAGGCCGGCGTATTGCGTCATGATGTCGCCCCATACCGTGCAGTCGGTGCGGCCATCGTTGTCGATCACCACGATGTCGCCTTCGGCGACGTCATCGATGAAGTCGCCGACCGTGCCGGCGGGCGTCGCGGCGGGGACGTACTTGACCGTGAAGGCCGGGCCGACAACCGGGCGGGCATAGTTGTCCAGCGGCATGATGTCCTGCGCCTGGCCGTGCAGACCCAGCTTGTCCATGGCGTCGGACACGCCCGGCGTATCCAGTCCTTCAAATAGGGCGACCAGCTCCTGGTCGTGTGCGGCGGCTTTCTTGGGGTTTGTCATCGTCGTTCCTTTGGTGAGTGGGGCAGTGAGGGCGCGTCGGGTCACTTCGCGTGGATGGCTTCGAATTCCTTGTCGTGCATGACCTCGGCGACCGAGCGGCCGGCGCGCACGGCGGCGACCATGCCGTCCTGCCGCGTTGCAATGCGTTCGGCCAGATCCAGCACTTCATCGATTCGGGCGGCCGGCACGAACACGGCGCCGCAGCGGTCCGCGATGACGTAGTCGTCTTCATGGACGGTCACGCCGGCCATCTGTACGGGCTTGCCGGCATCGATCTGGATCACGCGGTTGCGGGCGCTGATCATGGTGATGCCCCGTCCATAGACGGGGTAGCCGATCGATTCGCTGCCTTCGATGTCGCGGCTCAGACCGTCGATGACGGAACCTCGCACGTGTTTGGCGCGCGCCGCATTGGCCAGGATGTCGCCCCAGCAGGAAATGCCCTCGGCGCCGCCGGCGATGACCAGCACGCGGTCGCCGGTCTGCACGGCGTCGATGACGGGAGAGATCAGATGCACGGCCGGTTTTGCGTCCGTCTTGGGGCCCAGTTGGATGGTGCTGGCGCGGCCCACGATCTTCGGGCAGTCCCACAGCGGCCGCAGGCCGAAGGTGGCGCCGGGCAGTCCAAGAAAGTCCAGGGCGTCCGAGACGGTATTGGTGTCCAGCGAGGCAAGGCGGTCGAGTGTGGATGCTTGGGACATGGGGAAACCTCCTGAGTGAAGGTTTGATTATGGGAACGGCTTCTTGATAGATAAATTCGTTTTCAAGTATCTCTGTGATACGGTTCCAGGATCAGCGCGGCAGCGCGCAACCGGCGACGAGGACACGGCATGAGCACGATCGACTTCAGGCTGATACGGCAACTCTGGATGTTTCTGGCGGTGGCCGAGGAACGGCATTTCGGACGGGCGGCAGCGCGGCTGGGCATGTCGCAGCCGCCGCTGACCGAGCAGATCAAGGTGCTGGAACAATCGCTGAAACTCCAGCTCTTCGAACGGTCGCGCCGGGGCACGCAGCTTTCGGCGGCGGGCGCGGCGATCCTGCCCGCGGTGCGCCAGTTTGCCGGTCAGGTCGAACACCTGGAGCGCGTCGTGCGGGAGGTCGCGTCGGGCCAGTCAGGCGTGCTGCATGTGGGCGCGATCACCTCGGCAATGCTGGACACCGTTCCGCCGCTGCTCAATGAACTGAAGCGGGCGCACCCGAGTCTGACGGTCTTCGTGCGGGAGATCGACAGCGTCGAGGCGGTGCCGGCGCTGCTGTCAGGGGAACTGGACATGGCGTTCGTGCGCATCGATGGCGACGTCGGCGAGGGCATCTCGACGCTGCCGTTGACCGAGGACCGGTTGGCCGTGGCGCTGCCTGACGACCACAAGCTGGCGGCGTTGCCCCGCGTGCGCCTTCAGTCGTTGGCGGCGGAGCAGCTTGTGATGTCGTCCCGGCAGGTGAGCCCGGTGTACTTCGACATGCTGACCGCGATCTGCCGCGCCCACGGCTTCACGCCCCGCGTGCTGCACGAGGTGCGGTCGGTGGCCTCGCAGGTCGCCTATGTGGGATGCGGCCAGGGCGTGGCGCTGGTGCCGGCGTCGATGAAGAAGCTGGCGCCCGCCAACGTCGTCATCCGGCCATTGAAGGAAAAGGTCATGGTGGTCACGGCCGCGCTGGCGTGGAATACCGCGCGCTTTCATCCGCTGGTCGAGGTAGCTGTGCAGTGGCTTGAAAAAACGTATCGCAAGCGGCGTCCGGAAGGGTGATGCCAGGCGACGCGGCAAGCGCTGCCTGGCATCAGGCGCCTACTTTTTCGCGGCGGCCTCTTGCTGGAAGGCGCGTGTCTGCCGGGCCAGGCTGGCCCGCCATTCCTCGCCCGGCTGAAAGGCCAGCACGGCTGCGTCGCGTCCCGATGCCGCCAGAAAGGCGGGGTCCTTGAGGGTGTCCTCAAGCGCCTGTTCCAGCTTGTCGCGGATGGCGTCCGGCAAGGTCGCCGGGCCGCCCATGCCGCGTTCGGACGAGTATCGCAGCGCCACGCCGGATTCCGCCGCGGTGGGGATGGTGTTGTGGCGCTTGTCGCTGGTGATGGCGATGGCCTCGAAAGGGCCTTTCGGGTCGATCAGTTCCGGCACCTCGCTCACGGTGATCAGACCGTAGTCGATGTGATCGCCCAGGATCCCCAGGCGGATGTCGCCGCCGCCCTTGAAAGGCACGCTGGTGCCTCGCACGTTCTGGCTGCGCTCCATGTCCATCAGTGCCAGATGGCCGGTCGTGCCGTCGCCGCTGTGGCCGAAGGACAGCGATTCGGGCGACTGCTTCAGCTTTGTGACGAGCGCCGGCAGGTCGTCCGGCGCGTTGGATCCGCGGCGCTTGATGAAGAGCAGCGGGTCGTCGACCAGACGGGCGATGAGCCGGATGTCTTCGGGCTTGTACTTCGCCCCCTTGCTGACGGGCAGGTACACGAAGCCGGGCGCGTTGATCATGCCCAGCGTGTAGCCGTCGGGTTTGGCCGCCGCGACGTAGCGCACGGCGATTTCGCCGCCGGCCCCGGGCTTGTTGATTACGATGATCCGGGTCTTGTCGCCCAGGCGCTTTTCCATGTGCTGGGCCACCAGCCGCGCCATCACGTCCGTGCCGCCGCCGGGCGCGAAACCCACCACCAGTTCGATCGGACGGTCGTCCGGCCAGGCGGCATACGACGCGCCGGCCGCCAGGGCCAGCGCCCCGGCAATCAGAATCCGCTGAAATGCATTTGCTTTCATGCTTGTCTCCTTGATTGGCTGTCATGCGCCACGACGTGTCAGTTGACCTGGATGCCTGCGGACTGGATGAGCTGGCGGTAGCGGTCCAGTTCCTCCGCCCAGAACGCCGTGAAGGCCGCGGGCGTGCTTTGCCGCAGTTCCGCGCCCATGGCGATGAGCCGTTGCGAATAGGCGGGATCGGACATCACGGCGTTCAGGGCGCTGCTCAGTTTGTCCACGATGGGCGCGGGCGTGCCGGCCGGCGCCGCCAGGCCGAACCACGTGGTCAGTTGCATGCCGGCCATGCCCAGTTCCTCGAACGTGGGCACGTCGGGAATGGCCTTGAGCCGGGCGTCTGAGGCAACGGCCAACGCGCGTACGCGCTGGCTCTGGATGTGGCCAATCGCGCCGTTGTCGAACATGTAGTCCAGCCGTCCGCCCATCAAGTCGGTCAAGGCAGGGTTGTTGCCCTTGTACGGCACATGCGTGACCTCGATCTTGTTGATCGCGCGAAACAGTTCGCCCGAAAGATGCCCCGAGTTGCCGGTGCCGCCGGAGCCGTAGGTCAGTTTGCCGGGTTGCTTGCGCGCCGCGGCGACGATGTCGGCCGGACGCTTGAACGGCGAGTTCTCGGGGACGATGAGCACGCTGGGCACCAGCGCGACTTCACCGATCGGGGTGAAGTCCTTGATGGGGTCGAAATGCACCTTGGCATACAGGTTGGGCGCCGAGACGTTGGCCGAGCTGCTGGCCAGCAGGAGGGTGTAGCCGTCCGGCGCGGCGCGGGCGAATTGGGTGGTTGCGATGGTGCCGGAAGCGCCCGCCACGTTTTCGACCACGACCGTCGCATTCAGGCGCTTGCCCAAGGCATCGCCCAGCGAGCGGCCAATGGTGTCCGCCGAGCCGCCCGCGGGCCACGGCACGATGAGGCGTATCGGTTTGTCCGGATACGGCGCGGCCGCCATGACGGCCGCGCTGAACGCTGATGCGAGGGCGCCGCACGCCCAACGCTTGATGGGAAAGCGCATGTTTGTCTCCTTGTTGAACCCTCCCTCTTGCTCGATGGCGTGTCGGGGAGGTGTGAAAAGGCGCCGCGATCAATCTGTACGAGCCTTGGCGGCCTCCTTGGGAAGATGCGCAAGGACCAGGGACAGCAGCAGGTCCTGCGAATGGGTGAAGAAGTGATCCGCGCCGGGGACGACGATGATCGGATGGGAGGTGGGCCGTGCCCACGCCAGCAGCGGCTGCAAGGGCGCCTGCGTGTCCGATTCGCCATGGATCAGCACCACGCCGGCGGGCAAGGGGGGCGTGTCGTAGACCCGGTCTCCCTCGACGGCGCCAACCGGCAGCCCGGCCAGGATCGCGGCGGCGGGTGGGGCGTCCTGGTCGGTCAGCGCGCGAATCGCGTGGGCCAGGGCGTAAGCGCCGAATGAAAAGCCGATGAGCGCCAGTGGCATATCGGGGGACTCGGCACGTACGGCATGCACGACGGCAAGAATGTCTTCGGCTTCGCCCAGGCCGTGGTCATACACGCCGGCGCTGGCGCCCACGCCTCGAAAGCTGGGCCGTATCGCAAGCCATCCGGCGTCCCGCACGCCGTGCGCCAGTCTGTGCGGGATCTTGTGGCGCGGCGTGCCGCCCAACAGCGGTTGTGGATGGGTAACGATCGCCACCCCAACGCGCGGCGTGGCGGGGCGGTCGATCAGCAATTCCAGCGGACCGGCCGGACCGGGGATCAGCCGTGTTTCCGTCCTTGCGCCGGCGGGGTGTTCGGTATCAATCAAGTGGGACATGTCGGCCAGATAGCGCTGTCAGGTGTCCCAGATTAATCCGTTATGAAAAGGCCGAATAAATAGAATTTCGTGATGGGTTTCATCACGGCGGGAGATGGCGCGGCCGGCGAGCCGGCTACTTGGCCAACCAGCGGGCGGAGGGCCAGCGTGCATTGCGCACCGCATCGCGGGCGCATTGGATCAATTCGTTCATGACGCAATGCACGGAATTGGCGATGGGACGGGTGGCGGGTTGCGCCAGCACGATGCGCCGCACCAACAGCGGATCCACGACCGGGGCAGCGGCCAGGATTGCGCGATCGACGTCGTCGGCCACGGCGATCGAGGGCAGGATGGTGTAGCCATGGCCGTCCAGCACCAGGCGCTTCTGCACGCTCATCGCGTTGGTCTCGGCCACGATGTGCAGCTCGGTCTCTTGCGTGCGCGCGGCCTGTTCGACCAGTGAGCGCAATCCATGTGGCGCGCCCGGCAGCACAAGCGGCCGGCCGATGATGTCGGCCATGCGAACGGGCGTGCGGGTATCGAGTCCGCTGTCCGGCGGCCCCACGAACCACAGGCTCTCTTCCAGCAAGGTGCGGAACTTCAGCGCGGGATTCGGCTTGGAGTCGTACAGCAGCGCGATGTCGACATCGCCGGTCTCCAGCCACGACTGCAGGTGTCCGGCATACCCCGCCGTCAGCCGCAGGCGGATGCCGGGATAGTGGGCCGCCACGGCGGACAGCAGCGCGCTGGACAGCATGTCTGCCGTGCTGGGCAAGAGGCCCACGGTGACGATGCCGCCCACCGTGCCGCTGGACGGCCGGATCTCGGCGCGGGCGCGGTCCAGTTCATTCAGCGCGCGCCGCGCATAGTCCTCGAGCGTCTTGCCGGCGTCCGTCAGTTCCATGCCAAGGCGGCCGCGCGTGAAGAGCGGCGTGCCGATATCGTCTTCCAGCAGTTTCAATTGCCGGGAGACTGCCGGCTGCACGATGTTCAGCAGGCGGGCGGCGCTGGTCACGCTGCCGGTCTCGGCCACGGTCACGAACGCCTTCAGTTGCTTCAAGTCCATCTGCGGCTCCGGGTATACGCAAGGGTGATGAATTCCATCACAAAATTCTATTTAGTTGGCGATTCTATAGCGACATAAGATACCTCGCAGCACTTAGCCACCGGGAAACCCACTCATGACTTCAACCACTACCGAGGCCCCTGCCTGGCAGCAAGCCGCGTTCGACGCGCTGAAAGCCGGCGGCATCCGCCAGATCGCCTACGTGCCGGACGCCGGCCATTCCTATGCCATCCGGCAAGCGCAGCTAGATCCGGAAATCACCGACGTGGTCCTGACCACGGAAGAAGAGGGCGTCGCCGTCGTCAGCGGCGCCTGGCTGGGCGGCCAGCGCGCCGCGTTGCTGATGCAAAGCAGCGGCGTGGGCAATTGCGTGAACATGTTTTCGCTGCTGCGCAGCTGCAACTTTCCCTTTCTCACGCTGGTGACGATGCGTGGCGAGTACGCGGAATTCAATCCCTGGCAGGGGCCGATGGGCAAGACGACCCAGCAGGCGCTTGAGCTGATGGGCATCACGGTGCTGCGGGCGTCGAACCCCGACGAGGTCGGAGAGATCGTCAGTGCCGCCGCCGATTCCGCATTTCTGGCCGGCGAGCAGGTAGCCGTCCTGCTGTCGCAAACCTTGATTGGACGTAAGAAGTGGGAGCGCAACTGATGTCGACCACCTTGAATGCTTCGGGCGCCGTGGACCGCCGCGCCTTCGTGTCGCAACTGATCGCGGCGTCGCCCGATGCGCTGATCGTCTCGGGCCTGGGGTCTCCGTCCTATGACGTTTTTGCCGCGGGCGACCGGGACCAGAATTTCTATCTGTGGGGCGCCATGGGAGGCTCCGTGGCGCTGGGCTTGGGTCTGGCGCTTGCGCAACCCGACCGGCCCGTGCTCGTCATCACCGGCGACGGCGAACAGTTGATGGGCGTGGGCACGCTGGGCACCGTCGGCGCCAAGCAGCCCAGGAACCTGACCATCGTGGTGCTGGACAACGGCCATTTCGGCGAGACCGGCATGCAGCGCAGCCACACCAGCCTGGGCACGGACCTGGTGGCCGTGGCGCAGGGGTTCGGCATCAAGGACGCGTTTGCCGTCAGGGAAATGGGCAGGGCGGGCGAGGTCGCCGAGCGCGTGATGGCGCGTCGTGGCGTCGCCTTCGCCCAGGTGTTCATCAATCCGGACGAACCGCCGCGCGCGCTGCCGCCGCGCGACGGTGTGTACGTCAAGAACCGCTTCCGGGCCGCGCTGGGATTTTCGACGTTCTGAGCAGCGGCAGCCCCTTGGGCTGCCATGCTGCATTCAGGCCAGGAGGCTGTGATGAAGACTTACTCAATGCGGATTGCGGGGGCGCCGGCCGCTGCCATCTCGGGCGAATGGTTCGAGACGCAGAACCCCTACACCGGCGAGACCTGGGCGCGGGTTGCGCGCGGAGCCGCGCAAGACGTCGATGTGGCGGTGCAGGCCGCCCACTTCGCCTTTTCGGAAGGCCCGTGGGCGGAACTGACCGCCACCGAGCGCGGCCGGTTGCTGTATCGGCTGGCCGATCTGATCGAACGGGATGCGCGCAAGCTCGCGGAAACGGAAGTCCGGGATAACGGCAAGCTGTTCGCCGAGATGCTGGGACAGCTGACCTACCTGCCGCAATGGTTCCGCTACTACGGCGGCCTGGCGGACAAGATCCACGGGGCGACGCTGCCCTTGGACAAGAAGGGCTATTTCACTTACACGCGCCACGAACCGCTGGGCGTGGTGGCGGCGATCACGCCGTGGAATTCGCCCTTGTTGCTGCTGGGCTGGAAGATTGCGCCGGCGTTGGCGGCCGGCTGCACGGTGGTCGTGAAACCGTCGGAGTTCACGTCCGCGTCGACGCTGGAGTTCGCGGAACTGTTCGACGAGGCGGGGTTTCCGCCGGGCGTGCTGAACGTGGTGACGGGCTATGGCCAGGAGGTGGGGGCCGCGCTGGTCCAGCATCCGCTGGTGCAGAAGGTCACCTTTACCGGGTCGGACCAGACCGGCCGCCTGATCAACGAGCAGGCCGCGCGTCTGCTCAAGCACACCTCGCTGGAACTGGGCGGCAAGTCGCCCAACATCGTCTTCGAGGACGCGGACCTGGAACAGGCCGTGTTCGGCGCGATCTCGGGCATCTTCGCGGCCAGCGGGCAAACCTGCATCGCCGGCTCGCGCCTGTTGCTCCAGGACAGCATCTACGATCGCTTCGTTGAAAAGCTGCTGTCGCTGGCGGGCGCCGCGCGCATGGGGGATCCGATGGATCCGGCCACGCAGGTCGGGCCGGTCACGACGCCGCCCCAATACCAGAAGGTGCTGGATTACATCCGCATCGCGCGGGACGAGGGGGCAACGCTGCTGCTGGGCGGCAAGGCCGCGCAACGGCCGGAATGCGGCAAGGGGTGGTTCGTGGAACCGACCATCTTCGGCGACGTGCGCAACGACATGCGCATCGCCCAGGAAGAGGTGTTCGGGCCGGTGCTGTCCATCATCCGCTTCAAGGACGAAGCCGAGGCGCTGCGGATCGCCAATGATGTCCGCTTCGGACTGGCCGCCGCGGTGTGGACGCAGGACATCGCCCGAGCCATCCGGATGTCGGAGCGCTTGAAGGCCGGCACGGTATGGGTCAACACGTACCGTGCGGTCAGCTTCATGGCGCCCTTTGGCGGCTACAAGGACTCGGGGCTGGGGCGCGAGAACGGCATGGACGCCGTCAAGGAGTTCCTGCAGGTCAAGAGCGTCTGGCTCAATAGCGGGGCGACCGCCAGCAATCCGTTCGTACTGCGTTGATCCGGCAGGAGCGGCCACGGACCGTGGCTCGCCTGCCTGGTTCTTCGATGCCGGCGCCGTGCTACGCGCCAGCGGTGCGCGTCGACTGCGCATCCGACTGGAAGATCTTGCCGAAATCGCATTGCTCCTGCGCCAGCGCCGCGATGGCGGAAATCAGGTTGCTGGGACGGTCGCCGCGAAAGACCGCCGCGTAGGCGGCAGGCGGCAGGGCGGGCGTCACCGTCAGGATTTCCAGCGCGCCCGACTCCACCATGGGCGCCAGAAAAGTCTTGGGCAGGTAGCTGATGCCCATGCCTGAGATCGCCAGACCGATCAACGCCACCAGGCTGTTGCTCAGCACGGTCTGCTCGGGCTGCACGCCCACCGAGCGAAACCACCGGTTGTAGAGCTGGCCCGTGCCGGAACGCTCGTCCTGCGTCAGCAGCCGGTGCTTGACGAGGTCCTGCACCTTGAGGCGCCGGCGCGGCGCCAGCCCTGGTTTGCACATCCACGAATTGACGACCTGACCGACCCGGCGCGACACGAAACGCTGGTCGTCGAACACGTCCGGCACGATCATCAGGTCGACCTCGTCGGCCAGCAGCTTGTCGCGCAGGATGGCGCTGGTATCGACGTGCGGCTCGATGATGACCCGGGGATAGCGCGCCTGGATGGCGCTCACCAGTCTTGGCAACCAGGTCATGGCCGTCAGTTCCGTGATGCCGATGCGAACGTGGCGCTCCATGACGTCCGGGCGCTGGAACTGCTCGATGGCCGCATCGCGCTGTTCCAGCAGCCGTTTCGCCAGCAGGAACATCTCTTCGCCTTTCTCCGTCAGCCGGGCCGTGCGCAACGTGCGGTCAAAAAGCGGCGTGTCGAAGAGCGCTTCCAGTTCCTGCACGCGCTTGGACACCGCCGATTGGGTGGTGTGCAGCCGATTGGCCGCCGGTGCAAAGCCGCCAAGCTGGACGACCCAATATACGGCTTCGAGTTGCTTGAACGTGATCAACGGCGCCTCCTTCGTGGCCGGAAAAGATCGAATTAAGGAATCTGATCGGATTCCAATTTATCGCTTTTTTTGATTTAACGCCGCGCTCAGAATTTGTGCCTGAGGATTCGAACGCATTGGAGGCGTGCATATGTTTCTTACGGAAGAAGAGTCGGCGATGCTGACGGGCGGCAAGGGACCGGCCGTGCAGAAGGCCATGGAAATCCTGGTGGCGCTGGGCGAGAGCTTTGGCGCCAAGCGCCTGCTGCAGGTCAGCAATGTTCATATGGCGGGTTCGTCCGTCCTCGTCGCGGAGGAGGCCGGGACGCGGTTTGTCGAAGACATCAAGCGGCAGGGCGGCACGTTCGTCACCCGGGTGACGACGAACCCGACGGCGGTCGATCCGGTGCAGTGGCGCGAGATCGGCATCCCCGAATCGGACAGCGCGCTGCAGACGCGCCTGACGGACGCTTACGCCGGCATGGGCGCCAACACCTGCAACACCTGTATTCCCTATCTGGTCGGCAACAGCCCGCGGTTCGGCGAGCACATGGCATGGGGCGAGTCGTCGGCCGTGGTGTACGCCAATTCGGTGTGCGGCGCTCGCACCAATCGTGAAGGCGGCCCAAGCGGTCTGGCCACGGCGCTGACGGGGCGCACGCCCGAGTACGGCTTTCACCTGACGGAGAACCGCTACGGGAAGCTGCTGGTCAAGGTCGAGACCACGCTCGACGACATGACCGATTACGGCACGCTGGGCTACTTTGCCGGCCGCATCGCCGGACAGGACACGCCGGTTTTCACCGGCATTCCCTCGGACCCGACGCTGGAGCAGTTGAAGGCGCTGAGCGCGGCGCTGGCGGCTTCCGGTGCGGTGAGCATGTTCCATGCGGTCGGCGTCACGCCCGAAGCACCCACGCTCGAGGCGGCATTCGGCGGCAACGCGCCTGAAAAAGTGCTGGTGTTCGACGACGCCGAAAAGAAGAAGGCCGAGGCCGCGCTGAACAAGGAGCCGTCGGATCACGTGGACTGGATTCTGGTGGGCTGTCCGAATGCGTCCGTGCAGGAGATCCGCGAGGTGGCCGAGGCGTTGGAAGGCAAAAAGGTACACCCGGAGGTCGCGCTGTGGGTCACCACGGCCGGCGCCATGTATGCCATGGCCGAGCGCATGGGGTACATCCAGACGATCAAGGACGCCGGCGGGACGGTCGTGCGGGAAACGTGTCCGTTCCTGGCGCGCAGCCGCGTGATCGCGCCGGCCAAGGGCTATCGGACGTTGACCACCAACTCCGCCAAGATGGCGTTCTATGCGCCCGGCCAGTTTGGCCTGCCCACGCATTACGGCAATCTCAATCGCGTCATGCAGGCCGCCGTCAGCGGCGTCTGGAGGTAAGCGCCATGATCCAAGCCAAACGCGTCCTCACGGGACGCAAGATCGTCAAGGGCAAGACCAGCGGAAAGGCCGTCGTGACAGGAGAGGCGATCAGCTTCAACGGCGGCGTCGACAACATGACGGGCATCGTCACGGAACCCGGACACGAGCTGGAAGGCGTGAACATCGCCGGCAAGGTGCTGGTGTTTCTGACCGGCAAGGGATCGACCGGCGGGTCCTACAAGATCTACGACATGGTCTCGCGCGGCACGGCGCCGCTGGCATTCGTGCAGGTGACGCCCGAGCCCATCACGACGATCGGCGCGATCATCGGCGCCATTCCCGTCGTGGCCGGGCTGGACGAAGACCCGACCAAGGCCATCGCCACGGGCGATTGGCTGGACGTGGATGCCGACGCGGGCACCGTCGTGGTGACTCCGCAATAGCAGTTCGCTCGCGGCGTCAGCCGCACCCTTCACCGGCCTTCGGGTAGTTGCGCGTACGACGCAACGCCCGGATCGGCCGCGCACATATCAATCAAGGAGACAACCATGCCTTCACGCGCAATCATCGCCCTTGCCTTGGGCGCCTGTCTTGGCGCGGGCGCCCCGGCCGCGCACCCGGCCCAGCCCGACGCGGGCGCCGACTGGCCCACCCGCAAGGCCATCACGATGATCGTTCCCTTTGCGGCCGGCGGCAGCACGGATGCGACCGCGCGGCTGCTCGCCGAGCATCTGTCCCGGCAACTCAAGCAACAGGTGGTCGTGGAGAACCGCGCGGGGGCGGGCAGCAACCTGGGATCGAGCGTGGCGGCGCGCGCAACGCCCGACGGCTACACGCTGCTGCTGGCCACCAGCACGATCGCCACCAATGTGACGCTGTACAAGAACATGGGCTTCGACCTGCGCCGTGATCTGATTCCCGTGTCGCAGATCGCGTCGATTCCGAATGTGCTGACCGTGAACAACAGCGTGCCGGCCAAGTCGCTCACGGAGTTCATCGCGCTGGTCCAGAAGAAGGACGCGCCGGTGAATTACGGTTCCGCGGGCAACGGGTCGGCCTCGCATCTGTCCGGCGCGCTGTTCAACGCGATGGCCAAGGGCGACATGGTCCATGTGGCGTACAAGGGCGGGGCGCCGGCGAACGTGGATCTGATGGGCGGGCAGGTGCAGGCGGTGTTTTCGCCGCTGGTGGAAGTGCTGTCGTACCTGGAAAGCGGCAAGTTGCGCGCATTGGGCGTGACCACCCCGGAGCGCTCGCCGCGCCTGCCCGATGTGCCGGCGGTGGGTGAAGCGTTGGCCGGATTCGACGTTTCGCTGTGGAACGGTGTGTTCGTGCCGGCCGGCACGCCGCCCGACGTCGTCGATGGGCTGGCCCGGGCCCTGAAGTCGGTGACGCAAGACCCAGCGTTCCGCAAGGTGCTGCTGGATCAAGGCTCCGCCCCCACGAGCCAGTCGCCGGCGCAGTTCAAGGCCTTCCTGGATCAGGAAATCGACAAGTGGGCCAAGCTGGTGAAGCTGTCCGGGGCGACGGTGGACTGAGGCCGGGGCCGCTTCTCCGGGATCCCGCTGCTGCCGGCGCGCGCACGTCACAACCTGCAATAACTCCCCCGCAGCTCGGCGTTATTGTCTGGAAGATGCGTGACGCGCCCGCCCGGTCGGCTGGAACACCAGAGAGAGGCACACCATGACTTACTCGAGCTATCACAAGAAGGACATCTTCGGCCGCCCCTTGCATGCCGAAACGCAGATGATGTCCTATGGCTACGATCCCTATCTGTCCGAGGGGGCGGTCAAGCCGCCGGTGTTTCTGACGTCCACCTTCGCGTTCCGCACGGCCGAGGACGGGGCCGCGTTCTTTGATCTGGTGTCCGGCCGCAAGCCCTTGCCGCAGGGCGAGACGGCGGGGCTGGTGTACAGCCGGTTCAATCATCCGAACCTGGAGATCGTGGAAGACCGGCTGTCGCTGCTTGACGGCTCGCAGGACGCGGCCGTGACGTCCAGCGGCATGTCCGCGATCAGCGCGGTGCTGATGGCGTTTCTGCGCCCGGGCGACCAGCTGGTGCAATCCGTGCCGCTCTATGGCGGCACCGAGACGCTGATCGGCAAGATCTTTCCGGAGTGGGGCGTGGGTTCGCATCCCGTGGCGGACGGGCTGTCGCCGCGCAACATGCGCGCCGCGCTGGAAGAGGCCGCGGCCAAGGGGCCGGTGAAGCTCTTCTACGTCGAGACGCCCGCCAACCCAACCAACGCGCTGTTCGACTTCGAGGCCATGAAGAACGAGCTGGATGCGTTCGAAACGCGCCACGGCTACCGGCCAATCTCGGTGTGCGACAACACGCTGCTCGGCCCGATCTTCCAGAAGCCGGCGGAGCACGGGGTGGATCTGTCGGTGTATTCGCTGACCAAGTATGTTGGCGGCCATAGCGATCTGGTGGCGGGGGCGGTCACCGGCAGCAAGGATCTCATCAAGAAGGTGCGCGCGATCCGCAGCGCCTTCGGGTCCCAGCTGGATCCGCATTCGTGCTGGATGATCACGCGGTCGATGGAAACGGTGGTCCTGCGCATGAAGCAGGCGGCGCGCACTGCGACCCGGGTTGCCGAGTGGCTGGCGGGTAATCCGCATGAAAAGGTGCAGGTGTTCCACCCGGAACTGATCGCGGATCGCGCCTATCAGGAGGTCTACAAGCGCCAATGCACCGGACCGGGTTCGACGTTTGCGTTCGTGCTGGAAGGCGGCCGCGAACGCGCGTTCCGCTTCATCAATGCGCTGCATTTGTTCCGATCGGCTGTCAGCCTGGGCGGCACGGAGACGCTGGTGTGCCACCCGGCGTCGACCACGCATTCCGGGGTGCCCGCGGCGGAGCGCGATGCCGCGGGTGTGTCCGAAGGCCTGATCCGGGTGTCGATCGGCCTGGAGCACGAGGAAGACCTGATCGCGGACATGGACCACGCGTTTCGGAACGGCTGATTTCAGCCCGGTTGCACCGCCCGGCGGGCACGGTTCAGCAGCACGAACGCGGCGGTGCCCAGCAGCATGATCGTGGCGGTGGCGATCACCGCCGCGTAGCCCGTCTCGAAGGCGCCGCGGGCCATCTCGGTCAGCGTGGCCGCCAGGTCCGCGGGCAGGCTTTCAGCCACGACGAGCGCCTCGTCCAGGCTGTCGCGCGCGGCGCCGGTTGCGGCTACGCCCGCCGGCACGGACAGCGACTGCGCGTACACGCCCGACAGGATCGACCCCATCAGCGTCACGCCCAGCGCGCCGCCCAGTTCATACGAAACTTCCTCGATCGACGCGGCCATGCCCGCGCGCTCGGGCGTGGCGCTTTGCATGATGGTGCTGGACGCGGCTGTCATGGTGGCGCCGATGCCCAGGCCCAGCACGCACAGGCTGATCATCTGCGGCATGACCGCCGCGTCGTAGGTCAGCAGGTAGCCGCCCATGCCTGCGCCCGACACCAGCAGCGACAGGAACAGCATGCGCCGGCTGCCCACGCGCCCGAGCAACAGGCCCGCAAGCGGCCCGGCCACAAAGGCGGCCAGCGGCAGCGGCAGGATGAACAGCGCGGACTGGATCGGCGACATGCCCAGCACCAGTTGCAGGCGCTGGCTGAACACCAGTTCCATGCCCAGCAGCGCTGCTGCCGCAAACAGCGCGGCGGCGACGGCCGAACTGAAGGACGCGTTGCGGAAGATGGCAAAGTCGATCAGCGGATGGGGCCGGCGCCGCTGGCGCCGCACAAAGATGGTCAGCATGGCGGCGCCCGCCGCGCAGGCCACGAAGGCGTGCAGCCAGGACGGCGACGCGCGGCCCAGTTCCTTGAGCGCGTAGGCAGACAGGATCATGCCCGCCATCACCTGTAGCGAGCCGACCAGATCCCACGGCCGCGACGCATCCGGTTGGCTGGCCGGGATGAAGCGCCAGGCCAAGGGCAGGGCCAGCAACACGATGGGAACGTTGATGAGGAACACCGAACCCCACCAGAAATGCTCCAGCAGCAGGCCGCCCACGACGGGTCCGAGCGCGGCGCCGCCCGAGGCGACCGAGGCCCAGACGCCGATGGCCACGGCGCGCTCGCGCTCGTCGGCAAACGTCAGGCGCAGGATGGACAGCGTGGCGGGCATCATCATCGCCGCGCCCACGCCCAACAAGGCGCGGGCCGCGATCAGGACGACTGCGCCGGGCGAATAGGCGGCGGCCAGCGAGGCGGCGCCGAACACGGTCAGCCCCATCATGAAAAGGCGCTTGTGGCCCAGCCGGTCGCCCAGCGTGCCCATGCCCAGCAACAAGCCGGACACGACCAGCGCGTACACGTTCACGATCCACAGCTTGGCGGACGCGGTGACGCCCAGTTCGTGGGTGAGCCGGGGCAAGGCGGTGTAAAGGACCGTCATGTCGACGACGATCAGCAGCAAGGCGCTGGACACAATGGCCAGCACGAGCCAGCGGCCGGGGGTGGCCGCGGCAACAGCGTTCGAATGAGTCCGCTGCATGGTTCTACTCCTTTTGAAGACCGTGATTCCGGGGGCGGCGTGCGCGCTCGGGATCACGGGCTGGCATTATCCATCTACATATCCGCCATAAAAAGTTGGATTGCATCTATAAAATCGATGGATTGAAAGGAGAACACCATGCAATGGACCCTGGACCAACTCCGGCAATTCGTGTCGGCGGCCGACGCCGGATCGTTCTCGGCGGCGGCGCGGCGAATCGGCCGTGCGCAATCGGCGGTCAGTACGGCGGTGGGCTTGCTGGAGGCGGATCTGGGCGTGGAACTCTTTGACCGGTCGCGCCGCAATGCGGTGCTGACGCCGGCCGGCGAGGTGATGCTGCTGGAAGCGAAGGAGTTGCTCCGGCAGGCGGGCGGGTTGTCGCAGCGGGCGCTGGCGTTTGCCGGTGGCCAGGAGGCGCGCCTGTCCATTGCGCTGGACGAGGCCCTGCCTTATCTGGTGCTGGGCGCGCTGGCGCTGGAGCTGGCCGAGCGATTCCCGGCGCTTGAGCTGACGCAGTTGAACGGCACCGCGACCGAGGTTGCTGATTACGTGCGGCAGGGCCGGGCCAGCATCGCGTTCCATTTCGACCGGGGCGACCCCGGCAGCGACTTTGCCCACCGTTCGCTGGGCAACGTGGCGCAGGGGATCTTCGTGGCGTCTGGCCATCCGCTGGCTGCGCTGCCGCAGGTGACGCGCGAGGACCTGGCGCGGCACCGCCAGCTCGTCATGCAGATGGAGGGCGTGGAGGACATGGTGCTCAGTCCCACGGTGTGGCGCACCGATAGTTTCTACAGCATCGCGGGCATGGTGGCCGACGGGCTGGGCTTTGCGATCCTGCCGTTGAACATCGCGGAATACGAGAGCTTCAGCACCACGCTGACGCCCGTGCCGTGCGCGGAGCTGGCGATGCCGATGCTGTCCGTGCGCACGTTGTGGTTGCAGGGGGCCGTGTTGAACGAGACGGAGCGCTGGTTGCAGCAGCGCATGGAGCAATTGCTGCGGGCGGGGTAGCGGCGCGGGGCTGAAAGCCCGTGAGGCCAGCCGCGCGTCAGCTCAGCAGCGCGGCCACCAGATCGCTGCCCGCGTGCCGATCCCCGCTGAAATCCAGCGCGGCCAGCACGTGCTCCAGGTGTTCGTCCATCAGGGCGCACGCGCGATCGGCGTCGCCGGCGCGCGCCGCCTCGACGAAGGCGTGGTGCTCGCGGGACGAGCAATTGGCGTCGTGGGAGCTTTGGTACAGCACGGTGATCACCGCGCTGCGGGCGGACAATTCGCGCAGCATGCCGGTCAGCACGGAATTGCCCACGGTTTCGGCAAGCAGGATGTGGAACTGGCTGAGCAACCGGTTGCGCGCCTGCACATCGCCGCTTTCCAGCGCCTGGCGTTCCTCGGCCAGATGGGCATCGATGCGGCGGAAGTCGGTGGTCTTGGCGCAGGCCACGAATTCACGGGCCAGCGCGGCTTCCAGGATGCGGCGCACGGCGTAGACCTCGCGCGCCTCGTTCGCATCGGGCTTGCTGACGAAGGCGCCCTTGTCCGGAACGATGTTGATGAGCTTGTCCTTGGACAGCATCAGGAGCGCGGCGCGGATCTTGGTGCGGCTGACCTTGTAGACCCGGGCCAGGGCCTCTTCGCGCAGCCGGGTGCCGGGCGGAAGCTTGTGCGCCACGATGGCGGCGGACACTTCCTTGGCGATGTCGTCGGCGCTGGGGTCTGGCTGGACGTCCTGATTCATGAGGCGCGGCAGGGGCTGCCGGTTGCGGGAAACCGTCGGGCAGCCAGTCTAACAAAAGGCGGCCGGGGCGGCAGACATTTCTTGCATACAAAATCTGTCTGCACGCTGCGGGCTGCGGGCTGCGGGGACCGGGGCAGCAGCGCCTGCCGGCCGCCCCTTGTCCTTCCGGCGCCTGCCCCTTGGTTTGTCCCGCTATTTGGCCATCAGCCCCAGGTTTTCGATCAGCGCCTTTTCCTTGACGAAGGTGGCCTGCGCCCACGCCTTGTAGTCCTCGCTGCTGCGATAGGCGGGTTCCTGATTGAGCTGCTTCATGACGTCCATGCTGGCCTGGTCGAAGAGCGCCTTCTTGAACGCGTCGTGCAGGATCTTCACCACCGCCGGATCCATGCCTTTCGGACCGGCCAGACCATACGGCGACGTGGACACGACCTTGTAGCCCAGCTCCTGGGCGGTCGGCACGTCGGGCCAGCGCGTGGTGCGTTTTTCGCCAAAGGTGACCAGCAGGCGCATCTTGCCGGAATCCACGAACTGGTCCCAGCCGGTGGCGTCGCTCTGCGCCATGACGTGGCCGCCCAGCAGCGCCTGCTGCATGTCGGCGTTGCCCTTGAACGGCACGTGGTTGAGCTTGACGTTGGCGTTGATGGCGATCTCTTCGATGATCAGGTGCGGCGACGAGCCGATGCCGGTCGAGCCGTAGTCGATCTTGCCGGGCGCCTTGCGCGCCGCCTCGATGTATTCGTTGAAGGTCTTGTACGGCGAATCGGAGCGCACGGTGAAGCCGAAGGTGTAGCCCGACAGGCCGAGGATGAAGGTGAAATCGTTGATCGGATCCCAGCTGCTTTTCTGCATGTAGGGCATCCGCAGCATCGCCAGGGTGTACAGGGCGATGGTGTAGCCGTCCGGCTTGGCCGTCTTGGCCATGGTCGCCGTGCCAAGCGTGCCGCCGGCGCCCGGCCGGTTTTCCACGATGACGGGCTGGCCCAGGTGTTTGGAGGCGTCCTGCGCCACGATCCGCAGGTGGCGGTCGGTGGAGCCGCCGGCGGGGAAGGGCACGATCAGGGTGATGGGCTTGGTGGGAAAGTCCGTCTGGGCACTGGCGGAAAAGGGCAAGACGGCGCTTGCCAGGGTGAGCGTCAGGGCAGCGAGGACAGCGCGTCGCAGGGGAAGTCGGGTCATATTGTTTGTCTCCTGGTGGTGTTGCCTGATGGTTGTTATGGGCGGCCAGTCAGTCGCGAAAGTCGACCTTGACGGGCAGCCGGGACAGCGCTTCGCGCAGCTGGGCTTTCAGCGGCGCGGGCGCACCGGCGCCGGCTTCTACGGCGACATCCGGTTGCGCATCGGCCAGCACGCGGAAGACGGGATCGTCTTGCGCGCGGCCAGCCTCTTGCAGGGTGCGCGCCACCACGGCTTCGACCGACACGGCGGTCGCCAGGCGGCGCAAATCGGGTTTGTAGATCTTGCCCACGTTGGTCATCGGCATGGTGTCCAGCACGACGACCCGCTTGGGCCGTGCGGGGCCTTCGTCCACGTGCTCAGCCGCGTAGGCCACCAGTTCCGCCTCGGTCGCCTCGCTGCCTTCGGCCAGCGTGACGAAGGCGATGGGCAGCTCGCCCGCGTAGGCATCGGGGGCGCCGACCGCCGCGCAAAGCTGCACCGCCGGGTGCCTGGCAAGCGCGTCCTCGATGGTCTTGGGGTCGATGTTGTGGCCGCCGCGGATGATCAGGTCCTTGGCGCGGCCCTGCAGATGCAGGCGGCCTTCGGCATCCAGGAAGCCGACGTCGCCGCTGATGAGCCAACCGTCCTCGGTGAAGGCGCGCGCGGTGTCTTCGGGGTCGAGGAAGCCGGGGATGACGTTGGGCGCCTTGATCAGCACCATGCCCGGCGTGCCGGGCGGCAGATCGCGCGCGGGCAGGCCCGCGGGCATGTCCAGGCTGACGATGCGGATCTGCACGTAGGGCAGCGGGAACCCCACGCAGTTGACCGGGAATTCGCAGCCGGGGGGCGAGATCGACGTGATGCCCGCCATCTCGGTCATGCCCAGGCTTTCGCTGACGTGCAGGCCGAACAGACGTTTGAAGCGCGCGGCCAGCTCCGCGGGCAAGGGCGCCGCGCCGGTGCGGCAGTAGCGCAGCGACGAAATGTCGGCGCCGGCCAGTGGCACCTCGGCCAGCGCAGCCAGGATGGTTGGCACGCCCTGCAGCGACGTGGCGCGGTGTTTTTCGACGAGGCGCCAGTAGTTGCGCAGCACGTCGCGGTTGCGCAGCAGCAGGGTGGTGGGAATGACGGTCTCGACGCCGGACGACAACGCCGCCAGCGACGCCGGCAGCACACCCGCCACGTGAAACAGCGGATAGCCGTTGATGACCACGTCGCCGGGACCTGCGTTTTGCAGTTGCACGGCCGCCCAGGCGGAGAATACCTGGTTGGCGTGCGTATGGATCGCCAGCTTGGGCGCGCCCGTGGTGCCGCCCGTGTGGAAATAGGCGGCCACATCGCTGGCGCGGACGACCCGCTCGCTGACCAGCCGGTCGGAAGGCTGGGCCGCGCGCGCGGCATTGAAATCCAGCGCGAAGTCCGGCAGCGCCGGGCGGTCCGCTTCGGCTTCATGCCACGGCGCCACGCGCAACAGCGACTTCAGGGTCGGCACGCGCTCCATCAGGCGCAGCGCCTTGGACCACGAGCCGCACTCCACGTCGGATCCATAGGCGATCAGCGCCTTGGCGCCGGCCGTCGTCATCAGCGATGCCAGCTTGTCTTCGGTGAGCAGCGGATTGAGCGGTTGAACAATGCCCGCCGCCTCGCCGCCCCAGAGGGCAAGGTGGTACTCAAGGCATCCCGGCAGCAGCACACCGACGGCGTCGCCTTCGCGGATGCCCAGGCCGTGCAGCAGGTTGGCGGTCTGGTGGATGCCGGCCAGCAGCTCGCGGTAGGTCCAGCTGATGGCCTCGTCGGCGGGGTCCGCGCTGCGCAGGAAGGTCAGCGCGCGCCGGTCGCCGAACGCGGCGGCCGAGTTGCAGAAGATCTCGTAGGTGCTCTGAACCGTCAGCGTTTCTTCCAGCGGCCGGGCCTGCAGCCGCTGGACGTCCTGCGCGGTGCGCACCGGGAACGGCGCGGCGAAGGGGCGGGATAGGGGGCGGGAGAGGGTGGCGGAACGGGTGTCGATCATGGCCGTGCGTCCGCGCTCATGCCTGCCCCAGCGCGATGTAGCGGCGCAGGTGGTGGTCTTCATCGCCCAGCTGATGGTCGATCATGACCAGGCGCTTGGCGTAGTGCGCCAGCGGCAGCTCCCACGTCATGCCGATGCCGCCATGCAGCTGGATGCATTCTTCGGCCACCAGCGTGCCGATGCGGCCGATGGTGACCTTGGCGGCCGACAGCGCGCGTTCGCGCGTGACGCGGTCGGGGTGGTCGACGGCGGCGGCCGCGTTGATGACGGCCGAGCGCGCCTGTTCGATCTCCAGCAGCACGTCGGCCATGCGATGCTGCAAGGCCTGGAAGCTGCCGAGCGGCGCGCCGAACTGGCGGCGCGTGCGCAGGTATTCCAGCGTGGCGTCGCGCGCGCAGTCCATCGCGCCCACGGCCTCGGCGCACAGCGCCAGGATGCCGCGGCCTACGGCGCGTTCCAGCAGCGCGTAACCGGCGTCCGCTTCGCCCAGCAATGCGCCGGGTCCTAACTGCACCTTGTCCAGCACCAGCTCCGCGGCGCGTCCGCCGTCGATCAGGCCATAGCCCCGAATGCTCAGGCCCGGCGACCCCTTCGTCACCAGAAAGAGGCTGATGCCGGCCTCGTCGTCGTCGGCGCCCGACGTGCGCGCCGACACCAGGAAGAGATCGGCGTGTTCGCCCGCATAGACGACGGCCTTGGCGCCGTCGAGCACCCAGCCGTCGGCGCTGCGTTGCGCACGCGCCTGCACCTGGTTGAGGTCGTAGCCGGATTGCGGCTCGGCATGGGCCAGCGCGGCGGTCAGGCTGCCGGCGATCAGGCCTTCCAATGCCTCGCGCTGTTCGGGCGTCCCCTTTGCTGCGATCGCGCTGCCCACCATCACGGTGTCCAGAAAGGGTTCGACGACGAGACCCCGGCCCAACGCTTCAAAGACGACGGAGATGTCAAAGCCCGCGCCGCCCAGCCCGCCGTCCGCCTCGGTGAACAGCGCGCCGATGGCGCCCAGCTCGGCGTAGCGTTGCCAGAACTCGACGCTGTACCCCTGCGGCGATTCGGCGTGGCGCATGCGGGTGGCAAAGTCGTATTGCTCGGCGACAAAGCGGCGCAGCATGTCCGAGAGCATGCGCCGGTCTTCGGTGTGTTCGAAATTCATGGCCAGCCCTTACAGTCCCAGGATCATCTTCGAGATGATGTTTTTCTGGATTTCATTGGAGCCGCCGAAGATCGACAGCTTGCGGTTGTTGAAGTACTGCGCCGCGGCGCTGTTGGCGCCTTCCGGGCCGATGGGCGGCGCGTCGTAGCCATCGTGAAGCGCCTCGGGTACGAAGGGCCGTGCGTACGGGCCCATGGCGCGGCGGTTCAGGGCGCTGATCTCCTGGCGGATCTGCGTGCCGCGGATCTTCAACATCGAACTCTCCGCGCCGGGCGCGCCGCCGCCGGCCACGGCTGCGACCACGCGCAGGTTGGTCGTGCGCATGTTGGCCAGCTCGATCTCGACGCGCGCCAGCCGCGCGGCAAAATCCGGGTCTTCGGTCAGCGGGCGGCCATGGCGCTTCTGGCGCGCGGCCACGGCCTTCAGACGTTCCAGCGCGGCCGTGGACTGGCCCACGCCCGCGATGTTGGTGCGCTCATAGGTCAGCAGATACTTGGCGCACGTCCAGCCGCGGTTCTCTTCGCCGACCAGGTTTTCGACCGGCACGCGCACGTCCGAGAAGAACACCTCGTTGACTTCGTGCTCGCCGTCCAGCGTGATGATCGGGCGCACTTCGATGCCCGGGGTGTTCATGTCGATCAGGAGAAAGCTGATGCCTTCCTGGCGCCGGCCTTCCTGCGAGGTGCGCACCAGGCAGAAGATCATGTTGGCGTACTGGCCGAGCGTGGTCCACGTCTTCTGGCCGTTGACGATGTAGCTGTCACCGTCGCGCACGGCCGTGGTTTTCAGCGACGCCAGGTCAGAGCCCGCGCCGGGTTCGGAATAGCCCTGGCACCACCAGTCCGAACCGTCCAGAATGCGCGGCAGCCAGTAGCGGCGCTGCGCCTCGGAGCCGTACTTGATCAGCACGGGTCCCAGCATGCTCAGGCCGAACGGCACGATGCGCGGCGCGTTGGCGAGCGCGCATTCGTTGTCGAAGATGTACTTCTGCGCGGCCGTCCAGCCGGTGCCGCCGTACTCCACGGGCCAGTGCGTTGCCAGCCAGCCTTGCGCGTTCAGGATCGCGTGCCATTCGGCCATGTCGTCGCGCGTCAGCAGCTTGCCTTCGCCGACCTTGCCGGCCAGGCGGCGGGGCAGCCTGGCGTCCAGAAAGGCGCGCACTTCATCGCGGAAGGCGATTTCTTCGGGGGTGAATTCCAGATCCATGCGGGTCTCTCAGTAGATTTCAAACAGGCCGGCCGCGCCCATGCCGCCGCCGATGCACATCGTGACGACGGCGTAGCGGGCGCCGCGGCGGCGGCCTTCGATCAGGACGTGGCCAGCCAGCCGCGCGCCGGTGACGCCGAACGGGTGGCCCAGTGCGATGGAACCGCCGTCCACGTTGAGGCGGTCCATGGGGATGCCCAGTTTTTCCTGGCAATACAGCGCTTGAGACGCAAACGCCTCGTTCAGCTCCCACAGGTCGATGTCCTGCACTTTCAAGCCGTGGCGCGCCAGCAGCTTGGGCACCGCGTAGACCGGGCCGATGCCCATTTCGTCCGGCTCGCAGCCGGCGATGGCAAGGCCGCGGAACGCGCCCAGCGGCCGGATGCCGGCGCGCTGGGCCTCGGCCGCTTCCATCAGCACGCAGGCGGCCGCGCCGTCCGACAGCTGCGAGGCATTGCCCGCCGTGACGAACTGGCCTTCACCGCGTACGGGCGCAAGGCCGGCCAGCGCCTCGTAAGTCGTGCCGGGACGATTGCAGGTGTCCTTGTCCACCGTCACTTCGCGTTCGGTGACAGCGCCGGTGGCGCGGTCCGTGACGGACATGGTGGTGGTGACCGGAATGATTTCCTCGCGGTAGCGGCCCGCGGCCTGCGCGGCCTCGGTGCGCGCCTGGCTTTGCGCGGCAAAGCGGTCCTGCGCCTCGCGGCTGATGCCGTAGCGGGCGGCCACGATGTCGGCGGTCTCGATCATGGGCAGGTACAGTTCGGGCTTGTTGGCGACGATCCACGGGTCCATGCCGCTGACGCCATCGTCGCGGGTGCGGATCTGCGACACCAGCTCCACGCCGCCCGCAATCACGGCCGGCGCGCCGTCCATCACGATGCGGCTTGCGGCCGACGCGATCGCCTGCAGGCCGGATGCGCAATAGCGGTTGATGGTGGCGCCGCCCACGCTGACGGGCAGTTCCGCGCGGATCACGGCCTGACGGCCGATGTTGCGCCCGGTGGCGCCTTCCGGATAGCCGCAGCCGATGAACGCGTCTTCGATCAGCGCTGGGTCGATGCCGGCGCGGTCCACGGCGGCGCGCACGGCGTGGGCGGCCAGCGTGGGTCCGGCGATCAGGTTGAATTCGCCGCGTCCCGCCTTGGTGATGGGGGTGCGGGCAGTGGAAACGATGACGGCTTCACGCATGAGGGTTCCTAGGATGAATTCGGATCAGGCGGCGTTCAGGCTGCCGAAGGTGCGGCCGGATTCGGCCAGTTGCACGAGCAGCGGCGACGGCTTCCAGAATGCGGGGTCTTCCTCCGCATAGCTGCGGATGTCGGCAAGAATGCTTGGCAGGCCCACGCTGTCGGCGTAGTGCATCGGGCCGCCGCGATGGCGCGGAAAGCCGTAGCCGGACAGGAAGACGACGTCGACGTCCGACGGGCGCAACGCGATGCCCTGGTGCAGCACGTTGGCCGCTTCGTTGACCATCGCGGCCAGGTAGCGGCGCAGGATGTCTTCCTGCGTGAACGGGCGGGGCGTGACGCGGGCGCGGCGGCGTTCTTCGTCGATGATGGCAAGCACTTCCGGGTCCGGCGTGCCCTGGCGCGCACCGTCCGGGTACAGATAGAAGCCGCGGCCGGTCTTCTGGCCGAACCAGCCGCGTTCGCAGAGGCGGTCAGGAATCTGCACATAACGCAACGCCGGGTCGCGGGTAGGGGCGCGGCGCTTGCGCGTCGCCCAGCCAATGTCGCCGCCGGCCAGATCGGCCATCTGGTAGGGGCCCATCGGATAGCCGAACGCGCGCACGGCGGCATCGATGTCGTAGGGCGAGGCGCCGTCCTCCATCATCATGTCGGCAGCCTGCCGGTGCACGGCCAGGATGCGGTTGCCGATGAAGCCATCGCACACGCCCGCGCGCACGGGGATCTTGCGCAGCCGGCGCGCCAGTTCGAAGCCAGTTGCCACGGTGTCCGGCGCGGTGTGGCGGCCGACCACGATCTCCATGAGCTTCATGATGTTGGCCGGCGAGAAAAAGTGCAGCCCCAGCACGTCGGCCGGTCCGCGCGTTGCTTCGGCGATCCGGTCCACGTCCAGGTAAGAGGTGTTGGTGGCCAGCACGGCGCCGGGCTTGGCGACGCGGTCCAGCTGCGCGAAGACCGCCTGCTTGACGGCCATGTCCTCGAACACGGCTTCGATGATGAGGTCGGTCTCGCCCAGCGCGTCGTAGCTGGTGGCGCCGGTGTAGCGCGCCATGCGCGCCGCGCGTTCGCCGGTGGTGATCCGGCCTTTCTTGACCAGCAGGTCGTAGACCTGTTCGACCCGCGCGCGGCCCCGAGCCAGCGCGGCGTCGTCCTGTTCCACCATCACCACCGGCAGCCCCGCATCCAGCACCGCCACGGCGATGCCTGCGCCCATGGTGCCGCCGCCGACGATGCCCACGCGTTCCAGGCGGCGCGAGCGCGCTTCCTTCAGTTCGGGAATCTTGGTGGTTTCGCGCTCGGCGAAAAACGCGTGAACCAGTGCGGCGCGCTGCGGGCTGTCCAGGCATTGCAGGAACAGAGCGCGCTCGATGCGCAGGCCTTCGTCAAACGGTTGTTCGATGGCCGCGCGCACTGCGTCGACGATCTTGGCGGGCGAGTACAGGCCACGGGTGGTCGCGGCGACGCGTTCGGCGGCGGCGTCCACCACCGCGAGTTGCGCCTGCCGGTCCGCCAAGGCCTCGGCGGCGTCGCGCGTGCGGCGCGGGCCGGCGTTCAGCGCCAGCAGTTCGCGCGTGTAGGCAAGGCCAGCATCCAGCGGATCTTCCTCTGCGGACAGCACGTCGACCAGCCCCGAGGCCAGGGCGGCGTCGGCGGGCAGATGCTTGCCGGTCAGCATCAGGTCCAGCGCGGCCTGCGCGCCCATCAGACGGGGCGCGCGCTGCGTGCCGCCCGCGCCGGGAAGGAGGCCCAGGTTCACTTCGGGCAAGCCCAGCTTGGCGCTGGCCAGCGCCACGCGATAGTGCGCCGCCAGGGCAATCTCCAGCCCGCCGCCCAGCGTTGCGCCATGCAGCGCCGCAACGACAGGCTTGGCGCTGGCTTCGATCTGGTTGCACAGGTCCGGCAGCAGGGGCGGTTGCGGCGGCTTGCCGAACTCGCGGATGTCGGCGCCCGCGATGAAGTTCTTGCCCGCGCCCAACAGCAGGATCGCGCGGGCCCGCGTGTCCGTCTGCGCCTGCGCGATCGCGTCGGACAGGTCGCGGCGCACGGCGGCGCTCAGTGCATTCACGGGGGGATGGTCGATGACGACGACCAGGATGTCTTCGTAGCGGCGCTTCTGGGCCGCGCCGCTGCTTGCGCTGTCTGTCATGGACAGTGTCTCCAATGATGCTCTCTGCTCGCGTGCCGCGCCGGCATGCCGGGGCGCCGGCGGCTACGCTAACGAAGCCTTGGCGGGCCAGGGTGGCCCGTCTCTTATGGCTTTATTCTTTCGCAGCAAAGATGTCTTGACAATGGCATCGATAATTGACACTCCGGACAAGAAAATTTGACAATGCACGGCAAGGAGCGCCGCCATGGACACCAAATCCCTCATCTTGCTAGTCGAAATCCTGGACGCGGGCAACCTCAGCGAGGCCGCGCGCCGCCTGAAGATGACGCGCGCCAACGTCAGCTATCACCTGAGCCAGCTCGAGCGTTCGGTCGGCATGCAGCTGGTGCGGCGCACGACGCGGCGCGTGGAACCCACCGAGATCGGCCTGAAGCTGTACAAGC
>NZ_DAMCTG010000010.1:25749-98879 GCF_032113835.1 Achromobacter sp. | reverse complement strand
GCGGACGAAGATGACGAAGGGGCAGTCCGGAGCGAAGGCTCCGGACCGCAATCGTAGCCCCGCCCGCCCCAGGCCCACGACGCGCCGGGCGTCTAAAGATCCCAATCCGCCGCAAGCAGCAACATGCAAGCCACGACCCGCAAGCCACGACCCGCACCCCAGCATCCCCAATCCCCGCGAACAAATCACTGCCGGTGATAAACCTCACTCCCTTTCTTCACAAACTCCACCGACTTCTCCTGCATCCCCTTCGCCAGCGCGTCCTTCTCGCTAACTCCCTGAGCCGCCGCGTAATCCCGCACATCCTGCGTGATCTTCATGCTGCAGAAATGCGGCCCGCACATCGAGCAGAAGTGCGCCACCTTCATCGAATCCTTCGGCAAGGTCTCGTCATGAAATTCCTTCGCCGTATCCGGATCCAGACCCAGGTTGAACTGATCATCCCAACGGAACTCGAACCGCGCCTTCGATAGCGCGTTGTCGCGGATCGCCGCGCCCGGATGTCCCTTCGCAAGATCAGCCGCATGCGCCGCGATCTTGTACGTGATGATGCCGTCCTTCACGTCCTTCTTGTTCGGCAGTCCCAAGTGCTCCTTCGGCGTCACATAGCAAAGCATCGCCGTGCCGTACCACCCGATCAGCGCCGCGCCGATGCCCGACGTGATGTGGTCGTAGCCGGGGGCGATATCCGTCGTCAGCGGACCCAGCGTGTAGAACGGCGCCTCGTGGCAGTGTTCCAGCTGCAGGTCCATGTTCTCCTTGATCATCTGCATCGGCACATGACCGGGGCCTTCGATCATCACCTGCACGTCGTGCTTCCAGGCCACCTGCGTCAGCTCGCCCAGCGTCTTCAGTTCGGCGAACTGCGCCTCGTCGTTCGCGTCATAGCCCGAGCCCGGCCGCAGGCCGTCGCCCAGCGAGAAGCTCACGTCGTACGCCTTCATGATTTCGCAGATCTCTTCAAAGCGCTCGTACAGGAAGCTTTCCTTGTGATGCGCCAGGCACCACTTCGCCATGATCGAGCCGCCGCGCGACACGATGCCCGTCATCCGGTCCGCCGTCATCGGAATGAACGGCAGACGCACGCCCGCATGGATCGTGAAATAGTCCACGCCTTGCTCCGCCTGCTCGATCAGCGTGTCGCGGAAGATTTCCCAGGTCAGGTCCTCGGCCTTGCCGTCCACCTTCTCCAGCGCCTGGTAGATCGGCACCGTGCCGATCGGCACCGGCGAATTGCGGATGATCCATTCGCGGGTTTCGTGGATGTGCTTGCCCGTGGACAGGTCCATCACCGTGTCGCCGCCCCAGCGGATCGCCCACGTCATCTTTTCCACTTCCTCGCCGATGCCCGAGCTGACCGCGGAGTTGCCGATGTTGGCGTTGATCTTCACCAGGAAATTGCGGCCGATCGCCATCGGTTCCACTTCCGGGTGATTGATGTTGGCCGGAATGATCGCGCGGCCGCGTGCCACTTCGGCGCGCACGAATTCCGGCGTGATCGCGGCGGGGATCGATGCGCCGAACGATTGGCCCGGATGCTGGCGCAGCAGGCGCTTGACCATCTTCTCGCCGTCCGGGCCGCTGTCCCGCAGCGTCTGCAGGTAGTGTTCGCGGCGCAGGCTTTCGCGGATCGCCACGTATTCCATTTCCGGCGTGATGATGCCGCGGCGTGCGTAGTGCATCTGCGACACGTTCGCGCCAGACTTCGCGCGGCGCGGCGGGCGCTGCAGGTCAAAGCGCATCGCCGTCAGCTTCGGGTCGGTCAGGCGCGATTTGCCGTAGTCGCTGGTGGGGCCGGACAGCAGCTCCGTGTCGCCGCGTTCCTCGATCCAGGCGCGGCGCAGTGCCGGCAGGCCGCGGCGGATGTCGATCTTCGCGTCCGGGTCCGTGTACGGACCGCTACAGTCGTACACCGTCAGCGGCGGGTTCTTTTCGCCGCCGAACATCGTCGGCGTGTCATCCTGTTCGATTTCCCGGAAGGGCACGCGGATGTCGGGGCGCGAGCCCACTTCATACACGCGGCGGGATTTGGGCAGCGGTGCGACGGCCGCCGCGTCGACTTCGGCGGTGGCGGCCAGGAATTTGGGATTGGCGTTCATGGAAAGCTCCAAGCGAGTGGTTGGAGCCGATCGGGATGGACTCCCGTCCAGGCGTGCGAAGACGCGCGGCGGGAATACGCTCCCAGCATCGGCATTATCCGTACTGGTACGAAGGGACTCTCTCAACACGTCGCCGCCCTGAAGCGGGACGAGTACCCCTGCGAACGCGAAGTATAGAGCCAAGCGGACTTGGCGCCTTCATCAATCTCTTGGGAATGCCGCAAGCCGCGTAAATAGGGCTTTTCAAGCAGGCTGGTATTACTGCTTTACATTTGGATTCAGTCTAGGCAGACACCGACAAGCAGGTTCGGTACACTTTTTTCCACACGCCGCGTGTACAGTCTTAGAGTCTTACCGTTTGGCATCAGCCCACTTAAGAAGGAATCGAGCATGCAACTGAACCTACGCACTTTGGCGCCCGCCCTCGTTGTCGTGACATTGGCGCTAGCGGGTTGCAAGACCGCCCCGACTAAGACGTCCGACGCCGCGGCCACGCCTCAGGCGGGTCAGCAATCGGCCACGCCCGCCACCGCCGCGCGCGTGGATTTCTATTTGGCCAAGCGCGAACCCGGCGCCGGCCTGCGTGAAGTCAGCCTCCCCGACGGCAAGCTCTATCTGCAGGAAACGCCCGTTCTCACGCGCGCCGACCTGACCGACGCCGCCGCACTGGTGGACCGCCAAGGCCAGAACTTCGTCGGCCTGCGCTTCTCCGAAGCCGGCACGCGCAAGCTCACCACCGTCAGCACCGCCAACGTCGGCAGCGTCCTGGCCCTGGTGATCGATCAGGAACTGGTTGCCGCGCCGCTCATCGGCGAACCGCTGAACCGTGGCGTGCTGGCATTCGGCGTGCCGTCGGCGCAAGCCGCCTCCGAGATCGCTGCCCGCATCCGTGGCGACGCCGCGCCTGCGGCTGGTGGCACGGCCCCCGCGCCGGCGCCCGCCGCCAAGCCCTGATTCCAGGGCGCGCAAAAAAAAACCGGCTCTTGCAGCCGGTTTTTTTGCGCCTCGATTTTGGACGGAAGGGGCGGCGCGCTTATAACGTTTGCCGAACCGCAGCGGGATAAATTGCTCCGCTTCGACGACCACCAGCCCGTTTCGCAATCAGCCGATCTTGCGCCCGCGCGGCTTGACGCCGCGGCGAAGCAGGGTCGTTTCAATGAAGGTCTGGGTCAACGCTTCGAGCATTGCCCGTTCGTCGGGCGTCAGCGATTCGAACTGCGAGGGCGATATGTTGGGGTAGGGCCACGGCGCCAAGGGGCGGGGCCTGCCACCGGGGCGCGGCGCGGCGTCGGACACGCCTGATACTGGCAAAGTGTTGCTCAGGTCGTAGGCCTCAAGGGGAAGTTCCATGGGACCCTTGCCCGTCTCGAGCCATTCGACTTCGATCTTCAACACCTGCGCCAGCTTGCGCGCGGATCGGCTCGAATGCCGCAGACCACTTTCGTAGCTGCCGATAGCACTTTGGGAGATACGCACCAAACGGGCGAGCGCCTTCTGCGTGTGGCCACGAAGAAGACGCGCATGCTTCAGTCGGTCTGAGAATGTTTTCACAGGGCGATTGAAGCTTGCAGGTCTGTCACGTTGGTGGATATAAATAACACTAGGGTGATAACTTCTGGGGCGGTCGGATGTGGGAGCGGGGCAGCGTGTTCATCATGCCATCTGAGGATCTGGCGGGTTGGCGGCTTGCCGCAGTGTTGCGCCAATTTCAATGGGATACCCGCGTCTTCGCCTCGGTGGATGCGCTGCAGGAACACCTGCCCGAAGACGCGCCGGATCTGCTTGCGCTGCAGGGGCCGTGCACCGGCATTGCCGACCTTATCGACCACTTGCGTCACGCCGCGCCCGGCACCCGGGTGGTGTGGCAGGACGGCAGCGCCACCGCGGCCGAGCGCGCGGCCGCGCTGGACGCGGGTGTCGATGCTTGTGTGCCGCCCGGCATGGAGCCCCTGGAATGGGATGCGCTCTTGCGCAGCCTGTACCGGCGTGCGCGATGCGGACCGGGGGCGTGGCGCGTCGTTGCACCGGGGCGTGTCCTGGTGGGCCCCGCGGGTCAACGCCTGCCGCTCACGCTGCGCGAGCGCGCCGTGCTGATGCGGTTGTTCAATGCGCCGGGCCACTGTCTTCATCGCGAAAACTTCTTTCCGGCGGAAACGCGCGATCCCCAGGATTGCGCACGGCGCGTGGACGTCGTCGTGTCCCGGCTGCGCAGCAAGGCGCGCCGGTTCAATATCGAACTTCCGCTATTGGCGGTGCGGGGGTGGGGGTACATCCTGCTGCCCGAAGGCGCGGGCAGGGCGCCTTCGGTGGTGGACGGCGTCTGACTTACAGCACCACCAGATTGTCCCGGTGCATCAGCTCGGGTTCGGTCATGCTGCCCAAAATGCGCGCGATCTGCGACGACGGCTGCCGCAAGATGCGGCGCGTGTCGGCAGACGAATAATTGATCAGCCCACGGGCGCATTCCACGCCCTGGCTGTCCACGCAGGCCACGACGTCGCCGCGGCCGAACTCGCCTTCGACGTCGGTCACACCGATAGGCAAGAGGCTCTTGCCTTCGCGCAGCAGCGCCTGCACGGCGCCGTCGTCCAGGACGACGCGGCCGCGCAGCCGCAGGTGATCGGCCAGCCATTGCTTGCGCGCCGACCACACCGGCAGGACGGCCTGCAGTTCGCTGCCGATGCACTCGCCCTGGGCCAGGCGCGTCAGCACGTTGCGTTCGCGGCCCGAGGCGATGACGGTGTGCGCGCCGCTGTGCGCCGCGCGCTTGGCGGCCAGCACCTTGGTCAGCATGCCGCCGGTGCCGATGCCGCTGCCCGCGCCGCCTGCCATGGCTTCCAGTGCGGGTTCGCCGGCCTGGGCATGCGAGATGAACTTGGCTTGCGGATTCTTGCGCGGATCCGAGTCGTACAGGCCGCGTTGGTCGGTCAGGATGACCAGCGTGTCGGCTTCGATCAGGTTGGTGACCAGCGCGCCCAGCGTGTCGTTGTCGCCCAGGCGGATCTCATCGGTCACGACGGTGTCGTTTTCATTCACGATGGGCACGACGCCCAGGCGCAGCAGCGCAAACAGGGTGCTGCGCGCGTTCAGGTAGCGATGGCGGTCGGCCAGGTCTTCGTGGGTCAGCAGGATCTGCGCGGTGCGCAGGCCGTGCTCCGCGAACGCGGCCTCGTAGGCCTGGCACAGTCCCATCTGGCCCACGGCCGCCGCGGCCTGCAGTTCGTGCATGACGGACGGGCGCTTGCGCCAGCCCAGGCGCGCCATGCCTTCGGCGATGGCGCCACTGGATACCAGCACGATCTGCTTGCCCTGCTTGTGCAGGGCGGCGATCTGCGCGGCCCAGTGCGCGACCGCGGCGCGGTCCAGGCCTCGGCCTTCGTTGGTGACCAGCGACGAGCCGACTTTGGCAACGATGCGCTGGGCGTGGGTGACGACGGAAACGGCGGGTGATTCAGCAGACATGATGGCGGCCGGCTGCGGCGAAAAAAAGCGTAATCGAAGGGACTGCGATTATGGCTTATTCGTTACCGCCGCGCGGCGCTGCCGGCTTGTCCGCGTCGGTGCGCGTGTCGTCGAAGCGGGGATCCGGCGCCACGTAAGTGCCTTCGGCCTGATCCTGCGCAAGCTGTTCCTTTTCGCGTTCGGCGTCCAGGTAGTCCTGCAGCGCGTAGATCAGGTCCTGCGTGCCTTCGCCCGACAGGCCCGAGATGCCGAATACCGGACCCGTCCAGCCGTAGAGTTCCAGGAAGCGGCGCTTGGTGTCCTCGGGGTCGGGCACCATGTCCAGCTTGTTCAGGATCAGCCAGCGCGGCTTGGCGGCCAGCTCGGCGTCATAGCGGCGCAGTTCCTCGACGATGGCGCGGGCGTCCGCGACGGCCTGCTCGACCGGATCGGCGTCCGGGTCCGGCGTGGACACGTCCACCAGGTGCAGCAGCACGCGGGTGCGTGCCAGATGGCGCAGGAACAGGTGGCCAAGGCCCGCGCCTTCGGACGCGCCTTCGATCAGACCGGGGATGTCGGCCACGACGAAGCTGCGCGACGGCGACGTGCGCACCACGCCCAGGTTGGGATGCAGCGTGGTGAACGGATAGTCGGCGATCTTCGGCTTGGCGTTGGAAATGCGGGTGATCAGCGTCGACTTGCCTGCGTTGGGCAGGCCCAGCAGGCCCACGTCGGCCAGCACCTTCAGTTCCATGCGCAGGTAGCGGTGTTCGCCTTCCTTGCCGGGCGTCCACTGCTTGGGGGCGCGGTTCACGCTGGACTTGAAATGGATGTTGCCCATGCCGCCCTGGCCGCCGGCGGCCAGCACGACTTTTTGTTCGTGCTTGTTCAGGTCGAACAGGACTTCGCCGGTGTCGGCGTCATGGATGATCGTGCCCACCGGCACGCGCAGGGTGATGTCCGGAGCGGCTGCGCCGTATTGGTCCGAGCCGCGGCCGTTTTCGCCGTTCTTGGCGCGGTGCAGGCGCGCGTAGCGGAAGTCGATCAGCGTGTTGATGTTGCGATCGGCCACCGCGAAGATGGTGCCGCCGCGGCCACCGTCGCCGCCGTCGGGACCGCCACGGGGAATGAATTTTTCGCGGCGAAAGCTCGCCACGCCATTGCCGCCTTTGCCGGCGACCACTTCAATGGTGGCTTCGTCTACGAATTTCATGGTGTCTGCGCGTGTAGTGGGTGAGGGCGGGCGTCCATACAGGGAGCCGCCGGGAGACAATCGAGAGAGCTTACTCGCCAATTGCCTTCAAACAAAAAAGCCCTGCCGCACGCGACAGGGCTTTTGCCGTTCGGGAAACGCGGCGGACCGCGTTCCAGATCGTATGCAACCGCGGACGTGAGGTCCGCGGGCTTGCCAACCGATTACTCGGCAGCGACGATCGAAACGGTCTGCTTGTTCAATGCGCCCTTGAAGCCGAATTGAACCTTGCCGTCGACCAGCGCGAACAGGGTGTGGTCCTTGCCCATGCCGACGTTCACGCCAGCGTGGAAGCGAGTACCGCGCTGACGCACGATGATCGAACCAGCGGGAATGAGTTCGCCGCCGAATGCCTTGACGCCCAGACGCTTCGATTCTGAGTCGCGTCCGTTCCGCGTAGAGCCGCCGCCCTTTTTCTGTGCCATGTTTAGCTCCTGCTAAGTGGTACCGAGTCGCTTCTTAAGCCGTGATGGCTTCGATGCGGATTTCGGTGTAGTTCTGACGGTGGCCCTGACGCTTCTGATAGTGCTTGCGACGGCGCATCTTGAAGATCTTGACCTTGTCGTGGCGGCCTTGCGCAAGAACCGTTGCCTTGACCACGGCGCCGGAGACGAGGGGCGTGCCAACTTTCAGTTGGTCGCCTTCGCCCACGGACAGCACTTGGTCCAGGGTGATTTCTTGCCCAATGTCAGCCGGTATCTGTTCTATCTTGAGTTTTTCGCCAGCGGCAACGCGATACTGCTTGCCACCGGTTTTTACGACCGCGTACATGGGGTGTTCCTTAAATAGGTAAATGGGTTCGTTCGTGTGGCCTGCCCTGCTGGGCGAGGATGCCGTGCTGAATTGTCTTAGCCGTTATCCGAAGAAGCCCGAAGATTCAGGGCTGGCAAAGCTGTCAGGCGGCGTACACGAACAACCGACGTAATTCGGCCATTGCTGACCGAATTCGAGATATTAGCCCGGGACTTTTGGAAAGTCAAAAAGCTGTTGCAGGCTAAGGGCTTAGGTGTGGCGTGAAGGCTTCAGACGCCAGGGATCACACGCAGCGCGATGTCGCGCGCCACGCGGCGGATGCCGTCCATTGCCGCCTGGCGATGGGCGTCGTCCAGCCGGTCGGTGGGAATGGACGTGCTGACCGCGACCCGCTTGCCCAGCGGCGTCACGCCGACAAAGGCCGCAAAGCATACAAGGCCGGTGGCGACTTCTTCCCGGTCCTGGGCCAGACCCTGCAGGCGCACCTCGTCGAGCTCGCGGTGCAGGTGCGCGGCGTCCGCGATCGTGCGGTCGGTGACGTGGGGCAGGACCTTGGGCAGCCTGGCCGCCAAGTCATCGGGCGTCAGGCTGGCCAGCAGCGCCTTGCCCAGCGCGCAGGCGTGCGCGGGCAGCCGCAGGCCCAGGTCCGACACCAGGCGCACGGGCCGGCGCGCGTCTTCCCGCGCCAGGTACACCACGTCAAAGCCGTCCAGCGCCGCCAGTTGCACGACCTCGTTGCAGCGGTCCACGAAGGCGGCGGCCGAATGGCGAAAGGCCGCCTGCAGACCATCGTGCCGCAGGTAGGCGGCGCCAAGCGCCATCAATTCCAGTCCGATGATGTAGCCGCCGTCCTGACGTTCGACCCATCGCCGTTGCTCCAGGCAGTCGAGCAGCAGGTACAGCGTGCTCTTGGGCATCTCGCAGGCCCGGGCCAGTTCGACGGCCTTCACCGGCGTGGGGCGGCCAGAGAGCACGCGCAGGATGTCGTGGGTGCGGCGGATGGCGGGAACGTCGTAATCGGTTGCCATGATTCCAATAGGTTGGACGTAAAGACAAGATATTGGACATGATAAATGAAGTCTCCTAGACTGGTTCGCCACGCCGATGGGTGTGCCTCGGTGCCGTGATGCCCATGCCGCAGGATTGCGCGTGTTGGGCTGCCATGCCTGCCGGCCACTCTTGAGAACGCGCCACCGACGCCCGGGCGGTAACCCGGCACAAAACAATCACGCGCCCGCCATACGGACCGGGCATCACGCGAGGAGACGCCATGAAAGACAACAACCTGCTGCCCGCCGACCTGCCCGACGCCCTGCTGGTGGGCCGCGTCTGGCGCCCCGATCCTGCCGGCGGACCCAGCGTGGTCGTTGTCCGCGCGGGCGAAATGGTCGATATCACCGCCACGGTGCCGACCGTATCCGATCTGCTGGACCATCCCGACCGCGTCGCACTGGCGCGCGAGGCCAAGGGCGAGTCCCTGGGCGACGCGCATGCCCTCATGGCCGCCACGCTGCAAGGCGCCAACGGCCCGCGCCTGCTGGCGCCGTGCGATCTGCAGCCGGTGAAGGCGGCGGGCGTCACCTTTGCCATCAGTCTGCTGGAACGCCTGATCGAGGAAGAGGCGGGCGGCGACGCCGGCCGCGCGGAGGAAATCCGCGTGCGCATGCAGGCGCTGATCGGCTCGGATCTGTCGCGGCTGCGCCCGGGATCGCCCGAAGCCATCCGCCTGAAGGCCGAAATGGTCGAGCGCGGCCAGTGGTCGCAATATCTGGAAGTGGGCATCGGTCCTGACGCCGAGGTCTTTTCCAAGACGCCGCCCATGGCCTCGGTAGGCTTCGGCGCGCGCATCGGCGTGCTGCCCGAGTCGCAGTGGAACAACCCCGAGCCCGAAATCGTGCTGGCCGTCGACAGCCGGGGCGAGGTCGTCGGCGCCACGCTGGGCAACGACGTGAACCTGCGCGACATCGAAGGCCGCAGCGCGCTGCTCCTGACCAAGGCCAAGGACAACAACGGGTCCTGCGCCATCGGACCGTTCATTCGCCTGTTCGATGGCGGCTTCACGCTGGACAGCGTGCGCGATGCCGACGTTTCGCTGCGCATCGAAGGCCGCGACGGCTTCGAGCTGGACGGCGTCAGCCACATGCGCGAAATCAGCCGCGACCCGCTGGACCTGGTGCGCCAGACCTTCGGTGCGCACCATCAGTATCCCGACGGCTTCATGCTGTTCCTGGGCACCATGTTTTCGCCGTCCAAGGATCGCAAGGGGCCGGGCAGCGGCTTCACCCACGTGACGGGCGACCGGGTCGTCATCGCCTCGGAGCGGCTGGGCGCGCTGGTCAACGAAGTGCAATTGGCCACCGAAATTCCGCCCTGGACGTTTGGCGTGCGGGCGCTTTACGCCAACCTGGCCGCGCGGGGGCTGTTGCCGTACGGGCGCTGAGCCGGCTGCCGGATTCGATCAGGGGCAGGGCCCGCCGCGCCGGGCCTCGCCGCTTGCGGCACGTGCGTCCGGAATTCCCGCGCACTCCCCGTATAATCCACGGTCGAATCCCCCGCCGACCGCTGGCGGGCCCAGCGGTAAGAGCCGTCACGCGGCTCGCTTCACACTTGTCGGATACGTCTTGAATCTCCCCGCGCTCATTGCCCCCATAGCTGACGATATGAAAGCCGTCGATGCGGTTATCCGCGAGCGGCTGAATTCCGATGTGGTTCTGATCCGCACGATCGGCGACTACATCATTGGAGCGGGCGGCAAGCGCATGCGCCCGGCCATGGTGCTGATGGTGGCGCGCGCCCTGGGCTACGAAGGCACCCATCACCAGCTGCTGGCCGCCGTGGTCGAGTTCATCCACACGGCCACGCTGCTGCACGATGACGTGGTCGACGAATCCGACCTGCGCCGCGGCCGTGAAACCGCCAACGCGGTGTTCGGCAACGCCGCCAGCGTCCTGGTGGGCGACTACCTGTACTCGCGGTCGTTCGAGATGATGGTCGAGGCCGACTCGATGCGCATCATGAGCATCCTGTCCGAGGCCACCACTGTGATCGCCGAGGGCGAGGTGCTGCAGCTTCTGAACGTGCATGACCCGGACGTCTCGCAAGAGCGCTACCTGCAAGTGGTGCGCTACAAGACGGCCAAGCTGTTCGAAGCCGCCGCCCAGGTGGGCGCCGTGCTGGCGGGCGCCACGCCCGAGCAGGAAGCCGCCGCGGCCGCCTATGGCCGCCACGTGGGCACCGCGTTCCAGCTGGTCGACGACGTCCTGGACTACAGCGGCGACGCCGCCGCGCTGGGCAAGAACGTCGGTGACGACCTGCGCGAAGGCAAGCCCACGCTGCCGCTGATCCGTGTCATGGAAGTGGGTACGCCCGAACAGCAGCAACTGATCCGCGACGCCATCAAGACGGGCGACGCCGACTTCGCCGCCGTGGCCGCCGCGATCCAGGCCACGGACGCGCTGGAACACGCCCGCCTGGCCGCCGTGGCCGAGGCAGATCTGGCCCGCGAAGCCCTTTCGATCTACCCCATTTCCCCTTTTCAAAATTCTCTGTTAGAATTCTGCGCTTTCGCGGTGAATAGAGATCGCTAGCAAAAAACGGCGGTTGGAAATTCATCCAGGTGGTCTGAACTCAGACTCTGAGCAGCAGACGACCTGAAGTGAAAAAGCAGTGAAGAAAGTGCAGTGAAGCGTTTGGTGGGTCTGAGCACCGCTAAACGAGTAGTCAAGATCGGGGCGTAGCTCAGCCTGGTAGAGTACTGCGTTCGGGACGCAGGAGTCGGAGGTTCGAATCCTCTCGCCCCGACCACTTCATGTGGTCGAGAATTCAAGAAGGTGTTTCCCGACATCTTTTGGCTGAAAGCCGGTATCGCGCAAGCGCCGCCGGCTTTTTTGCATTTGCGCGTTGGATTGCAAAAACTACTGCACAGCGGCCGGTGTCTGACACCCTTGAGGCGCTGCGTCTAGCCCGAGGTCATTTCGCTTGGGTGTCAGACACCTCGTAGCAGGGTCCGGCGATACCTTTTACGGCGGCCGGTGTCTGACACCCTTGAGCTGCTGTGTCTAACCCGAGGTTATTTCGCCTGGGTGTCAGACACCTCATATAGCGCACGCCGCACGACCATTTTGTCCACGGACCGGCCATTTATTACCGGGTGATGAAAACCCGGGCATGTCTCGTGCTGATAATGGCGTGTCGTGATCCAGTTTGGTGCAATTTTTTTATATTGCCTTACGCAATAACTTAATAAGCTACCGTTTTGGATAATGACTTTTCAGTTTGGTTAAACCAGACCAAGAAAAACGTCTTTTCATATTTGATTACATTACACATCTGTCGCATGTTGCGGTTTGTGTAATGAATGTAATTTTTCTAGGGATTTCCCGGGTTTATTACGGGTTGTCCTGATTTATTTCCGCAGCAATAAAAATATTTAGCAAAAAGTTTGCTGCGCGACCCCTCTACGATGCCCAGGCTCGCTACCCGGATAGTTAACCGGATACCGAGCCAAATTCATTTTTAGCTATACGTCCGCCCCATACGGCACAGGTATTTCGATTTCATGTCGGACTGCCTTCCTTTGGGCGTCGGTTTCTAGTGTCTGCGACACGACGAAAACAGTGAGGTCCCCGTGGTAAAGAGAATCGCAGTGTGTGGCCTTGGATATGTCGGCCTGCCCGTGGCAGTGGCATTTTCCAGGCGCTTTGATGTCATCGGTTTTGACGTGGACAAGCGGAGAATCGCACGGCTGAAAGAGGGTGATGACTGGACTGGCGAGATCGAACGCGACGTATTGCTTGCCTCCCCCATGCAGTTCACCGACCAGCTTTCCGAATTGGAAGGCTGCGATTTCTTTGTGGTGGCTGTCCCGACGCCCGTAGACGAGAAAAACAATCCCGATTTTTCCCTGCTGGTGCGGGCGTGCCAATCCATCGGTCCCGTGCTGCGTCCCGGCTGCATCGTTGTCTTCGAGTCGACGGTCCACCCCGGCGCCACCGAAGAGATCTGCGGCCCGGAACTTGAGAAAGCATCGGGCCTGCGCGCCGGTGTCGACTTCAAGCTGGGCTACAGCCCGGAACGCATCAACCCGGGCGACCGGGAGCATCCGCTGGAGAAGATCGTCAAGATCGTGTCCGGCCAGGACGAGCAATCGCTGGAAGTGATTGCCGGCGTGTACGAGCAGATCATCGACGCGGGCGTGCATCGCGCCTCCTCGATCAAGGTGGCCGAAGCGGCCAAGGTGCTCGAGAACACCCAGCGCGACATCAACATCGCGCTCATGAACGAGATGTCCAAGATCTGCGATCTGGTCGGCATCCGTACCTCGGAGGTCCTGGCGGCCGCCGGCACCAAGTGGAACTTCCTGAAGTTCACGCCCGGACTGGTGGGCGGCCACTGCATCGGCGTCGACCCGTACTACCTCACGTCCAAGGCCCAGGAGCTGGGCTATCACCCCGAAGTCATCCTGTCCGGCCGCCGCATCAACGACGGCATGGCCGCGCACGTCGCCTCGCGCCTGGTGCAGCAGCTTGCGCGCAACGGCCGCCTGAATGCGTCCACCCGCGTCGGCATCCTGGGGATGACGTTCAAGGAAAACGTGCCCGACATCCGCAACTCGAAGATCGTCGATCTGTACCACGCGCTGGGCCAGTACGGCATCACGCCGGTCGCGTGCGATCCGATGGTCGATCCGGAGCAGATGGAGCATGAGTACGGGATCAAGCTGGTCGACCGCGGCGACTTCCGCGACATGGACGTCTTGATCCTGGCGGTGCCGCACCGCGAAACCATGGAAACCCTCTGGGAAGACCTGCCGCAGCTCGTCAAGAACGGCGGCATGGTCTGCGACTTGAAGTCGGTGCTGGATGCCAAACGCCTCCCGGCCGACCTTTTGTACTGGACTCTCTAGTTCAGGCTCGTAATCCATCAATACAGGAGAGACCCTGAATGACCGCATTTACCATCGCCCCGATCGGAACCTGCCGCATCCACACGCCGCTGCGTGATGCCGTGGGCCGCTACCCGATCAAACTTCAGCTCGGCCGCAATTACGGATTCGTGCACACGGCCGCCGAAGCCCTCCAGCAGGCGCGTTTCATGTTCAGCCAAAGCGACATCCCGGCCGACGTGCAGCGCCTGATCTTCCGTCCGTCCAATGGCGAGCAGGCTCGCCGCGGCACGCACAAGCCGGCCGACCTGTACATGGTCGAACTGTCCTCGCGCAAGCTGCTGACGATCGACGGCCACCCCATCCAGTCCAACTATCTGGTCCGCTACTTCAGCGAGTTCTTTGCAGACCGCACGCGCACCCGCGCGTTCTGGTCGATGGCCGTGGCCGACCGCCTGGCCGAGCGCCGCGCGCAGCTGGACCAGGACCCGGTCTTCAAGAGCCTGAACGCCGAAGACCGCGACCTGCTCGCCCGCGTCGTCAAGCGCGACCAGACGGACGAGGAGATCGAGCAGGAGATGCGCCAGCTCGTCGAGCTGCTGGGCCGCGACAAGGTGGTGTTCGTCACCCACGTCAACGCTCACACGCCGGACAACGTGCCCATCGAACAGCGTCAGCAGCTCATCGCCGCCATCGCCGCCGCCTCGCAGCGCATCGGCGTGCCGTGCTATGACCCGACCCCGCTGATGAACAAGCTGGGCCAGGCCGAAGCCATGGAAGACGGCGGTCTGGATCTGACCCACTACACGCCGGCCTTCGCCGAACGTCTGTACACCGACTGGTTCAAGAATTTCGTCCGTCCGCGCATGAGCTCCTCGACCCCGCAGGTCTCGGTGCCCAAGCTGGGCGCGGAGGAAAGCGTCGAACGCATCGAGAAGCTGTGGGACTCGGGCGAACTGCGCGAGGCCTCGCGCCGCGTGCGCGATGTGCTGCGCCGCTACCCCAGCCTGCCGGATCACGTGGTGCTCTTCGCGCGCATCCAGGAAGAACTGGGCGATTACGAAGGGTCGTTGGCCCTCCTGGGCAGCGCCGACGCGCTGTCCTCGGGCAGCAAGGCCGAGCAGATCCTGATGCGCAACCAGTTCAAGCTGGGCCGCTACGACGTGGCGTACTCGCTGGCCGCCGGCCTCTTGGGCGACGAAATCGAAACGCCGGAAATCGTCCGCATCGCGGCGGTGTCGGCGGGCCACCTGGCCTATGTCGACGAAAGCCTCGGCAACTGGAAGCAGCTGTTCCGCATCTCCGAGCCGACCGACGCGATGGCGCTGGAAGCGGCCGACACGGTGCTGTCGCTGCTGCAAACGGGCGGCGACATGGAATCGGCGATCCGCTGGGTGCATGAAGTGCGCGCGGCGATCCCGAACTACGGCCGCGGCTTTGCGGTGCTGTGGCGTGACCGCCTGCTGGCAGGCGACCGCGACGCGCTGCGCGAACTGGCCGGCGAACAGCCCAAGCTGGAAGAGGGCGACGCGCTGGAGCTGGTCAAGGAAGCCTCGTGGCGCGGTTGCATCATGGCCGCCGCGACGCTGGCGGCCTCTTGCGGCCTGGCCAAGAGCGAGAACGAAGAGATCAGCGCGTGGCTGCAATCGCAGTCCGCGACGTGGGCCGAGGAAGGCAACCGCGCCCTGGAGGAAGGACGCCTGCGCGACGCCGCCGAACGCATCTGCGCGCACCGTCTGCTCAACCCCGACGCGCTGGCCGGCGCCCGTGCACAGCGCGCGTTCGAACGCGCCATGCGCCTGGGCGTGCGTGCCGCGCTGGTGGCCGGCAACCACAAGGAAGTGATCGACCTGACCAACCTGGCCATCGACACCAACGTGGACTTCCCCGAACTGCACGCCATGCGTGGCCGCGCGGCCGACGCGCTGGGCGACAAGAAGACGGCGATGCGCCACCTGGAAGTGGCCGCCGCCGGCGATGCCGCCCCGTTCAGCGCCAAGCTGCACTTTGCCCGCGTCGCCTTCAATGGCGGCTGGTTCGGTGAAGCGATCGACGCGTACAAGGACGTGCTTGGCCACTCGGGCGCCGATCAAAGCGCCAAGGACGAAGCCGAACGCCAGCTCGGCAGGCTCGGCCCGCGCGCCATCCGCGGCGCCCGCGAGATCCTGTCGAACGGCGACCATCAGGCCGCATGGAAGCTGCTGGATCGCGTCGCGCAGTCGTGGCCCGGCATGCCGGAAGTGGACCACGAGAAGCGCCGCATCCTGGCCTATCTGTACGCCGAAGCGCGCGCCCTGGAACCGTCCAGCACCACCGAGCGCCTGGCGCTGGGCGAGCGCATCGTGTCGCTGGTGCCTGACGATCCCATCGGCCTGCGCCTGGCCGCGGTCGGCGCCATGCGTCTGCACCGCTTCGAACAGGCCCTGCCGTACTGGAAGCAACTGCAGGAACGTTCCGAGAACCCGGCGCAGTACGACCACTACATCGAGCGCTGCCTTGTCTGGATCGAGAAGATCAACCGGAGAAAGGCAGCATGAATCCACCTCTGATAACCGAGCGAGTGGACGCCAAGTCCGATCTTCAGCAAGTTCAAGCGCAGTTGGAGGAAATCGTTGCGGCATCGGGGCGGGTTCAAGTCGCTCAGGACAACCTGGCGCGGGCCAAGGAGCTTGCCCGCGATTACATGGAGGACTCGAAGGTTCGCTTCCTCCTGCTCCGCCTGCAGGAGTCGGCGGGCCTGAATGAGGGCATGGCCGAGCAGTGGGCGACCCTGCTCCAGGAATGCCCGGATGACCTGCAGATCGTGCGCTATTGCGCGACGCGGCTGGTGAAGGAACGGCACCTGGACGAAGCCATGGCGCTGGTCGACCGTCATCTGCCGGCCGAGACGACGAATCCGGACCGCCTGTTCTCGCGGGCGAAGCTGCTGAGCGACATCCGCGCGCACGAGCAGTCGGACGCGCTGTTCCGGCGTCTGATCTCGCAGCACACGGATCGCAACATGCGCGTGGAGTTCGCCAAGCGCCTGCGCAAGCGCGGGCTGCTGGCCGATGCGTGGGACGCGATCGCGCCCGTGGCCAAGCACCTGACGCCCGGAAGCAAGGCGGCCGAACTGGCCGAAGGGCTGGCCAGCGATTACGCGTTCTATCAGCGCTTCGAACCCGAAGAGTCGCTGGCGGGCAAGGACGTGCGCATCGTGTCGATGAAGCACGCGATCCTGCACTTTCGCAATCGCAAGATCGCGGAGAACACGCCGGACAAGCCCGTGTCGGTGGCCCTGGTCACCGGCAGCCTGGGACCCGGCGGCGCCGAGCGCCAGTTGACCCGCCTGGCGGGCGAACTGACGCGCCTGGCCGCGTCGCCGGAGCAGCAGCCGCCCGACATCCTGATGCGGCCCAAGAAGGTCGAGGTGCTGGTCAAGCAGCACACCGAGCCGTCCGGGTCGCCCAAGAAGCAGGACGATTTCTTCCTGCCGGTGCTCGTGAAGGCGCGTATTCCGGTCACGGAGATCAACCGCCTGCCGGCCATCTCCGTGGCGCACCAGTCCGTGCCCGAAGGCAACCTGGGCCGCCTGCTGGAACAACTGCCTCCGCCCGTGCACTACGGCGTGACGCGGCTGGCGCCGGTGTTGCGCGCCAACCGCTTCGACGTGGTGAGCCTGTGGCAGGACGGCACGTGCCTCTTTGGCGCCCTGGCGGCGCTGTTGGCCGGCACGCCGACGATTCATCTGGTGTTCCGCGGCCTGCCGCCGAACATCCGCAAGGACCGTTTCCGCGAAGAGTATCCCGAGCTGTTCCAGGCGCTGGCCCTGGTGCCGGGCGTGGTGTTCGTGAGCAACAGCCGCAAGGCTGCGGAAGCCTATGCCGAGTGGCTGGACCTGCCGCTGGAACGTTTCCACATTCTTTACAACGGCGTGCCGGATCTGGCGACCGATGCCTCGGACGCCGACAAGGCAAAGTGGGAAGCCTTCCACGAGCGCACCAAGGACGCCACGGAAACGATCGGCGGCGTGTTCCGCCTGGAGCCGGACAAGCGTCCGCAGCTCTTCATCAAGTTGGCAGCGCTTTACCTGAAGGAGCGCCCGCAGGCGCGTTTTTTCCTCGTGGGCGACGGACGCCTGCGCGAGAACATCGAGGCGCTGGCGCTGGAGCACGACGTGCTGGACCGCCTGCTGCTGGTGGGGCTGTCGAATCACGTCGGTTTCTGGTATTCGCAGATGGATGCCAGCGTGTTGCTGTCGCGTTATGAAGGCCTGCCGAACGTCTTGATCGAGGCGCAGTTGCTGGGCGTACCGGTGATTTCGACGCCGGCCGGCGGCGCGGAAGAGTGCTTTGTCGAGGACGAGACAGGCCACTTGCTCAACTGCGTCGATCATCCCGACATGCACGAGGCATGCGAGAAGGTCCTGAACATGGTGGACCAGGTGCGCAGCAATGCGGACATGCGGGCAAATAGCCGCCAGCGGGCGCAGAAGCTGTTCTCGCTGGACGCGATGCTCACGAAGTTCATGAGCATCTGCATGCCCGCCATGACCGAATCCGAGAACGACGAGCGTATTGATGTTGCGCCCAAGCGCCTGATGCAGGCGTGACGGGTAGTTGCTCTTTTTTAAAGTGCTGAAGCTGAAGGATCCTATGCAAATGAACGTCCCGGCCTTGGGCGCGCGGCGCCATGCGACGCTTGCCATGCTGCTTGTTGCAGCGCTGACACTCACGGGTTGCCAGCTCCCACGGTCCGGCCCGATGCTCAGCGAAATGACCGGGGCTCACGATGACAAGGATGTCATCGTGATGCCCGTGTCGCGCGAACTCGCGCGAAAAAGCAGGGTGGCCGACGTGGCCGACTTTCCCGGGCGCTACCGCGATCTGACGCAGGCGGGATTCGACAAGCTGGTGCCGGGCGACGGCATCAACGTGAAAGTGTGGGAACGCGGCGGTCTCGGCGTGTTCGCCGCGGACCCGTCCGGCGTCAGTGATCTGGGCAACCAGGACATCGACAGTGCCGGCAATGTCACGTTTCCGATCATTGGAAAGTTCCGCGCCGAAGGCCTGACGCTGGGCAAGCTGCATGACGCCATCGTCGCGCGCCTGAGCAAGCTCGTGGTCGGCGCCGACGTCAGCGTCACGCGTGCGGCCGACGCGCGCGGGCAGATGGTGACGGTGCAGGGCAACCTGACCAAGCCCGGCATGTATCCGATCACGCAGACCGCCCAGCGCCTGAGCAGCGCGCTGGCGCAGGCTGCGCCGGTGCAGACCAATCCCGAACAGCTCATCATCAGCCTGCGCCGCGAGAACCAGGTGGCCTCGGTGCGGCTGTCGGATATCTACCGCAACCAGAACAACGACATCCTGCTGCGCTCGGGCGACGTCATCACCGCCTACGACGCCAAGGAATTCCTGACCGTGCTGGGCGCGGCCGGCCAGCAGGGCCGGGTGGAAATCAGCAAGCGCAATTACAGCGTGCTGGACGCGCTGGCGGATTCGCGCGGTCTGGACGACAAGCTGGCCGATCCGCGGTCGGTGTTCCTGTTCACGCCCGCCCAAGCCGGGGCCGAAGGCAAGCCGGACTTGCTGCCCGTCGTGTACCAGTTCGACCTCACGCGGCCGGAGCAGGTGGCGCTGGCCCGCGAGTTCACGGTGCATGAGGGACAGGCCATCTATATCTCGGACGCGCCGTTCACGCAGGTGCAGAAGGTGCTGTCGGCCTTCCGCGTCACGATGAGCGCCGGCTTCAGCGCCACGCGAGCCATCGACAGCGATTCGGGCGGCGGTTCGACCGGCGTTGCCCAATAACGCGTCCATGAGTAACGAGGATCGGATAAAGGGCTGGCGCTCGCGCCGCAAGGAAAACAGCTACGCGGTAGGGTCTGGCGTCGCCAACTGGCGGCTGGACCCGGCCGCGCTGTTCGAGGCCAAGGCTCCCCCGGCCGTGCTGTTCAAGCCGCTGCTGGCCCGCCTGCAGGGCGAGCCGCACGATTCCGTGGCGGCGCGGCGGGCGGTGTACGAGGCCGTGCAGGCGGAGCTGGATGCCGAGATCGCGCGCAGCGAGGTCGACGAGACCCTGGCGGATTTCTCCCGGCGGCGCCTGCGCATCATCGTGCGCCTGCTGGAGCAGGACATCCGCGCAGGCGTGGAAGTGTTTGCGCCGGGCTACATGCCGGCCAAGCTGGTGGCCGAGGACGAGCGGCTGGCCGCTGCGCATGCGCGGCGAGTGGAGCGGCGCAAGCAGGACGAGGCGCGCGAGGCGCGCCGCCATGCATCGCGCAACGACATCGCGCTGGAGATCGAGGTTGCGCAGAGCGAAGGGGGCGACCTCGCGATCCTGCGCGACCGGCTGCGCTACCTGCACGAAGGGCATTCGCAGGACACGGCCGGGCATCGCCCGATCGGCCGCACGCTGATGGCGATGTTCATCTATCAGCTGCGCGTGATGCACGGCGAGAGCCGCATCGCGCTGGTGTGGGCGCTGGTCGGTCCGGTGGTGCTGCTGACGCTGATCTCGTCGCTGTACATCCTGATGGGTACGCACTACATCCTGGGGATGGACGTGCAGACGTTCTCGCTGTTGGGCGCGACGACCTGGATCATGTTCCGCCAGATCGCGTTCCGCAGCAGTACGGCGTACGTGTCGGCGCGCGGCCTGCTGAATTTCCAGGGCGTCACGCCGCTGATGTGCGCGCTGGTGCAGGCCATGATCTACGTATCGGTGTATGTGGTGGTGTTTGCGGTGCTGATCACCGCGGGCCATGCCATCGGGCTCATCACGCTGCCCAAGAGTTGGGCCGGCTTCATTCTTTTTGTGGTGCTGATGGGCGTGGCGGGTGCGGCGATGGGGGTGCTGTTCGGGTCGATTGCGACCTACTGGCACTTCTTCCTGCGGCTGGCGCCGATCATCGAGCGCTTTCTGCAGATTTTCGCGGCGGTGTTCTTCGTGTCGGAGCAGTTTCCCGAGCAGTTGCGCCCGTGGATGCTGTGGTCGCCGCTGGCACACGGCATGCAGTTGCTGCGCTCGGCGTACTTCCATGCGTACGAGTCGCACGATGCCAGCCTGGGTTATTTCCTGACCTCGCTGGTGTTCATGATGGTGATCGCGCTGGTGGCAGAGCGCCTGGCCCGTCCCAATGTCCAGCCAATGTGAGGGTGAAAGATGATCCATCTCAATGGCGTAACCGACGAACCCTATGCCTTCGGCAGCAGGCAGCCGCTGCTGGCCAACGCCACGCTCGACATCCCGGCCGGGCGCTATGCGCTGCTGTCGCCCGCGCCGGAGATGCACCGCCAGCTGGTGGATGTGCTGTGCTGTCTGCGTCCGCCGCGTCAGGGCTTCGTCAAGCACGACGGCAATGTCTCCTGGGCGATCGGCCGGCAGGGGTTCATCCGTGGCAAGGCCAGCGGTCTCTCCATGATCGATTTCGTGAGCGAAATGTACGAGATCGACCCCGAGGCCACGTACGAACTGGTCGCGGACCTAATCAGCGATCCCAAGATGCTGGCCAAGCCCATGGAGCATTGGCCGCTCTATGTGCGGCAGGAGTTTTCGTTCGCGCTGGCGCTGGCGCCCGCGTTCGATGTCTACGTGATCGAAGGGAGCATCCCCTTCGAGCCCTGCCGTTTCACCCGGCTCTGGCTGGCGCTTTTCGAAGAGCGCCTGGTCGGCCGGACACTCATTTTTTCCAGTTATCGCCAGAATCAGTTGGCGGATTATTGCTTCAAAGGCTTGATCTATGAACGAAGCGCGCTCAGCATCGACGACGACCTCGACCAGTGCCTCCGCAGGTATCCCCCGCGACGATCACGGAGCGACTCCGGCACAGGCGACGACGTCCTCGGAGGCGGCTTCGACGAAGGCCAACTCGGGTTCTGACGGCGGATCCGAGATCGAACGCCGCCGCCGCGAGCGGCAGTCGGCGCTGCGCGAGCGCCGCCGCCATCGCTGGATCAACGCGTTGATCGTGCTGGTGCCGGTGGTGCTGGCGGTGGTCTACCTGTTGATCGTCGCCACGCCGCGCTACGAAGCCGAGTCGCGGTTCTTTGTCCAATCGGCGTCCAACCAGGGCGGCGGCGCCGGCGCGGCAGCCAGCCTGCTCACCACGGGCAACTCCGGCGGCATGCTGGGCGGTTTCGTGGACGGGTGGGCCGTGGCCGACTTCCTGAAGTCGCGCGACAGCATGCAGCAGCTGGACAAGAAGGTCGGCCTGCGCCGCTATCTGATGAACGACGGATTGGACCCGTTCAATCGCCTGGCCGAAGATTCCAGCGAAGACGATCTGTATCGCGCCTATCAAGCGTCGGTGCACGTGTCGTTCAACGCGCTGGAGCAGATCGACGTGCTGCGTGTCAGCGCGTTCTCGTCGGAAGACGCGGCCACGTTGTCCAGGGAATTGATCGGCCTGGCCGAGCAGTTCGTCAGCTCGATGAACGAGAAGGGCGTGGCCGACAAGCTGAAGGTGAGCGAAGAGTCGGTCAAGTTTGCCGAGGAAAAGGCGCTGGCGGCACGCGATGCGTTGACGACGTGGCGCACCAAGCACGGCAACATCGACCCCAGCGCGACGGTGTCGATGCTGCTGAACCTGTCCAGCCAGCTTGAAGGCGAGCTGAGCACCGCGCAGATCAATCTGGACAAGATCCGGGCGCTGGATAACAAGGACCATTTCATGCTCAAGCCTGCGCAGATGCAGGTGGCGGCGCTGAAAAAGCGGCTGGCATCCGTGCGTCAGCGCCTGAGCGGCGACGGCAATACGGAAGCCAAGCAGTTGAAGGAATACGAGGCGCTGCGCAATGCCCAGGTGTTTGCGGATTCCAACCTGACGCTGGCGCAGCAGTCGTACCAGCAGGCGATGACGGATGCGCTGCGCCTGCAGCGGTATCTGTCGATCATCGCGCAGCCGGTGCCGACGGACCGGCCCAGCAGCCCGCGCACCGGCATCCTGCTGTTGCAGGCGCTGGCACTGGGATTTGTGCTCATGTTCATCGCACGTGTCGCGATGGCTTTGTTGAGGGGGCTGCGTCATGGTTGATACGGTCATTGAAAGCCGCCGGCCGCAAGCCGGCGCCGAACCGCAGGACGCCACGGCGCGACTGCGCGAGGTCATCGGACAGATTCGCGCCTCGGCGGAACCGGCGCGCGGCATGACGGCGCTGGAACCGGCGCTGCGCCAGGCCAAGGACGGCTGGCGCGAGGTCCGGCGGCTGCTGGTGTCGCCCGACGTGAAAGAGGGCAAGCTGGCCTCCGCCATCGCGGCGCTGGAGACGCTTGTCGTTGTGTATCCCACGCGGGTTGACGACAGACGCCTGCTGGCCAGTCTGCTCGGCCGCCTGGAGCAGTGGGACAGGGCAATCGCCGAGGCCGACGCCGCCGCCGGCATCGAGCCCGGCAATGCGTCGCTGCACGCCGCGCGCATCCAGTTGCGCGTGCAGGCCGGACGCGTACCCGAGGCGGCGGAAGTCGCCCGCACGACCCTGCCGCTGGCGCAGAGCGCGCCCGAAGACGCTTACGCGTGGATGATGGCCTTCGTGCGCAACGGCGATGTGGCCGACGCGTCGGGCATTGCGGCATCGCTGGATCCGGACAAGCTGCCCAATGAACGGGTGGCGACGATGGCCGTGCGCGCGCTGCTGGCCGACGGCCGCACTGCCGCGGCAATCCGTCTTGGCGACGGCGCGCTGCGCGCGGGCCAGGATTGCGCGGCGCTGCGTTCGTCGCTGGGCCTGGCGCATCTGCGGCGCGGCACCGAAGACGATCGCAAGACGCACGCGCTGGCCCACTTTGAAGCCGGCTTGCAGGCCGCGCCCGACGACGTGCGGCTGCTGACGCTGCACGGCGAAACCCTGCTGCGCGCCGGGCGCTACAAGGATTCCGTGGCGCCTTTGGCGCGCGCCATCGAACTGGCGCCCGATCTTGAGCAGACGCGGGGCCTGTATGCCCGCGCGCTGCGCTATACCTTGCAGTACGACGCCGCGGCCGAGCAGATGATGTTCCTGCTGAAGAAGTCGCCGGACAACCAGCTGTGGCAGCGGTCGGCCATTGGCGCGCTGTCGCAGGCCGGTCGTAAGGACGAGGCCGAGGCGCTGTTCGAGCAGTACGTGGCCAAGCGCGGCGCGCGGCTGCCGGAGACCTTTCAGGAAGCGCTGGCGCGCATGGAAGAGCAGCTCGACACCGCGCCGATCCCGCAGGCGCGGCTGGACTGGGCCTGGTCGATGCGCGGCGACACAAGCATCGATCGCGCGACGTGGGAACGCCGCGCGCGCTGGGGCCACATGATCGACCATCTGCTGTTCGATTGGCTCGAATGCCGCGAGGAACGCGTCGAAGAGGCGATGGCCATGCTGGGCGAGCTGGATACCGGCGAGCGCTTCTTTGCGCCGCTGCTCGCCGCCGGCCGTGGCGTCGTGGTCGCCACCGCGCACGTCGGCCCGATGTATGCGGGATTGATGGCGCTGGAACTGGTCGGCATCCCGTCGCGCTGGCTGGCGTCGGCGCCCAGCATCGCCCGCAGCAGTTACGCCGAGGCGCTGATCTCCACGGCCGACCAGACCGAGGCGCAGGTCGCCAAGGCCTGCATGCGCGCGATCAACGCCGGATTCGTACTGTGCCTGGCCATCGACGGCGCGGCAAACCCCGCCGCGCCGCGCACCACGTTTGAAGGCCAGGACGTCACCTATTCCGGCTTCGCGGCGCATCTGGCGCATCGCATGGGCGTGCCGTCGGTGTTCTACGCGCCGCGCTGGGAAAACGGGCAGGTGGCCTACACGCTGGAAATGCTGCCCGCCGCCAATCCGGGCGAGGACGCGGACGCGTACGCGCAGCGCTGGCAGAAGGCGTACTTCGAACGGCTGCGCGAGCATCTTGCCGGCCCGCCGGAAAACCTGCGTTTGAGCGGCGGCATCTGGCGCCATGTGACGGCGGCGGATCCGTCGGCGGATTCGTCCGCGTAAAGTTTTAGGGAGCGGTTGCGATGCGACTACGAAAGACGGTGATGGTGTGGCTGCTGACGTTGGCCGGTCTGTATGGCGGCGCGGCGGCAGCCAGCGGGCAATGCGCGACGCCCGATGAACACTGCCCGTCCGTCGCCAGTTTGCTGGCGCAGCGCGAAGGGTACGGCGCCAAGGCCACGGGCGGCCTGGGCGGCAAGTTCATCGAGGTGACCTCGGACCAGGACGCCGGACCCGGCACGCTGCGCGCCGCGCTGGCGCAAGCGCGCAAGGGACCGACGTGGATACGCTTCGCAACCGACATGACGATCGTGCTGAAGTCGCAGTTGCGCGTCCCGTCCAACACGACCATCGACGGCCGCGGCAAGCACGTCGCCCTGATCGACGACGGCCTGGGCGTGTATGGCGCGAAGAACGTCATCCTGACGCATCTGACGATCGACGGACGGCTCACGCGGATCACGCAGGCCGTGAACGTGGCCAACGACAGCCGCGACGTGTGGGTCGACCACATGGACCTGTCGCGGATGTCGGACCGCCTGCTGAATGTAAAGAACGGCTCGACCGACGTGACGATTTCGTGGACCAAGTTCCACAACTCGAACAAGGTCATGCTGCTGAACAACATCACGTCCAAGAATCTCTTCCAGAACTACGAGCGCGATTCGATTGCGCGCGTGACGCTGCATCACAACTACTTCTTCAACACGGTGCAGCGCAATCCCCGCGCGCAGTTCGGCACCTTCCACCTCTTCAACAACCTGCTCGAAAATTGGGACTTCTACGGCATGAGTTTCAGCCTGGAAGCCAAGGCGCTGGTCGAAGGCAACATCTTCAACAACGACGCGCAGCGCAAGTGCGTCGAGCCCGAGTTCTACCCCACGGTGGAAGGCATCAACGTCAACTACTGCCGCTACATCCCGATCGCGCCCGCGCGCAGCGCGCTGGACAACGGCGATTCGGATCGCGGGGCCTATGAAAAGCGCAAGGCGGATCACGGCTATACCCGCGACTACAAGGCCTTTCTGCGGTTGAAGGACAACCTGTACCTGGGCGACGCGAAGCCGGTGCTGAAGGACTATCGCCCCGAGTCGGCGCCGACGCCGCCTTACTGCTACGGCTACGAGAAGGCGACGCCCGAGCTGGCCGAGAAGATCCGCAGGTTTGCCGGCAATACGTCGGGGGATACGCCCCTGCCGTCTACGCGCACCGGGGCGGGTTGCCCGGGCTGAGGACCGCCGGCCTGCATGTCGATTTAAGAGTTTTCTGATTGTGCGCAAATCTGCGAGAAATCAGGATTTCGTGCGTGATTTCATCAGGTGAGAAGCCATGTCCGATATCGTTGTATTCGTTCGCAGCAAGGCACGCTTTGGCGACCAGATCGTGGCGTTTCCCGCGCTGTATCAGGTCAAGAAGCTGTGGCCGGACAAGCGGGTCCGCGTCGTCTCCCGGTTTGGCGTGGACGACTTCTATACGCAGCTGCCGTGGGTGGATCAGTTTGTCCGCGCGGAAGCGTTCGGCGATCAGGTCAAGGCGCTGCCCCCACGCGCCAGCGCGTCATTGTCGCTGCATCATTCCAGCGAGCGCTTTGCGCTCATCAACCTGCTGCGTCGGCCCAAGTTGCGCCTGGGCTTCAGAAACCGCCGGCTCGGCGACTGCGTCTGGACGCACTCCCACGTCAAGGACATCCGCGAATACATCGGCCTGGCAAACCTGCGGCTGCTGGCCACGCTGCAGGAACACGATCCCGAAGCAATTGCGCGCCAATGCTTTGTCGAAATCGGCCGGTCGTGCACGGGCAAGGTGCAGCCGGCCGACATCGTGCTGATTCCGGGTGGCGGGTCCGGACAGTTCAAGCGGTACTCGCTGGATCATTATGTTGCGCTGGCGGACCTGCTGCAGGCGCGGCTGGGCGGGAACGCCAATTTCACGTTTGTCCTGGGTCCCGACGAAGCGGCCGAGCGCCAGCGCCTGAAACACATGAATCGGCCGGACTTCCGCCTGGAATGCTCCCGCTCCGTGGCCGAGCTGGTCGCGCTGATGCAGCACGCGCGCCTGATCGTCTCCAACGACTGCGGTCCATCCCACATCGCCCAGGGGTTGTGCGTGCCTTACGTGGGCGTGTTCAACGAATCGAATCCGGAATGGTTCTGGGCCCGCGAGTACACCCGGGACGTCGTGCCCGAGGCGGGGTCGAAAGAGATCAATTCGATCCATCCGGGGCGCGTGCTGGAGGCTTGCTTGACGTTGCTTGCCAATCCCCGGCCTCTCGCGCGTTGCAAATGAGAACAGCCACCCGATCAGGGTGGCTGTTCTCATCCTGCGATCAGCGTGACCAGGTCACCCTGAACAACGCATAATCACACCCCGATCGGACCGCCGTCGGCGCGGCGGATCACCACCGTCGACGAACGCGGACGGACGACGCCCGTGGTGGCGGTGGTCGCATCTTCCGTGTCGTACGCCGGCCAGTTCACCGGGTGCTGGATGTTCAGGAAGATGCTGGTGTAGTCCGGCGTGAAGGCAAAGCCCGTGACTTCGGCTTCGTTCGGGCCGACAAAGAAGCGGCGCAGGTCGGCCTGGTTGGACGCGTTGATCGCCGGGCCCGTGCCGGTGTTGTCGGCCAGCGCGCCGGGGATCACGGCCAGCATCTGGTCGTTGGTCGCCTTGGCCACGTTGTTCTTGCGGCCGCCGTCGATGCCGTTGTCCGTCTGGATCCACAGGATGCCACGCGGATCGATGCCGATGCCGTCCGGGCTGGCCAGCTGGTTCAGCGCGGTCAGGCCGGAACGGTTGGTGTCGGCGTCGGCGCCGGCATCGGAGCCGAACACGAAAATATCCCACTTGAACTTGGTCGAGCCCGGCTCGTCGTGCCAGCGCACGATATGTCCGTTGACGTTGTTCAAGCGCGGGTTGGCCGCGTTGGTGCCCTTGCTGGCGTCACGGCTGGTGTTGTTGGTCAGCGTCAGGTAGATGTCGCCGTTGGTCGGGTGCGTGGCCGTCCATTCCGGGCGGTCCATCGGCGTGGCGCCGACGAAGTCAGCGGCGCCGCGGGTGTTGATGATGATGTTCTCGAGGCTGCCGAACTCATCGGCCAGCGTGCGGCCGCCCGCGCCCACGGTCGTGCCGACGAGCGGGAGCCATTCGCCCGTGCCATCGGCGTCAAAGCGGGCAACGTACAGCGTGCCCTTGTCCAGGTACTTCGCGCCCACCGCGAGACGGTCGGTGCGCTCGGCGTCCTTCGGATCCCACACCGCTTCCGACACGAAGCGATAGATGTATTCGAAGCGCGAGTCGTCGCCGCTGTAGAAGGCGAGCGGCTTGCCGGCCTCGGGCAGACCGTAGGCGCAGCCTTCGTGCGCGAAGCGGCCCATCGCGGTGCGCTTGGTGGCGATGCTGTTTTCGTTGAAGGGATCGATTTCGACCAGGTAGCCGAAGCCGTTGACTTCGTTGCGGTAGTCCTGCGTGAAGTCGGCGCCGGTCGGGGTGATGTTGAAGCGCGCGAATTCGCCCTGGACTTCCAGCGGATCAAGGGCGCCGGTTTCCCATTGGTAGCGGCCCACGTCATCGGGAACGCCCACGCGAAGCTGGTGCGGAGGCTGCGTGTCGGTGTTCACGAAGCAGGCAGCCCAGTTTTCTTCAGCCGTGATGTACGTGCCCCACGGGGTGTAGCCGTTGCCGCAGTTGTTGTTGGTGCCGCGCACCATCGTGCCGTTGGGCGAGTACGGGGTCTTGACCCAGTCCGTGCCGCCGACGGGACCGGCCAGCTTCATCGGCGTGGCCGACGTGAAGCGGCGGTTGTAGCGGGAGTTGTGCACGATGTTCCAGCGGCCGTTCTCAAGACGCACGTGCAGGATCGCCACGCCATGCGCGTTGATTTCCTTGCGGATTTCCTCGATGGGGCGCTTGCCGGCCACCGTGGTCGCGCCGAGCGGGTGCAGCGCCTTCTGGTCGATGTATTCGTGGTTGACCGCCAGCAGGCCCTCGGTGGAGCTGCCGTTGATCGGGAAGAAGTGCATGCCGTCGTGGTGCATGCCGGTGGAGTTCAGCAAGTCCGTCGAACTGTTGTTGCCGTTGCGGTCCCACGGATTCGCGTTGTCGTTGAACGGCGTGCCCCACGGCGCAAACACATGGGCGACGTAGCCGGCCGGCACGACACAGGCGTCGGTCATGGAGGTGGGCAGGGACTCGAAGCCCAGTTTGATCGGGGCCGGCGCGGGCGTCTCCGTGCCGGGCTGTTCCGGTGCGGGGTTCTGGCCGCCGTTACCGGCGTCGTCGTCATCGTCGTCGCTGCCATTACAGCCGGCAAGACCGAGACTGGTCATCGTCGCAAACGCAGCGGCGATACCGCCGCGCATCACCATGCGGCGGGACATGTTCTTTTCGAGGATCTCGCTGAACGGCGTGCTCTGGCTGGGATTGCGGACGGTCTTGTCGGAGATGGACTTGCTCATTGGAACTCCTGGCGTTGGGTCTGATGCCCGATGGGGACGAGCAATACTAGAAGTCCGAAATGAAAGGTTAATGACAGATGACTGAAACCCGTGGCGTCTGCGCCATTCTGTCAAAAACAAAAGGCTGACGCCGCGTGCGCGGGCGTCAGCCTTTGGATGAAAGGGCGGGTGTGCTTACCGGTTTTCGTCGTCCATCGTCAGCGAGCCTTCCTTCATGATGCCTTGCGCGATCTCTTCGGCTGACTTGCCGGCAAAGCCGTGCTCGCCGGCGGTGATGCGCAGGCTGTCGCCATCGAGCGGGCTCATCAGCGTGGCCGAGGACAGAAGAATGCCGTTCGCGCGGAACTGCACGCGCTGGCCCACGCGCTCGCGCGTGAAGTTCGCCAGCGTCTTGACGCTGTCGGGCTTGAGCTTGATGTCGACGACGCGCGCGTTGGTGTGTGCGTCGGCGCCGGGCGTGACCTGCTCGACCTGCAGGGTGACCGATTCGGCGTGGGCGGCGAAGGGCAGGGCGGCCGCGATCACGGCCGCGCAGGCGGCTTGTCTCAATGAGGGCATGGATATCTCCTTCTTGGTGGACCTCGACATCCTAGCCGATGTGACGCCGCGGCCCGGGTGTTGCATCCAATAGATAATGGTTATCATTGCCATTTTTCTGGCCTTGCGCCAGGCCGTAGACACTTGGGGATCGATGCCATGTCCAGTAGCGACGCGAGCCTGCACCAGCAGGCGGAGACGCTCTATGCCGAACATCATTCGTGGCTGGCGGGATGGCTGCGCCGGCGCATGGGGACGGCGGACGGGGCCGCCGATCTGGCGCAGGACACGTTCCTGCGCGTGCTGACGGCCCGGGAAGTTCCCGTGCTTCTGGAACCCAAGGCGTTCCTGGCCACCATCGCGCGGCGGTTGCTGGCCAACCATTACCGCCGTGAAGCCATCGAGCGGGCCTATCTGGACACGCTCGCGTGCCTGCCCGAGGAACTGGCTCCCGGGCCCGAAGACCGCCGTATCGTCCTTGAAGCGTTGTGCGCGATCGACCGCGCGCTGGACGCGTTGCCCGCCAAGGCGCGTGAAGCGTTTCTGTTGGCGCAGCTGGAAGGCATGAAATACGAGGACATTGCCATCCGGCTGGGCGTGACGCCCCGCACCGTGAGCAACTACATGGTGCGCGCGGTCCAGGCATGCTTTTTTTCACAGGAGTCCACGGCGTGAGCCTCCGGGCCGGTCCCATGATGTACGCAGGCGGTCAGCCGCTGGCGCCTCATGTGGCCGAGCAGGCCTCGCGCTGGTACGTGCTGTTTCTGTCCGGCGCGCAGACCGAAGACGATGAGCGCGCATGGCGCGACTGGCGTGCCGCGGACCCGGACCACGAGCGCGCGTGGTCCCATCTGACGCGCGCCGATGCCCGCATGCGCGACCTGCCGGCCAAGGCCGCCTACGACGCGCTGTCGGCGGCAAGCCGGCAACGGGGCCGGCGCAAGGTGCTGCGCGCCGCCGCATTCCTGGCGACCTGTATCGGGCCGGCGCTCTGGGCGGCCGACAGGAGCCGCTGGCTGCACATTTCGCCGGACCATGCCACGGATGTTGGCGAACGGCGCGAAGTCCATCTGGCCGACGGCACACACGTCACGCTGGACACCGATACGCGTATCGATGTCCGGTTCTCGGCCAGCGAGCGCATCCTGCGATTGCGTCAGGGGCAGATCCTGGTCGCGACGGGCCACCGCGGTGGCGATGCGTCAACCATGCCCTTGCGCGTCGACACGTATCACGGTTCGATCACGGCGCTGGGCACGCGCTTTTCCGTTCGCCAGCAAGACGATGCCGCGCAAGTGGCGCTGTTTGAAGGGGCAGTGGAAATCCAGCCGGCGCAGCGGCAGGGGGCGGGCCTCGTGCTGAGCGCCGGGCAGACCGCGCGCTGTACGCGCCTGCGGGCCGAACTCGCAGGCGTCGTCGGCGCGGGCAACACGGCGTGGCTGCGCGGCGAACTGGCTGCGGACGACATGCCGCTATCGCAGTTCCTGGAGGAACTGAGCAGGTACCGGCCCGGCGTCATTTCGTGCGACGAACAGACCGGCCGGTTGCGGGTGTCCGGATTGTTTCCGCTGGCGGATACCGACAGGGTGCTGGAGGCCATAGGCCGCCTCTTGAAGGTCAAGATCTCCCGCTTCACGCCGTACTGGGTGGTCGTCTCGGCGCAGGCCTGAGCGCCCCGGGTCCGGCTCGGGCCAGCGAAAAAAATTCGCGCAAGGCTTTCCGGTTTTGGCGTTTCGCGTGTCCTCCTTGTTGAACAGGACCGAATTCCAACGTTACGACACCAGACATCATGGCCAGGAAGACAGGCGGCATGCGCGGCGCCCGGCCCCCCAGGGGGACGGGTGTAAGCGCATGCGCTGCCGCGATGCTGCTGGCGCTGGCGGCGCAGGCGGCCCCCGCTGCCGCCTCGATGGACGATGCCGCGACGCAGGCCAGCGCCGGCCTGCAATTCGATGTCCCGGCCGGACCGCTGGTGACCGTGCTGCAACGGATTGCCAGCGAAGCGGGCGTATTGGTCTATTTCGATCCGGCGCTGACGCGGGATCTTGCCAGCGAGGGCCTGGCTGGCCGCTACACCGTGGAACACGCGTTCGGACAGGTGCTGGCGCGCCATGGCCTGGAGGCGCGGCAGGACACGCCGGGCAGCTATCAGATCGTGCCGGCATGGACGCCCGTGGCCAGCATGCTGCCGCTGACACGGGTTGAAGGGGTCGCCGTTGGCGGCGACGGCTTCGTGCCGCGCGTTTCCATGGCGGCCACCAAGACCGCCACGCCCCTCATCCGCGTTGCGCAATCGGTGTCCGTGGTGTCGCAAGAGGAAATGCGTGCGCGGGGGGCGCGCACGGTGCCGCAGGCCCTGCAGTACACGCCCGGCGTGCAAGTCAACAACTTCGGCAGCAACGAGGTGCGCAACGATTGGCTGGTGCTGCGGGGCTTCGACGCAAAGCTGACGGGCGACTACCGCGATGGCTTGAGCCAGATGCCCTATGACCAGATCCGCGCGCGTATGCCGGCCTATGCGCTGGAACGCGTCGAAGTGGTGCGCGGACCGTCCGCGTCGCTGTATGGGCAGGTGGCGCCGGGGGGCATCGTCAACCGCGTCACCAAGCGTCCCACCGGTGTGCTCTTGCGCGAGGCCGCCGTGCAGGCCGGCTCGTTCGATACGCGGCAGGCCTTTCTGGATCTGGGAGGAACCGCCGATGCGGGAGGCAGCACCAGCTACCGGCTGACCGCCACCGCGCGCGACGCGGGAACACAGGACAAATATGACGACGGCCAACGCTACCGCGACGATCTGGCGTATGTCGCCCCGGCCCTGCGCTGGGCTGATGCCGATACCGCCATCACGATCCTGGCGCATTACCAGCATGACCGCACCGACGGGGAGTCACGCGCGTTCTATCCGACGCGCACGCTGGTCGGCGACCCAGCCTATGACCTGAATGAACGCGATTTCGCCAGTGTGGGTTATCTGTTCGAGCATCGCCTGAACAGCGCCTGGTCGCTGCGGCAGAACGCGCGCTACCAGACGGGCGACATGACGTTGCGCAACCTGTATCCGCTGGCGTTGGCCGCCGATGGGCGCACGTTGTCCCGCGTGCAGCTTGCCGCGCAGGAACGCGCCACGGGCGTGGCGGTCGACACGCAGCTGGAGGGCGTGGTCGAGGCGGCGGGCATGCGGCACACGGTGCTGGCCGGACTGGATTTTCGCAGGCTGTCCGGCACACAAGACTACCGGCAGGCGATGGCGCCGCCGCTGGACATCCTCAACCCTGTTTACGACCAACCCATCGCGCGGCTCGGCAGCGACCAGCGGGTGCTGGACGTGCGGCAGGTCAGCACGCAATGGGGCCTGTATGTGCAGGACCAGATCCAGGCCGGTGACTGGACGTTGACGTTGGGAATGCGGCATGACCGCGTGAACGATGAGACGGATGACCGTCTTGCGGCGGACAGCGCCAACACCCGCGATAGCGCGGTCACCTGGCGGGCCGGGCTGTCATACGCGTTTGCCTCCGGCATCGCGCCATACGCCAGTTATGCGACGGCGTTCACGCCGCAGCCGGGCACGGACTTCGACGGCGCCTCGTTTTCGCCCGCGATGTCGGATCAGATCGAGGCGGGCATCAAGTACCAGCCTGCGAATACGCAAGCGCTGTACACGCTCGCGGCCTTTGAATTGAAACAGCGCAATGCCCTGACTGCGGATCCCGATCCGGCGCATGCGGGCTTCAGCGTGCAATCGGGCCGGCTGCGTTCCCGCGGGGTCGAGCTTGAGGCCAAGTTCAGCGGCGCCGACGGCTGGGATCTGGTGGCCGCCTACACCTACAACGCCGTCACCCATCAATCCAGCAATGATGGCGGACAGGGCAAGACGCCCATCGTCACGCCGCGCCACATGGCCGCGCTGTGGGTCGGCCATCGCTTCTCGCACGGCGCGCTGTCGGGCTGGGAGACGGGGCTGGGCGCGCGGTACATCGGCACGACGTATGTCGATGTGGCAAACACGATGAAGAACCGCGCCGCCACGGTGTTCGATGCCTCGGTGGCCTACGACGCGGGCGACTGGCGCTTTTCGGTGGACGCCATGAACCTGTTCAACCAAGAGGCCGTGGTCTGCCGCAATGACCGCCTCAACTGCCGCTATGGTGTCGAACGAACGGTGCTGGCGGCCGTGGCGTACCGCTATTGACCGCCCGCAAGGAGTTGCATCATGCCGCAGCCGGCAACCACCAGGGATACCCTGGCCGCTCTCTATCAGACGCACCGCCGCCAGTTGCTGCATACGGCTGCGCGGATACTGGGTTCTCGCGACCTGGCCGACGACGTGGTGCAGGACACGTATCTGAAGCTGCTGGAACGGCCGGCGCCCGAAGATCTGCGGGAGCCCATGGCCTATCTGTTCCAGACGGTGCGCCATCTTTCCATCGACTATCACCGGCGGCGCGCATTCGAGGCGCATCTGTTTGCCAGCCAGGAGGACGGAGAGCATGCGGTGTCCGATGCGGTGGCGGAGGATGCGGCGGTCAGCCATCAGGCGCTGGCGCTGGCGGCCGAAGCGCTGGCCAGGATGTCCGCGCGCACGCGCCGCGCCTTCGAACTGCATCGCCTTGAAGGCTGCACGCAACGGGACGTCGCGCGCGAACTGGGCGTGTCGGCCACGCTGGTCAACTTCATGATCCGCGACGCGGATGCCGCACTGAACTCCTGCCGGGAATATCTGCTGCCGGGCTAGGCCCGAACGCGCCACCCGCGGCCGCCTTCGCGGGGGCCGAGGGTGGCGCGCGGCGCCTACCAGCGATAGGCCACCGACGCGATGACGGTGCGCTCAAGGCCGTAGCGGCAGTTCACCGTGTTGTTGCGGCAGACGATCGTCTCCTTGTTGAGGAGATTCGTCGCGTCGACGGCGAAGCGCCATCCATTCACCTGGTAATGCACGCCGGCGTCGACCATGAACGACGAGCCGTTCTCGATGGTGTTGTCCACGTTGACATACGTCTTGCCGATATAGCGCACGCCCATGCCCATACCCAGGCCCTTGAACACCGTGTCCGGCAGCGTGTAGTTCATCCACGCCGACGCCATGTGGCGCGGCGTGACGATGGGCGAATTGCCCACTTCCGCCGGATTGTTGCTCTTGTTCACCTTGACGTCGTTCAGGGTGTAGGAGGCGGTCAGGTCCAGCCCGCGCGCGAGGCTGGCCTTGCCTTCCAGCTCGATGCCGCGCGATCCGATTTCACCCGTCTGCACGCTGAAGTTCGTATTGCGCGGATCCGGCGTCAGCGCGTTGCGTTGCGTCAGGTCGAAGACCGACAACGCGACCAGGCTGTTGGAGCCGGGCGGCTGGTACTTGATGCCGAATTCGTACTGTTCCCCGCGGGTCGGCTTGAAGGGCGTGCTGTCCATGCTGACGCCGCTTTGCGGCAGGAACGACGTGGAGTAGCTGACGTAGGGGGTGATGCCAGAATCAAAAAGGTAGGCCAGTCCCAGGCGTCCGGTGAACGCGGTGTCGCGCTGTTCGACGGTGGCATCGGTCAGACGGTTGCGGCTGGTGCCGCGCGCCCAGTCCTGCCGTCCACCCAGCGTCACGACCACTTTGTCGACACGTATCTGATCCTGCACGTACACGCCCAACTGCCGGTTGATGTCCTTCTGGTCGATGATGGTATTGGCGGCGGAAGGATAGGGAATGTTCTGGCCGTAGACGGGGTCGTTCAGATCCAGGTCGGGCGCCATGCCCTGGCGATACCACTGCTGGCCGTCCTGGAACTTGTAGTCCAGTCCGAACAGCAGCGTGTGCGACACGCGGCCCAGGTTGAATCGGTATTCGGCCTGGTTGTCGACCACGACGCCATCGGCGCTTTCCTTGGAAACCAGCGCATAGCGCTGGATGGTGTGGCCATCGGGACGCAGGCGCAGGTTGTAGAGGTCGCGCTGGTCCAGCGTGCCGTATTGGTAGCGGGCGTTCTGACGCAACGTCAGCGCCGCGTTGTAGCGATGTTCCAGCAGATAGCCGATGGCGTACTGCCGGCGGTCGTAGCGGTTGAAGTCATAGTCGCCCACCGGCACGTGGGTGGGATAGACCGGCCGCGATTCGCCGTCGGTGCGATCCCGCTGGAAGTGCGTGAGCAGGGTCAAGGACGTATCGGCGTTCGGGCGCCAGGTGAAGGCGGGGGCGATGTATGCCAGGTTGTCGGGATAACGATGGCTGGAGTCGTATTCGACCTGGGTGCCGGCGTCCCGCAGGATGCCGGTCATGCGGTACAGATACTTGCCTTCCTCGTCCATCGGTCCGCCGACATCGAAGGCGCCTTGAAGCCGGTCGAAGCTGCCGGCCTGCAGCACGATTTCGCCGAATGCGTCAGCCGTGGGGCGCTTGGTGATGCGGTTCACCAGGCCCCCCGGCGCGACCTGCCCGTACAGCACGGAGGACGGGCCGCGAATGACCTCCACGCGTTCCAGCGCGTACGGGTCGGTGCGCGCCCGGATCTGGTCGTACGGAAGCTGGCTGAGTCCATCGCGGAAGTCACCCGTCAGCTTGGCATCGAATCCGCGCAGCACGATCCAGTCGTTGCGGATCTCCGCGCCGCCGAAGTTGGTGACCTGCACGCCGGGAACATACTGAATGGCTTGCGAGACGGTCTGTACGCCGCGATCCCGCATTTCCTGCGCGCCGACAACGGAGACCGATTGCGGGATTTCGAGGAGCGGGGTCGCGGTCTTGCTGCCGGTGGTCGTTTCCCGTGCGACATAGCCTTGGACTGGGCCGGTGCCGGCGTTGTCCCACGCGTCGCCCACGACGTTGATGGCGGGCAGCGTCGAGGCGGGGGCGGCATCGGGCGCGGCTTGCTGCGCGTACGCCGGGGCGGTCAGCGCAAGACCGAAGAGCAAGGGATAGCGCAAGGCGCGGCGCGCGAGCGCGCGCGGCATTTCGTCCAAAGTGTGCATGGTTCTGTCGAGTAGGAGGGGCCTTGCGGCATGGCGGATCGCCAACGCCTGCGTTGAGACCCGTTCCTATTACTTGACGAACCTGGGGCGAATCGGTTTAGTGGCCGTCCGTTGCCGGCTTTGCGCCTACACTGCCGATCTCGTCCGGCATATCCTCAAGGAACTCCCATGATCGTTCGCGCCGCATGTGCGCTGTCCTTCCTGATTCTGGCCGGCACTGCGCAGGCCGGCTCCGCGCCCGCGTCGCTGTCCTGCGTGTCTGAAAGCGGCAAGGTGGCGTTGAAGGGCGACATTCCCTCGCCGTCCTCCGAAGAACTGGCGCTGACGCTGACCTATGCAACGGCCACGCTGTCGTTCTCGTCGGATGAGGCGCCCGGTTATGTGGTCGCCAATTTTTCGCAGTCGGTGTTCACGTTGGTCGCGCCGGCCGGCGGACAGGCGCTGACGCTGTATGCGCTACCGTCCACCGTGGCCGTCAAGAAGACGGCTGAAGGCGACATGGCCGGCACGTTCCAGGCCAGGCTGCTGGGCCCGCGTCCGGGCGGCAAGGCGGCCAGCGGCTATCCGGCGCCGCTGCAGGCCACGTTGAACTGCGACTACCGGTATTCGCTGTAGTAGTCCCCGCGCGCCGGATTCATCGCGCCTGCCCCGTCTTGCGAGACGCGCGCCGACATTTGACGCGCGGGATGCCGCACGCCCACAATCGGCCGGACGACAACCCGGAGGAACATCCCATGGCAGACGCTCACCCCAAAACCCAAACCGAAACCCAGGCGCTGTTCGACCAAGGCCTGGAACTGCGCCGCGAAGTGCTTGGCGCCGACTACGTCGATGGCTCGATCGCGCGCGCCAATGATTTCATGATGGCGTTCCAGCACATCACCACCGAATGGTGCTGGGGCTACACCTGGGGCCGCCCCGGACTTGAGAAGAAGACGCGCAGCATGCTCAACCTGGCCATGCTGACGGCGCTGAACCGTCCCGCAGAGATCAAGCTGCACGTCAAGGGCGCGCTGAACAACGGCGTGACGGTCGAGGAGATCAAAGAGATCCTGCTGCAGGCGACGGTCTATTGCGGCATTCCCGCGGGCCTGGACGCCTTCAAGGTGGCCAACCAGGTGCTGGAAGAAGAAGGCGCGTTCAAGGCGCAGCAGGCATGATTGGCCCCGACACTTGGCCGGCGTGAGATTGGAACCCGGGAAAGACTGAAGGCGGCGGGAAGAACGGCGGATTTTCGCGGTTCTTGCCGGCTTGCCCGCATCGCGTGCGGGCTATGATGACAAGTCATCTAATGTGTTACAAACACAAAACTTTTGAAATAAAAAGCGCGTGTTTCACCGCAGGCTTGCGTCACGGCGAGACTGCGTCTGACTTTACGCGTTCGCGCCTCGGGCGCTGACGCATTTTCCGGCATAGTTTGTGACGGCATGCCCGCTGGGTTCCGTCGCGATAGCAGTATGGCTACACAAACGCAGTTTCCCGCTCCCACGCGCGTGCTCGCCGCCTTCGACTTCGACGGCACTCTCACTCAGCGCGACACATTCATTCCTTTCCTGGTGCATCTATCGTCGTGGGTCGGGCTGCTGGCGGCGTTCGTGCGGACCGCGCCGGCGCTGACGGCATTCGTGCTGCGCCAGCGCAGCAACGAAGACGCAAAGCAATCGCTCTGCCGCGCCGCGCTGCGCGGGCGCTCGCGCACCGAGCTGACCCACATCGCCCGCGCGTGGGTGCACACCATTCCGCTGCGGCCGGCGCTCATCGAGCGGCTGCGCTGGCACCAGCAGCGCGGCGATCGCTGCGTGCTGGTCAGCGCCTCGCCCGATATCTATCTGGAAGACGCGGCCCGCTACCTCGGGTTCGACGACCTCATCTGCACGCGCATGGCGGTCGACGCGCAGGGCCGTCTGACCGGCGATTTTGACGGACACAACTGCTGGGGCCCGGAAAAGCTGCGGCGCCTGACCGAGCGTTACGGCGGTCCTGACCAATACGAACTGCACGCCTACGGCGACAGCCGCGGCGACCAGTGGCTCATCGATGCGGCCCAGCATGCCTGGTATCGCGGGCATGCGGTCAAACCTTAAGCGCGATCAAGCGTAATCGGCGGTGCGCGGGTTTACCCCATACCCGCTCGCCATCAAAATTTGTATGATGACCCGATAACTTCTACTCAAGAGACATCGTCGTTATGCATGCTTCGCCACGTCTGCAGTTCGTTGCCCGTCCCTGCCGCCCGGGGACATTCCATGACTGAAGAAGCCCGCATCCGCGAAGAAATCTGCACCATCGGCGCAAGCCTCTATGCGCGCGGCTACACCGTCGGCGCGGCCGGCAACATCAGCGCGCGCCTGGACGATGGATGGCTCATCACCCCCACCGACGCCTGCCTGGGCCGGCTGGATCCCGCCGAGCTTTCCAAGGTAGATCAGGGCGGCAATTGGGTCGCCGGCGGCAAGCCGTCCAAGACCTTGCTGCTGCATCAGGGCATCTACCGCGCCAGCCCGCAATCGCGCGGCATCGTGCATACCCATTCCACCCATCTGGTTGCGCTGACGCTCGCGGGCGTGTGGCGGCCGGACGAGGTGTTGCCGCCGATCACGCCCTATCAAGTCATGAAGGTGGGACGCATCCCGCTGATTGGCTATCGCCGTCCGGGCGACCCGCAGGCTGCAGCCGAGGTCGCCGCCGTGGCGGCAGAGGTGCGCGGCGCGCTGTTCGAGCGGCTGGGCCCGGTGGTCTGGGAACGGTCCGTGTCCCACGCGTCCTACGCGCTTGAGGAACTGGAAGAAACCGCCCGCCTGTGGCTGATGACCCAGCCGCGCCCCGAGCCGCTGACGGACCAGGCCATCGAGGACCTGCGCGCCACCTTCGGCGCGCGCTACTGATCCGCTTTTTCGCACAAAGCCGGCCGGCCGCGTCATCGCGGATCAAGGCGGCGCATTCTTGATGGAGACTTGCAATGCCCCCGATGGAACTGGCGTCCAACGCCGCGGCCGCGGCGTCGTCGCCGCCCGAATCCCGCGAAACCGCTCGCGCGTATGCCAAAGTGTTCTGGCGGCTGGTGCCGTTTTTGATGCTTTGTTATGTCATTGCCTACCTGGACCGCGTCAACGTCGGCTTCGCCAAGCTGCAGATGTCGCAGGATCTGGGCTTCAGTGAAACCGTCTTCGGCCTGGGCGCCGGCGTCTTCTTTATTGGCTACTTCCTGTTCGAAGTGCCCAGCAACCTGCTGATGCACCGGTTGGGCGCGCGCATCTGGATCGCGCGCATCATGATCACCTGGGGCATCCTGTCGGGCATGTTCATGTTCGTCGAAACCCCGACGGGCTTCTACATCCTGCGCTTCCTGTTGGGGCTGGCTGAAGCCGGGTTCTACCCCGGCGTGATTCTGTACCTGACCTACTGGTATCCGGCCCACCGCCGCGCAAAGATCATCGCCCTGTTCATGTCCGCCATTCCGGTGGCGGGCATCTTCGGCAATCCGCTGTCAGGCTGGATCATGGAGGCCTTTCACGGCACGCACGGCCTGCAGGGCTGGCAGTGGATGTTCCTGATCGAGGCCGTGCCCGCGCTGGTGATCGGCGTCGTCACCGTCATGTACCTGGACAATGGCATCGCCAGCGCCAAATGGCTGAGCGACGACGAAAAGAAGCTGCTGACGCGCGAGATCGAACAGGACCAGAAGCAGACCGGCACGCAGAAACACTCGCTGCGCGCGGTGTTCGCGGACAAGCGCGTGTGGTGGATGTGCCTGATCTACTTTGCCTTTGTCGCCGGCCAGTATGGCTTGACGTTCTGGATGCCCACGCTGATCAAGTCGACCGGCGTGACGGGCGCTTTCAACATCGGCCTGCTCAGCGCCATTCCTTTCCTGTGCGCGATCGTCGTGATGAACCTGCTGGGCCATTCCGCGGACCGGCGGCGTGAGCGCCGCTGGCACCTGATCGTGCCGGCGCTGGCGGGCGCGGTGGGCTTCTCGGCGGCGGCTTCGTTTGCCGACAACACCGTGGTGTCGCTGGTGTTCCTGTCCATGGCGGCCGCGGGCGTGCTGACCTGCGCACCGCTGTTCTGGTCGCTGCCGACCGCGTTCCTGTCCGGCACGGCCGCCGCCGCCGGCATTGCCATCGTCAACTCCGTGGGCAACCTGGCAGGTTTCGCCAGCCCCTACATGATCGGCTACCTGAAGGACCTGACCAGTTCCACCGCGTCCGGCATGTACGTGCTGGCGGGCGTGTTGGTCATTGGCGCCATCGCGGTCTGGTTCACGCCGGCCAAGCTGGTCAACCGCTAGCGCGCCGTCCGCAATCACCTCCGCACCAAAGGAACCGACATGCCGCGCCTGGCTGCAAACCTAAGCATGATGTACACGGAACACGCTTTCCTGGAGCGTTTCGCCGCCGCGGCGGCAGACGGGTTCCAAGGGGTGGAGTTCCTGTTTCCCTACGAGTTCACGGCGGCCGAGATCCGGTCGCGTCTGGACGCGCACGGCCTGACGCAAGCCCTGTTCAATGCGCCGCCGGGCGACTGGGCCGCGGGTGAGCGCGGCATCGCGTCGCTGCCGGGACGCGAAGGCGAGTTCCTGCGCGGAATGGACCAGGCGCTGGAGTACGCCGCGGTGCTGGGCAACCGCCATCTGCACGTGATGGCAGGTCTGATCCAACCCGGCCAGGATCGCGCCGCGCACCGGGATGTCTACATCAAGAACCTGGCGCTTGCTGCGCGCATGGCCGCCAGCGCTGGCGTGTCCGTGGTGATCGAACCCATCAACACGCGCGACATCCCGGGATTCTTCCTGAATCGGCAGGACGACGCGCAGGCCATACGCAACGAGGTGGGCGCGGACAACCTGAAGGTGCAGTTCGACATCTACCACTGCCAGATCGTCGAAGGCGACATCGCCGTCAAGCTCGAGCGCGACCTGCCCGGCATCGGCCACATCCAGGTGGCGGGCGTGCCGGACCGGCACGAGCCCGATCTGGGCGAGCTGAACTACCCCTACCTGTTCCAGCGCATCGATGCACTGGGCTATCAAGGCTGGATCGGCTGCGAATACCGCCCGCGCGCCGGCACGTCCGAGGGCCTGGGCTGGGCCCAACCCTATCTAACCCATCGTTGAGCATCCCATCATGAAGATACTGATCACCGGCGGCGCCGGATTCCTGGGCCAGCGTCTGGCGCGCAAACTGCTAGAGCGCGGCACGCTGTCGCTGGAAGGCGGCAAGCCCCAGGCCATCACGCAAATCGATCTTCTGGACGTCGTGAAGGCGGACGCCCTGCAGGACCCGCGCGTGCGCTCGCTGGAGGGCGACATCGCCGACCCGGCGGTGCTGCGGCAAGCCATCGATACCGACACGCGCGCCATTTTTCATCTGGCGGCCATCGTCAGCGGACAGGCGGAGGCAGACTTCGACCTGGGCATGCGCATCAATCTGGACGCCTCGCGCGCGTTGCTGGAAACCTGCCGCGCGTTGGGCCACAAGCCGCGCGTGATTTTCACCAGCTCCGTGGCGGTATACGGCGGCAATCTTCCTGACACCGTGCGTGACGACACCGCGCTCAATCCGCAATCGTCCTACGGCACGCAAAAGGCCATCGCCGAACTGCTGCTGGCCGATTACACGCGGCGCGGCTTCGTCGATGGCCGTGTGCTGCGCCTGCCGACCATCAGCGTGCGTCCCGGCCGGCCGAATGCGGCGGCATCGTCGTTCGCCAGCGGCATCATCCGCGAACCCCTGAATGGCGAACCGGCGGTGTGCCCGGTTGGCGCGGATACGCGGCTGTGGCTGTTGTCGCCGCGCGGCGCGATCCAGTCCTTGATCGCGGGTTGCGAGCTGGATGCCGACGCGATGGCGGACCGGGCACCCATCAACCTGCCGGGCGTGTCGGTCACGGCCGCCGAGATGGTGCAGGCTCTGCGCGAGGTCGCGGGCGACGAGGTTGCCGACCGCATCAACTGGCAGGCGGACGCGCGCGTCGAGCGCATCGTGGGCAGTTGGCCGGGGCGTTGGGACACGTCGCGCGCCACCCGTCTGGGCCTGACGGGCGATGGCAGCTTCGCCGACATCGTCCGCACCTACATGGCCGACGACCTGAAGCGTTGATTCGCCGTCTCCACACCCTTTCATCCTGCCCCCGGACGACAAAGACATGAGCAATCCCACAGAAACACCGCGCCGCGTCGGCGTCATTGGCCTGGGCGCGATGGGCGCGGGCATTGCCCAAAGCCTGCGCCGCGCCGGGCATGCGGTCCACGTATACGACATTCGCGCCGAAGCCGCGGCGGCCTTCGCGGCGCAGGGCGGCGTGGCCTGCGCCAGCCTGGCGGACATGGCGCAGGCCTGCGAGATCGTGGTCAGCGTGGTCGTCAATGCGCAGCAGACCGAGTCGGTGCTGTTTGGCGACGGCGGCATTGCCGCCGCGTTGCGGCCGGGATCGGTATTTGTCATGTGCTCCACCGTGGATCCCAACTGGTCCGTGGCACTGGAGGGACGCCTGGCCGAGCAGGGCCTCCTGTATCTGGATGCGCCCATCTCCGGCGGCGCGGCCAAGGCGGCGGCCGGCCAGATGACCATGATGACCGCCGGCAGCGCGGCCGCCTATGAGGCCTGCGGATCCGTGCTGGAATCGATGGCGGGCAAGGTCTATCGCCTGGGCGACCGCGCGGGCGCGGGCAGCAAGGTCAAGATCATCAACCAGCTGCTGGCCGGCGTGCACATCGCGGCCGCCGCCGAGGCCATGGCGCTGGGCCTGCGCGAAGGCGTAAACGCCGATGCCTTGTATGAGGTCATCACGAATAGCGCGGGCAACAGCTGGATGTTCGAGAACCGCATGCCGCACGTGCTGGCGGGCGACTACACGCCGTTGTCCGCGGTGGACATCTTCGTGAAGGATCTGGGGCTGGTGCTGGACACCGCAAGGCACACCCGATTCCCGCTGCCGCTCGCCTCCACCGCGCACCAGATGTTCATGCAGGCGTCGTCGGCCGGTCATGGCCGCGAAGACGACAGCGCGGTGATCAAGATTTTCCCGGGCATTTCTCTGCCGGAGGCCAAATGACGATCAAGCTGGGCTGCATCGCCGACGATTTCACGGGCGCCACCGATCTGGCGAACAATCTGGTCCGCGCCGGCATGCGCACGGTGCAGGCCATCGGAACGCCGGGCGAACCGCTACGCGACGACGCGGACGCCGTGGTGGTTGCCTTGAAGACGCGCACCCTGCCGGCCGACGAGGCCGTGGCGCAGTCGCTGGCCGCGTTGCAGTGGCTGCGCGCGCAGGGGGCGCAGCAGATCTACTTCAAATACTGCTCCACCTTCGACAGCACGCCGCAGGGCAATATCGGGCCGGTCACGGATGCGCTGATGACGAGCCTGGGCACGTCCTTCACCATTGCGACGCCGGCGTTTCCCGACAACAAGCGCACCGTGTTCAAAGGCTACCTGTTCGCGGGCGACGTGCTGCTCAACGAATCCGGCATGCAGCACCATCCGCTGACGCCGATGACCGACCCCAACCTGGTGCGTGTGCTGGCGGCGCAAACGTCGCGCCGGGTGGGCCTGATCGATTACAGCGTGGTCGCTCGCGGCTCCGCCGCCATTCGTGAACGCATCCAGGAACTGATGTCGCAGGGCATCGAGATCGCCATCGTCGACGCCGTGTCCAACGACGATCTGCTGGCGCTGGGCCCGGCGCTGCACGGCATGCCGCTGGTGACGGCCGGCTCCGGCGTGGCCATCGGCCTGCCCGGCAACTGGGGACTGGCGGCCGCGGGTTCCGCTGGCGTGGTGCGCGCGCAAGGCTTGCAGGCGGTCGTGGCGGGCAGTTGCTCCGCCGCGACGAACGCACAGGTGGCGGCCTTCATTGAAACCGGCCGGCCGGCGCTGGCGCTGGATCCCATGAAGCTCGCCGCCGGCGAGGATGTGGCCGGGCAGGCGCTGGCCTGGGCCGAGCCGCGCATGCAGGACGGCCCGGTGCTCATCTATTCAACCGCGCAGCCTGACGCCGTAAGACAAACGCAGGGCGCGCTGGGCGCGGGCGAGGCCGGCGCCATGATCGAAGCAGCCATCGCGCGCATCGCGGCCGGATTGGTGGAGCGCGGTGTGCGGCAATTGATCGTGGCGGGCGGCGAGACATCGGGCGCGGTGGTGCAGGCGCTGGGCCTGGAGCAGATCACGATCGGCGACCAGATCGATCCGGGCGTGCCGTGGTGCGCCGGTTACGCGCCCGTGGCGCAGGCCGACATCAGCATCGCGCTGAAGTCCGGCAACTTCGGCAGCCGGGATTTTTTCACGAAGGCGTTTCGCTAGCGGCCTGTGCAGGCCGCGGCGGTTCTGTCGGGCTTAGCGGTGCGCCTGGCTCAACCGCTTGGCGGCATTGACCATGTGAATGCGGGCGGCTTCGCGGGCGCCGTCCACATCCTTGCGCCGGATGGCTTCGACGATGGCGATGTGTTCCTGCATGACGTCGCGCATCAGGTTCGCGTGGCGCGCCTCGTTGCCGCGTGTGACGCGCGTGGCGGCTTCCAGGAACTGGCTGACGAACGCAAGGGTGGTCAGAAAGTACGGGTTGCCCGTGGCGCGCGCGATGCTGCGGTGAAAGGCCACATCTTCCTTCACGCCATCTCCGCCGTTGTCCACGGCCTGCGAGATCGCGGCCAGCGCCGCGTCGATCTCCACCATGTCCTGCTTCTTGCGGCTGGCGGCGGCTTGCGCCGCCACTTCGGTTTCCAGGGCCCGGCGCAGATCCACGATGTGCAGCACGGCATCCAGCGAGGAAAGTTCGGCGGCGTCGATCCGCAGCGCCCGATTACCGGTGTGCCCGGTGACGTAGACGCCGCTGCCTTGCCGCGCTTCGACCACGCCATCCTGACGTAGCCGCGATACGGCTTCGCGGATCACCGTGCGGCTGACGCCGAACTGTTCGGCCAGGGCGGATTCCGTGGGCAGCTTTTCGCCAGGCAGCACCCGTCCTTCGTCGATTTCGGCGAGCAGACGCTTGGCGACCGTGTCGGTCAAGGTGGGAACAGCGGGAAGTCGGGGAAACGCCATGGACGGGGAGTGGGGGAGAAGCAAAAAAGGCCCGTCTCGACGTCATCGGCGGGGCCGTGGGCAATAGTAACCCGGTCTATCGGCGGGTTCGCCTAGGTGTCGCCGGCATGGGAAGACGCCGCCTGCGCGTCCAGCAGGCAATTCATGAAGCATTGCGCGGCCGGCGTCGGCGGCGAGTCGGCACGCGTCAGGACCGACACGCGCGCCGCGGGCAGCGGATGATCCAGACGGACCATGCGCAGCGCGCGCGGCAGCAACTGATGATCGAACAGATTGCGCACGAAGATGCCCAGCGCGTCGCTCTCCGCAATGATCGCCAGCGCCACCGCGATGGACTGGCAGGGAATCACGTCGCGCGGGGCCGGCAACCCATGCGCGTCGAACGCCAGCCGCAGCAGGTTCGCGGGCGCCTGGATGTTGCCCGGCAGCAGCCATAGCGCATCGTGCAGTTCGGCCAGCGTGCGCGCGCCGCGCAGCGGATGGCCCGCGCGCGCGCCCACCGCCAGCGGCAGCGTGAACAGCGTGGTCCGCGCAAAACCGTCGTCGATGTCGCCATCGTATTCGGTCTGCACCAGGAAGTCGTAGCGGCCGGATTCCAGCTGCTCGTGGCTGTAAGGTGGCGCGACTTCATTGAAGGCCACCGAGACGCGCGGCATGCGCGCGCGAAACGCGGCCAGCGCGGCCGGCAGCACGGTCAGCGCCGCCGAACTGATGGCCAGGTTCAGCGTGCCGCCTTCGCCATCGCGCATCTGGCCGATTTCTTCCTGGGCCTTGCGGGCTTCCTGCAGGATCAGCACGGCGCGCTTGTACAGCGCTTCGCCGTACGTGGTGAGTTCCACCCCCTTGACGCTGCGACGCACCAGCTCAGCGCCCACGCTTTGTTCCAGCTCGCGCAGGCTGCGGGTGGCGGCGGGCTGGGTGACGAAGAGGGCGCGCGCCGCGGCGCGAATGCTGCGATGTTCGGCGATCAGCACAAAGGCGCGGAGTTGGCGCAGGTTCATGGGCAAGTCGTTCCGGTGGGCGGGCAGGGCTATAAGCAAAAGTGCTCAGGGCAACAAAAATACTGTCTTTTGCTTATCGTGCGCCATCCGTATATTCACGGCGATGGGGCATGCACAGCGATCCGGATGCACGGACCGGCTGCCCCGCACCGGACATCAAGGGGAAAACATGTCTATTGCCATCGCCGCCGCCGGCGGGCCAGGGTTGTACACGCCGTCGATGCGCCGCCGCGTCATTGCCGGCACCACCATCGGCAACGCGCTCGAGTTCTTCGACTTCACCGTCTTCACCTTCCTGATGCTGGTCATCGGGCCGCTTTTCTTTCCCGCGGCGTCCGGCTACGGCCAGTTGCTGCTGACTACCGCCACCTTCGGCGTGGGCTTTTTGATGCGGCCGGTCGGCGGCATGCTGATCGGGTCGTACGCGGACCGGCACGGCCGCCGCGCGGCCATGACGCTGACGCTGTGGCTGATGGGCCTGGGCTGTGCGCTCATCGCCGTAGCGCCGACCCATGCGCAGATGGGCGTGGTTGGACCCGTGCTGATGGTGCTGGCGCGGCTGATCCAGGGCTTTGCGGCGGGCGGCGAGGTCGGCGCCTCGACCACCCTGCTGGTGGAACACGCGCCGCCCGGCAAGCGCGGCTTCTATTCAAGCTGGCAGTTCGGCAGCCAGTCGCTCGGCGTGATGCTGGGGGCGCTGACCGTGGCGATCCTGACTGCGGCCTTGACCAAGGAGGAGATGCAGGCCTGGGGTTGGCGGGTGCCGTTCATCATCGGCATCCTGACGGTGCCGGTGGGCGCCTACATCCGCCGCAATCTGGAAGAAACGCTGGAACCCGCGCCTGCCTCCGGCGCCAGAACGGCCGCCGCCGGCCACCAGCCGCTGCGCCGCGTCTTTGCCGAGTACAAGCTCACGATCGTCAAGGGCATCCTGCTCGTGATCGGCGGCATGGTGTGCGCGCAGATCATCGGCTTCTACATGCCGGCCTATGCCACCAAGGAACTCGGCCTGACCGCCACGTCCACGCTGTTTGCCAGCGTCGTGCTGGGCGCGATCGGGTTCGTGCTGGCGCCGTTCGTCGGCATGCTGGCGGACCGGGTGGGGCGCAAGCGGGTGATCTTCTGGTCGCGCGCCGTCACGGTCTGCGCGTTGCTGCCGTGCTTCCAATGGCTGGTCTCGGCGCCCAGCACCGCGCGGCTGATGACGGTCATCGCCCTGCTGGCCGTGCTGCTGGCGCTGCAGACCGCGCCCGTTATAACGATGCTGCCCGAGCTGTTTCCGAAGGCCGTGCGTACAACTGGCATGTCCGTGGTGTACGGTCTGGGCATCTCGGTCTTCGGCGGCTTCGCGCAATTTTTCGTGACGTGGCTGCTGCATGTGACCGGCAATCCGATGGCGCCCGCGTGGTACCTGATGGTCACCGTGACGCTTTCCACCGTGGTGCTGTTCTGGATTCGGGACCGCACCGGCCATGACATCGACAGCCAGGAGTCCTGACATGCAATCCGTTGAACGCTACTTTTCCAGCAGCTACGCCCAGGCGCGCGAACGCTTCCTGGCGGCCGCCGCGCCGCTGGCCACGCAGGTTGAGTCGTACGGCATCGAGGCCGTGGGCAGCCAGGGCGAGCCGCTGGCCACCGACGTGGCGCTGATCGGCGACGCTGGCGCGCAGCGGCTGCTGATCGTCACGTCGGCCACGCACGGCGTGGAAGGCTTCTGCGGTTCGGGTTGCCAGCTTGCGCTGCTGGATGATGCGCCCATGCTGGAACGCGCGCGGCAGGCGGGCGTGGCGCTGCTGCTGGTGCACGCAGTGAATCCGTACGGCTTTTCGTGGATCGCGCGCACCGACGAGGGCAACGTCGACCTGAACCGCAATGCGCAGCCCTTCGACGGCCGGCCTGTGCCGCCGAATCCCGGTTATGGCGAGATCCATGATCTGCTGCTGCCGCAGGAATGGCCGCCCACCGAACAGAACCGCCAGGCCATCGCCCGCCATATCGATACGCACGGCCTGGCTGCCACGACGCAGGCGGTGTCGCGCGGGCAGTACACGCATCCCGATGGCCTGTTTTATGGCGGTGCGCGCCACTCGCCGTCGCTGCTGACATTGCGCGACATCCTGCAGAAGCACGCCAGCCGCCACGCGCACATCGGCTGGATCGACGTGCACACGGGTCTGGGGCCGCGCGGCCACGGCGAAAAGATCTACGCCGGCCGGCGCGACGACGCGGAAGTCGCGCGTGCGCGGCAGTGGTGGGGCAGCGATATCGCCGTGCCGTATCAGGGCAGCTCGGCTTCGGTCGACATCACCGGTCATCTGGCCGGCCTTATCTATGACGCCTGCCCCCAGTCCGAACCCACATTGATGGCGCTGGAGTTCGGCACCAAACCGTGGGAGGAGGTGGTGCACGCGCTGCGGGGCCGCAATTGGCTGCGCGCGCATCCCGACGCCAGCGATGCCGTGCAGCAGGACATCCTGCAGGCCACGCGCGACGCGTTCTATTGCGGCCAAGCCGATTGGCAAGGCATGGTGCTGGGCCAGAGCCGTGTCGCCGTGCTGCAAGCGGTGTGTGGCTTGCAAGCCGCCGGGTAGCAGCGCGCGGCGCGGCGGGTTGCACCTGCGGCAGCGTTGCGCCACGGTGGGTTGCACCGCCGACAGGGCTACCGCAGGGATAACCCGCGAGTTTTGGCGCGTCGTGGGTTATCCCTAGTTGAGCCGGGCAGCAACCGGCCGATATGCTTTGGTTAACCGTAGAGACCGCAGAGTCTTCGGAGGAGTTTCAAACCAAGCCGGCAGTTGCTGAAAGGAACCGGATTTGCATAATGCGCCTCCTTTGGACTCAGCCGTCGCAGCCTCGCGGGAAAAGCCATTGCGCGTGATCCCGTGGGCCACGTGGCTGCACCGCGTTTTCGTGGTTCTCATGTATGCGTTCATGCTCAGCCCCATCGTGCTGGTGGTCTGGCTTAGCTTCTTCAAGGACGCCATCCTCTATTTCCCGCCCTCGGGCTACACGCTCTCCTGGTACGTGAAGGCGTGGGAAAACCCCGCGTTCGCCAACGGCTTCATCTTCAGCCTGCAGGTGTCGCTGGTGGCCGCGTTCATCGGCGTGACGATGGGCGTGCTGGCGGCGGTCGCCATTGCGCGTTACCGCTTCAGTGGCAGCAAGGGCGTCAACACGCTGCTGCTGTCGCCGCTGCTGATCCCCGGCATCGTCGCGGGCGTGGCTGTCTATCTCTTCTACCTGCGCGCTGAAAACGTGCTCGATCAGGATCTCGTCGGCACGTTTGGCGGCCTGGTCATTGCGCACGTGTGCCTCACCATCCCGTGGACCGTGCGGCTTGTCACGGCGGGCATGGCCGGGCTGGACGGCTCCATCGAGGAAGCCGCGCGCAACCTGGGCGCCAGTGCTCCCAAGGCTTTCATGCGCGTGACGCTGCCGATGCTGCGGCCGTCCATCGTCGCCGCGGCGCTGTTCAGTTTCGTCGTGTCGTTCGAGAACCTGGAGCTATCGCTGTCGCTGGTCGGGCCGGGGCGCACCACGCTGCCGATCGCGATCATGCAGTACCTCGAATTCAACCTGGACCCGACCATCGCGTCAGTGGCCTCGGTGCAAATCCTGCTGTTGGGCATCATCATGCTTGTGACCGACCGCTATGTGAAACTCAGTCAGGTGGTGTAAGAAATGGCGAAGGTCTCAATCGAAAACATCCGCAAGCAGTTCGGCGCGGCGGTCGCGGTGTCGGACTTTTCCCTGGAGATTGCCGAAGGCGAGCTGGTGACCTTTCTGGGTCCCAGCGGCTGCGGCAAGACGACGACGCTGCGCATGATTGCCGGCTTCATTACGCCCACGGCAGGGCGCATCCGCATCGGCGAAACCGATGTCACGCGGCTGCCGGTGCACAAGCGCGACACCGGCATGGTGTTCCAGCGCTACGCGCTGTTCCCCCACATGACGGTGGCCGAGAACGTGGCGTTCGGCCTGGAAATGCACAAGGTTCCCAAGGCCGATCGCGACGCAAAGATCCGGCGCGTGCTGGACATGGTGCGCATGACGGAATTGCGTGACCGCTATCCGCGCCAGCTGTCCGGCGGCCAGCAGCAGCGTGTGGCGATTGCGCGGGCGTTGGCGATCGAGCCCAAGGTTTTTTTGCTGGATGAACCGCTGTCCAATCTGGACGCCAAGCTGCGGCTGGAAGTGCGCGAGGAAATCCGCGCGTTGCAGCGGCGCCTGGGGCTGACCACCGTGTTCGTCACGCACGATCAGGAAGAGGCGCTGGCGATCGCGGACCGCATGGCCATCATGCACGACGGCATCGTGCAGCAGGTGGGCGCGCCCGACACGCTGTACGAGCGGCCCGCCAATCTGTTCGTGGCGGACTTCCTGGGCAAGATGAATGTCTTCACGGGACGCGGCCAGGCCGACGACCAATTCGAAACCAAGGCCGGCCAGCGCATCGCCGCCCCGGGCGGCGGCAACGCCACGCATGTGGGCGTGCGGCCTGAGCGCGTGCGTCTGCAGGCACAGCCGACAGGCGGCAATGCCTTGCCCGGCGTCATCGAATCGTCTTTGTATCTGGGATCGGTGCTGGAGGTGCGGGTGCAGCTCGATGGCGGCGACCGCATGATCAGCCAGATCGTCAATGCCGGCACGCGCGCCGCGCCGCCCGCCGCCGGCGAGCGCGTGTATGCGTGTTTCGAACCCGACGACTGCGTCGCCTTCACGCAATAGGAGGCGCGATGACGACCGCAACGCAGGACGGACGCCCCAGCCGCTGGCTGGGCCCGGGACTGGCCTTTCCGGCCTCGCTGGTGGTGCTGGTGATCATCATGATCCCCATTCTTCAGCTGGCGCGCTACAGCTTCAATCATTTCGACCCGGTCGAGATGATGCAGACCGCCTTCACGTTCGAGAACTACGCCAAGTTCTTTGGCGACCCGTACTACCGCGACATCTTCTTCACCACGCTGGGCATCGCGGCGCTGTGCACGGTGCTGGCGCTGGTGCTGGGCTTTCCTGTCGCGTACTTTCTGGCGCGCACGCAAAGCCGCTACAAGAGCCTGTTCGTGATCCTGCTGGTGTTTCCGCTGATGGTGGGCAACGTGGTGCGCGCGGCCGGCTGGATGGTGGCGCTGGGCAATGCGGGCGTAGTCAACGCCGTGCTGCAGGGGCTGGGCATCATCGACAAGCCGCTGACGCTGATGTACACGCCGACGGCCGTCGTGATCGGCACCACTGCGGTGGTCATGCCGTACCTGATCCTGACGCTGCAAAGCGTGCTGGAAGGCATGGACCTGTCGGTGGAAGAGGCCGCGCGCAACGTGGGCGCCAGCTTCTTCACCACCTTCCGCCGCATCGTGCTGCCGATCGCCGCGCCCGGCGTGGCGGCGGGCACGATGCTGGTGTTCATCCTGTGCATGAATGCGTACGCCACGCCGGTGCTGCTGGGCGGTTCCGGCCTGACCATGATGGCGCCCGCGCTGTACGACCAGATCACCAAGGCCTCGAACTGGCCGTTCGGCGCCGCGCTGGCGGTCATTCTGGTGTGCGGCACGCTCATCATCGCGCTGTTTTCCAATTGGCTGATCCATCGGCGCTACATCAAGACGATGGCCTCCTGATCCAGACATCCTAAGGAAATACTCATGTCCGCTGTGCTGTTCAAGAATGCGAACCTGCTCGATCCCCTGCAGTCCGAGCTGCTGGAGGGGCACCATGTGCTGGTGGAGGATGGCGTCATCAAGGAAGTGTCGGACAAGCCGATCAGCGCGTCCTCGGCGCGCGTGATCGACGCCGCGGGCCGCACGCTGATGCCCGGCCTGATCGACCTGCACGTGCACGTGCTGGCCACGCAGTTGAACCTGAGCACGCAGGGCGTCCTGCCCGACGCGCTGGTGATGATGCGCGCGGTGCCGATCATGGCGGCGATGCTGCGGCGGGGCTTCACCACCGTGCGCGACGCCGGCGGCGCGGGCTGGGGGCTGAAATGCGCGGTCAACGAAGGCACGGTCAAGGGACCGCGCCTGTTCATTTCGGGCCGCGCCATCAGCCAGACGGGCGGCCACGGCGATCCGCGTCCGCGCTCGGACCACCTGCGCCCCATGAGCTTCTGCGGCTGCTGCTTCCGCGCCGGCGACATCGGCCGTGTGGCGGACGGCATCGACGACGTGCGCAAGGCCGTGCGCCAGGAGCTGCAGATGGGCGCGGACCAGATCAAGATGATGGCCTCGGGCGGCGTGGCGTCGCCCACCGATCCCATCGCGTCCTTCGGCTATTCGGAAGAAGAGATCCGAGTCATCGTCGACGAGGCGGCCAGCCGCCAGACCTACGTGATGGCGCATTCCTACACCGCCGACGCGATCGAGCGCGCCATCCGCAACGGGGTGCGCACTATCGAGCACGGCAATCTGGTCGACGAGCGCGTCGCGCGCTTCATGGCCGAGAAGGGCGCGTTCGTGGTGCCGACGCTGGTGACCTACGAGGCGCTTGCCAATGAAGGCGCGGATTACGGCCTGCCCGCGGACTCCGTCGCCAAGATCGCGACGGTGCGCACCGCCGGCCTGCATTCGTTGGAGATCTACAAGAAGGCGGGCGTGAAGATCGGCTACGGATCCGACCTGCTGGGGCCGTCGCAGCGTCTGCAAAGCGACGAGTTCCGCATCCGCCGCGAGGTGCTGTCCGCGCAGGAGGTCATCCAGTGCGCCACCACGACCGCGGCCGAGGTGCTGAATCAGGTCGGCCAGCTGGGCCGCATCCAGGAAGGCGCGCTGGCGGACGTGCTGCTGGTGGACGGCAATCCGTACCGCGACCTGTCGTGCCTGCTGGGCCAGGGCGAGCACATCGGCCTGATCATGAAGGGCGGCGTCATCGAACACAACGAACTGGGAGTCTAGGAGCCATGAGCGATCCCACGTTTTCGCAATCGGAAGTCGGCGAAGAATCACGCGACGTCAATGCGGCCAAGGGCTGGCATCCGCCCTCGGCGCCCGCGCCGCGCGATCGGGGCCTCGGGCCGTTCCCGCGGCTGATCCTGCGCGGCGCCACGATCATCGACGGCACGGGTGCGCCGCCGTGGGGGCCGGTGGATATCGTGATCGAGAACGATCGCATCACCGCGCTGGTCAACGTGGGCACGCCGCACAAGGCCATCGATCCGAAGCGCCGGCCCGGTCCGGGCGACCACGAGATCGACTGCCACGGCAAGTTCGTCACGCCGGGCTTTGTGGACGCACATGCGCACATCGGCACGCCGTATCACGCCATGAGCGGCATCGTGCCGCCGGCCGATTACATCTACAAGCTGTGGCTGGCGCATGGCGTCACCACCGTGCGCGAGATGGGCGCGATGGGCGGCCTGGGCTGGACGATGGAGCAGCGCGAGCTCTCCGCCGCGAACAAGATCGCCGCGCCGCGCATGATCGTGCATTCGGTGTTCCCGGCGGTGAACGATCGCGTCAAGACCATCCACACGCCCGAACAGGGCCGCGAATGGGTGCGCAAGCTGGCCGCGCGCGGCGCGGACGGCATCAAGTTCTTCGGCGCCCCGCCCGCCATCATGGAAGCGGCGCTGGACGAGGCGGCCAAGGTGGGCCTGCGCTCGGGTTGCCATCACGCGCAGATGGCCGTGACGCGCGTTAACGCGATGAAGTCCGCGCGCTGGGGGCTGACCAGTTCCGAACACTATTACGGCCTGCCCGAGGCGTTGTTCGAAGACCGCGTCGTGCAGTCGTTTCCCACGGACTACAACTACAGCGACGAGTATTACCGCTTTGCGGTGGCCGGTCAGACCTTCATGCAGGCCGCGCAGCCCGGCTCGGCCAAGTGGCGCCAGGTCATGGACGAGTTCCTGGAACTGGGCCACACCTTCGTGCCCACCTTCAACATCTACGACGCCAACCGCGACCTGATGCGCGCGCGCCGCGCGGACTGGCACGACGAATACACGTGGAAGGCCGTGTGGCGCTACTTCCAGCCGCAGCGTGGCGGCCACGGCGCGTACTGGTATCGCTGGAGCACCACGAACGAGATCGAGTGGAAGCAGAACTACCGGTTGTGGATGCAGTTCATCAACGAATACAAGAACCTGGGCGGGCGCGTCTGCGCGGGCAGCGATTCGGGCTTCATCTACCAGATCTACGGCTTTGGCTTCGTCCGCGAACTGGAGCTGCTGCAGGAAGCGGGCTTTCATCCCATCGAGGTCCTGCGCGCGGCCACGTCGCACAGCGCGGCGCTGCTGGGCATCGATGACGACACCGGCTCCATCGACGTGCAAAAGCGCGCCGACCTGCTGATCCACGACCAGAATCCGCTGACCGACTTCAAGCTGCTGTTCGGCACCGGCGCCATGCGCCTGAACGACGACACCGCCAAGGTCGAATGGCAGCGCTGCCTGCAGACCACCATCAAGTCGGGCGTGGTGTACGACACTGCGGAACTGCTGGCGGATGTGCGCGCGATGGTCCGGGACAGCTGGGCCGACGACCCGGACGGCGAGCGTCCGCCGACCGGCGGCGCGCCTTCGGGATCGCCGTGCGACACGGGTGAGGACGCCTGATGGCCATCGACCTGTTCCTGTTGTGCGGGTTTCTGGGCAGCGGCAAGACCACGCTGCTGGTGGACTACCTGCGCGATCCGGAATCGCGTGACACCGGCGTGATCGTCAACGAGGCCGGCGAGGTCGGCGTGGACGGGGCCATCGTGGCCAACGACAGCGACAACGTGCCGATGACCTTGATGGCCAATGGCTGCGTGTGCTGCTCGCTGCGCAGCGATCTGGTTTACACGCTGAGCGCGCTGCTCGACGCGCCCCGGCCGGAAGGCGAAGGCCCGTTGCAGCGCGTGATCCTGGAATGCAGCGGGCTGTCGCGGCCCGGCCCCATCATCGCGTCGCTGGCGGACCCCGAGCTGGCCAGTCGTGGCCTGCGGTTGACGGTGGTCTGCACCGACGATTGCGCGCGCGATCCCGATGCGCTGGCCGAGATGGACGAGGCCATGGCGCAGTTCGGCGCGGCGCATCGCATCGTGTTGACCAAGACTGATCTGCTGCCGGCCGTGCCCGGTGCGCTGGGCGCGCGTGCGGCGCGGGCCGAGGCCTTGAATCCGCTGGCGGCCGTTGTCGCGGAACCGGATCGCCGCCGCGCCGTGCAGGCCGCCTTCGCGCCGTCGCAAGGCACCGCCGACCTGGCGGGGCTGGCGGCGCGGATGCTATCGGCGGGCGGGCAGGGCGCGGCGCATCCACGCATCCGCGTGATGGCGGCGCGCGCGCAAGCCGGCATCAGCTGGACCGATTTTTCCGAATGGCTGGACAACCTGGCCGGGCTGTGCGGCGACCGCCTGCTGCGCGTGAAGGCCGTGGTGCGCGTCAGCGATTGCGAGGAGCCCATCTTGATCCAGTCGGTCGGCTCGACCTTCAGCCTGCCGCAGCGGCTGACGCGGCAGCCGGATGCGCGCGACGCGATCATCGTGATTGCGCGCGACATCGAGGCCGAAGAAATCCGTGCCTCCGCGCCGCACGCGCCGGTTGAAATGCTGGTCTGAACACCGTTGAACCCAACGCCGCGCGGCCAGGCTGGCCTGCCGCGCGGCGCATCGTAGCAAGTCGTCAGTTCCCTTCGATACGAGGTTGTTATGCAAGAGAAAAACCTGAATCGCCGTGGCTTCATCAAGACAGCCTCCGGCCTGGCTTTGGCGCCCGCCCTGGGCTGGCTGCCCGGCATGGCCCACGCCGCCGAAAAGGAAATCGTGGTGGGTACCTGGGGCGGCGACTACCAGAACCTGCTGCAGCAGATCATCAACCCCATCGTCGCCAAGCAGGACGTGAAGGTGGTCTACGACACGGGCAACGCCGTGGGCCGGGTCACCAAGCTGCGCGCCGAAAAGAACTCGCGCCGCGGCAGCATGGACGTGGCGCTGCTGGGTGAAGTCGACATGTACGACGCCGAGCGCTCCGGCACGCTGGAGCCCATTGACGTCAAGAAGCTGCCCAACCTGGCCAACGCGATCGACACGCTGAAGACGCCGTACTCGATTCCGCACATCTTCAGCGCGATGACGCTGGTCTACAACACCGAAAAATTCCCGACGCCGCCGGATTCGTTGCAGGTGCTGCTGGATCCCAAGTGGAAGGGCCAGGTCGGCTTCTCCGACATTCTTTACCTCTACAACTCGGTCTTCGTCGGGCTGGGCGCAGACGGCACCACCAAGGACTTCGAGGGCGGCAAGCGGTTCCTGGCCAAGCTCAAGCCCAATGCGCCGCGCATCTACCCGTCCAATGAAGCCGTTGCGGCCGCCTTCAAGTCCGGCGAAATCGCGATCGCCGTCATGTGGAAGGCGCGCGCGCTGCAATGGAAGGACAGCGGATTGCCGCTGGGCTTCGTTATCCCGAAGGAAGGGTCGGTGCCGGTGTCGTTCGAGGCCGCCGTCGCCAAGAACAGCCGCAACAAGGACGCGGCGTGGGCGTACCTGAACGCCATGCTGGATCCTCAGGGCCAGATCGGCTTTGCCGAAAAGATGGGCTACGCGCCCACCGTCACCAACGCGTCGCTGCCGGAAGCGTTGAAGCGCGTGGGCTTTTCGGACGCCGAGGTCAAGCTGCTGCACGCGTACGACCTGAAGGGATTGACCGAGAAGAAGGCGGACATGCTGGAGTTCTGGAACAAGGAGTTCAAGGCGGGATGATCGAGGGCGGGGCGCTGTACCCCGCGCTGCGCCGCTGACCGCATCATCGAAGCGCGATTCCTGCAGGGGAATCGCGCTTTGTCGTTTCTGGATGACTCTGCAAAGGGGTTGAAATGTTATATCATCCGGCAGCTAGTTTGTAATGATATAACATCCAAGAGAGTAAAGATGAACGGTAAGAAGCTGGGGATGGGGAAAGCGCCGCTAGTGTGCTCGTTGATGCTGATGGCGCCTGTCGCCCAGGCGCAGACCGAAGGCGAGGCCCGCACGCAGACCGTGGCGCCGATCACGGTCTCCGCGAATCCGCTGGGTCTGGACCTGAACAGCACCACGTTGCCGGCTTCGGTGCTGGAAGGCGATGCGTTGATCGAGCAGCGCAATGGCACGCTGGGCGAAACGCTCAAGAACCTGCCGGGCGTCAATAGCGACACGTTCGGCGGCGGCGCCAGCCGTCCGGTGATCCGCGGACAGACCGCGCCGCGCGTGAAGGTGCTGTCCGATGGGTCCGAAGTGATGGATGCCTCGGCCATTTCCCCTGACCATGCCGTGACCGTCGAGCCCCTGCTGGCCGACCGTATCGAAGTGCTGCGCGGCCCGGCCACGCTGCTGTACGGCGGCGGCGCGATCGGCGGCGTGGTGAACGTGGTGGACAAGAAGATCCCGACCGAAGTGCCGGAAAAGGGCGTCGCGGCCGAGGCGGAACTGCGCGGCGCCACGGGCACCAAGGAGCGCGCCGGCGCGGTGGGCATCACGGCGGGCGAAGGCCAGTTCGCGGTGCGCGTCGAAGGCATGAAGCGCCGCACCAGCGACTACGACGTGCCGGATTGGCCCGGCGGCAAGCTGGAAGGCTCGTACAGCGAGTCGACGCAGGGCTCGGTCGGCATGTCGTGGATCACGCCGCGCGGCTACGTGGGCGTGGCCTTCACGCATCTGCAAAGCGAATACGGCCTGCCCGGCCACAACCACGAATACGAAGGCTGCCACCCGCACGGCACGCATCTGCACTGCGGCGGCCATGACCACGATCATGGGGACGAGGGCGAGGAAGGTCACGACCACGATCACGACCACGAACATGGCGGCGTGCCCTACGTGAAGCTGCGCAGCAACCGCGTGGACCTGCGCGCCGAATACCAGGACCCGTTTGCCGGCTTCGAGAAGATTCGCTTTCGCGGCGGCCTGACGGACTACCAGCACGACGAGATCGAAGGCGGCGAGGTCGGCACGCGTTTCAAGAACAAGGGCTACGACATGCGCGTGGAAATGCAGCACAAGCCCATTGCCGGCTGGCGCGGCGTGATCGGCCTGCAGAACGCGTACAGCGATTTCAGCGCCGAGGGCGAAGAGGCGTTCCTGCCGCCGAGCAAGACGCGTTCGACCGGCGTGTTCCTGCTGGAGGAATACCAGCTGAACGACTGGCGCTTCGAGCTGGGCGCGCGGCAGGATTGGCAGCGCGTGTCGCCGTCGGGCGGCGCGCCGCGCAGCAGCCTGTCAGGCACGTCGTTGTCGGCTGCCGCGATCTGGGACTTCGCGCCGCAGTATTCCGTGGCGCTGTCGCTGTCGCGTTCGCAGCGCCTGCCCAACGCGCAGGAGCTGTATGCGGACGGCATCCACATCGCCACCAATACGTATGAACTGGGCAACGCGGACCTGACGCGCGAAACGTCGCGCAACATCGACCTGACGCTGCGCAAGCATTCCGGCGACACGACGTTCTCGGCCAGTGTGTTCCACAACCGCGTGAAGAACTACATCTATGCCAATACGCTGGATCGCTACGAAGATTTCCGCCTGATCGAGTACACGCAGCAGGACGCGGAATTCACGGGCGTGGAAGGCGAACTGCGTCACCAGTTCACGCCGGTCTTCTCGGCGGCGGTGTTCGGCGACTACGTGCGCGGCAAGCTGACGGGCGGCGACGGCAATCTTCCGCGCATCCCGGCCGGACGCGCGGGCGTGCGCGGCAACTTCAAGTGGCAGCAGTGGTCCGGCGGCGTCGAATACGCACGCGTGTTCGCGCAGAAGGACATTGCGGCCTATGAAGACACCACCCCGGGCTACAACATGGTCAACGCGGTGGTCGCCTATCGCGGCCAGTACGGCGCCACGGGCTACGAGGTCTTCCTGCGCGGCACCAACCTGCTGAACAAGCTGGCTTACAACCACGCCTCGTTCATCTCGACCGTCGCGCCGCTGCCCGGCCGCAGCGTGCTGCTGGGCGTGCGCATGACGTACTGATCGGGTTGGGAGCGGCGGCCGGCTGTGCTACTTTCGGCGGGTGCCGCCGTCCGCGGCGGCGCCTCGAGCCAGGAGCCCGCCATGCTGAAGTTCGCCGCCAATCTGTCGATGATGTACACGGAACATGCGTTCCTGGACCGCTATGCGGCGGCCGCGGCCGACGGTTTCGCGGGCGTGGAGTGCATGTTTCCCTATGAAGCGCCCGCCGCCTTCGTGCGCGAGCGCATGGATGCCGCCGGCGTGGCGCAGGTGCTGTTCAATGCGCCGCCTGGCATCGCCGCGCAGGGCGATCGCGGGCTGGCGGCGCTGCCGGGCCGGCAGGCCGAGTTCCAGGCCGGCATCGAGCAGGCCCTCTGCTATGCCACCGCGCTGTCTTGTTCGAATGTCCATGTGATGGCGGGCGTGGCGCCGCCCGATGCGTCGCGCGAGGCGATGCTGGACTACTATCACGCCAATCTCGACTGGGCCGCGCGCGAGGCCCGCTCGGCCGGCGTCACGCTGCTGATCGAGCCGATCAACACGCGCGACATCCCCGGCTATTTCCTGAACCGCCAAGAAGACGCACATGCCGTCGTGCAGGCGGTCAATGCCCCCAACCTGAAAGTGCAGATGGACCTGTACCACTGCCAGATCGTCGAGGGCGACGTCACCGCCAAACTGCGCGAGTACCTGCCCACCGGACGCGTGGGGCACCTGCAGATTGCCGGCGTGCCGCTGCGCCAGGAGCCGGACCGGGGCGAACTCGACTACGGCTGGATATTCGGGGTGCTGCGCGAGTTGCAATACACCGGCTGGATCGGCTGCGAGTACCGTCCTGCGGGTTCCACGTCGGCCGGCCTGCGCTGGCTGAGCGCCGCGCGCGCCTGATCGGCAACAATCCCGCATTTGAAGTTCAAAAGGAGTGAACGTCATGTTCCAAGGCGTGCTGCGCATGCTGTTTTCGGCGGCGCTGGCCGCGGCCATGCCGGCCGCGTCGTGGGCAGCCGACTATCCTGATCGGCCCATCCGGTGGCTGGTGCCGTTCAGCGCGGGGGGCGGCAGCGATCTGGCGACCCGCATCGTGGCCCGCCATGTCGGCGAGACGCTGGGGCAGCCGGTGGTGGTCGAGAACCGCCCGGGCGCGGCCACCATCGTTGCCGCGCAGGAAGCCGCGCGCGCCCGGCCGGACGGCTACACGGTGCTGACCGCAGGCATGAGCACGCTGGCGCTCAACCCGTGGCTGTACAGCGATCTGCCCTACGATCCGCAGCAGCAGCTGACGCCTGTGTCCACGCTGGTCGCGTTGCCCATCGTGCTGGTCGCGGCGCCGGATTCGGACCTGCATACGCTGGACGACGTGAAGGCGTATCTGAAACGCCAGCCGCCCGGCAGTTATGCGTCGCTGGGCGTGGGCAGTCCGCATCATCTGGCGATGGAACTGTTCATGGAAACCGTCGGCGGCCGCGCGACGGCGGTGCCGTACAAGGGGTCGCCGCCCGCGCTGCAGGACGTCGCCGCGGGCGTGGTGCCGCTGATGATGGCGGACCTGGCTGCCGCCCGGCCGCTGATCCAGGCGGGCAGGCTGCGCGCGATTGCCGTGCCGTCCGCCAAACAGTCCGCGCAATTGCCGGGCGTTCCGACGTTTGCCGAGGCGGGCGGGCCGATCTTTGAGGCGGCCGCCTGGCAGGGCGTGGTCGCGCCGGCCGGCACGCCCGCGCCCATCGTGGAAAAGCTCAGCCATGCGATCCGGCTGGCGCTGGAATCGCCGGATGTCGTCAAGCAGTTGACGCTGCAGGGCATGGAGCCGGCCGGCAGCACGCCCGATGCCTTCCAAGCCTATGCGCGGCAGGAGCACGAGCGCTGGGGCGCGGTCATCCAGGGAAAGGGGCTTTCGGCGGAATAAGGGGCCGGGTGCGAGGCGCCGGGTCACGAGTTGCCAAGCAGAGGTGACGGGCAATGAGGGGCTGGGCAACAAGGGGTTGGGCAACAACGGGCTGGGCAACAAACGGCTGGGCAACAACGGGCCGGGTAACAGCCGCCGCAATGTGTAACGCGTGCGTGCACGGAAGCGGCGCGGGCGTACGATGAAACGATGCGCATCCGGCCCGGACCGCGGGCGAGGAGACTGCCATGTCTTTGATCGTAGCTGCCCGCTTCGAGGGCTTCGAAGCCGCCAAGGCCGCCGCCAGCCGCCTGGCCACCAGCGGCTTTCCCGACTGGGATATCCATACCTTCTACGTCAATCCCGCCGGCGAGCACGGCCGCTTTCCGTATGGGGGCGACCGGCGTTCCGATCCCGACGCGGGGCGCGCCGACATGGGCGCCTATCTGGGCGCGGGCGGCGTGGGGGCGGTGTTTGCGGTGTTCGGCGGATTCGTTGCGGCGGAACTCAGCGACTCCACGGCGGCAATTCTGGCCGCGGCGGGTGTCGGCGCGTATCTCGGGTCGCTGTTCGGAGCGCTTTGGGTAACGGGTCACGGCGCCACGCAGCACGGCCACTTCAACCCCGACTCCCATGCCGAGATCCGTCAGGCCGGCGTCATGGTCGCCGTGCGGGTCCGGCCGCAGCGCGAAATCCTGGCGTGCCGCATCCTGCGCGATGCCGGCGGCGCCGACGTGGAGCACGCCAACGGCCACTGGCGCAACAACCATTGGGAAGACTTCGACCCGCTGTCGCTGCCGCAGCGCGAGCCGGGCTTTGGTTGATGGCGGGGAGTGGAGGGCGATTTGCTGCAAAGGTGTCTGATGCTGCAAAGGTGTCTGACACCCTATGAGATGCCGCTGCAAGCTGACGATGTTCTCCCCAGGGTGTCAGACACCTGATGAGACATCGTCCGCTCGCGAAGAAGTCTGTTCAATCCGGCGCGGGGATCGGCGCCTTGCGGCTGCGCTGCGCCGTTGCGGCGCAGCCGGCGGACGCGACGATGATGCCGAGAATCGCCAGCCATTGCGTCTGGGACAGATGTTCGTTCAAGACCACAACCCCGGCCAGCGCGCCCATCGCGGGCTCCATGCTCAGCAGCACGCCGAATGTCTTTTGGGGCAGCCGCCGCAGCGCCACCATTTCCAGCGAATAGGGCAGTGCGCTGGACAGGATGCCGACGGCCACGCCCGCCAGGATCAGTTTGGGATCGAGTAGCGCCATGCCCGCGTGCGCCGCGCCGACCGGCAGCGCGACCATCGCGGCCGCCAGCAGACCGAGCGACGTGGCCTGACCGCCGTGCACGTTGCCGGCCATCTTGCCGAAGATGATGTACAGCGCCCAGCACACGGCAGCGCCCAGCGCGTACGCGATGCCCTGTGGATCGAGGTCGTGGACGGATTGGCCGGTGGGAATGAGCAGAATCAGGCCGGCCAGCGCGCAGGCGATCCACACAAAGTCGATGGCGCGCCGCGACAGCACCACGGCCAGCGTCAGCGGTCCCGTGAATTCGATGGCGATGGCAATGCCCAGCGGCAGGGTCTTCAGCGCCATGTAGAACAGCAGGTTCATGCACGCCAGCGTCACGCCGTACAAGGCGATCTTCGCGGCGTTGCCGCGCGTCAACGGAAAGCGCCACGGCCGCCAGAAGGCCAGCAGGATGATGGCGCCGATGACGATGCGATATGCGGTGGTGCCTTGCGCGCCCACTTCCGGAAACAGCGATTTCGCGAACGACGTGCCCACGCACAATGAGGCCATGGCGCCGATCAGCGACAGGGTGGGAAGCAGGGTGGACGCTGAGCTGTTGTGTCCGTTATTCAAGGTGGCGGCGGTCATGGAAGGCTGGGGCTTAGGGTAAGACGCTCGTACTGGGATGATTCGGCGCGAGGGCGGATGGTCAGGGCTGCGGATTCATCGCCGTGGAAACCAGCACGTAAATGGCCAGCCCCAGCATGATCGCGCCCAGAATGCCCTGCTGCGCGCGCAGGAACCACGGATTGCGCGCGACCCAGCCGCGGATGCGCGACGCGCCGTACGCAAAGCAACTGCCGTAGGGCAGGCTGAGCGCCTTCATCGTGACGCCGAGCACCAGCATCTGGATCCAGACCGGCCCGTTGTCCGGCGAGGTGAATTGCGGCAGGAAGGCGATCATGAAGAGCAGCACCTTCGGATTGAGCAGGTTGGTGATGAAGCCCTGCCAGAAGGCGTCGCGCGCATCGCCCGGCCGGGCCGCCAGCGACACCTCGGCGGCGTTCGCGCACCGGATCATCGCCTTGACGCCCAGATACCCCAGATACAGGCCGCCCGCCGCCTTGATGCCCACGAAAAGCGTGGGAAAGGTCCGCAGCACGGATGCCAGGCCCAATACGACGGCCGGAACCTGGATGAATCCGGCGGCCACGTTGCCCAGCACGCTATGGAAGGCGGGACGAAACCCTTGCGTCATGCCGCGCGACAGCGTGAGGGCCATGTCGGGGCCGGGCGTGAGCTTCAAGGCCGCATCGGCGGCCAGGAAAAGCAGGAAAAGCTGGAGTGAGGGCATTGCAGGGTGCAGCGTGGAAATTCCCGGCGGTGCGGGCGGAGGGCTCCCAGTGTAAGCAAGCGGCTTGAATAATTCCTGCGTCCCGCACGCTCGAAATGAAGTTTCCCGTCGAATTCGCGACGGTTTGCATCGCGGCCACGATTAGAATCAGCCGATACCCGCATTTCGCCCTACGATCCACCCGATGTTTTCATCTCCAAGCGTTCCGAGCGCCCCATGGAACTAGACGATTTCGACCTGCAGATCCTGCAAAGCCTGCAGGAAGACAACCAGCGCACCAGCCAGGACGTCGCGCAACGCGTGAACCTGTCGCCGGTGTCCTGCCTGCGCCGCATGAAGCGGTTGCGCGAATCCAAGGTGGTGACGGCGGACGTGTCCGTCGTGGACCCCGCCGCCGTGGGCCGCGGGATCACGATGGTGGTGCTGGTGTCGCTGGAAAGCGAGCGTGCCGACAAGCTCGACCAGTTCAAGCGCGCCATGCAGACCGCGCCCGAGATCATGCAGTGCCTGTCGGTGACGGGCGAGGTCGACTTCGTGCTGACGCTCACCATGCGCGACATGGCCGAATATGAGGTGTTTGCGCAGCGCCATTTCTGGGGCAACCCCAACGTGAAGCGGTTTTCGACGCTGGTGGTGATGAGCCGGGTGAAGAATGGGCTGACGGTGCCGGTGATGGCTGGCGCGTGAGCCGGCGCGACGGTTGGCTTGGCCGCGCCGCCCTCGTTCGCGAGCTCCCGCCGGTCATGCTCCTGATGGCCGTTCGGCGTCCTGGCTGCCGGTTCGCCCGGGTTGAGGGGCGTCCTCTTCCAGCGGCCGGGCCGCGAAGATCGCGCGGCCGGCCTCCTCCGACACACTGCGCACATGCAAATCCCGCTGCGGAAAGGGAATCTCAATGCCCGCCTCCCGCAGCGCGTCATACATCCGCGCCATCATGTCGCTGCGGATCTCGATCCAGCGATCGAAATCGTAGGTCCACGCCCGCAGGCTGAAATCCAGCGTGCTTGCGCCAAATCCCATGAAAAGCACCATGGGCGGCGGTTCCGTCACCACGCCCGGCGTCTGGCGCGCCACGCCATCCAGCAGTTCCAGCACCCGCCTCGGATCGGTGCCGTAGGCCAGTCCGATGCTGACCTCGATACGTCGGCTGCGATCCAGCATCGTCCAATTGGTCAGCTTCTCGGACAGCAGCGTGCCGTTCGGCACGATCACGTCGGCGCCGTCAAAGGTCTTAATCCGCGTGGCGCGCATGCCGATGTCGCGCACCTGACCGGACGTGCCGCTGATCTCAACCACGTCGCCCGGCTGGATCGGCCGCTCGAACATCAGGATCAGCCCGGACACGAAGTTGTTCACCACGCCCTGCAGGCCGAAGCCGATGCCCACGCCCAGGGCGCCGAACACGATGGTGAGCTGGCTGGTCTGAAATCCCGCGGCCGACAGTGCGATGCCCAGTCCCAGCAACAGCACCAGGTAGTACGACAGCGAGGCGATGCTGTTGCCGACGCCGCGCGGCAGCGACATGCGCGTCAACACCTCGTCGTGCAGGATGATGCGGATGGTGCGCGCGGCCCAGAAGGCGATCAGCACCGAGATTGCGAAGACCAGGATGTTGCCCAGGCTGATGGAGATCTGGCCGAATTCCAGCGTGTAGGAGAGCACCTGCGTCACGGCCGCGTACGTGACGCGCAGGACGCGGAAGCGGTCCATCGTGTAGACCGCCCAGCCCACGATGGCCGCGGCGGTCACCAGGCGGATCAGCAACTGCACCAGGGGCGGCGCATGATCGCGCGCCAGCCGGAAACGCGAAATGCCCTGACGCGCCAGCAACAGCTGCAGCAAGGTGATGATGACGGTGACGCCCGCGTACAGCACAAGTCCGAAATAACCGCTGCCGATGATGCCGCTCGTCAGCATTTCGGACAGCGACACATTGCCGACCAGATTCGCGGCCAGCGACACGCACATCAGCGCGGCGGCGCCCCAGGCCACGGCGCGTAGGGCGCGCACCAGCCGCTCGGAGCCGGGCGGGTACGTCTGGCGCCGCCCGCGCGCCAGCAGCCACAGGATCGCCGTCAGCGCCAACACGGCCATCGCCACCGTCGACAGGCGGTAGAACAGCGTGTTGGCCAGGAACAGGAACCCCAGCCGCTCGGCCAGGAATAGCGCGGTGATGACACGCGGCCAATGGTCCAGATGCCGTCGGCTGGCCGGCGGAAGCAGGCGCAGCACGGGCAGCGCCGCCAGCACCAGCGCGATCTGCTGGACCATCAAGGGCGCGTCCGGCTCCAGGGCCAGCACGCCCATCATGGACAGCAGCACCCACGTGGACAACGGCCGCCCCAGTACGCCGGCGGCGGTTTCGCTCATTACGCCGGTGCGGATGGCGTTGCGGCTCTTGCGCGCCAGCCAGAGCAGAAGCGGTAGCAGCAGCAGTTGCAGCGTGTGCAAGGCGCGCTGGTTGCTGGCGCCCGCCGCGCCGTAATCGCGCGCGAATCGCACCTCGATGTCCAGGCCCTTGCGCAGCAGGGTCAGCGTGTCCTGGTCGGTCTTTCCGGCCCAGTCCAGCGCCCAGAGCGGCGGCGAATCCACGCGCAAGAGCCGTGCGTCGACATAATCGATCGCCTCCATCACCTGACGTTGGCCGGCCTTGATCTGCTCCTCGATCGCGTTGGCCCGTTGCTCCAGCTCGACCTGGCGCGATAGCGGCCCGGACAGCGCCTGGCTGGCCGCCAACAATTGCGCGATCACCGCATCGATACGGTCGGCCAGCGCGGCCGGCAGCCCGGATGCCCCCGGCGCATCCTTGATCGCCTGCCACGCCGTGCGCCGCCGCAGCAGCTCGGCCGCATCGCTGGCGTACCACGCCGTCGCCTGCCGCATGTCCGCCTGCCACCGCGCCAGCCGCCGCACGTCAAAGATCCAATGCCGCTCCAGGCTTTCGAGCCGCATGATCGGAAAGTTGCGAAGCTGCGCCGGCTGGAATTCGTAGAGCTTTTCGTCGGCGGATTTGGCGATGGCGTCCAGCGGCGGCATGAGTGCGGATACGGGATCCGCCGTGGCGGCGCGCTGCAGGACGCCTTCGGCGTAGCGCAAGTCCGTGTCCGCCCGAAGCGGGATTTCGGCCATCTGGATGGCGGCGGGCGGTTGCGAGGCCGGCGCAGGCGTTTCCGCCCCAAGCGCCGCACCCGCCCATCCCAGGGCCAGGCCAAAGAGGCAGAAAAGGATTCGTGCGCGGGCGCGCATATCGCGACTCCGTGGTGGGGGACGGACGTGCGGTTACGGGGATTCTGCTGCGGGACGGCATGTCACGATATCGCGAAATGCGGCGGGTAAGAAGGGGTGGTGCGAAAAGGGGGAATTTGTGCTGGATGTCCTGAAAACGGAAGCTACATCTGACGCCGAGCAGGAAATACAGTAGTTGCAAAAGGTCGTCTCATCGGTGATATTCGCAATTCGCGAATAGCGAATATCGGGCTTATGGATCTGAAACCTCAAGACCTGTTGGTACTTCTTAAAGCTGCTGCCCACCCGCCGCAGCGCTGGACTTATGCCGCGCTGGGCTCGGCGCTGCACATGAGCGCCTCGGAGACCCACGCAAGCGTCAAACGCGCCGTCGCGGCAGGCCTGGCGGTGGCGCCGGCACGCGGCCAATGGCGGCCGGTACGAGGGAATCTTCTGGAGTTTGTCGTGCATGGCGTGCGATATGTCTGGCCCGCCACCCCGGGACCGGTCAAGCGGGGCGTTCCTACGGCCTTCGGCGTCGAGCCTCTGGCCAGTCACTTGAACGCCGCGCCAGGGGAGGCCCCCGTATGGGCTCACCCCACAGGAGCCGCCAAGGGACCGGCACTTTCGCCTCTGTATCCCACGGCGCCGCAGGCCGCGCTTGCGGACCCGGCCCTGCACCGCATGCTGGCGTTGGTGGATGCCCTGCGCACGGGAAGAACCCGCGAGCGCGCCCTCGCCACCAAGCTCTTGGAGACCGAACTGATGCGAACTGATGCAGGAGCCGCCAATGCGAACGGATGACCCCAACTTGCCCTATTTACGCAGCGTCGCCAAGGCCCTTGGCGAATTGCGGGAACAAGTTGTATTTGTCGGGGGCGCGGTTGCGGGCCTGCTGATTACGGACCCTTTTGCAGACCCCGTCCGCGCCACGCGCGACGTGGATGCGGTGCTGGAGGCCAATCGTGCGACGTTTCATCGGTTCGAAGAAGCGGTTGCGGCGCGTGGATTTGCTCGCGATGTCAGCGGCGATGTCATTTGCCGCTGGGTGCACAAGGAATCCGGCGTCCTTTTTGATCTCATGCCCGTTCATTCGGAGATCCTAGGTTTCTCCAATCGCTGGTATTCCTACGCGGTCGAGACGGCTGGCGATATGGAGCTGGAACCGGGGTTGACGATCAAGCTGATCAGCGCCGTCGCCTTTGTCGCGACGAAGCTGGAGGCATTTGCTGGCCGGGGAGGCGGTGACTTCATGAACAGTCACGACCTGGAAGATATATTGAACATCGTGGATGGGCGTGAGGAATTGGCTGCGGAACTGGCCGCCTCGCCCGCACCGTTGCGCCAGGCCACGGGCGCCGCGATCTCCAACCTCGTCGAAAACCCCGACTTCGCGAATGTGCTTCCAGGCCTTCTTGCCGAGCCGGAGCGTGCCGATCTCATCATGGAACGTCTGAAAACGTTAAGGGGCTAAGTTCGGGGCTGAGCCTGCGAACGGTTCGCCGCGTGAACGCGTTGGACTTGCGCAGGTTCGCGCCGGCGTAGGTCGCGAGCGTCACATTTGGGCAATGCCTAGTCGTAGCCGTAAAAGGCATCTCGGAATTCGCCCGCCTCGACTTCGGCCACTTCCGGGCGCTCCCTGAACCAGCGGACCACGGATTGCCGCTGCTCCTCAGTTGGAGATCCTACATCGGTGAGCACCATGCCATCGATCTTGCCTCGACCGACGTAGCCGGCAAAGTAGAGGTCGCAGCTCTCGATCCACGCGATGAACGCATCAAGCAGCGCGTCGCCGTCATCGATGTCGCTGGCGAGCGACCCACGAACTTCGAAAAGGAGTTCTTGGTATTCGCCGACGTGCAACTTCTTGCGCTGGCGACGGTTCAGCCGACGCAAGCGGCCATTCACAGGAGCAATTGATCGATATTTACGCACGGAGACCTCGCGGGCGATGAAATCGGAGAGATGTGATGGAGGTCTGTGCGCGGCGGCGCACGACCGCATGTCGCGGCGGCAGCCCACTCGCTAGCTGTCGGGCAAGCAACTTCCCGATCTGGGGGAAACGATCCTCGGCATGGCGAAGATCTGAATTTTTTGGTGGCCTGGGGCGGAATCGAACCACCGACACAAGGATTTTCAATCCTCTGCTCTACCGACTGAGCTACCAGGCCAACGAAGCCCGCCACTATACACAAAATGTCGGGACACGTGGCGGCGTAGCGCCGCCACCAGCAAAACACCGGCGGCGCAGTGCCGCCACCAGCAAAACACCGGCGGCGCAGTGCCACCACCAGCAAAACACCGGCGACGCAGTGCCGCCACCAACAAAAAACCCAGCGCAAGGCTGGGCTTTTTGTGGGAACAGAAGCTCCCGGAAATTCTTTTGGTGGCCTGGGGCGGAATCGAACCACCGACACAAGGATTTTCAATCCTCTGCTCTACCGACTGAGCTACCAGGCCAACGAAGTCCGCAACTATACACAATTTTTTGGCGTTGTGCCAGTTGGGCGAGTGAAGCGTCGCTTTTTTTCGTGACCCGGCGCGCAATGTCGCCGTGCCTGGGCAGCAAAGCGCCCAACTGTTGCCTACAAGGCACGATCGGGCGTCATCTGTCGGTGATCGGGGACGGGAATGGCCTGGGGATAACCCGCAGGAGTATAATCGTCAGCGGTTTTGCTGTTACAGCCGGATGCTTTCCCGCCTTTGACGCGCGACAAGCGGGCTGCGACGCATTGTTCTTATAGTGGCAGTACTTAACGCTTAGCCGCGGGTGGCTTTCCGCCATCCCTCACACATGTCGGTAGCTGTCCTTGCCTTCGGTCTGAATCACACGTCCGCGCCGGTGTCGGTCCGCGAACGCGTGTCCATGCCCGTCGATCTGGTCAAGCCCGCCCTCGAAGGCTTGCGTTCGGCATTCGGCGGCTCCGTCCGCGAAGCCGCCATCCTGTCCACCTGTAATCGCACCGAGATCTACTGCGCGGCCGACGGCCACGTGGCGGATCAGTTGCCCGCCTGGCTGGCTGAACACAACCGCCTGGACGCCGGCACGCTGCGCCCGCACCTCTATCGCCATCATCAAGACGACGCCGTGCGTCACGCCTTCCGCGTGGCAAGCGGCCTCGATTCCATGGTGCTGGGCGAAACCCAGATCGTGGGCCAGATGAAGGACGCGGTGCGCGCCGCTGGCGAAGCCGGTTCGCTTGGCACCTTGCTGCACCAGATGTTCCAGCGCACCTTCTCGGTCGCCAAGGAGGTCCGGTCGCAAACCGCCATCGGCGCCGAATCCGTGTCCATGGCCGCCGCCGCAGTGCGTCTGGCCGAGCGCGTGTTCGGCAATCTGGACCAGGCCCGCACGCTGTTCATCGGCGCGGGCGAAATGATCGAATTGTGCGCCACGCACTTTGCCGCGCAACGTCCGCGCAGCATGGTGGTGGCCAACCGCACGGCCGAACGCGCCGAACTGCTGGCCAACCGCTTCTCGGCCAGCACGATGAAGCTGTCCGACCTGACCGAGCGGCTGTCCGAATTCGACGTCATTGTTTCCTGTACGGCAAGCTCCCTGCCCATCCTCGGCCTGGGGATGGTTGAACGGGCTACGCGCCTGCGCCGTCACCGCCCGATGGTCATGATCGATCTGGCCGTGCCGCGCGACATCGAGCCCGAAGTCGGCCGCCTGGACGACGTTTACCTGTATTCGGTGGACGACCTGGGCCGGCTGGTGCAGACTGGCACCGATGCCCGCCGCGCCGCGGTGGTGCAGGCCGAGGCCATCATCGAAACCCGCGTCCAGGGCTTCATGCACTGGATGCAATCCCGCGAAGTGGTGCCCGTCATCCGCGACCTGCATCAGGCCGCCGAAGACGTCCGCGCCGCCGAACTGGAACGCGCCCGCCGCCTGCTGGCGCGGGGCGAATCGCCCGAAGCCGTGCTCGAGCAACTGGCGCACGGCCTGACCCAGAAATACCTGCACGGCCCGCTCGCGGCGCTGAACCGCAGCGAAGGCGACGACCGCAAGCAACTGCTTGCCTGGATGCCGCGCCTCTTCCCCGGCCGCGACTCCCGCCGTTAGCGGCGTTGCCCCACGTCCCGCCTCATGGCGGGCGTTCGCTTTGTGGGCGCCCGCTTTCTCTGTTTTCTCTCTTGGTCCTCCCCTCATGAAATCTTCCATGCGCAGCCGGCTGGAGCATTTGTGCCATCGCCTGATTGAGGTCGATGCCCTGCTCGCCGAACCGGAAACCGCGTCCGACATGGACCGCTTCCGCAAGCTTTCCCGCGAGCGCGCCGAACTGGAGCCGGTGGTCGAAGCCTTCACCGCCTTTGCCCGCACCGAGGAAGACATTGCGACCGCGCAGGAGATGCTGTCCGAGCCCGACATGAAGGCGATGGCCGAGGAAGAGATCAAGTCCGGGCGCGTCAAGCTGGAATCGCTGGAAGCGGCGTTGCAGCTTCTGCTGCTGCCGCGCGACCCCAACGACGGGCGCAGCGTGTTCCTGGAAATCCGCGCTGGCACGGGCGGCGACGAGAGCGCGCTGTTCTCCGGCGACCTGCTGCGCATGTACACGCGCTACGCGGAACAGCGCGGCTGGCGCGTCGAACTGATGTCGGAAAGCCCGTCCGAATTGGGCGGCTACAAGGAAGTGATCGCGCGCATCGACGGCGACGGCGCGTATGGCCGGCTGAAGTTCGAGTCGGGGGCGCACCGCGTGCAGCGCGTGCCGGCCACCGAGGCGCAGGGCCGCATCCACACGTCGGCGTGCACGGTGGCCATCATGGCCGAAGCCGACGCCATGTCCGAGATCGTCATCAATCCCAGCGACCTGCGCATCGACACCTTCCGCGCCAGCGGCGCGGGCGGCCAGCACATCAACAAGACCGATTCGGCGGTGCGCATCACCCACTTGCCGACGGGGCTGGTGGTGGAATGCCAGGACGACCGCTCGCAGCACCGCAACAAGGACAAGGCCATGCAGGTGCTGGCCGCGCGCCTGAAGGACAAGGAAGAGCGGGAGCGCCAGAGCAAGGAAGCGGCCGAGCGCAAGAGCCTGATCGGCACGGGCGACCGGTCCGAGCGCATCCGCACCTATAACTACCCGCAGGGCCGCGTGACCGATCACCGCATCAACCTGACGCTGTACAAGCTGCAGCAGATCATGGAAGGCGATCTCGAGGAGCTGACCGGCGCGCTGATCGCCGAGCATCAGGCCGAGCAGCTTGCCGCGCTGGGCGACGATATTTAAGGCCGACGCGATGACCGCGCCTCAGATCAAGAGTCTGCTGCTCGACGCGCGGCTGCCGCGCCTGGAAGTGCGCATGCTGCTGGAGCACGTGCTGAACAAGCCGCGCGCGTGGCTGCTGGCGCACGATACCGATGCGTTGGCGCCGGAGGTGGCGGCGGCGTACGAGGCGTTGGCGCAGCGCCGGCAGGCGGGGGAGCCCATGGCCTATCTGCTGGGTCATCGCGAATTCATGGGACACCGGTTTCGCGTGACGCCCGACGTGCTGATTCCGCGTCCCGATACCGAGGTGCTGGTGGAAACCGCGCTGGAATGCATCAAAGACGTCACAGGGCCGATGGTGCTGGACCTGGGCACGGGCAGCGGCGCGATCGCGGTGTCGATCGCGCTGGCGCGACGCGACGCGCGGGTGATGGCGTCGGACGTCAGCCCGGCCGCGCTGGCCGTGGCTGCCGGGAACGCGTGGGATCTGACGGCTGCGGTGCGCTTTGTGGAAGGAAGCTGGTACGAGGCGGTGCCGGCCGGCGAAGGGTTTGATCTGATCGTGTCGAATCCGCCGTATGTGGCCAGCGACGATCCGCACCTGGATCAGGGCGACCTGCGTTTTGAACCGCGGGGGGCGCTGACGGATGGTGCGGGCGGGCTGGAGGATCTGGCGCGCATTGTGCAGGGCGCCGGCGGTCATCTGAAATCCGGCGGTTCGCTCTGGATGGAGCATGGCTGGGATCAGGCGGCGTCGGTACGAGACATGCTGCGCCAGGCCGGATTTGAAGACGTGCACAGCCGCCAGGATTTGGCGGGGATCGAGCGGATTTCGGGCGGGCGTTTGCTGGTCGCAGGTGTCTGACACCCCGCGATGCGTTGGTTCCAGGCGTCGGGCATCTCATCGGGGTGTCAGACACCTGGGCAGTCAGCCGGTGCCGGGTGTCTGACATCTTTGCCGGCAGCCGGTGCCGGGTGTCTGACA
>NZ_DAMCTG010000010.1:0-25649 GCF_032113835.1 Achromobacter sp. | reverse complement strand
AGCCGGTGCCGGGTGTCTGACATCTTTGCCGGCAGCCGGTGCCGGGTGTCTGACACTCTCACCGGCAGCCCGTGCCTGGTGTCTGACACCCCGGAAGTGCCCGTTCAGGATGCCGCGCCTCTCACCTGGGTGTCTGACACCCTCCAGAGGATGCCGCGCCTCTCACCCGGGTGTCTGACACCCTCCAGAGGACTCCGCGCCTCTCACCGGGTGTCTGACACCTCCCAGCGCAGCTCACCCGCCCCGTCACGTGCTGTTGCGTTCGCCCCGATATACCGGCGCCGCGCCGGGGTAATCGGGCGGTTTTCCCGGCTGTACCTATAATTGACCCATTCCGTTTTGCCTGTCCAAGAGACCACCATGAGCGACGTTCAAGAATTCATCCGCGAAACCGTTACCCAGCACCCCGTCGTGCTGTTCATGAAGGGCACCGCCCAGTTCCCGCAATGCGGGTTCTCCGGCAAGGCCATTCAAATCCTGAAGGGCTGTGGCGTGAAGAAGCTCGTCACGGTCAATGTGCTCGAGGACGACGAAGTCCGCCAGGGCATCAAGGAATTCTCCAGCTGGCCGACCATTCCGCAGCTGTACGTGTCCGGCGAGTTCATCGGCGGCTCGGACATCATGAATGAAATGAACGAGTCCGGCGAACTGAAGACGCTGCTGGAGCAATCCGGCGCCACGGCTTAACGCCATCATGCGGCGGCTCGTCGTCGGCATCACGGGCGCCACCGGCGCGCTCTATGCGGTGCGCATGCTGCAGGCGTTGCGCAACGTCGAAGACGTCGAGACGCATCTGGTGGTGTCCGCCTCTGGCGTGCTGAACATCAAGCATGAGCTCGATGTCAGCCGCCAGGACGTCTACGCGCTGGCAGACCACGTACACAGCATTCGCGACGTGGGCGCCACCTTGGCCAGCGGCGCGTTCCAGACCGCCGGCATGGTGATCGTGCCGTGCTCGATGCGCACGCTGGCGGCGGTTGCGCATGGCCTGTCGGATAACCTCATCACGCGCGCCGCCGACGTCACGCTCAAAGAGCGCCGCCGCCTGCTGATGATGGTGCGCGAGACGCCGTTCAATCTGGCGCACCTGCGCAACATGACAGCCGTTACCGAAATGGGCGGCATTGTGTTTCCGCCGTTGCCGGCGTTTTATCACCGGCCCAAGTCCATCGATGAAATGGTGGACCACACCGTGGCCCGCGTGCTTGAAATGTTCGACATCGTCGTGCCCGGTCCGCACTGGGAAGGCACGTAGGCAGGTTCTCGCCTTCGCCTTGCCGCAAGGCTTGCGCTTGACGCGCGTCGTGCAACGATCACCAGCGGCCCCGCTTGAGCGGGGCCGTCTGCATTAGGGCGGGTCTTATTCCACCAGCCCCATGCCATTGAGCGCGGCCAGGTTTTCCGGCCATTTGCGCGCCCGCGCGTTCTGCAGTTCGATGCGCGCCCAGGCCATCCATCCGGCCCATTCAATCCGTTTGTCCCACGCGGTGCCCCACGCCTGAAGCGCGGCCAGCCCGGCGGCGGCGTGCTGTTCCGCGGCCTCGAATTCGCCCGCCGTCAGCGCCAGTTGCGCCAGCAGCAGGCGCGGTTCGCCTACCCAAGGGTTGTGTTCGACCGCGGCTTCCAGCATGTGCCGCGCGCTGTCCATTTCGGTCAGCGGGTGCATGCGCGTGATGACCTGCCAGTACAGCGCGCTGGCCGCCGCTTCGTCGCGCGGGCTGAGCGTGGCGCGGCAGTGGTCGAAGGCGGGCGGGATGGGAATGCCCGTGTCCTGCGGCATGCGCGAGAGCGGCGCCAGCAGATGCGACAGCATCGACAGGATGTTCGACGGCGGTTTGAGCGGGCCGGGCCACAGCGACGAGGCCCAGTTCGTTTTCAGGTCGCGGCGCTGCTGCTGCGGATAGCCCGCGAAGATCTCGTCCTGCCAGCTGTGCCATTGCTCGCCGATGTCGGCGGCGGACACGACGGTGAACGCCGCGACCTGACGTGGCGTGAAAGTGAAGACCTGCCCATCGGCGCCTTCCAGCGTCAGGCCTTCCGGTCCCGAGCCCTGGCCTTGCAGGATGGCCTGCACGAAGCGCGTGCGCGGCATCGCGCAAAAGAGACTGACCCATTCCTCGGCTTCAGTGCCCAACACGTCGCGCAGCGTGTTGCGCTCGCGTTCGCGGTCAAACAGGGTGAGGTCCACATATTCGTTGCCGTACACGCTGTGGAACAGGCCCAGGAGGCGCACTTCGCGCGGCTGGTTCCACAGCGCCAGCGTGCGGTAGACGCCCAGCAGGTGATGCTTGAACGTGCCGGCCTTGTGCCAGTCTTCGCCCGCGCTGCGTGCGAACAGCAGGTCGAGCAGGACGGGCAGGTCGGCGTCGACGGCGGCGTAGTGGTCGGCCAGCAACGCGCGTGCGTGCGGATGGAGTTCGGGGGTGGTGGACATGGTTGGCGGGGTTGGTTGGATGAAAGCAGGCTCTATTGTGTCCGCATGCGCTGGCGCTGTCATCGCGGTGTTTATATCGAAATCCGCATATCAATATGAATATTCATCGCTTCCGGTTTTGAAGCCCGCTCACTAGAATCCGGGGTCATTGTTCCAATCCTCAATCGTTTAAACCTGTAGAGACTCTTCCATGCGCCTTCGCCATTCCCTCGCCGTTTTTGCCACCCTTCTTGGATTTGCCGGCACCTCGGCGATGGCGCAGGACGCCGAGCTGAAAGTGGGCGTCACCGTCGGCCCGCACGCGCAGATCGGCGAAGTCGTGCAGCAGGTTGCGGCCAAGCAGGGTCTGAAGGTCAAGCTGATCGAGTTCAGCGACTTCATCCAGCCCAACGCCGCGCTGGACGCCAAGGAGTTGGACGTGAACATCTACCAGCACAAGCCCTTCCTGGAATCGCAGAACAAGGCGCGCGGCTACAAGCTGGTGCCGGTGGCGACTGCGGTGGTGCAGCAGATGGGCATCTATTCCAAGCGCGTGAAGTCGCTGGACGATCTGCCGCAAGGCGGCAAGGTGGCCATCCCGAATGATCCGACCAACGGCGCCCGCGCGCTGCTGGTGCTGCAGGCGGCCAAGCTGATCAAGCTGAAGGACGGCGTGACGGTGACGGCGTCGATCTTCGATATCGCCGAGAACCCCAAGAGCCTGAAGTTCGTCGAGATCGAGGCCGCGCAACTGCCGCACTCGCTCAAGGACGTGGACGCCGCGGCCGTGAACTCGGCGTACGCGATCCCCGCAGGCCTGTCGCCCGCCAAGGACGCGCTGGTGCTGGAAAGCAAGGACGCGCCGTTCGCGCCCGTCGTCATCGCCGCGCGCGAGGACAACAAGAACGATCCGCGCATCGCGCGCTTCATCAAGGCCTACCAGTCCGACGAGGTGAAGGCCTTTGTCGCCAAGCAGTTCCCCGGCGCGTACACGACCTCCTGGTAAGCCGTCTGCCCATGTCCACCCTGACGATCTATCCCGACAACGCGCCCGATTCCGCGCGCGTGCTGGACGATGCGGCCGAGGTGCAGCGAGAGCTCGCGGCCATCGGCGTGCGCTTCGAGCGCTGGACCGCGCAGGCGCCGCTTGGACCCGGCGCATCGCCGGAGGCGGTGCTGGCTGCATACCGGCCGCAGATCGATCAGTTGATGGCCGAGCGCGGCTACCGGGCCGTGGACGTCATCAGCCTGGACGCCACGCATCCGGACCGCGCGGCGCTGCGGCGCAAGTTCCTGGCCGAGCACACGCATGCCGATGACGAGGTGCGCTTCTTCGTCGCGGGCAGCGGGTTGTTCGTGCTTCACGCCGAAGGCCGCGTCTATGCGGCGCTGTGCGAGAAAGACGACCTGATTTCCGTGCCGGCGGGCATTGCGCACTGGTTCGACATGGGCTCGTCGCCGGCCTTCACCTGCATCCGGCTGTTCAACGATCCGGCTGGCTGGACCGCGCAGTTCACCGGTGACGATATCGCCACGCGTTTTCCGGTCCTGCCTTGAGGCGGGCGCGGCGCGCCTACGCGCGCGCCAGCCACGTCTGCACCTCTTTCTCCAACTCTTCCTGCAGCAACCGCGCCGGCGCGCTCATCGCGCGGTCGCGCGACCACACCACCGCCAGCACCGGATCTTCCAGCGCCAGCAGTTGCCGCGCCACCAGCCCCTGGCGTTCGGCGTAGTGCGCGCCCAGGCTTTCCACGATGGCGACGCCCAGTCCCTCCGCAGCCAGCGCGCACGCGGCCGACGACTGCGCCGCTTCGATGATCGGGCGATAGGGCAGGCCGCGCGCCTCCAAGGCCTGGCGCGTCGCGCGGCCGGCGGGCAGCGCGGGGGCTAGCATGATCGGTCCCGCCTCGGCCACCTCGTCCAACGTCAGATCGGCCTTCCGCGCCCACGGATGGTCCTTCGGCATGACCGCATGCAGTCCCAACGGCGCGAGCCGCAGGCTGGACACCCGGTCGATATCCGGCGGCGAGCCGATGATGATGCCCAGGTCGATGCGGTGATCCACCGCCATCTCGATGATTTCCAGCGCGGTGCCGGCGCGCACGGTCACCGCGACCGCTGGATGCGCGCGGCGCACGCCGGCCAGGGCCGGGGGCAGCAGGCTGGACGCGGCGATGGCGACGGCGCCCACGTCCAATCGCGCCAACGCGCCCTGGCGGATGTCGACGGCCAGCCGGTCCACGGCCTCGATGCCGGCCAGCGCGTTGAGCACCTCGGGAATCAGCGCGCGGCCCTGGCTGGTCAGGTGCAGCCGGCGGTTCTCGCGGCTGAACAGCGCAAAGCCCAGCCGCGTTTCCATGTCGCGCAACAGCGCGCTGGCGGCGGGCTGCGTCATGTTGACCGAGGCGGCTGCGGCGGTGACGGTGTCGAGCCGGTACATGGCGCGCAGCAGCAGGAGTTCTCGCCGATTGAACATATGAAATTCATATGGAAATAGTCAATTCATCTATTTGACCATATGAACGGCAGGCCGCCAGAATAGGCCATCGCATTCAGCAGACCCGCTATTCGCCACACCGCCATGCCCGCCAACACCATCGTTTCCGTCACCTGCATTCCGTTGCGCCTGCCGTTCCATCACTGGAGCCCTTCACCCCTATTTGCCGGCCGCCCGCGCGACAAGCTCGACAGCGCGCTGGTGCGCGTGCAGACCGAGGACGGTACGGTGGCCTGGGGCGAATCGTATTGCGTGGAGCCGCGCGCCTTGCCCGCGATCTTCGAGACGCTGATCGCGCCGCTGGCCTGCGGACGCGACGCGGACGACGACACCTTGTTGCCGGGCATGCAGCGCACGCTGCACAACCTGGGACGGTCCGGCCCCGTGGTGCACGCGCTGGCCGGGCTGGATATCGCGCTGTGGGACCTGCGCGCCAAGCGCGCCGGCGTGCCGTTGTATGCGCTCTTGGGCGGCAAGCGCCGCGAGCGGGTGCGCGTGTATGCGTCGCTGCTGCAGTATTACGGCAACGCCGAACGCCTGGACGCCGTGACCACGCAGGCGCTGAACGAAGGCTATACCGAGATCAAGCTGCACGAGCGCACCGCCGATGCGCTGGCCGCCGTGCGCCGCAGCACGGGTCCGGGCGTGCCGATCATGGTGGACACGAACTGCGCGTGGCTGCCGAGCGAAGCCGAAGCCGCCATCGCGGCCATGCGCCCGCATGACCCGTTCTGGATCGAAGAACCCTTGTGGCCGCCGGAAGATGATCGCGCACTCGCCCGCTTGAAGCAGGCCTGCGGCATTGCCCTGGCCGTCGGCGAGAACGCCAGCAGCGCCACCGATCTGGAGCGCGTGGTGGACACGGAAGCGGCGCAGTACGTGCAGCCCAGCGTCATCAAGCTGGGCCTGACCGCCGCGTGGCGGATTGCGCAGAAGTGCGCGGATACAAGCGTCATCTGCGCGCCGCAGGTGGCGTTCTTTGGCCCCGGCTACCTTGCCAGCCTGCATCTGATTGCCGCGCAGCAGGCCGAGGTGTCGCTGGAACGCCTTTACGTCGAACTGGCGCATGTGCCGTACGGGCGCAGCGTGCCCATCGAGAACGGCTGGGTCAACGTGCCGGACGCGCCGGGGCTGGGCGCGGATCCGGAAGAGGAACTTGCCGAGGGCCGGTACAGCGCCTGAACCCCAACCCGTAAAAAGCCAAGCGCCAGACCGCCACGAAGCCACAGGCCCACAGAGGCCGCAAAGAACATGAACCAGGAGACAAAGACATGCACCCATCGCGCAGAGCGTTTCTGATCCACAGCGCCGCCATGGCCGCGGGCGCCGCCGTGTTGCCGTGGTCCTTCGCGGCACGGGCCGCGCAGTACCCGGACAAGGCGGTCCGCCTGTATATCCCCTACCCGCCGGGCGCGGCGACCGACACGCTGGGCCGCATGGCGGGTCAGGTGTTTGCCGAGGCGCTGGGCCAGCCCTTTGTCGTGGAAAACCGCGGCGGTGGCGGCACCACGATCGGCACGCGCGCGCTGGCGGTGTCCGCGCCGGACGGCTACACCATCGGCATGGTCGACTCCACGTTCACCATCAATCCCGCGCTGCTGGGCGATCGCCAGCCATACGACGCCATCAAGGATTTCGCGCCGATCTCACTGATGGCGACGGCGCCCTTCGTCATGGTGGTGCACCCGTCGGTCAAGGCGGCGGACATTGCGTCGTTCCTGGCGCTGGCCAAGTCGCAGCCCGGCACGTTGTCCTTCGGGTCGGCGGGCGTGGGCAGCGGGCCGCATCTGGCCGGCGAACAGTTGCGCCAGCAGGCGGGCGTGGACGTGCTGCATGTGCCGTATCGCGGCGGCGGCACCGTGATCACCGATCTTTTGGGCGGCCAGGTGCAGTTCGGCTTTGCCACCGTGCCCACGCTGCTCGAACACATCAAGGCCGGCAAGCTGCGCGCGCTGGCGGTCACCAGCCCGCAGCGCACGAGCCAGTTGCCCGACGTGCCGACGTTTGCCGAGGCGGGGCTGCCCGGTGTGGATATCTCGCCGCTGTTCGGCGTGATTGCGCCGGCCGGCGTGCCGGAGCCGATCATCGAGCGCCTGTCGCAGACGCTGGGCGAATCCGTGCGCAAGGGCGCGCTGCGCGACAAGCTGGCCGGGTTGGGCTTTCAGCCGGTCGGCAGCACGCCGGCGGAGTTCGCAAAGCGCATCCGCGACGACGTGGCCAAGTGGACCGCCGTGGTCCAGCGCGGCAACATCAAGGCCGAGTAAGCCGCCGCGTCAGGCGTACTTGCCGGTCAGGCCGCCGTCCACGAGCAGTTCGGTGCCGGTGATGTAGGACGCTTCGTCCGACGCCAGGAAGGCCACCGCGTTGGCCACTTCCCAGGGCGTGCCCATGCGTCCCATCGGCACCTGTCTGTCGCGTGCCGCGCGCGCGGCGCTCAGATCGTTTGCATCGAACATCTTCGCGACGTTGGCGGTGACGCGGGGCGTATCGATCAGTCCCGGAATCACCGTGTTCACGCGGATGCCGTCGGCGGCGTACTGCTGCGCGGCCATGCGCGCAAAGTGGATGACGGCGGCCTTGCTGACGCTGTAGGCCAGGTGCGGATAGCCGGTGTACCGGATGCCCGCAATCGAGGAAACGGCCACGATGGCGCCGCCGCCCTGCGCGCGCATGACGGGCGCCAGCAGGCGCGTCGCGATCAGGAGGCTGGTGACGTTGACCTGCTGGATGCGGTCCCAGTCCGCGATCGAGATGTCTTCGGGGCCGCCCACTTTGCCGATGCCTGCGTTGGCCTGCAGGATGTCGATGCGGCCAAAGCGATTCACTGCCGCGTCAACCGCCGCCTGCATCGCGTCCGGATCCGCCACGTCGGCTTGCACCGCCAGCGCGCTGCCGCCGGCCGATTCGACTTCATGCGCGGCCTCTTCGGCGGCGGTCAGGTTGGCGTCCAGTGCAATGACGGCCGCGCCCTGGCACGCGAGCGTCACGCAGCTGGCCTTGCCGATGCTCCAGCCGGGCGCCGACGTGCCCGCGCCTGCAACCAGTGCAACCTTGCCGGCAAGGCGTGAACCGGCAACGCGCGCATCGGCAAGGGTCGTGCCGGTCCCCGCGCTCACGATTGCCCGCCGTCTTGCTGATGGCTCTTGCCCTTGCCCACGTACGGAATGGCGTGGTCGATGGTTTCCCAGATGTAGCGCCCGGAAGGACTCTGCTGCTCTTCGGCCACGTGCGACACCAGGCCTGCCGCGCGCGAGATCACGGCAAAGCCGCGCATCAGATCGGTCGGCACGCCGATCTCGCTGAGCAGCGCGGCCACGGCGCCGGTCGCGTTGATGGTGATGTGCTTGCCGTAGGTCTCGTCGATCGCACTGGCCAGCCAGCGCAGCGCCTGAACGGAATCGCCGCTCAGCTCGCTTTCGGCTTCGGCCAGCGCCAGCAGCTTGATCGCGCGCGGATCGTCCGGCTTGTGCAGGTGATGGCCGAAGCCGGGCAGCGGGCTGCGCGACGCGCGGTGTTCGCGGGCAATCGCCAACGCTTCCGCGGGGCCGTCGGGCGCCTGCCGGATGCGGTCCAGCAGGCGCGCGCAGTTTTCCATCGTGCCGACGAACTGGCTGCCCACGGCCATCAGGCCGGACGCCACGGCGCCCTGCAGATTCTCGGGTGCGCTCATGTAGATCAGCCGCGTGGCAATCGCGCTGGGCGTCATGCCGTGTTCCATCAGCGTGACCAGCACCGCGTCCACGATGCGCATGTCCACGGGCCGCGCGTCGCGCCCAAGGATCTGCATGATCATGACTTCGGTAAACGACTTCTTGCCGATCAGGTCTTCGACCAGGTCCACGTCGCGGTAAGACATGCCGGTCAGGTGATGGGCGCAGAGTCGGGTTTCGGGCTTATTCATGGCGTCTCCTTCAGTGCGGCGTCGCGCACCGCGTTCTTCAGCACCTTGCCCACGCTCGAGCGCGGCAGGCTGTCGTGGAAATGGATGTGCTTGGGCGTGGCGACCGGGCCCAGCAGCGTGCGCACGTGCGCCTTGAGTTCATCGCCGCTGGCCTGCGCGCCGGGTTGAAGCTGGACGGCGGCGTGAACCGCTTCGCCCCACTTGTCGTCGGGCACGCCGAACACGGAACATTCATACACGGCGGGGTGCGCGGACAGCGCGTTCTCGACATCCACCGGGTAGATGTTGAAACCGCCGGTGATGATGACGTCGCGCAATCGGTCCTTCAAGAACAGATAACCGCGCGCGTCGATCAGGCCCGTGTCGCCGGTGTGCAGCCAGCCGTCGACGATGGTCTCGGCAGTCTTCTCGGGCAGGCGCCAGTAGCCAGTCATCACCAGATCGCCCTGGACCACGACTTCACCGATCTCGCCGCGCGGCAGCAGCGTGCCGTCGGGCGCCATGATCTCCACGTCGGACAGCGGCGTGACCCGCCCGACCGAGGCGCGGTTTTCCGGCGCTTCCAGATCGGCGGGCCGCAGCACGGTGACGATCTGCGGCGCCTCGGTCTGGCCGTAGGTCGTGCCCAGCACCGGACCGAAGAAGGCGCGTGCGCGCTCGATCTTTTCGACGGGCATGGGCGCGCCGCCGTAGATCAGGTTGCGCAGATGCGGGAAGTCCGCGCGCGAGACGCCGGGCTGCGCCATGATCATGTAGATCAGCGTGGGCGGCATGAAGCTCAGCGTGCCGCCGCGTTCGCGAAATGCCTCGGTGATGGTGGCGGGCGAAACGCTGTCCAGCAGCAGATGCGCACCGCCCTGCGCCAGCACCGGCAGCAGATACGTGCCCGTGCCGTGCGTGATGGGCGCGGACACCACGTAGCGGTCTTCGGCGGTGAGGCCCCAGTTGAGGATCTGGTTGACGATGCCGGCGTTCCACGCGTGGTACGGCTGCATCACGCCCTTGGGCAGGCCGGTGGTGCCGCCCGTGAACTTGATGGCCTGCGTGGCGTCGCGCGGCAAGGCATGACGCGCCGGAACGTGGTTGGCAAAACGCCCGAGAAGCGCGTCCAGCGCCAGGTCAGCGGCCGCGTCGTCCAGCACGATGCGTCGAGCGGAACCCGCCGGCACGAGCGGCGCGCCCACGTCGTCGACGACCACGATGGACGGCTCGGTCGCATCCAGGATGCGGCCGATCTCGCGCGCGGTGCTGCGGTAGTTCAGCGGCACCCAGACCTTGCCGCTGGCCAGCACCGCCAGCAGCGCCAGAATGTGACGCGCCGAGTTGCCGGCGCAGATGGCCACGCGCGTCTGCGGCTCGGGGTCCAGATCCTGCAGGGCGGCCGCCAGCGCGCGGGTGTCGGCCGCCAGCCGCGCGTAAGTGACCTGCCCATCGGGGCCATCCAGCGCCACGCGATCCGGGTACAGCTCGGCCGCGCGGAAGAAGAAATCAATCGGGTACACCTGTGCTCCTTGGTGGGCTAGTTGGCCTTGAGGTTGGCGTTCTTCACGACCGCGCCCCACTTGTCGATCTCGCTGGCGATCTTCTTGGCAAAGGTCTCCGGCGTGTTGGGCTGTTGCGGCGCGAAGAAGCCGCCCTGCTTGTAGGAGGTTTGCAGCGCGGGGCTGGCCAGCGCCTTGTTCAGCGCCTGATTCAGGCGATCGATGACGGGCCGGGGCGTGCCGGCCGGCGCCACCAATCCGAACCACGACTCCACGTCGAAGTCAGGCAGGCCGGATTCCGCCAGGGTGGGCACATCCGGAGTGGTGGGCAGGCGCTGGGGCGAGGTCACGCCGATGGCGCGCAGTTTGTTTGCCTGCACGTGCGGCAGCGACGAGGGCAGGTTGTCGAACATGGAGTCCACTTGGCCGCCCAGCAGGTCCGCCACGGCGGGACCGCTGCCGCGATACGGCACATGCAGGATGTCGGTGCCGGTCTTCATCTTGAAGAGCTCGCAGGACAGGTGAATGGACGATCCGCTGCCGGACGACGCGCACGTCAGCTTGCCGGGATGCTGCTTGGCATAGGCGATGTATTCCTGCACCGTCTTGATCGGCAGCTTGGGATTGACCACCAGGATGTTCGGGATGGTCGCCAGCAGCCCGACGGGCTCGAAGCCTTTGACGAAGTCGTAGTTCAGTTGGCTGTACAGCGTGCGGTTGATGGTGTTGGCGATCGACCCGACGTACAGCGTATAGCCGTCGGGGGCGGCGCGCGAGACGATCTCGGCGCCGATGTTGCTGTTGGCCCCGGTCTTGTTCTCGACCACGACGGTCTGTCCCAGTTCTTCCGCCAGGGATTTGGCCATCAGGCGCGCCACGATGTCGGTGGCGCCGCCGGCGGCGTAGCCGACGACCAGCGTGATGGGGCGGTCGGGGTAGGGCTTGGCCGCCCAGGCGGGAGCGGCGGCCACTAGCGCCCCGCTCAAGGCCACCGCCGCAGCGGTCCAGCGCTTGCCGAATGTCTTCATTGTTGTCTCCGTCCTGTTTGTCTAATAATTGGACAGCTCTTCGTCTGTCCGCCTTCATATTCGGCTTTGATGAAGGCCCTATCAACGCAAGGTGTCCAGAAATTGAACAAACCGGATTCCGAGGGTTCCGGTCCGCGCATCCTGCGGCGCGGGCTGAAGGTGCTGGGCGTGCTGCGCCAGGCCGGCGCGGCCGGCATGCACGTGGTGGATATTGCGCGGGCCGCGGGCATGCAGCGGTCCACGGTGTATCGCTACCTGGACGTGCTGGTCGAAGAGGGCTATGCCCTGCGCGAATCGGGGGCACCGCGCTGGCGCGTCGCGGAACTGGGCGTGATGATGGCCGGCGATCCGCACGCGCGGGCCGTGCGCAGCCTGCGGCCATTGCTGCGGCAGATCAGCGATGTCAGCGGCGATTCGGCGTTTCTCATCTGCCGGGCGGCAAACGATTCGCTATGTCTGCATCGCGAGGTCGGCAATTACCCGGTGCAGGTGCTGGCCGTGACGGTCGGGCATCGTCAGCCGTTGGGCGTGGGCGCGGCCGGTCTGGCGCTGCTGGGCGCGTTGCCGGCCGCCGAAGCCGACGAGGTGGTGGCGCAGAACGAGCAGGCGCTACGCGCCTACGGCGGGATGACGGTGGCGCAGATGCGGCGGCTGGTGGAGAACACGCGCGGGCGCGGCTGGGCCGTGGTGGGCAACGCGGCGGTGCCGGGCGTGTTGGGGGTGGGCGTGGCGCTGTGCGATGCGGGCGGCTATCCCCGGCTGGCGGTCAGCGTGTCCAGCCTCATCAGCCGGATGCAGGCGCCGCGCCAGCGCAGCATTGCCGAACTGATCCGCGCGCAGGTGTCGCAGAGCGGTTTCGGCATGCCGCACGGGGCGGTGGCAGGCGAGGGGGATTGAGGCCCGCCGCGTTGTTGTTCCGGCGGCGGGCGGGGGCCGTTCTGTTCAGGCCGCGGCCGGCGTCGGCACGCGGTACGTCTTCTGGTAATGCACCGTGAACGTCTTGAAGGCGTCCAGCGCCTTGTGCGGGTCGTGTCCCGGCTTGACGAGAAAGCTGTCGAAGCCCACGCGCGCCTGGTAGTGGATGGTGTCGATCATTACGTCGCCGACCGCGCGCAGCTCGCCCTGCCAGTCGTAGCGCGTGCGCAGCAACTGCGCCAGCGAATAGCCGCGGCCATCGGTGTACACCGGAAAGTCCACGGCGATGAACGCGATGCCTTCGGCATGCAGCACGCCGTCTGCGTCCGCCAGGTCCGTCAGATCGGCATCGGGGTTCAGCAGCACGGCCACGGGATGCTTGTGGCGGCGCAGCGTGGCGCGCGACGTCTTCCAGACGGACAGCGGCACGATCCAGCCGGGTTCGTCGGACGGCACCTGGCCTTCGGCGGGCACTTCGGGTTCGGGCACGAAGGGGCGCGACGTGTCGGCCTCCAGCTTGCCGTTGCGGATGAGATGCGGGCCGGGGGCGTCGTGGGCGTAGATCTCAGACATGGGCGGGCTCCGCTTGCTGCGTGGGTTTGGCGAAGGCAGGGTCCGCGTACACGTCCTGCTTGAAGGGATCGATGCCGACGCGGTCGACCACGTCGATGAAGCGTTCGGCGTCGCTGTCGCGCAAATCCAGATACGTGCGGATCAGGCGGTCCACCACGCCCGGCACCTGATGGCGCGCGAACGACGGGCCGATGATGCGGCCGATGGCCGCGCCGCCGCCGTGCGTGGATTCCAGGTCGGGCAGCGGCTTGGCGGCGCCGTTCTGGCGGCCTCCCACCGTGACCTGATACCACTCCTCGCCGGCCTTATCGACGCCGAGAATGCCGATGTGGCCCACGTGGTGATGGCCGCAGGAGTTGATGCAGCCCGAGATGTTCAGGTCCAGCTCGCCGATTTCGAACAGGTAGTCCAGGTCGTCGAACTGGCGTTGGATGGCTTCGGCCACGGGAATGGAGACGGCGTTGGCCAGCGCGCAGAAGTCTCCGCCCGGACAGGCGATGATGTTGGTGAGCAGACCGACGTTGGGCGTGGCGAGGTTCAGGGCCTCGAGCTTTTGCCACAACTCGTGCAACCGCGCGCGGCGCACGTCGGCCAGGATCAGGTTCTGTTCGTGCGACACGCGCAGTTCGCCATAACCGAAGTCGTCGGCCAGGTCGGCCACGGCATCCATCTGGTCCGCGGTGATGTCGCCCGGCGGCACGCCGGTGGGTTTCAGCGACACGGTCACGGCGGCGTAGCCGGCGACCTTGTGCGCATGCACGTTGGTGCGCAGCCAGCGCGCGAAGCGCTTGTCGCCTGTCGCCAGCGCGTCGGTGTTGTCGATGTCGGACGCGGCGGCGGCATCATGCTGCGGCCAGACGAAGCGCGCCTTGATGCGGTCCACGAATTCCTGGGTGATGGTGTCGGGGCCGCCCTTGATGCGCTGCCACTCTTCATCGACCTGCTGCGCGTAGACCTCGGGCGTCAGATCCTTGACCAGGATCTTGATGCGCGCCTTGTACTTGTTGTCGCGGCGGCCGTGCAGGTTGTAGACCCGCAACGCGGCCTGCAGATAGGTCAGCAGGTGCTGCCATTCGACGAACGGGTTGATGAGCTTGCCGACGATGGGCGTGCGGCCCAGGCCGCCGCCGATCCACACGCGAAAGCCCAGCTTGCCGTCGCGCTCGACGGCCTGCAGGCCGATGTCGTGCACGCCCACGGCCGCGCGGTCTTCCACCGCGCCGCTGACCGCAATCTTGAACTTGCGCGGCAGGAAGGCGAATTCGGGATGCAGCGTGGACCACTGACGGATGATCTCGCACCAGATCAGCGGGTCCACCAGTTCATCCGGCGCGACGCCGGCAAAGTGGTCGGTGGTGGTGTTGCGGATGCAGTTGCCGCTGGTCTGGATGGCGTGCATCTGCACCGTAGCGAGTTCCGCGAGGATGTCCGGCACGTCTTCGAGCTTGGGCCAGTTGAACTGGATGTTCTGACGCGTGCTGAAGTGTCCGTAGCCGCGGTCCCACTTGCGCGCGATGTGCGCCAGGGTGCGCAACTGGCGCGACGCCAGCAGGCCATACGGAATGGCGACGCGCAGCATGGGTGCGTGGCGCTGGATGTACAGGCCGTTCTGCAGGCGCAGGACGCGGAAATCGTCCTCGGTAAGCTGGCCGTCGAGGAAGCGGCGCGTCTGATCGGCAAACTGCGCGACACGCTGCTCGACAAGCTGTTGGTCGACGGGGTCATACACGTACATGTCTACTGCCCTTGGAAGTCTTTTCGGTCTGATCCCCGGGGTGGGGTCGGGCGCAGGGCGCCGGCAAAATCGGGATTCATAACCGTAACAGCCACCCGCAAAGACCGTCTAAGTCATTCTGGTAATAAAGAAATAAGGCCAGGGAGGGGGCCCCCACGCCGCGCGCGCTGCGCGCGCTAGCTGCCCCCCGAGGGGGCTGCCCCGCCTTCGGGCGGCCGGGCGGCGGGGCGGCTATTTTTGCGGAGGTCGTCGAAACCAGCCGCGAGCGTACGCGCATATATGAATATGCGGCTTGTCGTAGAACAAGCCCCTAAACCCCTACAACGCCGCATTCACCGCCCACCGGGCTACGAACACCAGAATGATCAACAGGCAGGCCGCGAGCAGCAGGCATCCGCGTCAGCCGACCGTATCAGTCGGCGCGGCGGTGTGCGCGCCGATGCCGCGCACGATGTGCTCCAGCAGTTCGCGCGCGGCGGGCGAGATGTGGCGGCCGGCGCGGCTCAGGACGTGCAGGCTGCCCTGGTTCAGGATGGGATTGGCGAGCGGCAGGCTGGCCAGGCGCTGGGCCTGCATGTCGGCGGTGACGGCGATGGGCGGGGTGAGCGCGTAGCCGATGCCGGCGGCCGCGAACTGCCACAGCGCCTTGAAGGACGAGGTGGTCAGCACGTTGTGCAGCCGGACCTGCTCGCTGATCTCGGCGGCCTGGATGTGCTGGCGCACGCCAAACCCTTCCTGCATGGATGCGCCGGGGTAGTCGGCCAGATCGGTCAGCAAGAGGGGACGGCGCAGGCGCGTCAGCGGGTGGTCCTGGCGCACGATGGCACGTATGGGTTCGGGCCGCGAGTAATGCGTGCGCAGCCGCGCATCGTTGGGCGGCTGGAAGACCAGTCCGATATAGGCACGGTCATCGACGATGCGCTGGACGATCTCGGACGTGCGGGCCACGTCGATATCCAGCGTGACCTCGGGATGGCTGCGCCAGTAGCCCGGCAGCACGCGGTCGAACATCAGCTCCACGAAGCCTTCGCCCAGCACCAGGTCGATGTGGCCGCGTTCGGCTTTACGCAGGCTGTCGATTTCAGAGAAGAAGCTCTCCTGGATGTCCTGTTGCCGCTTTACGTAGCGGGCCAGGATGTGGCCGGCGTCGGTGGGCACGAGGCCGCGTCCCCGGCGTTCGAACAGCGCCATGCCGCAATCGCGCTCCAGCGCGGCGATGGCTCGGCTGACGGCGGACGGGTCCATTTCCAGGGCTTCGGCCGCACCACGCACGGATCCCCGGCTCATGACCTGCATGAAGTAATGGGTGCGGCGCGCGTCGAGTTGTTCGTCCATGGCGGCTGGCTCCGGGCGGAATGCGGCTGATTTTCCACGGATGGATTTAAGGGTTTACCCTTATTTTTCTTCGTCCCGTGCAAAATTTTCCCAGGAAGGGCAATTTCGTTGCATTTTACGCAACGTTTCTCGGTGACCGGTGTCATGGTTGCCCGCCGGAGGGGTGGGCGAAAATTGCGCAGTCCGAATCGGCCGCCCGCTGCGCGCGCCGTTCACGCTGTATTGGCCGTTTGAATCGACCGAGCCGCTCTTCGAGAGCGCCGCCGCCCGAACCCTTCCGAATTCGCGTGCCCCGCCGGCTCTGCCTGGACGTTCGGGCGCCGGTTTCCGGGTTCGTCCGGCCCGCCGCCACGATCACTATTCATGTCATCAGGGGAAAACCAATGTCTCATGCCAGCGCAAGCCTGGCCTTGCCTTCCATGCCGCTATCGGGACGCGTGCGCATGCTCGCCGCCATCCTGCTGGTGGTGGTCATTTCCGAAGCGATCGGCAGCGTCACGTTTTCGGTCGGTCCGGGCAAGATCATCCTGCAGCCCATGCTGTGGGCCATTTTCATCGGCGCGGTGGTTGCGGCGTTCGGCCAGCGCCTGCCGGCGGGCGCCGGCATCGACAAGGCCATGCAGACCCGCATCAGCGGCTATCTGCAATATGCATTGCTGCCGTTTCTGGCCAAGCTGGGCCTGATGGTGGGCGGCGCGTTGCCGCAGGTGCGCGAGGCTGGCTGGGCGCTGGTCTTCCAGGAGTTCGGCCACTTCTTCGGCACCATGGCCATCGGCCTGCCGCTCGCGCTGCTGCTCGGCATCAAACGTGAAGCCATTGGCGCGACGTTCTCGGTCGGCCGCGAGCCCAGCCTGGCGATCATCGGCGAGCGCTACGGCATGAACTCGCCCGAAGGCCGCGGCGTCATGGCCGAATACATCACCGGCACGGTCATCGGCGCGCTGTTCGTGGCGCTGATGGCGGGCTTCATCACCAGCCTGAACATCTTCGATCCGCGCTCGCTCGCCATGGGCGCCGGCGTGGGCTCGGGCAGCATGATGGCCGCGGGCGTGGGCGCGATCGCTTCGCAGCAGACGCCGGAAATGGCGCATCAGGTCGCCGCGCTGGCCGCCGCCGCCAACCTGCTGACCACCGTGGTCGGCGTGTACTTCACCCTGTTCATCTCGTTGCCCACGACGATCTTCCTGTACGGCAAGCTCGAGCCCGTGCTGGGCCGCTTCTCGCGCGGCAAGAACGAGGCCGTGGTCGACGACAGCGTTTCGGAAGACGTGCCCGCGCACAACGCGAAGATGGGCTTCGGCGACCGCCTGACCGCCTACGTCATCTGTGGCCTGTTCGCGCTGGTGGGTAATCGCCTGGGCTACAACGTGCCGTTCGCGGACGCGTTGCCCGGCATGGGCATCATCGTGCTGCTGGTCGTCATCACCGACCTGGTCCTGCGCGTCGTGCCGAAGCTGCCGGCCGTGTTCGTGCTGTCGGTGATCGCCATGACCGCCGGCTGCCCGGGCGTGCTGCCGTATTCGGATCAGATCATTGCGATGGTCGGCAAGGTCAATTTCCTGCCGTTCACGACGGTGATCCTGGCCATGGCGGGCCTGTCGATCCTGAAAGACCTGCCGGCGTTCCGCAAGCTGGGCTGGAAGATCGTGGTGGTGTCGCTGGCTGCGAACGCCGGCACGTTCATGGGCGCCACGATGATCGCGGAGTTTTTCCACTGATCGGCGTCAGCGTCATGAAAAAGCCGCCTGTTGTACGGGCGGCTTTTTTTTGCTTGCTTGGGACGGTGTCAGACACCCGGGGGAGATAGTCGTCAGTTTGTGGCGGCGTCTCAATGGGTGTCAGACACCTGCGTCTATGGGTGTCTGACACCTCCGGATCAGGGCGTGGCGCCGGGCCGGTAGCGCGCGTTGTCGGTCACGTTTTCAGTGGGACCGATGTTCGCCACCGGGGGGATGCCCACGCCCGCCGCCTTCAATGCGACAGCCGCCTGCAATTCCACCTGCGGATTGCCCATGGCGACGCGGTAGGGTTGCAGCGGCGCCAGACCTTCGATGGTGCCCCAGTCGTTCGTGGTGTCGGCGCGTTGGGCCACCGGGTCGGGCCGCGCGGCAAAGTCTTCGACTGCGCGCCGCATCCGGGCGTCCGCGTACAGGTCGCGCAATTCATCGATGTTGACGGTGGGGGCGGCGAGGGCGAGGGGCGCGACGGCGGGGTCGGCTTTATGTCCGACTGGCGGGGCGTCTTGTTCCGCCCTGGCCAGTTTGTAGGCCTGGACCCGTTCCAGGCGCTGGGCTTCGCGGGCGGCCTGCGCCTGGGCGGTGCGCTGTGCCTGCCGGGCGGCGAAGTTCTGCGCCGCGCGTTCGGCTTCCCAGGCGGGGCGGTTTTCATCCAGCATCGAAACGCGCGCCGGATAGGGCGCGGCGACGTGGGGGATGGCGGAGATCGCAGAAATGGCCATGCGGGGGCTCCTTGTCGTGGTTGACCTTTGGGTTGGTCTGTCCGGGGAGAGGCAAGTTCACTGTAGCAAAGCCCCCGGCGAAAGGTTTTACCCATCTGTGGATTTCGTAACCGTCTCCCAAGCTGTCAATTCCTCCTGCAAGGCGGCCAGATTGCCTCGCACCAACGCGAGCGCGTCGCTGCCCAGCAGCAGGTGCGCGGGAGGATGATCGGCGTCGATGGCCGCCAGCATGGCACGCGCCGCCTTGCGCGGATCTCCCAACTGACGGCCGCTTTTCTCTTCGCGGGCCTTTCGGATGGGATCGAAGATAGCGTCGTAGTCCGCAATGGCGCGGGGAGTGCGCGTCATGGATCGGCCCGCCCAGTCGGTGCGAAACGACCCAGGCGCCACCGCCGTTACGGCGATGCCTGTCGGCTGCACTTCCTTGCCCAGGGCTTCGGAAATCCCCTCCAGCGCAAACTTGCTGCCGCAGTAGTACGCGATGCCCGGCATGGTGATGTGGCCGCCCATGGAGGTGATGTTCAGGATGTGGCCGCGCCGGCGCTGGCGCATGAAGGGCAGGACCGCCTTCATCATCGCGACCGCGCCAAACACGTTCACGTCGAACTGGCGGCGCATTTCCGACAACGGCGACTCTTCCATCACGCCTTCATGGCCGTAGCCCGCGTTGTTGACCAGCACGTCGATGGCGCCGACGTTGGCCTCGATATCGGCCACGACACCGTCGATTCCGTCGAAGTCGGTGACGTCCAATATGCGTCCGATGGCAGCGCCGGGAGACAGGCTTTCAAAGTCAAGGCGGGCCGGTTCGCCGCGCACCGTGCCGACGACGCGGTGGCCGGCGGCCAGGGCTGCCTCGGCCAGGGCGCGGCCGAAGCCGCTGCTGACGCCCGTGATGAGCAAGGTTTTTGGGGAGGTCATGGAGTAGGCTCCGAATTCATTGGAGAGTGCATGGTAGTCTTGCCAAAACCTACGGATAAGCCGCAATACGCTGCTTATCTTGCACAAAACTATGAACATCACATCAACAGCCCACGGCAACGCGGTGGGGGCCGCTCCTGCCGAAAGCCGCATGGCCGCGCTGCTGCGCGGTCTGGCGCCTGACGAGGGCTACAACCTGACCCCGTTGTCCAGCGTGCGCGTGCTGCGCGCCAACCGCGCGCTGGCGCGCACGCCGGTGCTGTATGACCCGGGCATTGTGATCGTCTGTCAGGGCCGCAAGCGCGGCTACTTCGGCGATCACCTGTATCTGTACGACGAGCAGCACTATTTGGCCGTGTCCGTCCCGGTGCCCTTCAGCATGGAGACCGACGCGACGCCCGAGCGCCCGCTGCTGGCGCTGTACCTGCACCTGGATTTCGCGCTGGCTGCGGAACTGGCGTCGCAGATCGACGCCGCCGGCGTCGCGGCGGCTGCCCAGGCGCCGCAAAGCATGTTGTCGACGCCGATGGATGACGCGATGCGCACGTCGGTGCTGCGATTCATCGAAGCCATGTCCCGGCCGCTGGAAGCCGCCGTGCTGGGACCGGGCCTGTTGCGCGAACTGTATTTCCGCGTGCTGACCGGGCCGCAGGGCAGTTCGATACGGGAAGCGTTGTCGCTGCGCGGGCAGTTTGGCCGGATCGGCAGATCCCTACGCCTCATTCACGCGGAATACGCCCGGCCGCTGGACGTGACGCGGCTGGCGGATGAGGCGGGCATGAGCGTCCCGAGCTTTCACAGCCATTTCAAGGCGGTGACGCAGGTCTCTCCCATGCAGTACGTGAAATCGACGCGCCTGCATCAGGCGCGTCTCTTGATGGTGCGGCAGGACCTGACGGCCGAGACGGCGAGTCAGGCGGTGGGCTACACGAGTCCGTCCCAGTTCAGCCGCGAGTTCAAGCGTCTGTTTGGCCTGACGCCGGCGGCGGAAGCGCGACGCATGCGCGAAGGCTTCGCCCTGCCGGCGTTCGCGGACGCCACCTACGTGTCGTCACACTGAAATCAAGGCTTGGTGGCCTGCATCGACGGGCGCTGGCTGAAGCTTTCGAACCACTTGGCCGTGGCGGGGTGCGAGGCGCGCCAGTCCAGATCCGGGAAGCGGAAGTCCAGGTAACCCAGCGCGCAGCCGATGGTGATGGTGCCGATATCCAGCCGGCCTTCGAGGCCTGCGGCGTTCTTCTCGATGACCGCGAGGCCGTCGCGGACCTTGCCGAGCTGGCCATCGACCCAGCCGTCCCAGCGCAACGCCTCGGGGCGCAGCACGGTCTCGTAGCGCGCCAGCAGCGCCGCACCCAGCATGCCGTCGGCCATCGCCTGCTCGGCCAGCACCGGCCAGCGGGCCTTGCCGGCGGGAAAGAACGTGCCGCCGCCCAGGTCGTTCAAATACTCGCAGACGACGCGGCTGTCGAACAGCGCCTGGCCTTCATCGGTGATCAACGTGGGCACCTGGCCCAGCGGGTTGCTCGGGATGATGGTCTGGTCGCGGGCGACGGGACCGGCGGCGCTGGGCAGCTTTTCAAGGCGATCGACCAAGCCGAGTTCATGGGCGATGACCATGCACTTGCGTACGAAGGGCGAAGCAGGCGAGAAGAAGATTTTCATGGGGTTCCCTGTCGGTGAGAGGCGTCAGTGTTGCGCAGGGGGCGAACGCTGTCCAGCCTGCTTGCGAATGACCGGCGGGAAGAGCATGAAGGGGAGATCGTTGCGATGCGCAAGGCGGCGCGGTCGCAGGCATGAAGGCGGTGACGCGCGCCGGGCGGCGGCGCGCCTTGCATGCAGACAGCGCCGGAACCGTTGCGGACCGGCGCGTGCCGCGTTCAAGCGGCTTATCCGCCGCTTATTCGGTAATGCCGGTTTCCAGGCAGGGCTTGAATTCGCCCGATTCCGGATCGCGCAGGAACAGGACGCCGGTGGCCACGCCGAAGTAGGCGCCGTGCAGCTCCAGTTCGCCCTTTTCGACGCGGCGGCGGATGGACGGGAAGGTCATCAGGTTGTTCAGGCTGTGCGCGACGGTGGCCAGTTCCAGGCGCTTCAGGTTGGCCTGGCGGTCGCCGGTATCCGGGGACATGCCCTTGGCCACGGGTTCGATCTGCGACATCCACTTGCCGATGAAATCGCTCTTGCTGAGTGGCGTCGCGTCGTCGAAGAAGAAGCGGATGCCGCCGCAGGAGGCGTGGCCCAGCACGACGATGTGCTTGACGTTCAGGCCGTTGACCGCGAATTCGATCGCGGCGCTGGTGCCGTGGTACGACGATTCCGAGTCCGGGTCACAGGGCGGCACAAGGTTGGCCACGTTGCGCACCACGAACATCTCGCCGGGGCCGGCGTCGAAGATCGCTTCGGGCGACACGCGCGAGTCGCAGCATCCAATGATCAGGATTTCCGGGCTTTGGCCGATTTCGGCCAGCTTTTGATAGCGGCTGCTTTCCGTCTGGAAGCGGCCGTCCAGGAAAGATTGATAGCCTTCGGAGAGTCTTTTGGGAAACATGATCTTCACTTCCTAGTATCGAGGCCAGGCTTGCTGGCGCGCCGGCATACGCAAGAAGGGGCTTCGTGTGGAAGCCCCTTTTATCGAGTCGGCAGACGGGATTTTCCCATAATTGGCCTGATAGCCAACTGTCTAAACCCTGATTGCAAAAGGGTTTTTGGGGGCCTGGCCGGGCGGCGGACTGACCTAGCGCGCGGCGACTTCCAGCGTATTCACCCGGGCGAATTCGAGCGGCGTGATGGCCTTGACGACCTTGATCTGGCCGGGCGCGAAGGGGCCGACGACGTCTTCGCTGATCCTGCCGACCTCGCGGTTCTGGGCGTCGTACAGGACGTAGGTCAAGAGGACGCTGTTGACGTTGCGCTCCGACTGGTTGGCGAGAAAGCCGGTAATGGTGGAGACGTTGCGGGTGCTGTCGCGCACGGCCTGGACGTTGCCAAGCGTGATGCCGTAGGCAGGGCTTTGCGCGCCGGCCGTGGCGGACAGGCCGGCCAGCAGGGCAAGCGTGGCAAGGACGAGTTTTTTCATGGTTGTCTCCTGTGCGATCCGCGGCGGCGATGGTGGCGCGGCATCGCGGCGCGGATCAGGCGTATCTCACTCCTTTCTGGCGGAAGAGACAACGGGCCAGAAGGATGAATGGGTAACAGGTTGCGGCGGATGTTGCCAATGCTGGGGCTTTGTTCGATGATTGCCAGGCCGGCGCCTTGGCCGGCGGACCGTGCCGCCCGCGTTGCGCGTGCCATTGCGCTTGGGGGCGCTCAAGGGAGGAACTCATGCTTTCCCGTACCAGCCAGCTGGCTTCGGCCATCCTGTTGTCCGCATGTTTTGCCGGCGCGCAGGCGCAGACCCCCGCCGCTCCCTCAACCGCCAAGACGCCCACGCCGCAGCAGCAGCGCATGTCGGATTGCAACAAGTCCGCCGAGGGCAAGAAGGGCGACGACCGCAAGGCGTTCATGAGCAGTTGCCTGAAGGGCGAGGAGCCGGCCAAGCAACTGACGCCGCAGCAGCAGAAGATGAAGGACTGCAATGCGAAGGCCGCGGAACAGAAGCTGGCCGGCGACGCGCGCAAGACGTTCATGAGCACTTGCTTGAAGGGGTGAGCGGCAGGCAAGAAAAAAGCCAGACGATGTCTGGCTTTTTTTTTGGGCCGGCAAAGGATTCGGTCAGATACGGTCAGGTGTCTGACACCCCTGGCACACCGGTTAAGTGGAAGACTGTGTCCCGCGGGTGTCTGACACCCATGTCGCACCGGTGCAGCTTCACGGCCGTCTCTTACGGGTGTCAGACACCTGACCTGAACGCCGTCTCGTACGGGTGTCAGACACCTGACCTGTGCTGGCGTCAGAGACCTGACCCGTGCACCTCACGCCGTCGCAATCGGCGTAACGGGCGAGCCGATCGCATGCGGCAGGCGCAGCGGCGGCGCCGTCAGCATGAAGTGGTGGCGGCCGTTGGCAAACAGGAATTCCGCCAGGTCCTTCAGATACCAAAGCTCGGCCAGCGGCAGGCCCAGCTTGAACAGGCAGTGATGATGCAGCGGCAGCATCGGGCGCGCGCCGGATTTTTCGCGGGCGGGGTAGGCCTCGACCGCGTAGTTGTCGGCGCAGATGGCGGCGATGCCGCTATCGGTGATCCACTGCAGCAGCGCGTCGTCGGTGCCGTCCAGCGCCGCGCCGTAGGTGTGCAACACCTCGGGGTCGGGCGTGCCGTTCATGGCGACCACGGCTTCGGCGTAGCCGGTGCGCAGCACCAGCATGTCGCCGCGCTCGACCGTGATGCCGTCCGTTTTCAGCACGTGCATCAGTTCTGCATGGCCGATCAGCGTACGGCCCGGGCCGTAATGGCGGAACAGGTCGACCAGCACGCCGCGGCCCTGCATGCCTTTTTGCGCCAGGTTTTCGACACCCAGCTTCAGCGCGGCGGACGGGCCGCCGCTGTTGCAGCCGCAGCCGGTGTTATCGCCATCGTTGGGTCCCACAACGTCCACGCCCGCCTGAAAGCCGTTGTAGTAACGCAGCTCGGGCGTGCCGTCTCCATCGGCGTCAAACAACGCGCCCACGTGCGCCAGCGCATCCCATTGCGTCGAATACTGCATCGACAGCAGCACCTGGTCGTCGCTCAGCACGTCGAGCGCGTCTGGGTTGACGTTCTTCAACGGGAAGTTCAGGTACGGCGTGTCCTTGAGCTTCGTCGGGCTCAGTTGCGGCGGATGGCGGCGCGGGTTGAGCACGTTGCCGCCGGGCAGGTCCAGCGGCAGGGACAGGCAGAAAGTCTTGCCGGCGCGGATCTCGCGTGCGCCCTTCAGGACCTGTTCTTCGGTGATGAGATTCAGGCGGCCGAGTTGGTCGTCGGGCCCGAAGTCGCCCCAGTTGGAGCCTTCGGGCCGATGCTTCCAGCGTTGCATGCGGCTTACTCCGTCAGGAAGTCGACGACCGCGCGGGTGAAGGCTTCCGGTTGCTCCCAGTTCGAGATGTGGGAGGTGTTCAATTCGACATAGCGCGCGCCGGGTATGGCGGCCGCGAGTTCCTGGCCTTGCGCGGGCGTGGCGGCCAGGTCGTGCGTGCTGCTGATGACCAGCGTGGGGGCGGTGATGGACGACACCTGCTCGCGGAAATCGGCGTCGCGCAGCGCGGCGCAGTTGCCCGAGTAGCCGGCGTCCGGCGTGCGGCGCAGCATGTCGATCAGCACTTGCGTCAGGCCCGGTTCGGCGGCGCGGTAGCCGTCGGTCAGCCAGCGCTCGACCAGCGTGGGCGCCATCTTTTCAAGCGTCTGCTCGGCCACGGCGGCGATGCGGGTGCTCCAGCCTTCGGCCGAGCCGATGCGCGCGGCGGTGTTGCACAGGACCAGCTTGCCGACGAGTTCCGGTCGCGCCAGCGCGAGCCACAGGCCGGTCGGGCCACCCATCGACAGGCCGCAAAAGTGCGCGCGCTTGATGTCCAGGTGGGCCAGCAGTTCGGCGACGTCGTTGCCCAGCTGTTCGAAGCTGTATTCGCCTTCGGGGACCGACGACTTGCCGTGGCCGCGGGTGTCGTAGCGCAGCACGCGGAAGTGCTTGGTCAGTTCGGGGATCTGGCGGGCCCACATGTCGGCGTTGGTGCCCAGCGAGTTGGAGAGCACGAGCACCGGCGCGTCGGCGGGGCCATCGATGACGTAGAACAGCCGTGCCTGGCTGAGATCGGCGTAAGCCATGGGGAATTCCTTTGGGGAAAGCCGCGGCCGCGCAAGCAGGCGGCCGCGCGGGTATTACAGGTGGCAGACGCCGTCGACGTAGGCTTTGCGCCAGCGGGTGATGGTCACGCGGTCGAACAGGTCGGCCTGCGCGAACGGATCGGCGTCGATGAACTGCTGCGCGGCTTCGCGCGTGTCGACGTCGACGATGTATAGCCCGCCGCCCGCATCCTTGCCGTCATCCTGCAGCTTGGCTCCGCACGCCAGCAGCAGCTGCTTGTTGGCGTCCAGGTATTCCAGGTGCTTGGCGCGGTGCTGCTGGCGCATTTCCTGGTGGTTGGGCTTGTCGAAGGTTTCGATGATGTAGGGCATGCGAGGCTCCTGTCAGATCGCCGAGGGATGGCGCGCAAGCGCCGTGACTTCGATATCCATGTACGGGAAAAGCGGCAGCGACGACAGCAGCGTGTGCAGTTCGTCGTTGTTTTCGACGTCGAAGATGCTGACGTTGGCGTAGCGGCCGACGACGCGCCACAGGCTCTTCCACTTGCCGTCGCGCTGCAGCTGCTGCGCCAGGGCCTTTTCGTCAGCCTTGAGCTTGTCCGCGCGTTCGGCGGGCATGTCGACGGGCAGATTGACCTGCATTTGAACCATGAACAACATGATGGACTCTCCATGA
>NZ_DAMCTG010000009.1:74098-107705 GCF_032113835.1 Achromobacter sp. | reverse complement strand
AATTACTGCGCGGCGTCCTTCAGCTTCTTGAGCGGGCGAACCTTCACCTTGACCGAAGCCGGCTTGGCGGGGAACCAACGCTCTTCACCCGTGAACGGATCCTTGCCGAAGCGCTTGGCCTTGGCGGGAACCTTTTGCACGGCAACCTTGAACAGGCCGGGCAGCGTGAATTCGCCAGCGCCCTTCTTGTCCACGGAACCCAGCACCGAGGTTTCCAGGCTGGCCAGGACGGCCTTGACCGACTTGGCTTCGACGCCGGATTGCTCAACGATGTAGGCGATGAGCTGGGTCTTGTTCAGAGCAGCCTTGATGGCCTTGGGGGCAGCAGCGACCTTCTTGGCGGCGACGACCTTCTTGGCTGCCGGCTTCACGGCGGGCTTGGCGGCAGTTGCCTTCTTTGCGGGCGCCTTGACGGCGGTCTTGGTGACTTTCTTGGCAGGAGCTTTAGCTTTCGTGGCCATGGTCAAAATCCGTAGTTGAGGACATGGAGCAGCGCGTGCCGGATATCGGCATTTGACGCTACGCGCCCGATGATAGCGGAAGAGTGGCGGTAAAAGCGGCTTTCCAACGGGTTTTAAGCCACTGTTTGTTGTTTTCGACGCAGAAAAGTGCTTTCTGCAAGGGGTTTCGCAAGATGTCGTGACATTCGCCGGCGATTTCGCGGGCGATGTTCGATGGCTGCGCGCGCGTTGGAAATCGCTGCGAACGCGCGCGAAAAAGCCGCCGCCGCGAAGCATGCGGATGAACCTATCTGGCGGCGCGTGTTCCAATTGCGGGCGGCGCGCGCGGCAGGCAGGCGTTGAAAGTCCCCGGAATCAGGCCTTTCCCTTGCGATCGCGCGCACCCGAATAAAACCAGAACATGGAACTGAAGCAGCTATATGTTGATGAAGAAGTTGGCGGCGAGCCTGCTCGTTGCGACCGCATGTATATCCAGCGCGATGGCGCAATCGATGCCCGCGCCGGCGCTGTCGGCCAAGGCCTGGCTGCTGCTGGATGAGACCAGCGGTCAGGTCATCGCGTCGCACGCGGCCACGACGCGCATCGAGCCGGCGTCCCTGACCAAGATCATGACGGCCTACGTGGTGTTCGATGCGTTGACCAAGAAAGAGCTGACGGCGAACCAGTTGGTCACGATCTCGACGCGGGCCTGGAAGGTGCCGGCGGGCAGCTCGAAGATGTTTTTGGAACCGAACTCCAAGGTGTCGGTGGACGACCTGCTGCGCGGGCTGATGATCCAGTCGGGCAATGACGCGGCGGTGGCGCTGGCCGAGGCCGTGTCGGGCAGCGTCGAAGCCTTTGTGGCGCGCATGAACGACACCGCAGCGCGCCTGGGCCTGCACGCCACGCGTTTCGCCAGTCCGCATGGACTGCCGGATCCGAACACGTATTCCACCGCGAGCGACCTGTCGATCCTGGCCACGCGCTTCATCCGCGATTTTCCGCAGCTCTACAAGACCTACGATTCGGCCAAACAGTTCACCTTCAACAAGATCACGCAGCCCAACCGCAACCGGCTGCTGTGGCTGGATCCCAGTGTTGACGGGTTGAAGACCGGGCATACGGAATCGGCCGGCTATTGCCTCATCGCCTCGGCGCGCCGGCCCAATGGCAACGATCAGCGCCGGCTGATCACGGTGATCGTTGGCACCGCGTCCGACAAGCTGCGCACGCAGGAAAGCCGCGAGTTGCTGGAATGGGGCTTCCAGGGGTTCAATACGATCAAGCTGTATGCGCGCGGACAGGCCGTGGCCACGCCGGAGGTCTGGAAGGGCGAGGCCGACAGCCTGAAGGTCGGTTTCTCGCGGGACGCGTACGTCACCGTGCCGGCCGGCGCGAAGGTCGAATCGGTCTGGGCGCCGCAGGCGCCGCTGGTCGCGCCGATCGCCGCGCAGTCTACGGTGGGCGAACTGCGGGTGACGGTGGACGGCAAGCCTGCCATGCACTTCCCGGTTGTCGCGCTGGAGCCGGTGGCCGAGGCGGGCATCGCCGGCCGCACGTGGGACTCCATCCGTCTGTGGTGGCGCGGCACGCAGGGTTAACGCAACACGATTTCGGAGGTTGGCGATGGCAGTGAGCTTTCCAGGCGGGCCGGCCGCGGCGCCGGGCCCTGACGATCCGTTGGCGCTGCTGTCGGCCTGTCACGGGCGCATCGCACGCCAGTGCGCCACGCTGGCGCGGCTGGCGGCGCACCTGCCCGCGCATGGCAGCGACGCCGCGGCGCAAACCGCTGCCACCAGCGTGCGCCGGTATTTCGACACCGCGGCCGCGCATCACCACGAAGACGAAGAAGAAGACCTGTTTCCCGCCCTGATCGATTCCATGGCGGGGTCCGACGCGGTGTGCCTGCACGCACTGGTGGACGGCCTGTTGGCCGATCATCGGCATTTGGCCGGGCTGTGGGAACCCCTGCGCGAGACGTTGTCCGAGATCGCGGCGGGGCGGCCTGCGCAATTGCCGGCGCAGCAGGTCCAAACCTTCACCGAGGCCTACGAAGCGCACATCCGGCGCGAAGAGGACGAGCTGCTGCCGATGGCGGCGCGGCTGATTCCTGACGATGCGCTGGCCGCGATCGGTCAGGCCATGAAGGCGCGCCGTGGCGGCGAGGCGGGCTGATCCGCACTGAATCGCGCGTTGCGTGGTCAAGGTCGAGCGTTTACCCTAGCCGGACCGGCGTGAGCGCCGATGCCCAGGGAACAAGACAGGATGATGCAGGGGGGAATGAACGTCGCGCGCCGGCTTTTCGGCTCGTGGGTGGATGACGTCAACCGGCTGACGCTGCGCGCCGATCTGGCTGCCGGCCTGCTGGGCGCGTTGCTGGTGCTGCCGCAGGGCGTCGCGTTCGCGACGCTGGCGGGCCTGCCGCCGGAGTACGGGCTGTATTCGGCCATCGTGCCCTGTGTCGTGGCGGCGTTGTTCGGCTCCAGCCGTCACGTGATGTCCGGGCCGACCAATGCGAATTCGCTGGCGCTCTTTGCCGTGCTGGCGCCGCTGGCGGCCGCGGGCAGCCCCGCCTACATTCAGCTTGCGCTTGCCGTGACCGTGCTGGTCGGCGTCATGCAGTGGCTGGTGGGGGTCTTGCGGCTGGGATCGCTGGCCCACTTCATATCGCCGTCGGCGTTGTTTGGCTTTACCAGCGGTGCGGCCGTGCTGATCGCGGTGCATGCGTTGAAGGACGCGCTGGGTCTTCCGACGCCAGAATCGCACGGCGCGGGGGCGGTGCTGGAAAGCGTCGCCACGCATCTCGGCCAGGTGCATCCGGGCGCCTTGCTGGTGACGTTGGTCACCCTTGTAACGGCCCTGGTGGCGCGCCGGCTGGACAAGCGCAAACCCTACATGCTGCTCGGCCTGGCCGCTGGGACGTTCGCGGCATGGGTTTTCAATACGTGGATCCTGGCCCCCGGAGACGCGCCGGTTCCCGTGCTGGGCGCGATCGCGCAGCCGTGGCCGCCATTTCATGTGCCCAGCGTCGACTGGCGCGCGCTTCCCGATCTGCTGAGCCTGGCCTTCGCGCTGACCATCGTGGCGCTGGCGCAGTCCATTTCCATTGCGAAGGCGGTGGCGTCGCGGTCAGGGCAACGCATCGACGCGAACCGCGAATTCGTGGGCCAGGGCTTGTCCAACGTCGTCGGCGGGTTCTTTTCCTGTTATCTGTCCTGCGGTTCGCTCAATCGATCCATCCCCAACTTCGAGGCCGGGGCGAAAACGCCGCTGGCATCGGTGTTTTCGGCGCTGCTGCTGATGCTGCTGGTGGCGGTGTCCGCCCCGTTGCTGGCGTTGATTCCGCATGCCGCCATTTCGGGATTGCTGTTGCTGGTGGCCTGGACGCTGCTGGACGTGCCGCGCTGGCGGCACCTGCTGCGCACGCAGCCCGGCGAATGCGCCATCGCGGCCGCGACCCTGGCCGCGACGATCGCCATCCGCATGGAAGTGGCAATCCTGTTGGGCACGGTGCTGTCGCTGATGGTGTATCTGCACCGCACGTCGCGGCCCGCGATGCGCACGATGGGCTTCGATTCGCGCGGGCTGGATCGCCGCTTTGTTGTGCTGGAGCACCAGCCGGACGCATTGCCCGAGTGCCCGCAACTGAAGCTGCTGCGCATGGAGGGGTCGGTCTATTTCGGCGCGGCCGCGCACGTGGCGCAGCGGCTGCACGATCTGCGCTCGGCGCCCGGCGCGCCGCGCCATCTGCTGGTGATGGCCAAGAGCATGAATTTCATCGATCTGGCCGGTGCGCAGGTCTGGGACGACGAACTGGCGGCCCGGCGCGCGATGGGCGGCGACCTGTACTTTCACCGGCCACGTCCCGAGGTCATGGACATGTGGCGCCGCACCGGATTTCTGGAGCGGCTGGGCGCCGATCACATCTTTCCGGACAAGGCCACGGCGCTGCATGCGATCTACGCCAAGCTGGATCGGAACATCTGCGCGGGTTGCACGGCCCGGATCTTCTGGGAATGCCAGCCGGACAGCCCGCAGCGTGATGGTTGATGTGGTTGGCGTTGTCAGGCGCCTTGCGGCGCCTCGGTGCCCAGATACGCAGCCTTGACCCGCTCGTCGGCGGCGATGGCCGCTGGAGCGCCTTCGGCCAGCAGGCCGCCGCGCACCAGCACCGCGATGCGGTCGGCGTGCTTGAACACGACGTCCAGGCTGTGTTCGGTGAACAGGACGGCAATGCGCTGCGTGTCCGCCAACTGGCGGGTCAAGCGCATCAGCGCGTGGCGCTCGTTGGTGGCCATGCCGGCCGTGGGCTCGTCCATCAGCAAGAGGCGCGGCTGGTGCGCCAGCGCCATCGCCAGCTCCACGCGTTTGACGTCGCCGTAGGCCAGCGTGCCGCAGGCCTCGCCGGCCTTGTCCGCCATCTGCACCTGCGACAGCAGGGTCCTGGCTTCGTCAACGGCATGGCGCGCGGCGCGCCGCCACGGGTTAAAGAGCAGGCGGTCGCGGGACAGGAGGGCCGTCTGCACGTTTTCAAGCACGGTCATCGACCGGAATGTGGCCGCGGTCTGGAAGCTGCGGCCCACGCCCAGCCGGCAGATCTTGCCGGCCGACAGGCCAACAAGCTCCTGCCCGTCCAGCCGCACCGACCCCGAGTCCGGGCGCAGTTGTCCGCCCAGCACGTTGAAGCACGTCGACTTGCCCGCGCCGTTCGGCCCGATCAAGGCCAGCATGTGGCCCGCGTGCAGGTCGAACGACACGTCGGCCAGCGCGTCGATGCCGCCGAACGATTTGCGCAGGTTGCGCACCTGCAGCAGGGGGGCGGCTGTCGTCATGCGGACCTCCTGCGCAGGCGGGCCGCCGCGCCGGCCAGTCCCTCGGGAAAGACCATGACCAGCGCCAGGATGGCCAGGCCGAGCACCGCGTGCCAGTATTCCGTGCTGCGCGCCGCGGTGTCCTGCAGCCAGGTGTAGGACGCTGCGCCGACGAGCGGGCCGGCCAGCGTCTGGATGCCGCCCAGTAGCACCATGACCAGCCCGTCCACCGAGCGGCTGACCGCCAGCACGTCGGGCGCGATGCTGCCTTTGGAAAATGCGTAGAGCGATCCGGCCAGGCCCGCCGCGAACGAGGCGGCCACAAATCCGGCCCACTGGATGCGGCGGGTGTCCATACCTAGCGCTTCGGCGCGCAAGGCCGAATCGCGCACGCCGCGCAGCGCAAAGCCCAGCGGTGAAAACGCCAGCCGTCGCAGCCACCAGACCCCAGCCGCGCATAGCGCCAGCGACAGGTAATAGAACCACGGTCCCTGCGCCAGCCACGCCGACGGCCACAAGCCGGTCAATCCGTTGCTGCCGCCGGTCACGTCATCCCATTGATAGGTGAGCGCCCAGAGGATCTGCGCGACGGCCAGCGTCAGCATGGCCAGGTACACGCCGGACAGGCGCACGCAGAACCAGCCGAACACCAGCGCGCCGAGGGCTGCGGCGAAGGGGCCGAGAAGCAGCGCCGCCTCCATGGGGATGGCGGCCAGCTTCAGGAGCAACGCGGCGCCGTAGGCGCCCAGGCCGAACCACGCGGCATGGCCGAACGACGTCATGCCCGCAAGCCCGGTCAGAAAGTGCAGGCTGGCGGCAAACAGCGCGGCGATCAGGATCTCGGTCATCAGGATGCTGAGATAGGGCCAGTACAGCGTGGCGACGGGCACCAGCGCCAATAGGACTAGCAACACCACATAGGCCAGACGCAGCCGAGGGCCGGCGGGGGCGATGGGGCGTTCGGGCGGGCCAGCGTGCGAGGCCGGCGCGGGCGGCTTGCCCATCAGGCCCCACGGCCGCACGACCAGCACCACGGCCATCACCGCGAATTCGGCCAGCAGCGTGAGCTTGGACAGATTGAAGACCCACGGGCCGATGGCGACCTGGCCCAGGAACACGAACAGCGCCTTGACCGAGCAGATCAGGACGGCGGCCAGGAACGCGCCGGGTATCGATCCGAGCCCGCCCACGACCACCACCACGAAGGCGCTGGCGATGATTTCCAGGTCCAGGCCCAAGGTGGCGGGCACGCGCGGCGCGGCCAGCGCGCCGCCCAGGCCAGCGAGGAAGGCGCCCAATGTGAAGGCCGACGTGAACAGCCAGGCTTGATTCACGCCCAGGGCCGCGAGCATCGTGCGGTTTTCGGCCGCGGCGCGCAGCAGCCGGCCCCAGCGCGTGCGCATGAGCAGCAGCCACAGCAGGCCCAATACGATGGGGCCGGCGGCGATCAGCAGCAGGTCGTATTCGGGGTAGCGGCGGCCCAGGATCTGCACGGCGCCGGACAGGCCCGGCGCGCGGGCGGAGAAGAGGTCTTCGGGACCCCAGACCGCCAGGGCCACGTCGCCGATGATGAGGACCAGCGCAAAGGTGGCCAGCAACTGGAAAAGTTCAGGCGCGCGGTACAGGCGCTTGAGCACCAGCAGTTCGGCCGCGGCGCCGATGAGGCCGGTCGCCAGCGCCGCCAGCAGCAGGCCGAACCAGTAGCCCGCGCCGCCGCCGAAGTAGCTGGTGAAGGTCCAGGCCAGGTACACGCCCAGCATGTAGAACGAGCCGTGCGCGAAGTTGACCACCCGCGTCACGCCAAAGATCAGCGACAGCCCGGCGGCGACCAGAAACAGCGCGCTGGCGTCGGCCAGGCCATTGAGTAGCTGCAGCAGCAGCCCGGATACATTCATCAGCGGGCCGGCGCCGGCCGCATCTTGCGCACCTGTTCGTCAGGCGGTTGCAGCCGGGCGCCGTCGATGTAGGCAAAGTCCTTCATGATGCCCTTGCCGTCTTCGACCGCCGTCACGCCCACATAGACGCCCATCGTGGATTGATGGTCGATCTTGCGGTACTGGATGGGGCCGTAGGGCGTGTCCACCTTCAGGCCGGCAAACGCGTCGACGAGCTTTTCCGTGTCGACGGAACCGGCGGCCTTCAGGCCCTGCGCAATGGACATCAGCGACGCATAGCCGACCACGGAGCCGACCTTGGGCGTCTCGTTGAAGCGCTTCTTGTAGGCTTCGACGAAGGTCTTGTTGGCCGGAGTGTCGATGGCGTACCAGGGGTAGCCGGTGACGATCCAGCCGGTGGGCGTGTCGGCGCCCAGCGGTTCCAGGTATTCGGGTTCGCCGGACAGAAGCGACACGACAGGCATGTTTTCAAACAGGCCGCGCGTGTTGCCTTCGCGCACGAAGCGGGTCAGGTCGGCGGCAAAGAGCACGTTGAAGATGGCGTCGGGCTTGGCGTCGGCCAGCGCCTGCACGACCGCGCCGGCATCCACCTTGCCCAGCGGCACGGCTTGTTCCGCAACGAATTCCACGTCGGACTGGAACGACTGCATCATGGCCTTGAACGTAGCCACGGCGGACTGGCCGTATTCGTAATTGGGATAGACGATGGCCCAGCGCTTCTTGCGCAGGGCGAGCGCCTTGGGGGCCAGCGCGGCCACGTGCATCCAGGTGGAGGGACGCAGACGGTAGGTATAACGGTTGCCTTCCTGCCAGGTGATCTTGTCGGTCAGGGGCTCGGCGGCCAGGAAGAAGACTTCCTGCTGCTTGGCGAAATCGGTCAGCGCGAGACCCGTGTTGGACAGAAAGCCGCCGAAGAGCAGCTCGACTTTTTCGCGCGCCAGCAGTTCCTGCGCGGCGCGGACCGAGTCGCCGGGATTGCCGTTGTCGTCGCGCGAGATGACCTCGAGCTTTCTGCCCAGCACGCCGCCCGCGGCGTTGACTTCTTCCAGCGCCAGCTGCCAGCCCTTCTTGTACGGACCCAGAAAGGCGGGAATGGCCTTGTAGCTGTTGATCTCGCCGATGCGGATCGGCGGTTCCTTGTCTTTTGCGGCGGCGGGCGCGGACGGCGTCAGCGCCAGGGCGATGAGGGCGGGCGCAACGGCGCGGCGCAGCAGGGTGAGGCAGGGACGGATCATGGCGGGGTTTATCGCAGCGTGAAAATGAATCGGCCGTGCGCGCGCGCCTTGGGCGCCGCGGGTGCGGCCTAATTGAAACATGGGCTTTGGCGCGGCGGCAAATGAATGCCGAGAAAATAACGGCAATAAAAAAGGCCCTGCATGACAGGGCCTTTTTTGCGGGATACCGGCTGAATTACTTCAGCTTGGTTTCCTTGTAGTCGACGTGCTTGCGAGCGACCGGATCAAATTTCTTGATCAGCATCTTCTCGGGCATGTTGCGCTTGTTCTTGGTGGTCGTGTAGAAATGACCCGTGCCGGCGGTCGACTCGAGCTTGATCTTTTCGCGGATACCTTTGGCCATGTCGTGCTCCTAGTATGTAGATTGGCGGGGCGGCCGATTAGGCCTGTTCGCCGCGGGCACGCATTTCGGCCAGCACGGCGTCGATGCCGTTCTTGTCGATCGTGCGGATGGCCTTGGCCGAAACACGCAGGCGAACCCAGCGGTTTTCGCTTTCAACCCAGAACCGGCGCGATTGCAGGTTGGGCAGGAAGCGGCGCTTGGTCTTGTTGTTCGCGTGCGAAACATTGTTGCCCACCATCGGGCCTTTACCGGTCACTTGGCATACGCGTGCCATGGATGCACCTCTTTAGTGTCGTTCTTGCCGCGCATCGCTTTTGGGGGTAGACGGGGGTTTAGCCGCCGGGCTGTGTGGGCTGCGCTGTGCGCTGCCTTGGCCGGCCACCCAGTCTTAGTGGATGAGGGGGGAAAGTGATTTCACCCCAGTGCTTATACCCGCTGCCTGCCACCCGCTTGAATTCATGCGTGAATTCACGCTTTGAATTCACGCTTTAAATTCACAACACGCGGTTGGGGGTCAGAGTGCTGAACTACAAAGCATAGTAGTCCTGCACGGGAAACTTCATGTGAAGACCGCGATTCTAATACGGAATTCTCAAATAAATCAAGCCAAAGGGCTAAGTTGTGTGCGAACGCGCCACACGGCCCGCCGTCCAGGACAGGCAGGCGCAGGCCGCCAGGGTGGTCGTCAGGGGCAGGGCGGTGTCGGCCTGCCAGGCGCTGACGGCAAAACCCGCCAGGGCGCCGCAGGACAATTGAAGTGTCCCCAATAGCGCCGAGGCCGCGCCCAGGCGCTTGCCCTGGTCCGACAGCGCGAGCGCCGCCGAATTGGGGTTCACGAAGCCCTGGCTGCCCATGTAGGCGATCAGGCACAGCATCAGCAGCGGCAGCGTCATCAGGCCGGCCAGCGTCAGGGCGACGGCGACAAGGCTGGCGCAGGCCAGCGTGACCAGCGCGCGGCGCTGCAGTTGGCGCGGCGTGTGGGTGCGCAGCAGGCGGGCGCTGATCTGCGAGCAGATGATGAGCGACAGCGCATTGGTGCCGAACAGCAGGCCGTAGTACTGGGGCGGCACGCCGTAGAGTTCGATGAAGACGCGCGGCGAACCGATGATGTAGGCGAACATGCCCGCCTGGCCGAAACCGCCCGCCAGGCTGTGCGACATGAAGCCGCGGTGCGCGAAGAGGGCGCGGTAGTTCTGCAGGATGGTGCTCCAGCGCAGCGGCACCACGCGGTCCGGCGTGAGGGATTCCTTCATGATCTTGATGACCGCGGCCATCAGCATCGCGCCGCCCGCCAGCATCACCCAGAACAGGCTGCGCCACGAGGTGATGGCCAGCAGCTGGCCGCCGATCAGCGGCGCGAGGATGGGCGCGAGCCCCATGATGAGCATCAGCAGCGACATCGCGCGCGCGGCTTCATGGGTTTCGTAGTGGTCGCGGATGACCGCGCGCGGAATCACGATGCCGGCCGCGCCGCCCATGGCCTGCACGACGCGCCAGCCGGTCAGGGCTTCGACCGAACCCGACAGCGCGCATCCCAGCGAGGCGATCATGAACAGCGTCAGGCCCACCAGCAGCGGCGGCTTGCGGCCGTAGCGGTCCGCCATCGGGCCGTAGAACACCTGCGCCAGCGCCAGGCCGATCAGGTACGCCGCCAACGTGCGCTCGACATCGCCGCGGGCGACGCCAAGGTTCGCCGCGATCGTGGGGAACGCGGGCAGGTACATGTCGATGGCGAACGGACCGATGGCCGTCAGCGCGCCCATGAGAATGAGCCAACCGGGCAGGCTGCTGCGGGATGTTTGCATTGGGGGCATGTAGATCGCGGTAAAACGCAGAGACAGGGCGCGTGGCAGTGCAGAGGCTGTATTGGCCGCGCCAAGCCGGGGACTTTATCATGGGCGGGCTTACAGGAAGATTGCGCGCATTTTCCGTTAGCGTTCCTGGTGTCCCTATGCATCCGGAGGATAAGCCGTGAATCCTTTGCTATCTGTCGTGGAGCGCAAACTTCAGGCGCTGCCTGTCCCGGTCCAGCTCGTGTTGCCCGATGGCGCCGTGCTGGGTCCCCCCGATCCCCGCGTGCGGTTCGTGACGCATGACAAAACCGCGTTGGCGCATCTGGCCGAAGGGGAGGTCGGGGTGCTGGGCCAGGATTATGTCGAAGGCCGCATCGATATCGAAGGCAGCATGCGCGATGTGATGGCGGCGGCCGCGGCGCTGCTGCCCGGCTCGCCGATGGACGCGGCGCGCGGCGGCTGGCTGACCGACCTGGTGCGCAAGGTGATGTCGGTGTGGCGCCATTCGGTGGAGCGCGACGCCCGGCAGATCGAATTCCACTACGACCTGTCCGACGACTTCTACGCGCTGTGGCTGGATCCGCGCCGCGTGTATTCCTGCGCGTACTACCGCGAACCCGGCATGACGCTGGCGCAGGCGCAGGAGGCCAAGCTGGATCACATCTGCCGCAAGCTGCGCCTGGCGGCGGGCGAGCGCTTCCTGGATGTGGGAGCGGGGTGGGGCGGGCTGCTGCTGTGGTCCGCCGAACACTACGGCGTGGACGCCACCGGCATCACGCTGTCGCGCAACCAGCATGCGCACGTCAGCCGGCTGATCCAGGAAAAAGGCCTGTCCGGACGTGTGCGCATCGAACTGCTGGACTACCGCAAGCTGGAGGCGTCGCAGCCCTACGACAAGATTGCCTCGGTGGGCATGTTCGAGCATGTGGGCCGCGCCCAACTGGAAGGCTACTTCGCCACGCTGCGGCGTCTGCTCAAGCCGGGCGGTCTCATCATGAATCACGGCATCACCGCTGCCGGCGTGGATAACGCGGAACTCGGCAACGGCATGGGGGAGTTCATCGAGAAGTACATCTTCCCGGGCGGCGAATTGACGCACGTCAGCGTCGTGATGCAGACATTGGCCAACGGCGGCCTGGAAGACCTGGACGTGGAGAACCTGCGCCCGCACTATGCGCGCACGCTGTGGGCGTGGAGCGATCGGCTGGAAGCGCGGTTGCCGGACGCGGCGCGCATTCTGGGCGCCGACCAGGGCGAGCGCTCGCTGCGCGCCTACCGGCTGTATCTGGCCGGCAGCGCGATGGCCTTCGAGCATGGGTGGATCGCGCTGCATCAGATTCTTGCGCAGCATCCCGCGACAGGGCGCGCGGACGAGCTGGATGGTCCCGCCGATCTGTCGTATCCGTGGCGGCGGGACTATATCTATGGAGAATCTTCCGGGCAGTGATGGCCGGACAGAGCGCGTCCCCCTGGTGATTTGCAAATCGCCGATCCGTCGTTCGTGACGGCGGACTGGCGGCATACCATCGAACCTTCCTATTGCAAGCAATCACAGCAGGGGGTTCCATGGCCGGCAAACACGCGGCGCCGCAAGGCAGCGCCAATTCGGGTTACGAGGCGGATGTGCTGGTCATCGGCGGCGGACCCGCCGGGACCTGGGCCGCGGTCTGCGCCGCGCAGGCCGGCGCAAGCGTCATCCTGGCGGACAAAGGCTATTGCGGATCGTCGGGCGCCACGGCCGCGGCCGGCACCGCGGTCTGGTATGTCGATCCCGATCCGCAGAAGCGCGCCGCCGCGATGGCCAGCCGCTACGACATGGGCGGCCGCCTCGCGGACCATGGCTGGATGAGCCGCGTGCTGGACCAGACGTGGGACGGCATCAATACCCTGGCGGACTGGGGCTATCCCTTTCCGGTGGATGCCGACGGTGTGTCGCGCCGCAATTCGCTGCAAGGTCCGGAATACATGCGCTTGATGCGCAAGCAGGTCAAGCAGGCCGGCGGCAAAATTCTCGATCATCACCCCGTGCTGGAGCTGCTGCGCGATGAGCACGGCGCGGTCGCCGGCGCGGCGGGCGTGGACCGGCAGCGGGGCGGCGCGTGGACGGTGCGCGCAGGGGCAGTCGTCATCGCCACGGGCGGTTGCGCCTTCCTGAGCCGGGCGCTGGGCTGCAACGTGCTGACCGGAGACGGGCTGCTGATGGCGGCCGAACTGGGCGCGGAGCTGTCGGGCATGGAGTTTTCCAACGCTTACGGCATCTCGCCGGAATTCGGCTCGGTGACCAAGACGCTGTTCTATAGCTGGGCGACCTTCACCGACGCCGACGGCGTGCCGATACCCGGCGCGGCTTCCAAGGGTGGGCGCTCGGTCATCGCGCGCGAACTGCTGCGCCAGAAGGTTTACGCGCGCCTGGATCAGGCGGACGAGGCCACGCGGCAGGCGATGCGCGCGGCGCAACCGAATTTCTTCCTGCCGTTTGATCGCAGCGGCATCGATCCGTTTACGCAGCGCTTTCCCGTGACGCTTCGGCTGGAAGGCACCGTGCGTGGCACGGGCGGCATGCGGCTGGCGGGGCCGGATTGCTCGACCACCGTGGTGGGGCTGTACGCCGCCGGCGATGCGGCGACGCGCGAACTCATCTGCGGCGGCTTTACCGGGGGCGGCAGCCATAACGCCGCCTGGGCCATCTCGTCCGGATCCTGGGCGGGCGCAGGCGCCGCCGTGCACGCGCTGGCCGCGCGCGGCCGCGGACGCATCGCCATTGCGGCGGGCGCCGCCGGCCTGCGCGGAAACGGCGCGCGCGCCGTGGATGCCGCCGCGCTGGTCAAGGCGGTGCAGGACGAGGTCATGCCGTTCGAGCGGAACTATTTCAGGACGGCGGACGTGCTGGAGCCGTCGGTCGCCCGGCTGGACACGCAGTGGCACGCCTTGCGGTCGGCGGCGCCCGCGGCCGCGGCGGATCTGCTGGCCACGCGGGAAGCGGCGGCCATGCTGGCCACCTCGCGCTGGATGTACCGCAGCGCGCTGGCCCGCCGCGAGACGCGCGGCATGCACAAACGCTACGACTTTCTAGAGCAGGACGCCACGCAATACCATCACCTGAGCGCCGGCGGGCTGGACGAGGTGTGGGTGCAGCCGCGCGCGTTGGACGGGGGCGGCGTGCAATCCGCAACGCAATCCGTGCCGCAACCCGCACCGCAAACGAGGCTGGCGGCATGATCGAGCTCATCAGCGACAACCGTTGCACGGGCTGCAATATCTGCGTCCGGGTGTGCCCGGTCAATGTGTTCGACATCGTGGAAGGCGCGGCGCCGGTCATCGCGCGCCAGGACGCCTGTCAGACCTGCTTCATGTGCGAAGCCTGGTGCCCCGAAGACGCCATGTATGTGTCGCCCCAGGCCGATGCGCCTGCACCGGTGGCCGAAGACGAACTTGTGCGGGCCGGATTGCTGGGCAGCTATCGGCGTCAAATCGGCTGGAACCGCGAATCGCGCGATCTGCGGGCGGCGGATCAGTCGTTCAAGCTGCTGGGTGGCGGGCCGGGGCGCTAGCGCGCTGGCTCGGAGGCTTGGGCCGATAGTCCCGGGTGTCAGGCGGCTTTCATCAACACGGTCCGTGTCGCCGCAGTCGTTCCGCCAGACGCGCGGCCAGGGGCGCCGCCCGCGCGCGCAGGGCGGGCACCGAGGTCACTTCCCAGAACACGCCCCGCGTGGGCAGGCCCAGCGCAAACAGCGCTGGGGTCTGCCGTCCCTCTGTGGCCGGGACTTCCCCGTCCGCCGTCACGTGCAGCCCCAATCCCAGATCGTTGATCCGAGCGTGGCCGTCTCGCAGCAGGCCCGCGATCAGCGGATCGTCGCGCAGCGCGAAGCGTTCGTCGGGACCGGTCGCGTTGATGACCCAGTCGGCCGCGACGGCAGTTGTTGGCTGGCCTGCCCGCTGCAGCGTGATGTGCAGCCGCTCGTCCCGCGTGGCGGCCGACGCGATGCGCGCCGCCGTCCGGCGCAGTTGGCCGCTGTCTTGCGCGGCCTGCAGATGCGCGAGGGCCGCCGGATCGGCACGATGCCGGAACACCATCCAGTACGGGCGCACATGCCGCAGGAAGCGCGCGCGGTCGGCAAGTGTCAGGCCGTCCCACAGCGCGTCCGCCTGGCGCAGCACGGCATCCATGGTGGGCTGCCACGCACGGGACGCGGCCAGATCGGCCCCGATGGCGCCGCGCACCGCGCGGTAGAGATCGCGCAGGGCAGGTGGGTCGCGGGAAGGATCGAACAGGAATGGGCGCGGCGCGGACGGATAAGCGGGCAAGGCCTCGGGCTGCGGAAGCAAGGCGCGACGCGACACCAGATGGATGCGGCCGCAGTGTCCGGTGTGCTGCAGTTCAAGCACGGCGTCCACGCCGCTGGCGCCCGATCCGGCGATCAGGACCTCATCATGCTTGCCGATGCGCGACAGCGACCGGGCAAGCCATGGGTTGCCGATGCTGCGCGGATGGCTTGCCAAACCCGGCAGCGCGCGCGGCAGCGCGTTTCCTTGGCACAGCGCCACGGACTGGGCGCTGTGCCGCTGGCCGCTTTCCAGCAGCAGCTCCCAGTGCGCAATGGCGCCCGGCTTGACCCGAAGCCCTTGTACACGGGCGGTCACAAGCTGGACATGGCCGGCGCGCACCGCGTCGAACAGTTGCGAGGAGAGCCATTCGCCGTACACGGCGCGCTCGATGTACCGGTGGCCGTGCGACTGCGCCGCGCCGCCATCGCGGTCGGCCAGCCATTGCAGAAAGCCATCGGCATCGTCCGCATGCCAGCCGCCCATCTTGTGCGCCGGCACGTTCAGGCGGTGCCACGGCGACGTGGCGCTATAGGCCGCGCCCCGGCCGAAAGCGCCCGCGCCGTCGTACAGCGTCACGCGGATGCCGTGCAACCTTGCCAAGTGCAGAGCCAGCAACGTGCCCGCAGCGCCGCCGCCGACGATCGCCACTGGTGAGATCGCAGCGGGTGAATGCGAAGGGGACGAAGTCGAAGCCGATGCTTTCGATGCCAACGAATTCGATACCTGCGATGTCGAAGCCGGCAAAACCGAATTCCGCATCACGATGAAATCGCGTCCGGCCCGCCGTGCACGATGTGCCCGCCCACGATGGTCATGGTGCAGCGCACTTCCCGCCACGCCGCAGCCGGCAATTCAATCGGGTCTTGATCCAGCACCGCCAGATCGGCGGCAAATCCCGGCGCGAGCGGGCCTTTCCAGTCTTCGTCGAAACTGAGCCGCGCGCCGGCCACGGTGAACGCGCGCAGCGCATCGCGGGCCGAGAGCGCCTGGCCAGCGCCAATGACGCGGCCCGTCAGCCGCTCCTGCCGGACGCCCGCCACCCACAGCGTGTGGAACGGGTCGTACGGAATGTTGTCGGTCGCCAGCGATACGTCGAGCCCCAGCGCCAGCATGTCGGCATGCGGCATCACGCCTTCGCCGCCATCCGGTTCGTCCAGGTACGCCGCGCCGCCTTTCCACAGGAAATACGTGGGAATGGTCGTGACCAGCACGTCCAGCGCCTTGAGCGCCTTCAGGTCGTCGATGCGCGACCGGGCGATGTGCTGGACGACCCAGCGGCGGCCGGCCAGCGGGACGCGGGCGTTGACCTCGCGCAGCACCGGCACGACCTCGTGCAGCTTGTCGGAGACGATGACGTTGACCCGCAGGTCATGCTCGGCGGCCAGCACGCACAGCGCCCGGAAGTCCGATGGCGTGACGGCCTGTTCGACGAAGCCGGACCAGCCGGTATCGGGCAGGTTGGCGCGCGCGCAGCAGGCCACGACGGGATCGCCGCCATACGCGATATGGATGCCGCTGACCCGGAACCACGGGTCGCCCAGCCCGCGCCCGCGCGCGGTGGCCAGCCAGTCGCGCATGGCGCGCGCCGCTTCGGCCAGGTCGTTCCACGCCGGACTGACGACCAGCGTGGAGCGCATGGTCAGTTCGTCGTCTTCCCACAGCTTGCGATAGACCGAGATGGTCTCGGGCGCGCAGCCGTGGCCTTCGTAGATGCTGGTCGTTCCCTTGGCGTGGTAAAGCTGCTGCGAGATGCGCAGACCCTTCAGCCGGTCGGCAAAGCCAAAGCGCGGCACGTCGGGCAGCAAGTCGAATTCGACGGCGGGGCGGGCGTTGCGCTCGACGATGCTGCCATCCAGTTCCCCGGCGGCGTCGCGGCCCAGTTCGATGCCGGTGCAGCGCGGCTGCGATGCGGGCGTCAGGCCATTGCGAGCTAAGGCAAGGCTGTTGAGCGCGCCGCTGCCGGGCGGCTTGCCCCAGTTGCCGAAGGGCGCGGGGATGTAGACGGGGTGGCCGGGCGCCGCGGCGTCCAGTTCCTGCCGGCTGGGCAGCCGGCCTTCCGCCAACTGCGCCGCGCCGCCAAAGAAGTAGGGGGGCGTGCCCACCGGCATGGTGACGATGTATTCGCCGGGCGGCGTCGACCGCGCCTGCTCGCGCACCACCTGCAACACGTCTGCCACGCTGCGCGCGTGCGCCAACGAGGGGCGCAGCGTCTTCAGCCCTTCGCGCTCCATGTGCGCATGGCTGTCGTTGATGCCAGGGATCACGGTCGCGCCCTGCAGATCCAGCATCTGCGCATTGCCGTCGGCCAGCGCCAGGGCGTCCTCGTCATAGGCCGCGACTCGGCCGTTTGCCAGCGCGATGGCATGGGCCGACGGGCGGGCGTCATGAAACGTATGGATGCGCGCGTTGCGCAGCACGACCGTGCGGGGTTCGGCCCGCTTGTGCGGAAGACTCATGTCAGGAGGCGCTTTGATACCAGGGAAAAAGCCGCCGCGCCGCCCACACGAACAGGCGGTCGGCCAGGAAGCCGAACGTGCCCAGCAGCACGAGGCCAATGAACATGATCTCCACCTGAAAGAGCTGATGGCCCAGCGACATCATGTAGGCGATGCCTCGGGTCGAGCCCGACAGCTCGGCCGCCACCAGCACGATCAGCGACACGGCGATGGCCTGCCGCACGCCGGCCAGGATGAAGGGCAGGGCGGCGGGCAGGATGACGCGAAAGAGCGTGCGCAGCCTGCCCGCGCCCAATGCCGCCGCGGAACGCAGGTAGACGATGTTGGTGTCGCGCACGCCGATGAAGGTGGTGATCCAGATGGGAAAGAAGGCGCCCCAGGCGATCAGCGCGATCTTGGGCAGCTCGCCGATGCCGAACCACAGCACCGCCAGCGGAACGACCGCAAGCGACGGCACCGAGCGAAAGCCATGCAGCACGGGTTCGCTCAGGTGATGCAGGAACGCGATGCGCGCCGTCAGGATGCCGGCGGTGATGCCGAGGATCAGCGCGATGCTGAATCCCGCCGCGGCCCGCGTGAGGCTGGCCGTGATGTGGCCCGCCAGTTCGCCGGATTCGATCAGGGGCAGCGCGGCCTGCAGCACGCGCGACGGCGGCGGAAAGAGCGCCGGATTCATCCACGAGAACACGTGCGGGATGGCTTCCCATCCCAGCAGGAACAGCGCGATGCCGGCCAGGTTCAGCAGCAGCCGCCGACGGCGCCGGGCGCGTTCCGCTTGCGCGTGCGCCTGCTGGAAGCGGTCGGCCAGTCCCGCACGCGCGGGCTGCGCATCGCCGCTGGCCGCGTGATCGGCTCGGACCGGAATATCGGGGGTCGTTTCGGCCACGGACTCGCGGCGCAGCGTCAATGAGTTCATGCTGCCTGCCTTTGGGCGCCGGCCGCCAGCGCGGCCTCGATCCGGTTGTAGTGTTGGGCGAATTCAATGGATCCGCGTTGCCGCGGGTAATCCAGGCCAATGCGGATGTCGTCGCTGATCGTGCCCGGATGCGGCGCCATGACGACGACGCGCTGCGCCAGGAAAATTGCTTCGTCGATGTTGTGGGTGACGAACACCACCGACACGCCGGTTTCCTGCCACAGCCGCAGCAGGTCCTTCTGCAGCGCGGCGCGCGTCATCGCGTCCACGGCCGCGAACGGCTCGTCCATCAGCAGGACTTTCGGTTCGACGACGAGGGACCGCGCCACGGCGATGCGCTGGCGCATGCCGCCGGACAGTTCATGCGGATAGCGGTCCGCGGACGCGGCCAGGCCCACGCGCTCCAGCGCCGCCAGCGCGCGGTGACGGCGTTGCGGCGCGGCCACCGATTGCGCGCGAAGGCCGAATTCCACGTTCTGCCGGGCCGTCATCCACGGAAAGAGCGCATATTCCTGAAACACCACGCCGCGTTCGGGACCGGGGCGTTCGACCTGTTCACCATGGAACCGGACCGCGCCGTCGGTAGGCTGCAAAAAGCCCGCCAGCAGGTGCAGCAGCGTCGTCTTGCCGCAACCCGACGGGCCGATCAGGCACGTGAATTCGCCGGCCGCCAGGTCCAGCGACACCTCGTGCAGCGCCTGCGCGGGTGCGTTGCCGCGCGTGGCAAAGAACTGCGACACGCGCTTGAATTCGATCATGGCGCCCATGCCGTCAGGCCAGTTTGACGCGGTCGGGCGCGGCGGCCGACAGCGGCGCGTCCTTGATCGCGGCGCGGAACAGCGCGCGCAGGTCGCCGGCGGGCGCAGGCGCCAGCTTGGCGTCGATGGCCCACTTGGCCTGGTTCACCAGGTCGTCCACGAAGCTGTCGTCGAATCCCACCTTGAACTCGAACACCGAGGTGGCCTGCTTGACCTCCGCGGGTGTGCTGCGGATGCGCGTGGCGATGAGGTCCGGCCACGCCGGATCCTGCGCAATGCGCTTTTCGGCATCGAGCAACGCCCCGATGGCGTCCTTGACCAGCGCTTGGCGCGTGTCCAGCGTGTTCTGGTTGACCAGCAGCAACTGGTGGCTGCGGAAGAATTTCTCGTAGCCGTCCTGCGTCAGGAAGAACGCCTTGCCGCCGCTTTGGCGCAGCGCGGCGTTGCCGGCCTGCGCGGTCCAGGAGAATGCATCGATGTCGCCGCGCACGAGCGCCCCGATCAGATCGGTGGGCGCCAGATTCACCTGCGTGATGTCGCTGGCGGACAGCTTTGCGAATTCAAGATATTTGGCCAGCGCGTACTGGCCCGACGTGCCGGCGGGCGTGCCGATCTTCTTGCCTTTCAGGCTGGCGGGCTTGTCGGCGGCGATGCCGCTGCCTTCACGCGCCACGATCTTCATGTCGTACGAGTAGCGGCTGAAATTGGCCAGGATGCCGGGCTTCAGACCCTGCAACACGGCAAAGACCAGCGGCGTGTCCGTGGTGGTGGAGAAGTTGGCCGAGCCGGCCAGCAAGGCCTGCATCGAGTCACGCCCGGTGGGGAAATCCAGCACCTTCAGATCCACGTTGCGCGCCTTCCAATAACCCGCGCTTTCGGCCACAAACGGCAGCGCCCACGTGTAGCCCGCGCTGCCGGAAGCCAGCGTGGCCTGCTCGCGGGATTGGGCGAACGTCACGCCGGGCAGGGCGCCCGCAGCGCCAGCGGCGGCCACCGAGCCGATATGGAACAGCAGACGCCGGCGCGCAGCGTCGATGGAAGGCAGCTTCTTGTACGAACTCATGATTCCAAACCCCGATATGCATGTGAAATAGCTTGGGGTCATGCTACGGAGCGAAGGCTGAGCCGACAAAGAATATCTGGACATATGCTTGTTTCGTTCGGCTGCGCTGGGGCTTGCGGCGTGGGCATTGCGGCTGCGCTGAGCGGCCTGACATCGACGCTATTTGGATAGCAGAAATAGTTCGTTCCGCCGCCGCGCGCGCGTTGCTAGGATCGCCGGCCACCCTACGTTGCCACCCTATGCCGCGAATGACGCGGCGTACCGAACCCACCGGCCCAAGGAGCCCGCGACCTCATGTCCATCAATCCGTTTTCCCTGCGCCGTTTCACGGCGACCTCGGCGCTGGCCTTTGCGACGCTGGCCGCGGCCGCCGCACCGGCCCATGCCGAAGGCACGCTGCGCGTGGCCCAGCAGTTCGGCATTGCCTACCTGATCCTCGATGTGGTCAAGGACCAGAAGCTGATCGAGAAGCACGGCAAGCAGGCCGGCGTGGATATCAAGGTGGAATGGGCGCAGATTTCCGGCGCGTCGGCCATGAACGAGGCGCTGCTTGCAGGCGCGCTGGACATGGTGTCGGCCGGCGTGCCGCCCGCGCTGGTGCTGTGGGACCGCACGCGCGGCAAGCAGAACGTGAAGCTGGTGGCGGCGCTGGGATCGTTGCCCAACTATCTGCTGAGCAACAATCCGGCGGTGAAGACGCTGGACGACTTCGGCGCCAAGGACCGCATCGCGGTGCCGGCCGCGGGCGTCGGATTCCAGTCGCGCACCTTGCAGATCGAAGCGGCCAAGCGCTATGGCAAGGACAACTTCAAGCGCTTCGACGATATTTCCATCAGCCTGCCGCATCCCGATGCGACCACCGCGCTGATCTCCGGCGGCCTGGAAGTGAACGCGCATTTCTCCAGCGCGCCGTTCTACTACCAGGCGCTGGAGCGCAATCCGGCGGTGCACAAGGTGATCAGTTCGTACGACATCCTGGGCGGACCCGCGACCTTCAACGTGCTCTACACCACCCAGAAATTCCACGACGCCAATCCCAAGACCTATCACGCGTTCTACGCTGCGCTGGCGGAAGCCGCGGCATGGATACCCGCGCACAAGGACGAGGCCGCCGCAATCTTTATCCGCCAGCAGAACTCCAAGCTGCCGGCGGATTTCGTGAAGAAGATCCTGGACGACCCCGAGAACCAGTTCACGATCACGCCGCAGCAGACCAAGGTGTATGCCGACAAGCTGCGCGAGATCGGCGTGCTCCAAGGGCAGGCTGAAAGCTGGAAGGATTACTTTTTCGCGCCGGCACACGCCACTGCCGGTAGCTGACGGTCAGCGGGTTTCCTCGAACAGTCCCTGCGCAGCCAGCGCCGACGTGAACCGCCCCGGTGTCTGACACCCTGGTGAGACGGCCTTCGGTTTGCCGCACTGCCGCAAGGGTGTCAGACACCTTGCTCCAATATGCGGCCAAGAAGCCTGCTGAGCCGTCAACGAAAGACACGTAAAACTGCCCGCGAAGCGGCCGTTTCGGCCATCCAAAGCCCGTTTTGGAACGCCCTGTATGTGTTTATCCGAACATATTGTTAACTAAATGTATCTTCCGTCCCGGGATGAATTCCCCCTGGGGGAATCCGCCATTCATCTAGGCAATCACCGGGTTTTCCCTGACGATTTTCACGGCGAATGTATCTGTTTCATTCACCCTTGGGGTTGGTCTGCATCTCAATTTCGTTTAAGATGCCGCCTTCTTCGTTCAGTTTGTTCTCTTTCTCTGGGTTTTCAAAAACTCGTTTTTGAAGCTCCCTGTCTTGCAAGACGCCGCGTCCCTCGCGGGCTGTCTTGTTGCTAGTGTCGGTTTGTATTGGCGGTTCTGCCCGTCTTCCGCACAACCCCCTTAGCTCCACGGTGCCTCCCGGGCTTGTTCCCGGCGTGCGTGCCTGAACCTATGGAGGCAAAAGCCAATGCGTTTTACCCCTGTCAAGACCCTGGCCGCCGCGGCCGTTCTGTTTGCGTTTGCCGGTACGGCCCAAGCCGCCGACGCCCCGCAATGCGAGCTCAAGCGCCCGGTCACTTTCGGCGGCATGAACTGGGAATCCAATCTGGTCCTGGTTGACGTCGAACGATTCATCATGGAAAAGGGCTATGGTTGCAAGACCGAAACCCTGCCCACCGAGACCCTGCCCGCCCTGGCCGCCCTCGAGCGCGGCGATCTCGACATCAATACCGAAATCTGGCTGAACAGCGTGGCCGACCCCTGGTCCCGCGCCGAGAAGACCGGCAAGGTCAAGCGCATCGGTGACGTGTTCATGGGTGCCGAAGGCTGGTACATCCCCAAGTACACGGCTGAACGCCTGCCGGAACTGAAGTCCGCGGCCGACCTGCCCAAGTTCAAGGATGAGTTCAAGGATCCGGAAGAGCCCGGCAAGGGCCGTTTCTACGGCTGCCCGGCAGGCTGGGGTTGCGAAATCACCAGCAACAACCTGTTCCATGCCTTGAAGCTCGACGACTCCTACACGCTGTATTCGCCCGGCACGGGCGCGGCGCAGAAGGCGGCCCTGATGTCGGCCTACAAGCGCAAGCAGAACGTGGTCTTCTATTACTGGTCGCCCACGCCGCTGGTCGGCGCGATGGATCTGGTCAAGCTGGACCTGCCGGCCTACGACGCTGAAAAGCACAAGTGCCTGACGTCGTCCAAGTGCGCCAAGCCCGAGCCCAGCGCCTATCCCGACAATCCCGTCTTCACCGCGGTGAACACCAAGTTCTCCCAGGAGGCGCCCAAGCTGACCGAATTCCTGTCCAAGGTCTCGGTGCCGCTGCCGGTCATCAACGAAACCCTGGCCCACATGGAAGAGTCTGGCGATGAATCGAACGCCGTGGCCAAGTGGTTCCTGAAGAACAAACCCGACGTCTGGACCAAGTGGGTCCCCGCCGACGTCGCCGGGCGCGTCCAAAGCGCGCTGTAAAGCACTGTGATCCTGGCTGCGCGCCGCGGTGGCGCGTACCGGCCCTCTGAGGGACCGGACCTCTTTGCCGGGATGGCCGCCGGCCGGACGCATGCGTCCGGCCCGGCAAGCGTGCTTGTGCCGCCACCCGCGGTGGCAGTGATACCGGTGCAGGGCACCGATGCGGATGTGATCTGCGCGATCCATCATCCGTCCAGGTGCCAGGCACCCGTCTCAGTCTCGTTGTTTTCCGCTGCGCCGGCGCGCCCGGTGGCGACACGGGCGGCGAGCGCGCCAGAATGGAGTCAAAACGATGTTTCCTGAAATTATTCCCGCCCGTCAGGTACGGGGGGCGATCGACGGCTTTGTCGATCATCTGGTCACCAACTATGCCGACACGCTGGAGACGTTGTCCCAGCCCGTGCTGCATGCGTTGGTGTGGTTGGAGCAACTCTTGCGCAGCTCGCCTTGGTGGGCGGTTGTCGCGGTCACCATCGCGATCGCCTATGGCGTCAGCCGCCGCATCGGCCTGAGCGTCGCGATGGGCGCGCTGCTGTGCGTGATCGGCGTGCTGGGCCTGTGGGACGCCGGCATGCAGACGCTGGCGCTGATGATCATGGCGGCCGGCCTGTCGGTGCTGATCGGCATCCCGCTGGGCGTGCTGATGGCGCGCGTGAACTGGCTGCGTTCGGGCATGCTGCCCGTGCTGGACGTGATGCAGACGATGCCCAGCTTCGTGTACCTGATTCCCGTCGTCATGCTGTTCGGCCTGGGCAAGATCCCCGCCATCATCGCGACCGTCATCTACGCCGTGCCGCCGCTCATCCGCCTGACCGACCTGGGCATCCGCCTGGTCGACCGCGAAGTGCTGGAAGCGTCGCGCGCCTTTGGCGCCAATCCGCGCCAGCAGCTGTTTGGCGTGCAGTTGCCCCTGGCGCTGCCCAACATCATGGCCGGCATCAACCAGACCACGATGATGGCGCTGTCGATGGTCGTCATTGCGTCGATGATCGGCGCGCGCGGCCTGGGTTATGAAGTGCTGCTGGGCATCAACCGCCTGGAAGTGGGCCGGGGCCTGTTGGCCGGTCTGGGTATCGTGGTGCTGGCCGTGCTGTTCGACCGGATCACGCAATCGTATGGACAGCGCATGCGCATGGGAGGCCAGCGATGAGCAAGATCGAAGTCAAGAACATCTACAAGATCTTCGGAGCGCATCCGAAGAAGTGGCTGGAAGCCGCGCAGGGCGGCATGAGCAAGGAAGAGCTGCTGGCCAAGAGCGGCCATACGCTGGGCCTGCGCGACATCAGCCTGTCCATCGAAGAAGGCAGCATCTACGTCATCATGGGCCTGTCCGGTTCGGGCAAGTCCACGCTGATCCGCCACTTCAACCGTCTGATCGAGCCCAGCGCGGGCCACATCCTGGTCGATGGCGTGGACGTGGTCAGCCTGAACAAGCGCGATCTGGAAGTCTTCCGTCAAAAGAAGATGAGCATGGTGTTCCAGCGCTTTGGCCTGTTCCCGCACCGCACGGTGCTGGACAACGCCGCCTACGGTCTGACCGTGCAAGGTGTGGGCAAGGCCGAGCGCGAGCAGCGCGCACGCGATTGGCTGGAACAGGTGGGCCTGTCGGGCTTCGAGAACCAGTATCCGCATCAGCTGTCGGGCGGCATGCAGCAGCGTGTCGGTCTTGCGCGCGCGCTGGCCACCGACGCCGAAATCCTGCTGATGGACGAAGCGTTCTCCGCGCTGGACCCGCTGATCCGCCGCGAGATGCAGGACCAGCTGCTGCAACTGCAGGCCAAGCTCAACAAGACTATCGTCTTCATCACGCATGACCTGGACGAAGCGCTGCGCCTGGGCAACCGCATTGCCATCCTGAAGGACGGCGAACTGGTGCAGGAAGGCACGCCGGAAGACATCCTGCTGAACCCGGCCAACGATTACGTGCAGTCGTTCCTGCAGGACGTGAACCGCACCAAGGTGCTCAACGCCACCCACGCCGTGAATCCGGCGCGCCTGACGCTGACCATGCGCTCGCGCCCGGCGCATGCCGTGGACCGCATGAGCGCGCTGAATTACGAGTACGCGCCGGTGCTGGACGGCAAGCGCCTCGCGGGCGTGCTGACCGCCAAGGCGGCCGCAAAGGCAATGCAGGAAGGTGCGCGCGATGTGTCCCGCTTTGTCGAGGACCTGGCCTCGGTGCCTGCCACGGCGGGCCTGGGCGAAGTGCTGGCGCAACTGGTGCACAGCGACCAGCCGGTCGCCGTGACGGGCGAGGACGACGAGTTCCTGGGCATGCTGTCCCGCAAGAAGGTCGTGGAGCTGGTCACGCCGGCGCTGACCGAGACGGCGGTTTCGGCTGACGCCCTGACTGAAACCCCGGCTACGGCGGATGCAGACGCGTCGACCGCCCAACCGGAACTGGAACGCGAAGGCAAGGCCGCCGCCTGATTCCGGCGTTCCCCGCATGACCCCATGCGCCCGCGTGCAGTTGCTTGCACGCGGGCGCAGTCACGATATGATGGCTTGCCGGCGGGCCCCGCCGGCTTTCCTCTTCGTGCACCGTCGGAATCCGTCATGCCCCTCTTGAACGTCCAGATCATGCAAGGCCATTCGGCCGCCCAAAAAGCCGCCCTGCTGAAGGCGGCGTCCAACGCGGTGGTGGAAAGCATCGCAGCGCCGCTGCCCAGCGTGCGCGCCGTGCTGTACGAAGTCCCGGCCGAACATGTGATCGTCGCGGGTGAAATCGGCAAGCGCATGGCGCGCGTGGACGTCGACCTGATCGAAGGCCGCGATGAAGCCAAGAAGGCGGCACTGATCGCGGCGCTGAACCAGGCCGTGTGCGCCAGTCTCGATATCTCCGGCGAAGACGTCCGCGTGATCCTGCGCGACGTGCCGAAGACCGACATGGGCGTGGCGAATGGCTTGAGCGCCAAGGCTGCGGGACGCTGAGTCGTTCTGCGAATTGCTGCCGTATTGAAAACGCCTGCTTTGCGCAGGCGCTTGGTTTGATCAACGCCCGCATCACGCGGGCGTTTTGTTTTGGCGAGTGACGAATTGGCCGGTGATGAATGCGTGCCGTCAATCCAGCTTCACGTTCGCCGCCTTCACCACCTCGCCCCACCGCGCGATCTCGCTTTTGATGTAGGCGGCATATTCCTGCGGCGTCGACCCCAGCGCCTGCGCGCCTTGCACTTTGAGCTGCTTCTGCATCTCCGGCGACTTCAGCGCGCGCAGGATCTCGGCATTCAGCTTTTCAATCACGGGCGCGGGCGTGCCGGCCGGCACCACCACGCCTTGCCAAGCGCCCATGCCAAAGCCCGGCGCCACGGTTTCCGCCACTGTCGGCACGTTGGGCAACTGGTCGCTGCGTGTCTCGCTGGTCACCGCCAGCGCGCGCAGCTTGCCTTCGCGGATGAAGCCCAGCGAATCGTTCAGCGTATTGGTCATCACCTGGACCTGTCCGCCAACCAGGTCAGTCATGGCGGGGGCGCTGCCGCGGTAGGGCACGTGGACCGCATCGATATTCAAGGACCGCAGAAGCAGCAGCGCGCCCAGATGCGTGACGTTGCCGGCCCCCGCGGAGCCGTACGACAGCTTGCCGGGATGCTTGCGGGCATAGTCCACGAAAGCCGGCGCGGTGTCGGCGGGCACCGACGGATGCACCAGCAGGACAAGCGGAATGACGGCCGTGGTGGACACCGGCGCAAAATCCTTCACCGGGTCGAAGGCCAGCGAGCGGTACAGGTTGGGGCTGAGCGCGATGGACGAGGTGTTGTACAGCACGGTGTAGCCGTCCGGCTTGGCCGCGGCCGCGTACTGCATGCCGATGTTGCCGTTGGCGCCGCCCTTGTTTTCGACGACGACCGTCTGGCCCAACTGGTCCGTCAGCTGCTTGGCCAGCACGCGCGCCACCAGGTCGGTTGGACCGCCGGGCGGGAAGGGCACCACCATCGTGATCGGGCGGTCGGGCCACGCGGCGTGGGCGCTGGCGGCGCCTCCCAGCGCCAGAATGGCCAGCGAGGTCGCCAGCAGGGCTTTCTTCATGGTTTGTCTCCTTGTGCTGTTATGGGTACTGCGGATTGGCGGCGGCGTCCTCTGCGGGACACCTGCCGCCGATAGCGGTCAGCTTGTGTCAGCGCGGCCTGCCGGCCAGCATGCGCACGGCCGTGTAGGCCATCACCGGCTTGCCATGCTGGTTGCGCACGTCGATGGTGGACGTGACGACCGCGCGGTTGTGCTGCGAGGTCGGGCGCACGCCGGTCACTTCGATCTCGGCCCAGATGGTGTCGCCGGCCACTACCGGCGCAATCATCTTCTTGTGAACCTCCAGCAGCGCCAAGCCCGTTCCCTGCACCATGCCCTGCATGATCAATCCCTCGATCAGGCCATAGGTCAGCGCGCCGGGGGCGGGACGGCCCTGGATGGCGCCGTGGGTGTAGGTGGCGTCGATGAAGATGGTCTCCAGCATGCCGGTGACGCTGATGAAATTGACGATGTCGGTCTCGGTCACCGTGCGGCGAAACGTCTGGAAGCGCTGGCCGACCGTCAGGTCCTGCCAGTAGAAACCTTGGCCCAATTGGGTGGCGGGCGGGGTGTCGCGGTCTTGGGTCATGCGGGGTCCTTGGCGTTTTCGGAAAGGGGGACGTTGGCTTGTCGGGCGGCGCCGGTATCGAGCAGCGCGTCGACGGCGGCCGGCGCGATGCCCGCTTCGGCCAGCACGTTGCGCGTGTGTTCGCCCAGGCGCGGCGGCATGGCGGGCGGCACGTGGGAATGCTGCAAGCGCACCGGGTTGCGGGGAAAGCGGTAATGGCTGCCGGACGCGCTTTCCAGCGGCACGAAGAAATCGACGCTGGCCAGATGCGGATCGGTTTCCAGGTCTTCCAGCCGGTTCACGGGCGCCGCCGGGATCTGCAGCCGCTCACACAGGGCGAGCCAGTACGCCGTGTCATGCGCCGCGACGAGGCCGGCCTGCAATTCGTAGAGCGTCTCGATGTGGCGCGTGCGCGCCGAGATGCCGGCAAAGCGCGGATCCTGCGCCAGATCGGGGCGGCCGGCCGCGTTGAAGAAGTCGCGCCAATGGGCGTCGGTGTAGGGCATCAGGCAGACGTGTCCGTCGGCGGTCTGGCAGGGCCGGCGCCAGGGCGTGAGCACGCGCGGATAGCCGGCGTCGCCGGGTTCGTCGGCCAGATGCCGGCCGTAGTAATGCTCGATCAGCGCAAATGACGCCATGCTTTCGAACATGGGGACTTCAAGCTGCTGGCCCTGTCCGGTGCGCGCGCGCTGGAACAGCGCCGCAAGAATGGCGTGCGCGGCGACCAGGCCGCAGGTCTTGTCGGCGGCGACGGTGGGCAGGTAGCGCGGCGCGCCGGTCTGGCGGCCGACCAGATCCGCGAATCCCGACAGGCCCTGGATGATGTCGTCGTAAGCCGGGCGGCCGTCGTAGGCGCCGCCTTCGCCGAAGCCATACAGGCCGGCATAGACCAGCCGCGGGTTGCGTGCGCACAGCGTGGCGGGGTCCAGCCCCAGCGCCGCCATCTTGGCCGGCCGCATGCTGTGCATCAGCACGTCGGCCTGATCCACCAGCGTCAGCAGCGCCTCGCGCGCGGCCGGCTGCTTCAGGTCCAGCACGATGCTGCGCTTGTTGCGGTTCAGGCCCAGGAAGATGGCCGACAGGCCGGGCTCCTGCGCGGGGCCGGTTTGCCGCGTGGAATCGCCGCCGGGCGCTTCGACCTTGATGACGTCCGCGCCGTAGTCGGCCAGGATCTGCGAGGCATAGGGGCCGAATACGACGGAAGTCAGGTCCAGGACGCGGACGCCGTCCAGCGCCGGGCCGTTTGAGAGGGGAGTTGTCGTCATGGCGGAAATCCTATCGGCGCCGCACATACGCGTCTAATATGGCTTCGGTATTGCTTGATACGGAATCTGTTATGGCTATAGATTTGCGCCAGCTTCGGCAGTTCGTCACGATCGCCGAACTGGGGAGTTACCGCCGCGCGGCCGACGCGCTGCACATCGCCCAGCCCGCGCTGTCGGTGTCGATTCAGAAACTGGAGCACGCGGTGGGCGTGCCGTTGCTGGTGCGGGGCGCCAAGGGCGTCACCACGACGCCCGCGGGCGACGCCCTGATGGCCGATGCGCGCCGCGCGCTGTTCCATACCGACCAGGCGCGCCAGGCGGCACGCCGGGTGGCGTTGGGGGAGTGGGGGACGCTGCGCCTAGGCTTCGTGGGCTCGGCCACGTACATGCTGCTGCCGCGCTGCCTGCCGGCCTTCCGTGCGCAGTACCCGGATGTGCAACTGGACCTGCGTGAAGACAGCACGGTCGGGCTGGTGGCGATGCTGCGCGCCAACGAGATCGATGCGGGCCTCGTGCGCGGTCCGTTGGCCGAAGACAGCGAACTGGATTCATGGGTGGTCGAGCGAGACGACCTGATCCTGGCCGTGCCTGCCCGCCATCCCCTGGCCGGCGCCGGGCCGATCGCGCTAGCGAGCATGCGGTCCGAAAATTTCGTGCTGTATTCGCCGGCCAAGGTGCCGGGGTTGAATGGCGTGACGCTGGCGCTGTGTCACAAGGCGGGTTTTTCGCCCCGCATCAGCCAGGAAGCCATTCAGGTGCAGACGCTGGTCAGCCTGGTCGCCAGCGGCCTGGGCGTGGCGCTGGTGCCCGGCGTGACCCGCGCCTATTCCACACCGCATGTGGCGTTCGTGCCGCTGACTGACCCGGATGCGCAGGGCGCGTTGTCGTTGTCGTTGGTGACGCATCGCGACACCTCGTGCGCATCCGTGCTGCGTTTGCGCGACAGCATGCTGACGCCGGAGCCTGCCTGAGCCGCGATACACCGCGCTACACCGCGTAGACCACCCGGTGCGCCTCCGTGGGCAGCGGCAAGTCCCAGCGGTGCAGCATGCCCGTCAGCGTCTTGTTGGACAGCGACGTGTCGCGCCGCGCATTGCGGCGCAGCAGCTCGGCGCGCGGCTTTTCCAGATACACCAGCTCCACGTCCGCGTGATAGGCAAAGAGCAGATCCAGCGTCTTCTTGCGCATCAGCTCGCTGAGGTTGGTTGCGTTCCACACGAAGGGCGCTTTCGCGCGCAGCAGGGCCTTTGCGCGGTCGATGGCCAGGTGCGCGACCATGCCTTCGTTCTTGCCGTGGCGCAGGCCCAGTTCCTCGCGCGCATCGTCGAACGACACCACCGGCAGGTCCGGATGATGCGCCGCCACCCACGTGTTCTTGCCGGACGCCGGCAGGCCCGACATGACGATGACGCGCGACCCGGGCTCCTGGAATAGCGCGTAGTCGGGATGCACGTCGGCGCCGCGGAAGTAGCTGACGGCGGTGTGCGCGTCGGCAAAGGCGCGGGGCAGGCCAAAGCACCGTTCGTCGCGCGCCAGCTCGCAAAACAGTGCGATGTTGTCCAGCACGCGGCCGGCATCCGCGCAGATGCGGCCGCGCATGTCGGCTTCGGCCAACATGGCGAGGAGCGGAAGGGACACGTGCCAGGACAGTTCGCGCACGATGAACTCCGGCGAGCGGCCGCGGCGCGAGCCTTCCAGCGCGAAGAACGGCACCTGGTGCGTGGCGATCAGCCGGCATATCGCTTCGCGCACCGCGAACGGCACGCCGGCGTCCCACAACGCGATGCGCGCGTCGATGGCGCCCTTGCGCGAATGGCCGGGCTGGCCGATGGCGCCGGTGACCGGGTCGATCACCGTGGTGCTGTGCTTGGCCACGTCGTGCAGCAGGGCGGCCAGGAATACGATCTCCTGGTCGGCGCGGGACGCGGCCTGGTACTGCGGCAGCGCGATCAGCGCGTCCACCACCATGCGCGTATGCGTCCACACATCGCCCTCGCCGTGATAGCGCGGGTCCTGCGGCGTGGTCTTGGCCAACTCCAGCGCGGGAAAGGCGGCCAGGCAAGCGGCATAGTCCGCGCCGCGCCCCGGCTGGGGCACGAGGGCCCGGATCTGTTCGTGATTCATGAGGTCTCTCCGGTGCGGGCATCGCGCAACGTGTCCCAGTCGACCGCGAGGCGCGGCGCGTACAGGTCGACGCCGTCGGCCAGCTGGTTGGGGACGTACGGCTGCTCCGAATGGTGCATGTCCGAATCCAGGATGGCCTGCACGAAGTCGCGGCGCACCCACTTGTAGCGAGCGATGGTCTTGCCGTCCGCTTCGGCCTTGATATACAGGCCTTCCGACAGGTCCGACTTGTCGCACTGCTTCCAGGCGCGCGCCAGATCCAGCCCTTCGCGCAGCACGGTGGCTTCGAAGGCATCGCGCCAGCCGGCCGTCTTGGCCAGCGACGGCTTGAGCATGAACTTCAGGTCCGCCAGCCGCGCGGGCGCCGGGCCTTCGTACAGCACAGGCACGGACAGCACCGGACCATCGGCCAGCAGCGCGCGGCGCGCGCCGGTCGACAGGAACTCGCCGGTGCGGCGGTCCAGCACATCGAATTCAAAGAAGTGATGCGGCAGGGCGTCGTAGAACACGGAGTGCTTCTTCGACAGCGTTTCGCCGTACATCACATAGCGGTCTTCCAGCCGCTCCAGCAACCAGTCCGCGTGCGCGGCGGCCCACGCCTTGACGAAGCTGAACTGCCGCTCGCGGCCGCCGCCCACCAGGTAGTGGCCGCGCGATTGCAGCAGCAGTTCGCCGGACGGGCCGAAGCTGATGCCCGTGTTGGCGCCATCCAGCTTTTCTTCGACGACGAGCGTCTGGCCGGCGAGCGTGCGATAGGGCACGTGGTCATGGCCTTCGTCCCCGTCCTGCAGGCGCGAGCCTTCCAGGTGGGGCGTTCGGGGGTATCGGAACAAGTCAAGCGATTGCGCGTAGGCGCAGAAATCCAGCGTCATGGGTCTTCTCCAGCAAATGGGAAAAGCCGACGACACAGTCTTTACGGGAGGGGAAGCGGGGATGGGGTGTGTTGCGCTTCCTGGATCCGCGCCTGCCGGGCGGGGGTGTGCTCATTACATGGCGTCGAGCAGCGAATGCGGGCAGGCTGACCGCGGTACCAGGACGGTACTCGTCGGCGTTCAGGCGAATTGACGAATGGCAGACACGGTTGCACCCAAGAAGCGAAAGGCGTTGAAAAAGCAGGGCCGAATGCTAAGTCAGCGCGGCGGCGCTTGTCAACGCGCCGCCGCATTTGTGGCAGGAGCGCGTCAGGCGGGCGGCGCGGCGCGCAGCACGATCTGCGTGATTTCCGACGGCCGGCCAAGGCGGATGGGAAAGCCTGGCCACAGGCCCGCGCCATTGCTCACGTACAGCTGCATGCCGTCGACCTGGTACATGCCCGACACGTAGCCTTCGTTGGCCAGTTGGGTGACGAAATGCGGACCCAGAATCTGGCCGCCGTGCGTGTGGCCCGACAACTGCAGGCCGGCGCCGGCTTGCGCGTGGCGCTTGGTGCCTACCGGCCGATGGCTCAGCAGGATCACCGCCGACGACGGCGGCACGCCCTTCATGGCCGCGTCGATGTCCGGCAGCGGCTGGTTCACGCGCGCTGCCACGCTGTCCGTGATGCCCGCCAGGACCAGCGGCTGGCCGTCGCGTTCAATCGTCATGTGTTCGTTGAGCAGCATGCGCAGGCCGAGCTTCTTGAAGGCCTCGATCCAGCCCAGGTATTCGGCGTAATACTCGTGATTGCCCGGGATCGCCACCACGCCATATTGCGCGCGCAGATCGGCCAACGGTTGCACGTCGGCCGCGCGGGCCGCGGGCGTGCCGTCGACCAGATCGCCCGTGATGAGCGTCAGGTCCGGCTTGAGCGCATTGGTGCGCGCCACGACCGCTTGCATCCAGTCGCCTTGCAGCAGGCGGCTGGCGTGCAGGTCGGTCAGGTGCACGATGCGAAAGCCGTCATACGCTTGCGGCAGGTTGGGCAGGGCGACTTCGATCGTCTTGACCTCCGGCACGCGCACGGCCTGCCAGACGCCCACGGCGGACAGCGCAAGCGCGGCCACGGCGGACCCGGCGCGCAGACGCGTGCAGCCCAGCAGCGCGCGTCCGCGTCCGCGCGAGAACAGCGACACGATTAGCCCGGCCACATCCGTGATGAAGAGAAAGCTGGCCAGCAGAATGAGCGCGCCAAATGCCCAGCCCAGCGTCATCAGCACGGCGGCGGGCACCTCGGGAGACGCCATGGTGCCGAAGAAGTTGCGGGTGATGAGATGGTGTTCGGCGGCCAGCAGAACCAATATCGATAGCAGCACCCGACCGGGGGCGGGCCACTTCAACTGCCAGACGAAGCGCCAGATGACGTAGAGCGCGATCAGCGCTGTGATGACATGAAACACGTGCGAAATCCTGAATCTTGTTGTTGGAATCGCCTGGATCGGCCTCTCGCTGCCGCCCGGACGAAGTTTCCCGCGAGGGAGCGCCGATTAAACACTGGATTTTGCGCGGCGGCTGAAACATGGCGCGCGGTGGTGGGGGGCGTCGCAGGTCGGTGTCTGACACCCGGGGAGATGCGCGTCAGCTTGAGCGGCTGTCTCAAGGGTGTCAGACACCTGGCGGGGCGATGGCGGGCCGTCGCAGGTCGGTGTCTGACACCCGGGGAGATGCGCGTCAGCTTGAGCGGCTGTCTCAAGGGTGTCAGACACCTGGCGGGGCGATGGCGGGCCGTCGCAGGTCGGT
>NZ_DAMCTG010000009.1:0-73998 GCF_032113835.1 Achromobacter sp. | reverse complement strand
CCTGGGGAGATGCGCATCAGCTTGAGTGGGTGTCTCAAGGGTGTCAGACACCTGGCGGGGCGATGGCGGGCCGTCGCAGGTCGGTGTCTGACACCCTGGGGAGATGCGCATCAGCTTGAGTGGGTGTCTCAAGGGTGTCAGACACCTGGTGGGGCGATGGCGTGCCGTGGCAGGTCGGTGTCTGACACCCTGGGGAGATGAGCGTCAGCTTGAGTGGGTGTCTCAAGGGTGTCAGACACCTGGCGGGCCGCTGGATTACCCAAAAATTGTTGGGTATTCTGCGTTATCGCGGTGCGCCTGCCCGCGCCGGTGACGGCGCAGTTGCTCTCCGTGGCGCGCGCAGCCGGCAGCCACGCCGAGTCCGGGCGATTCGCGGTGGGTCTCCCTTCTGGAGCAACATGGCAAGAGAACGCAAAGTGCGCTTGTTGACCGTGCTCATTGCGCTGGCGGTGCTCAGCGTGGCGGTCGGCTTTTTCAATGCCATGTACGCCGGTTATCAGGCGCAAAAGACGTAGGTCGTCAAGAACACGCTCGACTCCAATCTGGCCTACGCGCAGAAGCTGGCCGACATCATCAACCTGTATATCCAGACGGGCGACCGGCAGCTTACCGCCGGCGCGAACCGCATTCCTCGGCTGGCAAATGCGCCGGAGGCGCTGCAGGGCGAACTGTCGGAGCTGGCCGGCACGATCGAGGGCGTGACGGCCGTGCTGCTCGCCGACCCCGGCGGTCGGATCACTCGCCGGTCCGAGGGCGCTCCGCCGCAGTTGGCCGCCATCGGCAAACTGGACGAATTGGGCGTGCGCGAGCTGCGCGCGGGGCAATGGGCGAAGCCGTGCTGCCTGCCGGGCGCCCGCTTTGCCACGCTGACGCTGGTGGAGCCTGTGCGTGGCCCGCAGAACGCGGTCTCTGGCTATCTCGCCGCCATCGTTGTGCTGGAGCATGGCAGCGGCCTGGACCGGCTGGTCGGCCAGCATGCGTATGCGGACGGCACGTCCGTGTACCTGGTCAACGGTGAGGGCAAGATGCTGTACCGGCATGGTGCGGACGCAGATATCGCGAGCGCGGTACAGGCGCGTCTGTCGCCCGCAACGGGGCCGGGCGTCGAGCAGGTCACGGACGCTGCCGGCGAGCAGGTGATCGCGGGATACGCGCCGTTGGTCAAGGGCAATTGGGCGGTGGTGGTGCAGCGTCCGCTCGAGCGCGCGCTGTCGCCGCTCAAGGACCTGCTGGGCGCATCGCTGCAGTTCGCCATCCCGGCCGTGGTGCTGACCTTGTTGCTCGTCAGCGCGTGCGCCTACGCGATCGCGCGGCCGCTCGCACGGCTGGCTGACGCCTTTGCCAGCGACGAGCCGGTCGGTCGGACGGCCTTGCGCGCCACCACGCTCAAAACCTGGTACTTCGAGGCTGACAAGCTGCGGCAGGCGCTGGCGGCCGCGCAAGCGCGCCATCGTGACGAAGTCGGCCGGCTGAACACGGAATCGCTGACCGATCCCATGACCGGGTTGATGAATCGCCGCGCCCTGCGCGCGCGGATCGACGAGCTCGTCGCGGCCGCGTCGCCGTTCGCGGTCATCGCGTTCGATCTGGACCACTTCAAGCAGATCAATGATGTGTACGGCCATCCGACGGGCGACAAGGTCCTGGTCGCGCTGGCGCAAACCCTGCAGGAGAACGTGCGCGCCGGAGATCAGGCCTTTCGCATCGGCGGCGAGGAATTCGTGATGATCTTGCCGCAGCCTGGCGCGCAGCCAGGCGCGCAAAATGACGTGCAGAGCGACGCACAGGACCACGCACAGGGCGCGACGCAGGACGCCGCGCGAGCATTGGCACATACGGCGGCACAAACTGCGGCACAAACTGCGGCACAGGCGGCCGAGCGGATCCGGGCGGCCGTGGCGGCGCGCCCGATGCCCGATGGTGTGCGCCCGGTGACCGTGTCCGTGGGCGTGGCGCTGTGGCCGCAAGACGGCGCGTCGCCGCAGGCCGTCATCAAATGTGCCGACCAGGCGTTATACCGGTCGAAGCAGACGGGACGGGACAGGGTGACGATGTGGGAAGCGGCGGCCGAGGCTTGAACCCGCCCTGCGGCCACCAGCGGCCTGCGGGCCGCTCGGCTTGAACCACCTGACCGCGGCTGGCGCGGGGCAGGCGGTCAGCGTTTGACGTCCCGCTTGCCCCGCCGGCGGATCAGGCGCCGGCCAGACCCGCGAAGAACCGCTTCGCGTTCGATTCCAGGCCTTCGATGTAATAGCCGCCTTCCTGCACGATCAGCGTGGGCAGATTCAGGCCGCCCACCTCGCGGCCCAAGCGCTCGAAGCCGTCTTCGGACACGCTGACCATGGCCTGCGGATCCTTTTCGAAGATGTCGAATCCCAGCGACAGCACCAGCGCATCGGGCTGGAACAACGTGATCGCGCGGCGCGCCTGCGCCAGCCGGTCGAAGAACACGGATTCGGGCGAGCCGTGCGGCATGGGCAGGTTGATGTTGTAGCCGTATCCTTCGCCGGCCCCGCGCTCGTCTTCAAAGCCCGCCACCACCGGATAGAAGTTCTCGGGATCGCCGTGGATGGACACGTACAGCACGTCGCTGCGTTCGTAGAAGATCTCCTGTATCCCCTGGCCGTGGTGCATGTCCGTGTCCAGGATGGCCACGCGGGGAAATCTTGCCGTCAGCCGCTGGGCCGCGATGGCGGCGTTGTTCAGGTAGCAGAAGCCGCCCGCGGCGTCGCGCCGTGCATGGTGACCGGGCGGACGGCAGATTGCATAGGCGCTGCGGTCGCCGGCCAGCAGGGCATCGGCGCCCGCGATGGCGCACTGCGCCGACCAATACGCCGAATGCCACGTCTTCGGGCCGACCGGACAACTGCCGTCGGCCAGGTAACGCCCGGCCTTGGCCAGCACGCCGCGCAGCGCATTGCGTTCGCGCACGAAAACGTTCGACACCACCTCGCCGCCCCAGTCGCCGGGCAGTTTCATCCAGTCCTCATGCGCGTCCTGCAGGAAGCGCAGGTAATCCAGGCTGTGCACCGCCGCGATCGCACCCGCCCCGTCATCGGCGGGCGCCTGGACGTCGAATCCCAGCTTGCGCGCCGCCTGCACCAGGCCGTCCAGCCGCGACGGCACCTCCTGCGGCGTGCGCATCTTGCCGCGCGAAAAATAGGTCTGCGGATGGTGAAGCTTTTGATCGTCGTGGAAGAACGCCTTCATGCCTGGGACCTCTGGTTGGTTGGCTCGCCACACGCGCGACGGCCGCGGATCAGCAACCCTGAATTCTTATCCAGGGGGCGGGCGCTGCTTATGGGGAGAAACCCGGGGGGAGAAACCCGGGGGAGAAACCCGGAGGAGAAACCCTGCCGCGCATTCGCCGTTGTCACGCCGCCGCTTAATCAGGATAATTGCGACTGCTTCCTATTTAGATAATTTGCCTGGCGCGATCCATGCCGACCCCCGACCCCTCTCCCGCCATTGCCGTGCAGCGGCTTTACGATGCGCATCACGGCTGGCTGTTCGGCTGGCTGCGGCGCCGGCTGGGCAACAACGCGGATGCGGCGGATCTGGCGCAGGACACCTTTGTCGGACTGCTCGGCGCGTATCGCCGCCGGGCGCTGCCGGATCTGCAGGAACCCCGCGCCTATCTGACCACCATCGCCAAGCGGCTGATGGTGGATCTGTATCGGCGGCTGGCGCTGGAGCAGGCGTACCTCGAGGTCCTGGCCGCGATGCCGGCCCGGCACGCGCCTTCCGAGGAACAGCGGCTGGCCGTGCTGCAGACGCTGCGCGAGGTGGACGCCATGCTGGCCGCGCTGCCCGACAAGGTGCGCGCGGCCTTTCTGCTGTCGCAACTGGATGGCCTGACGTACGAGCAGATCGCCACCGAAATGCGCGTCAGCGTCCGCACGGTCAAACGCCACATGGCCGAGGCGTTCACCCATTGCATCCTGGCGGATACATGAACGGCGCGGGCATGCCGATCGATCCCCGGATTGCCGGCGAGGCTGCCGATTGGCTGGTGCGCCTGCATTCCGGGCGTTTCTCGGAATCCGACCGTCTGGCGTGCGAACGCTGGCGCCAGCGTAGCGACGAGCACGACCGCGCGTGGACACGGGCGCAGGCGGTGCTGGCCAAGCTGGGCGGTCTGCCGCCCGGCCTTGGGCGCGCCACCGTGCACGCCACGGCCTCGCGGCGGGCGGGACTGAAGGCGCTCGCCGGCCTGATCGTGGCGGCGCCTGCCGGCTGGCTGGCGTGGCGCGCGGCCCCGGCGCAATGGACGGCCGACTACGCCACGCGCAGCGGCGAACGCCGCCGGATCGAACTGCCCGACGGCGCCGTCCTGGTGCTCAATACCGCCAGCGCGGTGGACCTGGCCTACGATGCCGCGCAGCGCCTGGTGTGGCTGCGGGAAGGGGAAATCCTGCTGCGCTCCGCCCATTCGGGGGCTCCCGATCCCCGGCCCTTGCTGGTGCGCACCGCCGAGGGCAGCGCACAGGCGCTCGGCACGTACTTTTCGGTCCGGCAGATGGACGCGCGCACCCGCGTGGCGGTCATCGAAGGCCGGGTCCGGGTGCAACCGCGCGCAGGCTCGGCAGACTTGGTGCTGGAACCCGGGCAGCGCGTGGATTTCTCTGCGGCGGCGATGCATTCCCCAACCGTCAGCCCGCATTCCCCCGCAGCCTGGCTGGATGGCGTGCTGTACGCGGACAACCAGCGGCTCGGGGATTTTCTGCAGGAACTGGGCCGATATCGCCCCGGCGTGCTGCGCTGTGATCCCGCCGTGGCCGATCTGCGGATATCCGGCGGCTTTCAGGTGGACGATACCGACGCCGCGCTGCTCGCCGTGGCGCGCAGCCTGCCCGTGCGCGTGGTGACCCGGACGCGATACTGGGTCAGCGTCGTTCCCGCTTGAGACGCGGCGCGGTCCGGCAGGATGTCACCGCCACACGTGCCCCCCGCGTGTCACCTTTTTCGCGCTCGTCCGACATGTTCATAAAGCACCTTCGCTTGGACTCTGTCGGGATCAGCATGTCTTCCAGATTCACTCCTTCCGCGGCCTGGCCGCAACGCCGCGCCGTCGCGGGCGCGCTATGCGCCGCATTGGCCGTGGCCGCGCCGCAGGCGCATGCGCAATCGGGCGCGGCGGCATCGTCCACGGCGGCATCCGCCCGCTTCAACATTCCGGCCGGCCCGCTCGGGCCGGCGCTCACGGCCTTTGCCGGTGCGGCGCGCATCAACCTGTCGTTTGATCCTGCCCTGGCGGAAAGCCGCGCGACGGCGGGCCTGCAAGGGACGTGGCCGGTGGAGGAGGGCCTGGCCCGCCTCTTGGCCGGCACCAATCTGGCGGCGCGCCGCGACGCGGCCAATGTCTTCACGCTTCGGCTGCTGCCGCCGGGACCCACGGCCCTGCTGCCCGCGGTGCGGGTGGAAGGCGCGATCGAATCGGGCTACGGACCGGTGACGGGCATCGTGGCGCTGCGCAGCGCCACCGGGACCAAGACCGACACGCCGATCATCGAAATCCCGCAGACGGTCAACGTCGTGACGCGCGACGAGATCGCCTCGCGCGGCGCGCGCAGCATCGTCGAGGCGCTGGCCTACACGCCGGGCGTCTATGCGCCGGGCGGCAGCACGGATCTGCGCTACGACAACATCTATCTGCGTGGCGGCTTCGGGGCGCGCAACAATCTGGACGGCGCGCGCCTGCCCTTCGGCGCCTACAGCTTCGGCATGCTGCAGATCGAGCCCTATGGTCTGGAACGGATCGAGGTGCTCAAGGGGCCGTCATCGGTGCTGTATGGCCAGAACAATCCCGGCGGCCTGATCAACATGGTGAGCAAGCTGCCCACCGCCACGCTGCAGCGCGAGATCGCGCTGCAGACCGGCAGCTACGGCCGTGCCCAGGCCGCGATGGACCTGAGCGGCCCGGTGGACGAGGCCGGCGTGTGGAGCTACCGCCTGGTGGCGCTGGCCCGCGACGCCGCGCAGTCTTCGCACTACACCAAGGACGATCGCACCTTCGTCGCGCCGGCGCTGACATGGCGCCCCAGCGCCGCCACCTCGCTGAGCCTCTTGGGGTTCTACCAGGAGGACCGGCAGGTGCCGCTGTACGGCAACCTGCCCGCCGCGGGAACGCTTTACAGCAATCCCAATGGCCGCATCCCGCGCGACCGCTTTCCCGGCGAACCCGGCTGGGATCGCTATGACCGCGAGCAGTATTCGGCCGGCTATCTGTTCACGCATGCGTTCAATGACACCTGGACCGTCAAACAGCAATTGCGCTATAGCCACATGCGCGGCGAGGCCCGCACCGCAGTCGGCTATCTGCTGAGTCCGGCGGACATGCGGACGTGGTCGCGCACCATGACGCGCGGGCAGGGCACCGGCGCGACGCTCAACGTCGACACGCAGGCCATCGCGCGGTTCCGCACGGGCGCCGTGGGACACGAATTCCTGATGGGCCTCGACTATCTCGACATGCTCGACACCTACAAATTCGCGAACGTCATTGCCGGGGTGCCCGCGCTGGATCTCTTCGACCCCGTCTATGGCAAGCCGCGCCCGGGGCTGCGGGATCTGATTCCGCGCATCGACACGCGGCAAGACACCGAGCAGACGGGCGTCTATATGCAGGACCAGATTTCCTATGGCGGCTGGTTGCTCACGCTGGGCGGGCGCTACGACATGGCGCGCAGCACGACGCGCAACCAATTGACGTCGGCCAAGACGTCGCAGGACGATTCCGCCTTTACGGGGCGCGCCGGGCTGACCTATCTGATGGCGAACGGCCTGGCGCCGTATGTGGCGTATTCCACGTCCTTCGCGCCGACCGGCGGGACGGACTTCAATTCGAACCCCTTCCGGCCTGCCGAGGGCCGGCAGATCGAAGCCGGCATGAAATACCAGCCGCCCGGCAGCGACAGCCTGGTCACGCTGTCGGCGTATCAGCTCACGCAGGACAACGTGCTGACCAGCGACACGACGCCCGGACGGCCGCCGGGCTTTCAGACGCAGACCGGCCAGATCCGGGCGCGCGGCATCGAACTGGAAGGCAAGGCGAACCTGGCGCGGGGATGGGATCTGATCGCGTCGTACGCCTACGTCGATGCGGTGGTCACGCGTAGCGCCAACGTCGATATCGTCAATGGTGTGCCGGAGTCGCGCCAGGGCAAGAAGCAGTACTACGCGCCGGCGCATCAGGCGGCCGCGTGGCTGGGCTACAAGGTTCAGGGCGGCCCGTTGCAAGGTCTGGGGTTGGGGGCGGGCGTGCGCTACATCGGCGCCGATTGGGGCGACCCGGCCAACACCCTGCGGATTCCGGCGGTCACGCTGTTCGATGCGGCGCTGTCCTACGATTTTGGCCAGCTGCAGCCCGCCATGCGCGGACTGACGCTGGATCTGAACGCGAGCAACCTGTTTGACCGCACCTACGTCGGCACCTGCGTCACCGCCACGGCCTGCACCTATGGCGCGGGGCGCCTGGTGCTCGCCACGCTGAAGTACGCATGGTGACAATCCGCGGGCGCGGCCAGCCCCGCCCGCGGACGCGGATTTCCACTATTGCGGCGTGATCTGCGCCGCCTTGACGATGTCCCGCCACTTTTCGCCCTCGGACACGTTGAAACGCGCAAACGTGGCGGGATCCGATCCCACCGGCTTGGCGCCCAGGCCGGCGTACTGCGTCACCACATTGGGTTGCTTGAGCGCCCGGGCCGCGTGCTCGGACAGCTTGGCCACAATGGCCGGCGGCGTGCCCTTGGGCGCCCACAGGCCGTACCACGTGCTGATGTCGAAGCCCGGGAATCCGGATTCGGCCATGGTGGGCACGTCGGGCAGTTCATCGACGCGGCGGCTGGTCGTCACCGCCACCGCCCGCAGCTTGCCCGACTTGATGAACGGCATGGCTGACGGCATGGAATCGAACATCAACTGGATCTGCCCGCCCACCAGATCCGTCAGCGCGGGTGCGCTGCCCTTGTAGGGCACATGCTGCATTGGCAGGCCGGATCGCACCTTGAACGATTCGCCGGCAAGCTGCTGCGCGGACGCCGAACCCGCCGATCCGAAGTTCAATGGCTGAGCCTTGCCTTGCGCCACGAGGTCCTGCACGGTGCGCACCTTTGATGTTTCCGGCACGACCAGCACGAGCGGCACGTCCGCAAGCTGCGTGATGGGCGCGAAGTCCTTGAAGGCGTCGTAGCGCATCGACGCGTAGATGTACGGGTTGATGACGTGCAGCGACGCGTTGGCCAGGAACGTGTAGCCATCGGGCGCGGCGCGCGCGACGAGGTCCGCGCCGATCATGCCGCTGGCGCCGGGCTTGTTGTCGACGACGATGCTCTGGCCGATGGTCTTGGACATCTCGGCGGCCACCAATCGCGCCACGATGTCGGTCGGGCCGCCCGGCGGGTAGGGCACCACCATGGTGATGGGTTTGCTGGGATAGTCGCCGGCGGCGTGCGCGGCGGCAGGCAGGCTGACGCAGCCGGCGGCTAGCGCCGCGGCGGCAAGGTGGCGCGGCCAGGCGGCGCGCCGGAAGTCGTTGGTACGCATGGGGTTGTCTCCGTCGTTATCGTGATCGCCACCTTGCCGACGACTTGTCGGCTTTCCAGGGCGGCGAGTGCTGCGGAAAGGCCGGTGATCGGATAGATCGCCGTTACAGCCGGCCGGATCCGCTGGCGGCGGGCCCAGTCGAACAGGGTGGACATGGTCCGCTGCATGGCGGGCGCGTGAACGATGCGTTCGTCCGCGGGCGTCCAGCCGATGTAGCGGCCAAAGAAAAACCCATGCAGGGCAATGTTCTTCACAAGCAGCAGGTTCAGCGGCACATCGGGGATGCGGCCGCTGGCGAATCCCACAGACACCATTCGGGCATTGGCCGCCGCGGCGCGCACACTGCGTTCGAAGGCGTCGCCGCCCACGGCGTCCAGCACCACGTCCGCGCCACGCCCGTCGCTGACCGCCTTGACGGCCTGCGGCATGGCCTCGTCTGCTGCGAACGCATGCGCAGCGCCCGCGTCCAGCGCGGCCTGGCGCTTGGCCGGCGTGCTGGCGCAGGCCAGCACCGTCGCGCCGAGCGCCGATGCAATCTCCACGGCCGCCAATCCCACGCCCGAGCCCGCGCCCAGCACCAGCACCGTGTCGCCGGGTTGCATCGCGGCGCGCCACAACAGCGCGCCCCACGCGGTGCCGTACGAAATGGGAATGGGCAACGCGGTCAGAAGCGGCAGATCATCGGGCACGGGATAGACGGTGTATTCCGGCACGGTCAGGCGTTCGGCATAGCAGCCCCAGCGCGCCAGCGCGACGACCTTGTCGCCGGGCTTGAACCGCGTGACCCTGTCGCCGCACGCGATGATGCGGCCGGCGGCCTCCGTGCCCGGCGCAAAAGGCAGCGGCGGACGGCTTTGATAGCGTCCCTCGATGAGCAGCTTGGTTGCGTGGCTGACGCTTGCATGCTCGACGGCGATGGTGACCTCGTCGGGCGCGGGCGCCGGCGCCTCGGGAAGCTCGCCGGGCAACACGTCCTCAACCGGACCATGGCGATGGCAGACCAGGGCGCGCATCAGCGGGCCTCCTTGGCGGGTGCCGCCTGGCGCAGCACGCCGGCGTCCAGCATGGCCTGGATGTCGGCGGGCGCCACGCCCCATTCGGTCAACACATCCACGGTGTGCTCCCCGACGGCCGGCGCCGCGGCAAGCGGCCGGCGTGACAAGGCGCCCGCCGCGCGCGCAAACGGCAGGGGGGCGCCGCCGGGCTGCGCCAACGGTTCCAGCAGTCCCAGGTGCGCCGCCTGCGGATGCGCCGCCAGGCCGTCGTAATCCCGCACGTACGCATGCAGCACGTCCTCGCGCGCCAGGCGTTCCACCCAGTGCGCGGCAGGGTGCTGCGCCAATTGTTCCGCCATGTCCCGATGCAGGCGCTCGCGCTGCGCCATGCGTCCCGCGTTGGTGGACAGGGCGGGGTCCGCCAGCCAGTCCGTGCGTTCGAGCGCGCGGCACAACCGCGCGAACTGGTCGTTGTTCAACGCCAGCACGGACAGGCGCGCATCCGCGGTGTCGAAGACGCCATTGGGGGCGCTGACCGCCACGGCCTCCCGCTGTCCCGCAATGCCGTACGCAAGGATGTCGTTCACCTGCAAGGCCGCGCACGCCTGCAGCAGATTCAGCTGCACATGCTGGCCGAGGCCGCTGCGCGCCTGCTGATAGAGCGCGGCGCTGGCCGCCTGCACCGCGTACAGCGCGGTGGCGATGTCCGCCATCAGGAGGCCGATGCGGCGCGGTTCGCCGGCGGTCGTCTGGTTGGCGAACATCAGGCCGCTGTCCGCCTGCATCACGGAGTCGGAGGCGGGGGCGTTGGCGTAGGGGCCGTCCGGCCCGTAGCCGCTGATGGACACGTAGACCAGGCCCGGGCAACGCGCGGCCAGGCTGTCGTAGCCCACCCCCATGCGCTCAGCGACCCCGGGGCGGAAATTCTGGATCACGAGGTCCGCGCGCCGCGCCATGTCCGCCAGCAACGTCTTGCCCTGCGGCTGGCGCGCGTCCACGCACATGCCGCGCTTGCCGGCGTTGTAGGCGATGGATAGTGCGCTCTGGTCGTCGCGAAGCACGCCGACGTGCCGGCCCCAGTCGCCGTCTGGCGGTTCCACCTTCACGACGTCGGCCCCTTGCTGCCACAGCATCTGCGCGCAGTACGGGCCTGCGATGCCCTGGCTGAGGTCCAGCACGCGCAGTCCGGAATAGGGTCCTTTGGAAGCATCGATCGGCTGGGAGGGCATGGGTGGATGTCGGTCCGGAGCAAGGGTTCGAAGGCGATGAAGACGATGCTAGACTCGGCTGACGCATTGGACAATCCACCGGTTTGTGCCGGGAATGGTGAACCATGATTGACAATAAGCCGGACCTGAACCTCGTCAGACTGTTTGTCGCAATGGTCGAGTCGCGCAACCTGAGTGCGGCTGCGCAGCGTTGCGGCATGACGCGGTCGAACATGTCGCATCGCCTGAAGCGGCTGGAACTCGATCTGGGCGCGCAGCTGTTCCGGCGCACCACCCGGCATGTCGAGCTGACGCAGGCCGGCCAGTTGCTGTACCAGCACGGCATCCGGCTGCTGGACGAGATGCGCGCGGTGCAGGCGGCCATCGACAGCCTGGACGGGACCGTGCGCGGCGATGTGCGCATCCGTCTGCCCACCGGTCTTGGTCACCTTTACCTTGCCCCCGTGTTGCTGGAATTCGCGCGCGCGCATCCCGACATTGCGCTGCGCGTGCACATCAACGACGGGATCGGCGACCTGATCTCCGCCGAAGTCGACATCGCGCTCAAGATCACGTCGTCCCCGCCCGAAGATCACGTGGCGCGGCGGCTATGCGACATCCAGTGGTGCCTGTGCGCGTCGCCGGACTTCCTGGCGCGCAACGGGCCGGTGCAACGCGTGGAGCGGTTGGGCCGCTGCGACCTGATCGCACCGCAATCGATGGGCCGGCGTTTCGACCTGCGGCTCAAGCAGGCGCATGGCGACCCGCTGATCCTGCGCGTCGCGCCGCGCCTGCAGTCGGGCGATTATCCGTTTCTGCGTGACGCGGTGCTGGCGGGCCTGGGCGTGGCCCTGCTGCCGCGCTATGCGGTGTGGGAACTGCTGCGTGACCAGACGCTGGTGCAGGTGCTGCCGGGGTTCGAGCCGGAGGGCGTGGGCGACGCCATCTATCTGCTGACCGCGCCGAACCGGTTTCCGTCCATGGCCACGCGCGTGCTGGCGGATTTCATCCGCGCGCACATCGAGCGGCACGCGCAGGATTGGGGCGGGGCCGCTGTTGACGACAGCGCTTATGCGCCGACGCGGTCCTGATCCAGGCGCGTGATGGCAGCGTGGACATCATTTACGTGCGCCATCAGCTCACGGACCTGCCGCAGCAGCGCGAACTGGTTCAGCACGGCGCTCCAGCGGGGCGACGCAAGCAACTGTTGCCATACAGGCGCAAGCGCCGACGCATCCGGCGCGACGCCTGCGGCCACGGAACTGGCATAGTCCAGGCTTTCCTGCGCCGACAACAATTGCATCCTGCCCGCAGCGTTCAGCAAGCGTGGCGCGGCATCTGCCGGCGCGTCGGAAACGTACAGAATTGTCCGGGCAAGATCGGCATCGTCCACCGACAGCGCTGCCAACGCCGCGCCGCGCAGCCGGACCGGGCCCTGATGGCTCTCGAACACATAAGTGGTCTGCACGTCCGCGTGCGCCAATAGCCGAAGACCGCGCAGCAACCGGGGAAGATCCGTCGTCGCCGCGTCCGTTGAGGCCTTGGCCTCCACCAGCAGGCACACATCCCAAAGCGGAGCCGACGCGTCGCTACCCGACTGGCGCAGCAGCGCGACGTCCCATTCGGTCTTGGCGCGGTCGGCGTTGCCCGGAATCGACGCCGGCACGCGCATCGACGTTGCAACCCGATAGATCTCGCCTGTCCGTTGCGCAAGCTGCGCGGCCAGCGCGGCAATCGCCTGCTCGGCCAACGCTTCGACGGCGATGCCGCGGCGGCGTGCGTCCAACCCCTGCGCGGCAGCCTGCGGCGTGCCGGGGCGGGCACCTTGCCGTTGCCAAAGCGTTTGATAGCGCTGCACCAGCGGATCCGCCGCCAACGCGTCCATCCGCCGAAGACGCGCCAACGCGGGGTCGTTCATCAACCGATCCAGCGGGCCGGCCATCGCCGGGTCCGCCGCAAAGACTGAAGAGGGCGCAGCAAGCAAAGCCTGTGCGTTTTCGCTCAACACGGCCCAGTCCTCCGCCGTCGCCGCCGCATGCAACGAAGCAAGCGCGTGTACCAGCGGCCCGGCCGGCATCCCACGGCGCTTGCCAGGATGCGCAAACGCATCGACCGAGGTTCGCACCGCGCGCCGGTCCGCCTGCGCGTGCGCCGACAACGACGCGTGTTCGCGCACCAGCGGGGATCGATGGCGCAGCACCATGGCCTGAAACGCAGGATCTCCGCCTCGTTCGCGCAGCGCGTCAAGAATCAATCGCGAAAGCGCGTCGACAAACAGGCGTTCGCAGGCGGGTGTGGGCGCCGCGCCTTCACTCAGGGCAACGCGGGCCTGTTCAATGGCGATGGCAAGGGCCGTCGCCGGATTGGAATCTTCAAGCCCGCTGCGTGCAGCGGGCAATGGCCCCACGCGATAACGACGCGGGATGGAGCGCAGCGTCAGGTCCAGCAAGGAAGGCGGCAAGGCAGAGGGCATGAAGAGTCCGTGTCATGTCCGGCCTCGCTGCCAAGGAATTACCAGGGAACGATCGACAGGGCGATCGAAGCGACGACGACCACAACAATAATCGTGAGGATGTGATTGGTACGCATATTCTCTCCTTTAAGCCACCGCTCCACACTACCGGCTTACGTTGCCCCCCGTCTGCAACTGAACTTTTAATTTTTCATCGGATGTTAGCGGTGCGTTTTCAGCGCACTTTTTCTGCGTCCTCGCGGGGTATAACCAAAGACATGCGGCCGCGAAATTGTCGCGCCGCGCCGATCGGGAGGTGCCATGCGCGACATCGTGCAATTGCGTCCGGAAGGCCTGTATTGTCCGGCCGGCGGCTTTCATATCGATCCTTGGCGGCCGGTCGAGGTCGCGGTGCTGACCCATGGCCACGGCGATCATGCGCGCTCGGGCATGGGGCGTTATCACACCAGCGCCGAAGGCTTGCCCATCCTGCAATGGCGGCTGGGCGACCAGGACTACCGGGTCCATGCGTATGGCGAAGTCTTCACGCTGGGCAATGCGCGCGTGTCGCTGCATCCGGCCGGCCACGTGCTGGGATCCGCCCAGGTGCGCATCGAAGTCGACGGCGAAGTCTGGGTCGTGTCCGGCGACTACAAGCGTCAGCCCGATCCGACGTGCAGCCTGTTCGAAGTGGTGCCTTGCGACACCTTCATCACCGAAGCGACCTTCGGCCTGCCCATCTACCGCTGGCCCAGCGCCTCGGACGTGGCGCGCGACATCGTGCAATGGCGCGACCACTGCGCCGCGCGGGGCGAGGCCGCCATTCTCTATTGCTACGCCTTGGGCAAGGCGCAGCGCGTGCTGGCCGAACTGATCCCCTTTGCGGATCGGCCTGTCTACCTGCATGGCGCGATCGCCGCCGGCGTGGACGTGTATCGCAAGGCCGGCGTGCCGCTGGCCGACACGCGGCTGGTCATTGACGCGGATGGCCCTACCGCTGCCTCGGGAACGGGATTTGCTGGAGAGCTGATCCTGGCGCCGCCATCGGCGGCGGGCAGCGCGTGGCTGCGGCGCTTTCGCAAGGCGCAGCACGGCTTTGCGTCCGGCTGGATGCGGCTGCGCGGCAACCGGCGGCGCCGCAACATGGACCGCGGCTTTGTCGTGTCTGACCATGCCGACTGGCCCGACCTGTTGCGCACCATCCGCGACACCGGCGCCAAACGCGTCATCGCCACGCACGGCGACACCGATGCGCTGGTTCGCACGCTGAATGAGTCGGGCATCGCCGCCGAGACGCTGGTGACGCAGTACGGCGAAGACGACTAGGACGGCCATCGAACAAAGATCGACAGGGGAACGGACGCAGGCATGAAGCGATTCGCGGCGTTGTATCAGGAGCTGGACCGCAGCACCGCCACCTTGGACAAGCGCGCGGCGCTGGTGGCGTACTTCCGCGATGCCCCGCCGCGCGATGCGGTCTGGGCGCTGTATCTGCTGGCAGGCGGCAAGATCACCAGCACGCGCAAGAAGATCGCGGGCGTGGGCGAATTGCGGGCCTGGGCGGCCGACGCATCCGGCACGGCGCCCTGGCTGCTGGACGCCTGCTACGACCAGGTCGGCGATCTGGCCGAAACCCTGGCGCTGCTCGTTCCGGATCCGACCGTGGCCGCGCCGGATCGAGGCTTGGCCGACTGGATCGAAGAAATCCTCCTGCCGGTCGCGAATCGCGACGAGCTAGAGCGGCGGGAGGTCGTCGTCTCGGCATGGTTGGGCCTGCCGTATGCAGAGCGCCTGGTCTTCAACAAGCTGCTGACCGGCGCGCTGCGCGTCGGCGTGTCTCAGCGCATGGTGCAGCAGGCGCTGGCCGAAATGTCGGGCGTGCCCATCGCCCGTATCGCGCAGCGCATGTTGGGCGCGTGGTCGCCCAGCCCTGCGTTTCTGCGCGATCTGCTCAGCGCCGAGGAACTGCCCGGCGACCGTCAGCAGCCGTATCCGTTTTTTCTCGCGTCGCCGCTCGAAGGCGATCCCGCCGTCCTGGGTCCCATCGGCGAGTGGCTGCTTGAATGGAAGTGGGACGGCATCCGCGCGCAGCTCATCCGGCGGCGCGGCGAGGTTTCCCTCTGGTCGCGCGGTGAAGAACGGCTGGACGGCCGCTTTCCGGAAGTGGAAGCGGCGGCCGCCGCGCTGGACGTGGACTGCGTCATCGACGGGGAACTGCTGGCCTGGCAGGACGGCAACACGGACCCCATGCCGTTCTCGGCGCTGCAGACCCGCATCCAGCGCCTGAAACCCGGCCCCAAGTGGCTGGCGGAGTTCCCGGTCCAGTTGCTGGCGTACGACCTACTTGAACTCGAAGGCGCCGACCTGCGCGAGCTGCCGCAGGCCGAGCGCCGCGAGCAGCTGGAGGCGCTGTTGCGCCGCCACCCCGATCCGCGTCTGCGGGTATCGCCGGCCGTTGCGCCGGCAAGCTGGGACGAGGCCCACGCGCTGCGCGGCGAATCGCGCGAACGCGGCGTCGAAGGTTTCATGCTCAAGCGCCGCAGCGCGCCGTACCAAAGCGGCCGGCGGCGAGGCGACTGGTGGAAGTGGAAGATCGACCCGCTGACCATCGACGCCGTGCTGCTCTATGCGCAATCCGGCCACGGCCGCCGCAGCACGCTCTACACCGACTACACCTTCGGGCTGTGGGACGGCGATGCGCTGGTGCCCATTGCCAAGGCCTACTCCGGTTTGGACGACAAGGAGATCCTGGAGCTGGACCGGTGGCTGCGCGCCCACACGCGCGAGCGCTTCGGTCCGGTGCGCTCGGTGGAGCCGGTGCAGGTCTTTGAACTGGGCTTCGAAGGCGTGAACATCTCCAAGCGGCACAAGTCCGGGATCGCCGTGCGCTTTCCGCGCATCCTGCGCTGGCGGCACGACAAGCCGGCGAATCAGGCCGACCAGCTCGACACGCTGAAGGCGCTGGCGCGATGAGCGGCACGGCCCGGGGCCGCGATGCGCCGCTGGTCGCGTGGTTCGCGGCGCGCGGCTGGAAGCCCGCACCTTTTCAACGCGAGACGTGGCGCCGCTATCTGGACGGCGAGTCGGGCCTGTTGCATACGCCGACCGGCAGCGGCAAGACGCTGGCGGCATTTGGCGGCCCGTTGCTCGAGGCGCTGCATGAAGGCGCCACCAAAGTCATGCCGGAAAAAGCGGCCACGGGCGAGGGTCCGCGCGTGCTGTGGGTCACGCCGCTGCGCGCGCTGGCCGCGGATACGACGCGGGCGTTGGCGCAGACGGCCAGCGATCTGGGCATCGACTGGACCGTCGCGTTGCGCACGGGCGATGCCAGCGCGCGCGACAAGCGGTTGGCCCGGCAGGGCAAGGCGCACGTGCTGGTGATCACGCCCGAATCGCTGGCGCTGTTGCTGTCCTACGCGGATGCCTCGCTGCGCTTTCGCGCCTTGCGCAGCATCGTGGTCGACGAATGGCACGAACTCCTGGGCAACAAGCGTGGCGTGCTGTTGCAGTTATGTCTGGCGCGGGTCCGCAAGCTGTCGCCGGCCGCGCGCACGTGGGGGCTGTCGGCCACGCTCGGCAACCTGGATGAGGCCCGCGCGGTGCTGCTGCCGCAGGCGCCGGACAGCGCGCTGGTGGCGGGCGCCAAGCCGCGCAAGATCCAGATCTCCACCTTGCTGCCGGAACGCAGCCGGGCGCTGCCGTGGGCGGGCCACCTGGGGCTCTCGCAGCTCGAACGCGTCTTCAAGCGTCTTTTCGACGTGCGCGCAACGCTGCTCTTTACCAACACGCGCGCGCAGGCCGAACTGTGGCATCGCGCGCTCGAATCGATCTGGCCGGAGGACCCGCGCACGCTGGCGCTGCATCACGGCTCGCTGGATCCCAAGCTGCGCGCCACAGTTGAGCAAGGGCTGCGCGATGGCACGGTGCGCTGCGTGGTGGCCACGTCCAGTCTGGATCTGGGCGTGGATTTCCCCGCGGTGGACCAGGTGCTGCAGATCGGCAGCCCGAAGGGCGTGGCGCGTCTGTTGCAGCGCGCCGGCCGCGCCAAGCACCGGCCGGGCGAATCCGGCAACGTGGTCTGCGTGCCTGCGCAGGCGCTGGAACTGATCGAATATGCCGCGGCCCGGCAGGCGATCGCGCGGGGCGAGATCGAATCCCGCCCGCCGCCCATCGGCAGCCTGGACGTGCTGGCGCAGCACGCCGTGACGCTGGCGTTGGGCGGCGGGTTCGACGCCGGCGAACTGTTTGAGGAGGTGCGCGGCACGCACGCCTACGCCACGCTCGACGCCGCAACCTGGCAGGCCGTGCTGGACTTCATCGTGCAGGGCGGACGCGCGCTCGCAAAGTATCCGGACTATCACCGCGTCGTGCGCGACGAAGACGGCTGCTACCGCGTGCACGACCGGCGCATCGCGTTCCGGCATCGGCTGTCCATCGGCACCATCACGTCGGACGGCGCGGTGGCCGTGAAGTATCTGCGGGGCGGCAGCCTCGGGTCGGTCGAGGAAGGCTTTCTGGCGCGCTTGCGCCGCGGCGACCGGTTCCAGTTTGCGGGCCGCACGCTGGAACTGGTGCGGCTGGAAGGCATGGTCGCCTACGTGCGCCGCGCAAAGGGCGGCGATGGCCCTGTTGCCACGTGGCAGGGCGGCCGCATGCCCTTGTCCACGCAACTGGCGAGCGAGGTCGAAAGCCTGTATTCCCATCCGGGCGAACACCCGGAAATGCGCGCCGTCGCGCCGCTGCTGCGCATCCAGGAGCAGGCCAGCGCGTTGCCCGACCACGGCCGGCTGGTCGCCGAACTCATCAAGACGCGGCGCGGCTCGCATCTCTTCCTGTTTCCGTTCGCTGGCCGTGCCGTGCACGAAGGCATCGCCGCGATGGTCGCGCTGCGTTGGGGCCGGCGCCAGCCCAACACCATCTCCTATACCGTCAACGATTACGGCCTGATGCTGACGCTGGCCGAACCGGCCGCGCTGGACGGCACGTTGCTGCGCGCGCTGCTCAGTCCCGACAACATGGCCGACGACCTGCGCGATGGCGTCAACCTGGGCGAAATGGCGCGCCGCCAGTTCCGCGAGATTGCACGCGTCGCCGGTCTTCTGACGCCGTCGCTGCCGGGTCAGGCGGCGCGTTCGCTGCGGCAGGTGCAGGCCTCCAGCGGGCTGCTCTACGACGTGCTGCGCCGCTACGATCCCGACCATCTGCTGCTGGCGCAGGCCGAGCGTGAAGTCTTCGAGCTGCAACTGGAGGCGCCGCGCCTCCTGGCGGCGCTGCAGGACTGCCAGCGGCGTGAGCTGGCCTTGTGCGAGCCGCGCGCGCTGACGCCGCTGTCGTTTCCGTTATGGACGGAAAGCCTGCGCGGGCAGCTCAGCACCGAAACCTGGCAGGCGCGCGTCAAACGCGCCGCCGAGCAACTGGAGAAGCGCTATGCGCGAATCGCCTGAGGCGGGGCTTGCGATGGCGCTGGCGGGCGAGCCCGTCGTCCTGCTGGGCGCGCGCGCCTTGCACTGGCCGGCGCGGTCCCGGCTGGTGATCGCGGATTTGCACCTGGGCAAGAGCCATGTCTTTCGCCAGGCGGGCATCGCCGTGCCGCGAGGCGCCACCATGGACGACCTGCGGCGCCTGTCGGACCTGATCTCCACCACGGCCGCCACCGAATTGCTGATCGTCGGCGACGTCCTGCACGGCCCCGCCGCGCAGGCCGCGTGGCGCGATGCCTGGATCGCGTGGCGCGAGGCGAATCCGGACGTGGATGTGGCGGTGCTGGCCGGCAACCACGACCGTGCGCTGGACGCCCCGGCGCTGGGCATGCGCCAGCTGGGCGAGGCGTGGGCCGACGGTCCATTCCTGTTTCGCCATCTGCCGACGCCGGACACACAGGGCCGGCATGTCATCGCCGGACACGTGCATCCGAAAACGCGCGTGCCGGGCGTGCCGCGTAGCTGGCCCGCGTTCTGGCTGCGCGCCGGCATCACCGTGCTGCCGGCGTTCTCCGATTTCACCGGAGGCCATGCGGTGCAAGGCGGGCAGGGGGCGTCGTTGGTCGCATGCGTGGAGGGCGATGCATTGCCCTTGGGGTGGAAGCCGCCCGCGCGGTGATGGGCACGGCGCTTGCTGTATGGGGTCGAAGTCCCACTGCAGCATGTACGCGACACCATGACCGAACGTCCAGACCCGTCACCTCAACGGCATTCCGCGCCCCAGCAATTGAATGAGGTGCTATCCCACACCCACGCGCCGTTGGATCCCGGGCGATGGCTGCGCGTCCTTGTAGAGCAGGGATGCGATCAACTTCCCCTGCCGGCGTCCGGCCGAACTCTGGATCGATGGCGCGCGCTGGCCCGCGTGGCTGCGGCAGACCTGAGTCTGGCCAAGCTGTATGAAGGACACACCGATGCGCTCGCCATTCTGGCCGAGCTGCATGCGCCCGGCGCACCCGCCGACAGCCGCTGGGCGGTGTGGTGCGCGGAGCCGCCGGACCATCGCGTGCAGATCACGCCGCAGCCCGACGGCACGATAGTGCTGCAGGGCGTCAAGGCGTGGTGTTCCGGCGCGGCGGCCGTGACCCACGCGATCGTGAGCGGCTGGAATCCGGCGGGCGAGGCGTGTCTGGCTGCGGTGGCAATGGATCAGGAGGGCGTACAGGTGACCGATGCCGGCTGGCATGCCGTGGGCATGCGCGCGTCGGCCAGCGTGGACGTGATCTTTCGCGACGTGCCCTGCTCGCTCGTGGGCGGGCCGGGCGCGTACGTGCATCGCCCCGGTTTTCTGCACGGCGGGGCGGGCATCGCGGCTTGCTGGTACGGCGGGCTGCTGCACATCGCCCAGGCGTTGCACCGGGCCTTGCCCAGGAATGCCGCCGACCCCCATCGCCTGGCGCATCTTGGCGCCGTCGACGTGGCCCTGGCGCAGGCTCGGGCCGTGTTGCGCGAGACTGCCGCCGAGATCGACGCGCATCCGCGGGAGGCGTGCGCGTTGGCCTGCGCCCGCGCGCGCCTGGCCGTGGAAGCGGCTGCGTCCGTGGTGCTGGAGCGGGCCGCGCGGGCGTTGGGCGCGGGGCCGTTGTGCCGCGACGCGGACTTTGCGCAGGTGATGGCCGACCTGCCCGTGTTCATCCGGCAGAGCCATGCGGAGCGCGACCAGGCCGCACATGGGCAAGCGGTGCTCAGCGACGAAGGTGCGCCATGGACTCTGTAGCCGCGGACCATTTCGAACGGCTGTACCAGGCGGATCCCGACCCGTGGCGCGTGGCCAGCGCCTGGTACGAACGCCGCAAGCGCGGCCTGCTGCTGGCGGCCCTGGGCCGCGAACAGTATCGCCATGCCTTCGAGCCGGGTTGCGGCACGGGGGAGCTGACCCGGTGCCTGGCGCTGCGCTGCGCGCAGGTTTGCGCGGTTGACGCCGCGCCGGTCGCGGCCGAGCGTTGCCGCGCCCGCGTCGCCGGCGAAGGCATGGACCACGTGCAAGTCCTGTCGCTGGACCTGCCACGGCAGTGGCCCGAGACCCCGGCGGGCGGCTTTGACCTCATCGTGCTGTCGGAGGTGGCGTATTACCTGGATGGCGTCGCGCTGTGCAGGTTTCTGAGCGCCGTCGATGCATCGCTTGCGCAGGATGGCGAGATCGTGGCCTGCCATTGGCGGCCGGATTTCGATGACCGTCTCCAGAACACGGACGCGCTGCACGCGGCCATCGGCGCGTTGCCCGGGCTATCGCGCCGCGTGCATCACGTAGAAGACGAGTTCCGCCTGGACGTCTGGCGCAGACAACCCCAACAAGGAAGCCCTTCATGATCGGCGTATGCATTCCGGCGCACAACGAGGAGCGCCACATCAAAGAGTGCCTGCGAGCCGTCATGCGCGCATCCCGCCATCCGCGTCTTGGCCGGGAATCGGTTCGTATCGTCGTGGTGCTGGATCACTGCGAGGATGAGACGGCGCGCCTTGCGACGGGCTGGCCGGTGGATCTTCTGATGGTCCAGGCGCGCAACGTCGGCGTGGCGCGCGGGGCGGGCGCGCAACATCTGCTCAATGCCGGCGCGCGCTGGCTTGCCTTCACCGACGCCGACACCAGCGTGTCGCCCGGCTGGCTGGCCGACCAGCTTTCACTGAATGCGGAAGTGGTGTGCGGCACGGTATCGGTCACGGGCTGGGATGCGCATGGCGAGTTTGCGCAGCGCGCCCGCCAGGTGTTCGCCGCGCACTACCACGACCGCGACGGTCACCGGCACGTGCATGGCGCAAACCTGGGCATCGCCGCGCACACGTACCGGCGCATCGGCGGATTTGCGGCGCTCACGTGTAGCGAGGACCAGGCCCTGGTCGACAAGCTGGAAGCCGGCGGGGCGCACATCGCATGGTCCTGCCTGCCGCGCGTCAGTACAAGCGCTCGGCCATACTCGCGCGTCGAAGGCGGATTCGCGACCGCGCTGCGCATGGGGTGGGACACCGGGCCGGACGGCGCCGGTGCTCAGGCTGATCGGGACGAGGAGGGGCGGGCGCCATCCTGCCACTGCTTGTGATACGCGATCAGCTGCGCCAGGGCGTGTTCGGCGCTGGCGCGGCGGATGGCATTGCGATCGCCCTCGAAGCGCGCCGTCTCGGTATAGATCGCGGGTGAGGCGTCTGCCGGTCCCGCCTTGAACACCCACGCGTAGCACTGCGTGCCGGCGGGAATCTCCGGGTCGGTATCGTCGGTGACGCCCGTATTGGAAATCGCGACATTCGCCGGGCTGTTGCGGGCCGCGCCCAGCGCCATTTCCCGCGCCACGGCTTCGCTTGTGAGGTTGTGATGTTGCAGCGTGCGTGGGGCTACGCCCAGGCATTTCTGCTTGGCCTGCGGCGAGTAGGCGACGAATGCACAGTCAAGCAGCGCGCCCGCGCCCGGGATGTCCGCAAGCGTGGCGGCGATCAGCCCCGCCGTGCACGACTCGGCCGTCACCAGCTTCAGTGAATGTTCGTGCATGTAAGCGGCGACCCGTTCGATGGCGTTCATGTCCATCCCTCCTTTGAACACCCGGGCCGCCAGCAAGCCGCGTGCCGCCTGCCGCCTCATCTATCAGGTGGTTTGTGCGCCACCGCCACGCCTACCGAGCCGCATGGCAGGCGGTACTTGCCCCCTCCCAGCCATGTCACCGGCTCGCCGGTGGGCAGGGTGCAGACGTAGATGGGGACGCCGGATGCTTCCTTGCTTCTCCTTGCGATCAAACGCCGTTCTACGCGGCATGTGGAGCGATCGGGGAGTTTTACGATTACATCGGACAGCCTGGATCCTGAAGCCATATTCATCTCCTGAATGTCGTGTCATGTTGCCGGATGCGGTTGTTGGGCCTTGCCACGGCGTTCTGCCCGCATGGCCCATTCTTAGCACCGCAGCCGACGTTGGCCTATCGGCCATAAAGCGTGGACCCGTCGCCGCCGGTCGCCCGGCCTCCGCCCGGCACAGCACTTGCTGCCAGCATGAAGCGGGCGGGCACGGGCACGCGTTTCAAAGTTTCAAAGTTTCAACGCGAGTCCGGCCTGCCTGTTTCGCAACTTGCAACGGGAGAGACGATATGAGCAGAGACCCGAGGAACTCGTCGAACTATCGCGGCGACCGGGAACCGTGGCAGGACCCCGCACCGTCTTACGGTTACCAGGGCGAAGGCACGCGACAGGGCGGCACGCGCGAGACCCGGGAACCGGTGCGCAGCCGCAGTGCCGATCCGGGCCAAAGCAGCTACGGCGGGTTTTCCAATGAAAATCCTTCGTACCAGCGGCAACAGGTTTATGAAGGCCAGGGGCGCGGCCGTGCATATGGCGACCGCGACCGCGCCTACGGCGGCCGGGACCAGGCCTACGACGGTCCCACGTCCTTTGGCGATGACGAAGGCGGTTACTACGGCGACCGCCCCGCGTGGCGCGAGGAATCCATGTCATTCGAAACCGCCGAACGGGGCGGCTATAACCGCGGCCCGACAGCCTGGCGGGATCGCGCATCGCGCCGGACCGATCCCAAGGGCTACATCCGTTCGGACGATCGCATCCGCGAGAACGTGTGCGAAGCGCTGGCCCATAGCGGCCTGGACGTGAGCGACGTTTCGGTCGCGGTCCTGGACGGCCATGTCGTGCTGGAAGGCACCGTGCCCAATCGGCGCACCAAATACCACGTCGAGGATTGCACGGTCGAGTGCGCGGGCGTGAACGATGTCGAGAACCGGATCCGCGTTGGAGGCGGAGGGGGCTCGAGTTCAGGCGCGAGCAGCTCGGGCCCCGGCAGCGCCGGCAATGTCGGAAACGTCGGCACTGCGAAGGAATGACCGGTCCCCGACACGAACCACGATGACCCTGACCAAAGGAGCAGATCATGACTAAACACAAGGACAGCACGCACAAAACGGACGCGCCCGACCGCAGCCAGGACGACACGCCCCGCGAGTCGCAGGCGAGTCACGGCGACACGCAGAACCGCACGAAGAAGGAGGGCCATACGACGCAGATCGGCACTGGCCAGGACCAGCAGAGCCAGCGCAATCGCGGTCAGGGCGCGCGGTCCAAACCGTGACCCCGACGCGCGGATTGAGCGGGGACGGTAGCCGATGACGCTGGATGCGTTGTGGGACTTCCTGCAGTGGCCGGCCATGGCGGCGTCGCTTGCCGCCGCCTGGCTGGTCGCGTCGCGCAGCGCCGGGCGCCGCAACGCGGGTTTCTGGGTTTTCCTCGCCAGCAACGTGCTGTGGGTGGCGTGGGGCTTGCACGATGACGCCTGGGCGCTTATTGCGCTGCAACTGGGCCTGGCGGTCCTCAACATACGCGGCGTCCTTAAAAACGATCCGTAGACCCCTGCCCGCGCGGTCAAAGGCCTATACTTTTCCCCATCACGCACGCTCCGGCGCACGGCACAGGGCGTCTGCCGCCTTCCCCCCGCGCGGCGTTCGCCGGGCATTCATGTGCACAGGGTCATGGCCCCTTTTTCAAGGAGACAAATCCCATGTCGCGCTCAAGCAGATAGACGGCTTGCTTTAGACGCTGTTTGTAAATGCATCGCCTTCGAGGAGATGTGTGATGAACAAACTGTCCAGCAGCACCTTGGAAAATCTGCGCGCCTCTGCCCGGGGCCATATCCTGACTGCGGGCGACGCCGGTTACGACGAGGCCCGCAAGATCTGGAACGCCACGGTAGACCGGCGGCCCGCCGTCATCGCGCGATGCGCGGGTCCCGCCGACGTGCGCCGCGCCGTGGATTACGCGCGTGAGAATCAGTTGGTCATTTCCGTGCGCGGCGGCGGCCACAACATCGCAGGCACCGCCGTATGCGATGACGGCATGATGATCGACCTGTCACCCATGAAATCGGTGCGCATCGACCCCGCGCGCGCCAGGGCGTTCGTGGAGCCCGGCGCCACCCTGTCCGATTTCGACCACGAAGCGCAGGCGTTTGGCCTGGCCGTTCCCTTGGGCATCAATTCCACGACCGGCGTGGCCGGCCTGACGTTGGGAGGCGGTTTCGGCTGGCTGACGCGCCGGTTCGGCATGACCATCGACAATCTGGTGTCTGCCGATGTCGTCACGGCGGACGGCCAACTGCTGCACGCCAGTGACTCCGAAAACCCGGACCTGTTCTGGGCGCTGCGCGGGGGCGGCGGCAATTTCGGCGTGGTCACGATGTTCGAATTCCGGCTGCATCCCGTGGGTCCCGAGGTCTATGGCGGATTGGTGGTGGTGCCGCTGGAACAGGGCCGCGAGGCGCTGGCGCGATACCGCGACGCGCTAAAGACCATGCCGCCGGAACTCACCGTGTGGGCCGTGCTGCGCCAGGCGCCGCCGCTGCCTTTCTTGCCAGAAGCCGTGCACGGCAAGCCCATCGTGGCCTTCGCGTCGTGCTACACGGGCGGCGTGGACAAGGGGCCGGACGCCCTGCAAGTGGTGCGCGGTCTGGGCGAACCCTACGGCGAACACCTTGGGCCGATGCCCTACGCGGCCTGGCAGAAGGCGTTCGATCCGTTGCTCACGCCCGGCGCGCGCAACTACTGGAAGTCCCACAACATCGGGGAGTTGGACGACGGCCTGATCGACGCCGTCGTGTCAGCAGTCCAGAACGTGCCGTCGCCACAGTGCGAGATCTTCTTTGGCCACATCGCCGGCGCGGCGATGCAGGTGCCGGTGCCCGCCACCGCGTATCCGCACCGGTCCGCGCAATTCGCCATGAACGTGCACGGACGCTGGGACGATCCGAAAGACGATGAACGGTGCATCGCCTGGGCACGCGACATCTTCAAGGCCACCGAGCCCTGGTCGCAAGGCGGCGTCTACGTGAACTTCCTCACGCAGGACGAGACTGCACGGGTGGGCGCGGCCTATGGCGAGAACTTCGACCGGTTGGTCCAGGTAAAGACCCGCTACGACCCGCACAACCTGTTCCGGCATAACCAGAACATCAAACCGGCCGCGCCTTGAAGTGTTTGCGCATGGCATGGATCGGGCGCGCCGCCGGTCCATGCCCTCGGCAGGATCTTCCGCGCCCGCTCTTCGATGCGCCGCTATTGCAGTCGCAAAACTAGCTGAAAACGGCACGTCAGTCCCTATCGCCACTGATGAGGGATGGGAGAAATGTGGCGCTTAGGCGCCCCTTGTTGTTGATAATCGCGACGGTCCGCAGCCACAGCCCGCCGCTTGACGTCCATCAATGCAGCTGCTCAGATCCTTCGGGCTGCAATCCCGACAAGGCATTCCAGTCAGGGTCCTTGAACATGCGCAGTTCAATCGGATAGACCGGATGTCCCGCCAGGCACGTGTTGAACGCATCCAGGAAGGCTTCGACATTCGGCGTGAAGTAGCGCCACTCTTTCTGATGATTACCGGTCAGGCATGCCACCTGCACGCCGGCGTCCGAATTCTCGAAACCCTGTTCGATGGCTTCTTCAAACGCATTGGTGCGCAGCTTGTCTTCGTCGTTCGGCATGCCGGTCTCGATGCCCTGATACGCCCAGGTGATGATGATCAGGTTGTCGTTGACCTGGCGATCGGACTCGGGCGGCAGCCCGGTGCGAAAGCGAATGACGACCGGCAGACCGTTGATGCGGGCTTCGCCCACCGCCCACAGATCGTCTGGAAAAATGCTGCTCATTGCGTGAACTCCTGCTGATTCAATCCCAAACAAGCCGGGAGTCTATCGCACCAAATGGTGCGCCGCCGCGCGGCCAGCCTGAATCCAGGACCAATGCGGTCTCCTTGATCTGCGCGAAACCGGCAAGACAGATGGCGCAGATACAATCGCCCCGGTCGTTTGCGCCACAGCGACCGCCGTTGTTCACAGGAAAGCAGTCGATGTCCAAATATTTGAAGTTCGCCGCCGCAGTGCTGGTGGGATCCACCTTCTCGGCCGCCGCCCAGCAAGACCATCTGGCCGAACGCCTCTATGACCGCGCCGTCCAGCAAGACGCCTCAGCGTTGAAAGCGCTTCAAGACCTCGCCAAAGACAAGGAGCTTGACGCGCTCATGGCGCTAGGTTTCATGTACGAACACGGCGTGGGCGTCGCCCGCGACGTCAAACTGGCCATCGCCAACTACGCGCTGGCGTGCCATCAGGGCGGCCAATACGGGTGCGCCAACGCCGCCTATTTCTTCGAGTACGGCATCGGCATCGACAAGGACGCCAGCATCGCTGAACGCTACATCGGCCTCATCGCCAAGGACGACTTCGACAACCTCGACGACGTCAAGGAGATGGAGCGCCAGCGCCACATCGTCTACGAGGGCAAGGCCAAAGCCGAAACCGACGTCGAAATGCGGCTGCCGGTCATCGAATACCTGCGACGTCATGTCGGGTCTGCCTCCTCCGACGCCCGCACGATGATGGCGCGCATCGGCTTCACCAAACTGGACACGCTGCGCTTGGCGCGGGTTTGGGCCGAGCGGGATAAAGAACCCGGGATGCTCTTTCAGGTCGGTAGCCTCTACAACTTCGGCTATTCGCAGGTCGAGAAAAAGGACGCCGAAGCCTTCAAGTGGTGGCAACGCGCGGCGGAGGCCGGCGAGCCGCACTCGCAGAATCTTCTAGGCCTTGCCTACGTAGAAGGCAAGTGGGGCGTGGATCGCGACCCGGCAGTCGCCGTGTCATGGTTCGAGCGCGCGGCGGCGCAAAGCGACCGGGATGCCTTGGTCAATCTGGGCGAAATCTACTACCTGGGCGAAATCGTTCCGGTCGATTACGCCCGCGCGCGTACTCTGTTTGAAGAGGCGATTGAGCAGGGTTCAGCCCGTGCACCAAGATTCCTGAGCTGGATCTACTACAACGGCCAGTCGGTGAAGACCGATTGCAAGAAGGCCCTGCAATATCGTCAGGAGCGCCGCAACCATCAGCCGGATGCGCAGGACGACGCCAAATTCCTGGCCCATTGCAAAAGCGATCTGGACCAGCGCAAACAGGCTGGCAAAGCGGCGCCCACGCTGCGCCTGCTGCATAAGTCGACGTACCACGGCGGCAACGACGGCGCCTTGGCCTGCGAACCGCATTTTGTCGTCACCACCGACAAACTCAGTGAAATCGCCAATCTGCGCGTCACGGTCGAATTGAAGAACGACCAGGGCGCGACGACGCAGCGCACGTTGGCTTTCAGTCCGTTTGGCATGAATACGATGAACGAAGGCCTGGATGGCCGGGCATGGGATTCGTTCAGTTCGAGCACCCTGGTGCCGATGAAGACCAAGGAGTTCTGCGAGTTCGAGGCCGATTATCAGATCAAGGAAGCCACTGCACTGATTAACGGGCGGAATGTGGACTTGAAGGTCGAACGGGTAGCCAGGAAGTAGCGCCAAACTCAGGTCGAAGTCGTGTCAGCACAACGATGAGATTCTCTGGCCATTTCCTATGCCGACATCACAGCGCGATTTTTATTAGGTTTGTCACAAACGTTCAGCAATGCCGCCATCGCACGACCGAACGAAGCAGCTTGTATGTCATGACTCAACCGGTACCTTCGCATGTGCGGCCCTTTGTCATGCGGCGCGGGTTGTGCCAGGCCGCAGAGAATCTCGTCACCCTGAACAAGCTCCGTAAGGATCAGGACGTCTGGCTGGCGCTTGCCTAACTCAAGACGCGCAATGCGCCTGCCGTCCAGGCACTCGCCGAAAATGCTGACCCTCGTCTTGCGAAATTCGATTCGCAGCGTAGAAGATATCTGCCCCAGTTCCTCAAACGCTTGCGCCATCGCTGTGAGCAGGACTCGGTCCAGCGGGGAGATTCCGGGAAGCCGGTCCAGTTCAGCGCGAAAGCCGCGCATCTCGCGCACAACTGTCACGGCGTTGACGGCCCGCTGCGCAGATGCCGTTTTGGTTAGCCGTTCCGGTCTAATGAACGATGCGACGTAGCCATCCTGTTGGCTTCGCCATTCCTGAGGCAATAGCGACTCGCCGCGAATGAATGCGACGATTTCATCCAACGCATGGGGGCGCATTTCACGGCTCTTGGCATCGCACAATGTGACCAGCTTGTCTCTTCCGTTCAGACACAAGACCCAATGCAGCCCGTTTGTGACGATGCCGCGCGTATCTGCGGGCAGATACTTCGCAATCTGTTCTGCGGCGATGGCGCGATCAAGGCGCTTGGCCTCAATCATGACTCGGGGCAAGCCCGAGTTGTCAAGCAGCGCGATATCGACTGATTGCGACGTGCCGTGCAGGCTGGTCTGATTGAACTCAAAATAATCGCGTAATCCCATGCTGGCGTTGGCATGGTCAACCACTGGCGCAATCAGACGGTACATCGCCCAGCGTTCTGATTTCTGCGCGTGGGCAAACTGTATTGCAAGATGGTCGACCAACTCGAGACGCGTCATCGTATGTTCCAGTTTGCGCAAAAGAATTTTGCCGCGCGAGGGGTGGAATCAGGCTTTGCGCGGCGCCTCGCGTATCAAATAGGGGGCGGTTTAGGGGAAAAATTTGGTGCCGCGCCATTGATTTCATTTGCGAGCTCACGCAGCAGGGGATCCTCATTAACATCAGGTACATGAAGCACGGTGCCGTGAAGTTGCGCCCTCAACGCATCCCATCGCGATTTCAGAACCATCCAGTTATGCTCGTCATATGTGCCCTGGAAAACGATGGGCAGGATTTCGATGCGCGGTAGATCTGTGCCTCGAACGCCCTTTGCGATCGCCGCGTCAAGCAACTGTTCCCATCGGCTGCCCAGCCGGTCCACCCGCCCAATCTGTTGTTCAACCACCGCTGGATTCCATTCAGGGTGCAGCAGCAGAACTGTGCGGCACGCCTTATGCAGATTCAGCCCTTCGCGTCCAACAACAGATTGCGCCACCAGCACCCTGGGAAAGCTATCCTGACGATTGAAAGCCAGCTGCAGCAATCGGCGGGTCACATGCTTTGTTTCGCCGTACATCAATCGCGCAAATCCACCCTGCGGGTTGCGATATTCGTCGTCAAAGCGTTCCGCCAGTTTCGGCCACAAAGCGGCCGCTCCCGCCTCATTCAGACCGGCTTCGCCGCGCTCGTCAATGTCCTCGCGGTCCATGGCCGCGTCGACGAGGTTCACGAAGGCGTCGGCCCATTCCTGCGGACTCGCTTCATCGCGGGCAAGTAACTCCATCACCGCCCGCGTAACGGCAGCCTGTCCAACGGGATTGCTCACGAATGCGCCAAACAGGAGCTTTGCGGCGCTGTTGTCGGGATGCGCTTCAAGCCCGGCGCGAAGGTTATTGAACAGGTGGTCGCGGGCCGTCTGGCGACGGGCCTCTAAGCCCTCGTACTGAATCTGTAATTGGGCATTGATACTGTCGATCGACTCATCCGACAGAATTTTCAACTGACGCTGCGCCGCTTTCACCGCGTCGTGTTCGCTCTCACGCACGCCGCTTTGAGGCCACGGGCGGTTGTCCCGCAAGGCCCTGAGCATCTGACGAGCATTCAACAAGTCGACCAGCATTTTCATGGGAGCGGTGTAGCGGCCAAAAACCAGAACCTTTTCACCCCTGGCATCGGCATTCTCAATTTCTTGAACCGCGATTTGTATGGCGGGGTGGTCGAGAAGTGCGTTCTTGTTCGTCAAGGTCTGACGCAACACGCTGAGCCACCAATCCACGCGCTGGGATCTCGACGACTCGGAATTCGTCACATTCTCGGCCGAACGGTCAGCCGCCATTTGCTCGGAATCTTCAATGTCATCCTGCTGAAGCTGATCAATGACTTTGGCGATGCCGTGGCCGCTGCCCACCGTCAGCCGTAACCGTTGCGCTGCTGGTAAGGTTCCTTGCGAAGCGGCGACGGATAGCGCTTCCGCCGCGCATATCGCTTGCTGCCAAGCGGGTGAAAGCGTCGTTGGATCAATGATGAGCTGACGTTCTCGACGATACGCATGAGGTGACAAGCCCGAGTGAAGCGCGAATGTCTGCACAGATTGGGATTCGCGCTTGTCGCGCCGAACCAGATACGGAGCCAGCGTCTTTTCGAACTCGCGCGCCGCGACCCGAAAGTTCGCCCTCTTTTCGGCGTCGTTCGGCTGCGCTTTGACGGCGTCGACTGCCTTTTCATAGCTGCTTATAGCAAGCGACGTTTGCTCATGATCGGGCAAGAACCGGCCGTCTGCTGTCTCAATGGCAATGCGGTCCAGCACGTCCTGCCATTGCTCGGCATCAAGTTCAACGGGCGTGGCCGTCATGGCGAGCTTGCGACCGTCGGCGGGAGTCAGAGCGACATTATTCAGTACTCGCGATAGCCCCGTCGCGTCGCCCCGGCTCTTGTGCGCCTCGTCGATGATGATGAGATCGAAAAATCCTAAGCCGATACCCACGGCTCGTTCCAGCGCTATACGAAGATCGGTACCCGAGCGGTACTCGCCAGAGTTCATCGCCGCTGGCCACGGCGCCTCTGTCACGAGCCTATTCAGGAAATCGACGGGAATACCTCCTTCTCGCTCTGCCCAAGCCACGATGTCTTCGGCCGCAGCACGAATCCGCGGATCGGATAGTTCGGGCGCTGCGTGGAAATGTCTGGGATAGCGGCCATCGCAGACCTTGCGCCATGTGGCGTACAACAGCGGCAGCAAGGACCAGTATGGGGCGCGGGTACCTTCGCCAATACGCCAGTTTGCGATTTGATGTGACAGTAGTACGACATCCTGCGTTGACCATGACGGCGAGACGCCCTGGCTGATGTCCCAGGGCTTGAAATACTGTTCCAGGCTTCTTAGCAAGGGTGGACATTCCACGCCGCCCTCGTGCATTTCCTGCTGCCATTGAAATCCCAGGCCAGGGGGTACGAGCACAGCAACCCGCCCACCTTGTTCGATGACGGCGCGGGCCAGGGTCACGGCGATGCGGGTTTTTCCCATGCCGACCTCGTCGGCAATAACCACGCCATTTTTCGTTATGCGACGGGCTAGCGCCATCACGCTGCGGCGTTGGCCATCATTCAATGACCATGCGCCACCTGCGGATCCCTCGGCTTTCTCGGCAGACTCGATCAGTGTCGACGCGACTGCGTTCCAATCCATTATTCATCCTCTCCAAAGGCCAGGTATCCACTCCGCACGCCCCACGATTCCGCGACGCGTTCCAATGCTTCTTCGTAGCGCCGACCGCTTGGTGTGCGGGCATCGTTCGCGTAGACGGGGCGGAAGGCCGCTTGCAGCAGGCAACTGAGCGGATTGATCTTCAGACGACGAAAATCGGCCAGCGCGGTGCTCTCCCGCGCCTGGCACAGGATCTGCTCAAGTCGGTGGCACCATGCCGACCAGTCGGCGACTGCCACTTGAACCTGCTTCTGAGCGATGAGTTCTAATTGCGTCATCATCGTCCGTATCGCTGCCGTGGGGGGAGGACTGGCCGAGTTGCGCGCGTCGGGGTGGCGCTGGTTTGACGGATCTTGATCGGCGTCGCCGTCGCCATTGTCGTCATCGCCATCGTCAATCGCAGGAAAATTGAGCAATTGGGCTGCGAGATCCTGCAGTGCCAGTCCGGGTAGTTCCGCGCCTGCGATCCGGCCATATTGGTCGACCACCGGCACTTGCTGCTGGTGATTCCCGTGCACTCCCCAACGCAACCTCGCCTGGCGAGGCGCCCCCCCTGGCCACAGCCAGTCCAGTCCGAGCCTGGGGCAGGTTTGCCCATCCGGACCCAGCACGTCAAAGTCCAAGTTGCTGCGGCCAGGTGCGCGTAATAGCCCTGCGTCTTCCGTTGGGATCCATTGCAAATAGGCTATCGGGCCGGCAACAAAAGATCCGTTGAGCTCCGGCATGGGGTCGCCTGCCTTGAGATGGTCAGTGACCGTTATGGGAACGCCATCAGACTGGATTGGCAATAATACGGTCATTGCCGGTACCGAGGGATCCTTGGACGGCAACCACAGCGTTCTTGGCAAGGAAAAAACAACCCCCGCTTCGAGGTTGCCGCGCGCCCGACGCGCACGCTCGACGAAGCCGGGACGGGTAAGATTCCCCGATCCCAGATAGAGCCAGCCGCTACTGCAGGCATCGCCGACATCGTTGCCGCCCAGGAGAAATTTCGCGTGCAGCGTGCGTCGGACGTCCGCGCGAAACACTTGTTCGGGTTGTCCCGGCTCCACGACCCTCCACTGGCGCTTCGTCATCGCATCCAGACAGCGGGCTACCGCTTGGCAACCATCCGGGTTGACGTAGATCTCGACCAGAGCGCTGCGTGTCAGCATGTCTTGTGCGCGTAATGCATCTTCAATACTGGCCAGCACAGTGGGAACCTGCTCGGCCGGGCTGTCCGCTCCAGCTTGAGGCGAATCCTCGAAGAAGCCCGATGCCATGGCCAGATAGTTGCGGCGAACCTTGCCGGCGTGCTTCTCGATCAAGGCGGGAAGCTGTTCAAGAAGGCCGTGCGAGCGATTGTCGAAAAACCGGGGGGTATGCCCCTGCGACCGAGATGCGCATTGGCTGACCCACCCGTTGAACCGGCTGATACGATCCGCCGCGCACGGGTTTTCCGTCATGGCTTCAAGGATGCGGGTATCGAAATGCGAGGCGAGCCAGTTCAAAAATTCAGAGGCAGCGTTTACGTCGGCGCATCGCAATGACAGGTCACGCGCCTCCGCGTTCAGGTCCGCAGAAGACACTTCGATCGTCCACGCAAGGTCCAGGCTTTCCTCAACGGTCTGTCGGGTCCAGTTGCCGGTCGAGACGATCAAGCGCAGCCGCCATTGATCGGCGTCTGCGTTGCGGAAGCCCAGTAGGGCGACCTTGGCGTGCATCAGCTTGAACGGCTGGAGATTCGCGTCGCGCAAGGGAAGGTGGGCGACGCCTGGCACATCGAGCAGCGATAGAGGTTCATGCTGCGGATCCAGGATCAATCCCAATGAGATCTCGCCCGCCTTCGCGCGCTGCGCATGCGTGCGACGGGTAAATCGCTCAGCCGCCTCGTTGAGAAACAGATCGTCGCCAGAATAGCCGCATACCCAGCCAAACAGGCCGTTGTAGTCGTCCGGCGCGTCGAACAAGTGCAACAAGGAGGGCGCCTTCATAGTTCGGCGTCCACGAAGATCTGGTTTGTGGTCTCGTTACGCATCGCGTTCGGTTCTTCGAGCAAATCTCGGTTAAGCACATAAAGGTTGCGAACTCGGAACGATAGGTTCGCGGGCCAGTCGATGATGCCGTCGGATACGCCGGCGTCTTCAGGATCCGCGGACAGCGCCGGATCTGATGCGATTTCGTTGCGCATCGCACGGCGGAATGCTGGTCCAGGTTTGACTTCGCGCGCAACAAGCCGCAGTACCCGATCGTCTCGGCGCAACAGATGCTCGAGCCGATCGGAAGTAGAAGGCAGGGCGCATTCGCGACCAAAAGCCATGGCGTCCGCATCGGGATGCGAAAACGATAGATAACGATCAGCGGCCACCTTTAGATCGGCAAGCTCGTCGCCTAGCATTCCTGCCGCTTCTTCGACGCGTAGCATTTCTTTGGGAGACAGGGCGAGTTTGCGCTCAAGCTCATCGAGCACGACTATGGCTTGCGCGCGACAAGCCATGAGTTGCGCGCCTGCCTGTAAATCCTTCCAATGCGCGTCATCGACGATGGCTGCAGGCCGATCCTCCCAGCCCAGCGGCCCTGAAGGGGGGTGACTGCGCAGGTCGTCAACCCATCGCAACGCAGCGCGCCGTCGATCCTTGTGTGTGCCGTCTTCTTTATCTGACCCCAGAATAAACTGAGAGTGGAGCAGTCCCCGGGCGGCGAGTGTGAGCGGCACGCAAGGAGAGAGCAGCTTCACGAAACGCGGTGGCCAGCTGACAGATTTTCCCTGCACCCAGTTCAGCAGTTGCGTCACGATGTCGTGCCGCCCGCCGTCGCCACATGCCAAAGCGATCAAGTTTCTGCCGGCCTCGGTGGTTGCTAGGGCGTTGAAGCGCCGGCGAGGCCCCTCCGCCAACCCCAGAGGCATCAGACTTTGCCCAACCGCCATGCGCGTGGGTTGTGAAACGTAAAAGCCCGGGCGGCGCAACGTACGAAAATCCAGGGCGTGTTCACGAGGTAATGTGTTGATGCCGCGCAAGCGCGGGTGCGGCGCCCATTTGCTCTCGTTGTAGCCAAGCCAGCATGCCAACGCCTCGATCGCATTGGCGCATTCGATATTGCCAACGGGCATTCTTGCGTCGCGAGCCAGTTCGGCCACGCGGACTCCCAGGATTGCAAGGAAGACCTGCTTGCCGAACCAGACACCACCCGTACCCGGCACGGCCAGTTCATTAAAGCGCCGGACAGCGCGCCCGATGCCCAAGGTCCTCGTCCGCCTTTCTCCGGACAGCGCCGCCGGTCCCAACAAACCCCACTGCATAGTCATCTGCTCTGTTCATGGATTCATCACACCGGCACGCACGGGCGTCCGGCACTGCGCTGACAATGTGTCCGCCCGACGCCCTTTCTGGCAGCTTGCCGAAGTGGGACGTCGACGCGAATCCGTCTGCGTAAACCCCGATGACCGCGCCTTGCTATAGGGGGATCGGGGCGAATGGCGCTATCGATCAATAGTTGAGCTTTCGCGTCCAAGTTGCCAAACGTTCCTGCATCGCTTGCTGGGCTTCGTTCCGCGATTGCAGTTCAATCGCTCGTTGGTCCAACGCTTCCAGGATGGGAGTCAGGGCGCCTTTAGAGATTTCGTTGATCTTCACTTCGTATTCGGTGACCGCGTCGCTGAAGGACTGGCGAACACTTGCCATCACCTGTTCGACAAACTTGCGGTGCCGCTCGCGGTGCTCTGCTTCCTCCTGGCTGGCTTGATACAGCTCCCAGGCTCCCTGGCCGATCGCCAGGAGGGGGCCGACCGCCCGACCGGCCGTGCTCGCCCATTTCCCCATGGTCTTGGGGCCAATTCCCTTAAACAGGCTGGGGAACCAGCCCTTGCCTTGTTTCAGCAGTTCCTTGATGCCCGCCTCTGTCCATTTTTCGGTATTAATCGACTTGAAAGCATCGAACCAAGCCGAACTCGATGCTTCACCGGATTTGCTGGATTCGCCGTCATATGAAAATCCGGAAGCACGCATCTCCACATCGTCGAACCCCATGCTGCCCTTGGTGACCAACTGGGACAGCAACTTGGCCGCGTCGTGGACCACGATATCGGTGCTCTCAAACTCGATTTGCAGTTGCCTTTCAATCCCTTGCCGGATCCGCGCCTGCGAGTGCTCCAAGTGTTCAATGAGGCGTTGCTTCACCTGTTCGGCATCGTTCATTTCGAAACGGGCCAAAGCGTTTTGGGTCTCTTGCACTTCACGCGCGACGAGTCTTCGCACTGCATCAACAAGCGCGAGTTCGAGGCGCGTACGCTCCTGCTCGACCCTGTTGCGGCATTCGGTCAGCGCGATACTGCCGCTGTCACCGGATTGCTTCGCCAGTCGCTCGATGGCTTCGTTGACCAGTTTGCGCGCCCGCTCGCTGTCCGAGCGCAGCATCTTCTCCGTGGCCGTACTGAAGAATCTCCGCAATACATCCTCAGCGTCCTGGATACCTGTTCGCGCCAACAGCGTCGGCTTGTTCTCCAGTCGTGCCTTGAGTGCGGTCTGTGCCTTGACGTGAATTACATTGATATGCTCGGCTGGGTCTTCCATGCCCAACTTAGCTGCCGCCAACTGCATATTCTGATAGACCGTCGTCCGGATCCGCACGAATTCGGTTCCGTTGAGATCCAGGCCCGACTTGTCGTTGATGACGATAAGTACCGCCTTCTTGTCCTTGACGAATGAACACAGGCGTTCCCACGTTGACGCTTCCTCGACCGCTCCACCTGTCGAAATCACGAAGATGATGGCGTTGCACCGATGTTGCAGGAAATCGTCCGTGATCATTTCATGATCGATCGGTGCATCGATGCCTGGTGAGTCAAAGAGTAGATGGCCATGCCAGTCGTAAGGATTGATGCGTGCGGTTAACGGTACGTCTCCCGTGGGCGCAACTTCCTCGCCCATCAACGCATTGATGAACGTTGATTTGCCCGCGTTGTAATGACCGAACACCAGCGTTTGGAGTTGTCCCTCCCTTGCGTCTTTGGACAACTTTTCTGCGGTCTGCGCTACTCGCGCCAACGCGTTGGCGTCCCCCTCAAAAACGGAGTCCAGGACGGGACGGATCTCAGAGAAGTCATCGAGCAAGCGAACTAGCGGGTTTTCGGTCTTCATAATGGTAATGTCTTGGAATAACTAAGGGCAGCCGACGTCACGGTGTCGCCCGATTGAATATCAGGCGTTGGTTAGTTGCGCGTCCAATTCGGACAACAACGCTTCGGTTCTTGCGGTCACCTGATTCACCTCCCGGTTCAGGCCGGAAAGCCACGCTTCCAACTCGGAATAGCAACTCAACTGCAAGTTGGTGAGCGTGGTTTCGCTTTCGCGTCTGAATTTTTCGCTTAACACCGCGCGAGCTTTTGCACCCACCTCATTCGCGTTGTTGCCAATGACCATTTCGGCAATCTCGGTGTCATCCAACGTGGCGCCAATCTTTTTGCCTGCGAACCCGCCCAGGGCGGAGGATAAGACCGCCGCTCCAGCAGCTAGCAGTACGCCACCCGGTACGGCCAGCGCTGCCAGTGCGGACAGCGCGCCGCCCAATGCGGCGCCTCGCTTTGCGTTCACGGTCGAGCGACGCGGGATTGATTTTTTGACGTCCTCGAAGTCGGGAAGTAGGTCAATAGCGGAATCCATCGCGCGCGTCAGACGTTCGCCGAGGGAATTTGCATATGCATCCGCTATGGAATCCCGGGCCTCGCCCAACCAGCGTGAATACGCCTGCGCCAGCGCGGTCTTGAATGCCCGGCTGTCTTTGGCGCTTGCGTGCTGTTCGATCAAAGCATCGATGGCCGGAGCGATGCGCAGTGCAATCCCTTGGATTCGTTGACGCGCATCGGTTTCAGCCTTGCTCTTCGTCGTGGCGATGGACGCAGTCAGTCCGTTGAGGGCGGACTGAATCTTTGGCAAATGCGCAGTCCGCATAACATTCAAGAAATGACGTAGATTTTTGAGCGGGCGGACCAGCTTGTCGCGTACGCCTGCGCTCTGGGCAAGCATCGCTACGTCGTACAACATGGCTCCCATGCCGCTGGACTGCATGCCGACGCTATCAGGGTGCTCTTCGGCGTAGACGACCGAAACCGAATGCACTTTTGCGCGCTGCAAGGTCTTGTCCATGACTCCGGTTGACTTGCTTTGGACATCGCAGTGCTGCTTTCGCAATGAGTCGCGGACATAATGGATCTGTTGTTCGCGAACGGTCTGCGTCTTCATTGCCAGCTCTTTGAGCGGGTCGCCATTCTCGTCTTCATCCTCAATCCACTGGTCGCTACCAGTGATCAAGACCGCCAGATTGTGCTCTTTGCTCCCCAACGTCTTCAGCTCTTCCAGATCGCTGCGCTTACAAGGCGCCATGGAATTTGTGAGGTAGAGGATCAGGTCAGCAGCGTCCACATACTTCTGCGCTAATTCGCCATTTTCCGCATGCTTGGAATGCAGACCAGGAGAATCAACCCAGGTTAGTCCGGGTAACTGAAAGCCCTGAATTGCGCTGGTCGTCTCACCTTCTCCAACCTTAAAGGCACCCGCTCGACGAATGGATTCGGCGCTCACCTTTTCCGTGAGTTCGCGGCCTTCCTGCACAAAAAACACGGGCGCGCCAGCCTCACCGGCCGCCATCGGTACAGGTTTGGTGCATCCCCGGGCAATGTAGTTGCCGAGCGAAGACTTGCCGGCCTTGACCTTGCCATATACGAAAACCAACAGCGAATCTTCAATCTGCTTTTTGAAGGTCGCGTGTGTCTCGAGTTTGTCGATGGTCTCATCCCACGCTACAAACACGTCCTTGATCCGATCAACTGCGCCATGGAGGTGCTGACGCAATGGGTGGTCGTCGTCAAGTCTGCTGGACTCAAACGGGTTGATGCCTGCGAGGTCGCGGCAGGTGTTCAAACCGGAAAAGAAGGAGTGTTCGGTCTGAGAGGCTTTCTGTTGATTCTCCTCAAACCGGCCCGCGAGGTTTCGAAACACCTGCAGAAATTCATCGCGGGTCATTGCGCGCTTTTCGTCGTCGGCAGCAAGGTCGGGTCTGCGCGTCATGGGGTTGTTTTTCATAGCGCCTCGGCAAGGGTTCTAAGTGCGTCGCGCTGTTTGCGCATTTTCGCGATGGTCTTACGCTCTTGCAGGTATTCCTGCGTGTAAGTCAACTCATCGGTTAAGGGTTTCAGCGCGTCGAATCCCTTTTTGCTCGGCCGGGCTCCGCTCAAGTCACGCAAGTTGCGCATGGAGAGGACGTCCTCGTCAGTCGAGGAACCTGTGGTGGAGCCCGACACTCCCGTGGGCATAGGCCAGCTCGCTGCAGGATTTAGTGTGCGTGCGGGTTCGTCTGTTACTTGCGCTGCAGGTGTTTTTGCGCGACCCGTCAGGAGAACTGCGTGCTTCTCAAGCAGGAACGTTACCGCCGTCTCGGTATCGGCCAGCAGTCGTCTACTGGCTTCAGTTCGCAGTTCTTTTTTTCGTTGCGACTGGGCCGACTTTGCCTGCTCGTCAACCGAAGGAGAGCTAGGCGAAGAATCGCTATCGGAAGTTACTGCGTCGTAAATCAGTTTTCCGAGGCCTGCCACGAGACCTCCGGCAAAAAGCAAGGGCAACATAAAACTTTCCTTTTGGGAAGATCCTGAGGAGAGGAAGGCGCTGAGCAGGTGCCTTGTCAGGCTAGGGAATCAATGCGCGCCAACGCGCCCTTGATTGTTTGAAGCAGACCTCGCATATCCTCTTCCAACGAACGCAGGCGCGATTGGCGCTTCTCCATTGCGTCATGGATGTCGCTGTCCACTTGCTCGGCGAGCGCAAGAATTTGCGCCGCCAAGGCTTCTCTCTGACTATTTAGGCGATCGGTGCGGAGACGCTCCCACTGGACCTGCGCGGGAGGACTGCTGATTACGTCAATCCATTGCTTTAGCGGCGGGATCCCGCTGCGAGTGGTCAGCCCCTGCTTGCCTTCACGCATCCCTTTTACGTATCGAGTTACCGACACGGAAAAAGTCTGTTCAGGCTCGAAACCGGCCGCCTTGATAAACGTGTCGCGGATGGTGGCGGTGTTGCGAATCACATCTTCGTCGCTGCTGACGTCGTCGATCTGGCTGATAACGAGTACCAGCCGTGAATCGATGTCATCCACCTCATCTTTCAGACGCTTAAGGAAATCAAGCTCGGATTGCTCAAACTCGACGGCGCGAAGGCGGTGGACATACAGGAAGTAATCGCTGCGAAGAATGCCTTGCCAGGCGGTTTCATCATCTTCCGAGGAACCGTCGACGCCGGGCATGTCGACGAACGTCAGCTGATTGAATTTCAGCTCGGAAACTTCCGTGGTAACTCGCACGTCCCCGGTCCTGAAAGCCTCCGTTTCGGCGTCGAAACGGTCCACCAACGTATTCAATAATGAACTTTTTCCTGCGTTGTAGACACCGCACGCTGCCACTTTCAGGCCCGATTCGTTCAACGTTTGTCTACTTGATTGATATGCCAGATACGCTTCTGAGAGGGCGGGCTGATCAGTCAGGCAAGAGGGAATCTCAAAGTCCATGGCGATTCGTCATCAAACTACTAGGGGAGTCAGCATTACTATTTGAATAGTATTGAAACAATACCACACGTTTGTGAAATTACGACGTTTCGTAGGCGAAGCGGTCTGAGAGTACATGTCAGCCTCCTTGAGATGCGAATCGGGTGCGTGAATCACAGCTGCCAAGGGAGACTAGTCTCCACTCGGGACAAATCCTGTCCTGAGTTATTAATTCGTTCTGTCGTCAGATTCTCCCGGCTGCGTCCGGCTAGCGGCGGCTTCTTGAAGGTCTTTTTTTGCTAATAACGGACGCGCAGGACAATATCTTTAATATTTAATCCAGCGAGTTATTCCCGTCGTCGCGCTGAGGAATATTCCCAACGCCGGTGTGACGTTGGGATGCGAAGCACCGACATGGCGGGCGTCGGTGCTGATCGCGCAGTTCCAGCTTGCCGATCGCTTGCCCACGCTGGCGCGGCAGTTCCCGGAGCTGCGCATCCAGTTGCACGTCACCGACCGCTTTGTCGATCTGGTTCGGGAGGGCTTCGACGTCGCGGTCCGAAGGCACTACGCAGCGCTTACTGACTCCGATCTCGTGCGGCGGCGCATGCGTGACGAGCCGATCACACTGGTGTCCGCGCCGTCCAACATCGCGCAGGCCGCGCCGAAACCGGTGTTTTATGCCGACGAATCCGTGTCGTTATTCCCGGCGGCGGAAATGGGGCTTGACATTGTCTGTCTGCCTAAAGTGTTTTCCGCGCAGGCCGTCGGGGACGGCTAGTGCAGGTGCTGCCAGGATGGACTGCCGGCCGCGTCTCCACGACCATCCTGACGCCGCACAAACACGGGCGGCTTCCCGCAGTGCGGGCGGTGATCGATTGTTTGATGCAGGACGATGCTGCCTGTGCGATGACGGGGCGACCGCGAAATATGTTCTGAACTTCGTTTCGCGCGTCAACGCAAACGCCACCCCGTTGAAAATTCGCAGCAACTCTCCGCCAATTCCGCCACGCTCTCGCAAAACGCCACGTCCGCGTCCCTGCGGAACATTGCGCTGTACACCGACTGCGGCGGCGCGACGCTGGTTCGGGCGATGACGAGTTGCCGCGTGCTCACCATGTCCGCGAAATAATCGCGTGGCAGGCAGCTCACGCCAAACCCGGCGGCGGTCAATCCGGCCATCGCGATGAGGCTGTTGATGGTGAAGATGTTGCTCGCCGCCGTGTGCGGGCGCAGCCAGCCGTCGTAGATCATGTTCAGCCCGGACTCGCGGCTCTGCCGCAGCAGCGGCAACTTGGCAATGTCGGCCGGGGTGTAGATGTGGCTGGCGTCGATCAGGTCGGGGCTGCCCATCCAGGCAAATTCAAGGCGCTGCAGCGCGACGACCTGCAGATTCGGTTCGGCGAACTCGCCGTGTAGAAATGCCATGTCCAGTTGCCCGGCCTGCAGACGCTTGAGCAGGTCGGCGCCCAGATCGATATGCGGTTCCAGCGTGATGCGCGGATAGTGCGCGCGCAGCAGCCGGATCAGGGCGGGCAGCCAGGTCATCGCGGTGATCTCCGTGATGCCGAACCGGAAGGTGCCCGTCAGCGTGTGCTGCCCCTTCAAGCGCGCCAGCAGACGGTCGCGGTGGCCCAGCATCTGTTCGGCCAGGGCATAGATCTCATGCCCCCGGGCCGTCAGCTCGGCCCGGTGGCCCGACCGGTCAAAAAGGGCGATGTCGAAGTCGGCTTCCAGTTCCTGGATGCGCTTGGTGATGGCCGATTGCGTCGTGTGCAGCTTCTGCGCCGACGCAGAAAATGTCCCCAGCCGGACCGTCCAATAAAGCGCTTCGATCTGTTTGAAAGTCAGCATGCGCGTGCCCGGCAGATCTTGAGGTTCATTCCGAAAGTTCCGATAGGGGGTAACCCCTATATTCTGAAAAGTGATGAAGTTCGCTGAAATTTAATCCCTTTTTCGGAATCGCAAAAGCTCGCACCATTCGGTCTGATTCATTACCGGCCGCCCCGTTTTGCCAGCGACAGCGCGAGAAACGGAGCGTCCTTCGACTCAGGACAAGCAGACCGACATGGCTTCCATCTCCACCGGCGCGCGCATCTTGCCCGCCTCTCCCGTTGCGCCCGCCTCCGTACTGCAAGCGCTGGCAGGCATCGTCACCCCGCACCTCAGCGACAACCTCGCGCGCCGCGAGGGCATCACCGGACTGCGCCGCTACAACGGAAGCGGCAAATTGGTCGGCACCGCGCTGACGGTCAAGACCCGGCCCGGCGACAACCTGCTGATCTACAAGGCCATGATGCAGATCCAGCAGGGTCACGTGCTGGTGGTGGATGCCGGCGGCGATCTGTCCAATGCCGTGCTTGGCGAAATCATGAAGCGCTATCTTCAGATCCATGGCTGCGCGGGCGTTGTCGTGGACGGCGCCATCCGCGACGTTGCGGCCTTCGAAGCCGACAGCTTCCCCTGCTATGCGCGCGGCCATATCCACCGCGGCCCCTACAAGGACGGCCCCGGCGAGGTCAACGTGCCGGTGTCGATCGGCGGGCAGGTCATCAACCCGGGCGACATTCTTGTGGGCGACGAAGACGGACTGGTCAGCTTCGCGGCGTCGGAAGCCGAGGCCCTGATCGCCGCGGCCCGTGCGCATGCCGACAAGGAAGCGCGCATCATGGCGGAAATCGCCACGGGCGAGAAAAGCCAGAGCTGGATGCAGGCCGCGTTTGCCGCGAAGGGGCTCGCATGAACGCCGTCACCGCAGATTTCCTGGCCGAACGCACCCGCGCCATCAAACCGTCGCCCAGCATGATGGCCAAGAGCCGGGTCGACCAACTGCGCGCCCAGGGCCGCGACATCGTCGACTTCACGGTCGGCGAACCCGACCTGCCCACGCCGGGGCATATCGTCCAGGCAGGCATCGACACGCTCAACAGCGGCGACATCCGCTATACGTCGTCCGTCGGCGCCAAGCCGCTGCTCGAAGCGGTGCGCGCCAAATTCCAGCATGAGAACGGGTTGGAATATGGCACGGACGAACTCATCGTCGGCGTGGGCGCCAAGCAGCTGATCTTCACCGCGCTGGCCGCCACCGTGCAGGCAGGCGACGAGGTCATCATCCCGGCGCCGTACTGGGTCTCGTACCCCGACATGGTGCTGGTCAATGACGGCACGCCGGTCGTGGTGGTCTGCCCCGAGTCGGACGGCTTCAAACTGACCCCGGACGCCTTGGAACGCGCCATCACGCCGCGCACGAAGTGGGTCCTGCTGAACACGCCCAGCAATCCCACTGGCGCGATGTACGGCGCGGACGAGTTGCGTGCGTTGGCAGCCGTGCTGGCACGCTATCCGCACGTCTGGTTGCTGACTGACGAGATCTACGAGCATCTGGCTTATGGCGAAGCGCGGCATCAGTCCCCCGCTGCGGTGGCGCCCGAACTGGCTGCGCGCACGCTGACCATCAATGGCGTGTCGAAGGCCTACGCGATGACGGGCTGGCGCCTGGGTTACGCCGGCGGTCCCAAGGCGCTGATCAAGGCCATGGCCACGCTGATCTCGCAAAGCACCAGTTGCGTAAGCGCGATCAGCCAGTCGGCCGCGCGCGTCGCACTGACTGCCGATCAGCAGTGCGTGCGGGACGCCAATGCGCTGTTCCACGCCCGGCGCGACCGCATCGTGTCGTTGCTGAACGAGGTGCCCGGCATTCGTTGCCCGGTCCCGGAAGGCGCGTTCTACGTGTATCCGTCGGTCGAAGGGCTGCTGGGCAGAACCACGCCGGCCGGCCAAAAGCTGGGCAGCGACCTCGACGTCGTGATGTATCTGCTGGACGAGGCGGGCGTGGCTTGTCTGGACGGCGCGGCCTATGGCCTGTCGCCGTATCTGCGGCTGAGCTTCGCGACCTCAATGGAAAACATCGAAGAGGGCTGCCGCCGCATTCGCGAAGCATGCGCGCGCCTGGCCTGAAGCCGTTTTTTGCAGCACCCATACCTACATACCAAGGGAATTCCATGAAGACGTTCATCTCCTCTTTCGTCGCCATCGTTGGCCTGGCCGCAACGCTGGCCCCCGCGGCCAATGCCGACACGCTGCAGGACATCAAGGCGCGCGGCAAGTTCATCTGCGGCACCATGGGCACGGCCGAGCCGTTCAGCTTCCAGGACCCGAAGACCCGCGGCATCGTCGGCTATGAAGTCGACGTGTGCCAGGCGCTGGCCGACAGCCTGGGCGTGCCGCTCGAGCTCAAGCTGATCGCCGTCGAGGCGCGCATCCCCGAACTGATCGCCGGCCGCGTCGACGTGGTGGCCGCCAACCTGGGCTGGACGCCCGAGCGCGCCAAGCAGATCGATTATTCGCACCAGCATTTCGTCAGCCCGCAAAAAATACTGTCGCGCGAATCGGACAAGGATCTGAAGGCGCCCGCCGACCTTGCCGGCAAGCGCGTCAGCGCCGTGCGCGGTTCGTCGTCGGAGCAGGGCGCGCGCAAGAACATCCCGAACGTCGATCCGGTCACGTTCAAGGATCCCAGCGGCGCGTTCCTGGCGTTGCAGCAGGGCAAGGTCAGCGGCTTCGTCGGTTCGGAACTGATGCTGGTCAAGCTGCAGCACCAGGCCGCCTCGAGCGCCGTGCCGGTCAAGATCCTGGAGCCTGCGCTGTTCATCGAACCGTGGGGCGTCGGCGTGCGCAAGGGCGACACTGCGATGCTGAATCAGGTGAACAAGGTGCTGGACGGCATGGAAGCGTCCGGACAGGCCACCAAGACCTTTGACAAGTGGTTTGGCGCCGGCACCCAGTTCAACATCAAGCGCGACTTCCGCATCGAAGAAATCAAGGGTTGATGCGCTGCGCGCGCTGGAGCCTGGTTCGATGCATTACATCTTCGACTTCAGCGCCATTTTCCAGGGCGAGTATCCGGACTGGCTGCTCAGGGGGTTGATCACCACCCTGGCGCTGGCCGGGCTTTCCTGGATTCTGGCGTTCTTCGTGGGCAGCCTGCTGGCGGTGATCCGCCTGACGGGCTCGCCTGTCGCCAATGGATTGATCGCGACGTATGTCGCGTTCCACCGCAATGTGCCCATGTTGGTGCACATCATGTTCTGGTACTTCGGCGTGCCCGCGCTGCTGCCGGCCCCTGTCACCGACTGGCTCAACAGTCATGGCAGCGAATTCATCCTTTCCTGCATTGCGATCGGGCTGGTGATGTCTGCCTACGTCTGCGAAGACCTGCGCAGCGCGGTGCGCGGCATTCCGCCCGGGCAGGTCGAGGCGGCCCGCGCGCTAGGCTTGAGCTTCCTGAAGACAATGCGCAAGGTGGTGCTTCCGCAGGCCTTCCGCATTGCAATCCCGCCGTTGCTGAACCAGACCTTGCTGCTGCTCAAGAACACCAGCCTGGCGATGGCCATCGGCGTCACCGAGCTGACGGCGGCCGGGCGAGAGATCGAGAACAACACGTTCCGCACGTTCGAGGCCTATGCGGTGGTGACGGTGATCTATCTCGTGCTGTCCTTCCTGATCATGGGCGGCGGCGCGATGCTGCAACGACGCTATCGTCCGTTGGGAGTGCGCTGACCATGTGGGACATTCTCAAAGACAATTGGCTGCTGCTCCTGATCGGCCAATATCCGCACGGTCCGATCGGCGGCCTGGCCGCGACCCTGGGTCTGGCTGCCGTCAGCCTCGCCCTGGCGCTGCCCTGCGGCGTGCTGCTGGCGCTGGGCCGCATCAGCCCGTACCGCATCTTCTATTGGCCCTCGTCGGCCGTGGTCTACCTGGTGCGCGGCCTGCCGCTGCTGATGTTCATCTTCTGGGCATACTTCTTCGTGCCCATCATCATCGGCCGTCCCGTCGCGGGCACGACCACGATGGTGGTGGCGCTGGTCTGCTACGAAAGCGCCTATCTGGCCGAGATCATCCGCGCCGGCATCCAGGCGTTGCCGCCCGGGCAGCAGGAAGCCAGCCGCGCGTTGGGCCTGTCGTACATGCAGACCATGCGGCGCGTCATCCTGCCGCAGGCGCTCTACAACATGCTGCCCAGCATGCTGAGCCAGTTCGTGTCCACGGTGAAGGAAACCTCGCTGGCCTATGTGATCAGTGTCCAGGAGCTGACGTACGCAGCCAACCAGATCAACAGCGTATTGCTGACCAAGCCGTTCGAAGTCTTCGGGCTGCTTGCGCTGACTTATTTCGTCCTGAATTTTGGCCTGAGTTCCCTGGTGCACCTGACCGAACGCCGCATAGGCCGACGGCGCGCCGGACTTGCGCCTGCCCAGAAAGTGGTGCCCACATGATCCGATTTTCCGAAGTGCAGAAGTGGTATGGCGAGTATCAGGCGCTGGCCGATGTGACGGCGCAGGTCGACCGGGGTGAGGTGGTCGTGGTGTGCGGGCCTTCCGGCTCGGGCAAGTCCACGCTCATCCGCACCGTCAACCGGCTGGAACCCATCCAGAAGGGCGTCATTGAAGTCGACGGCAAGGACATCTACGGCAAGGACGTTCACCTGGACGCGCTGCGCAGCCATATCGGCTTTGTGTTCCAGCAGTTCAATCTCTTTCCGCATCTGTCCGTGATGGAAAACCTGATGCTGGCGCCGCTGCAGCTCAAGCGCGCCCGCCGCCCCGAAGCGCGCGAGCGCGCCATGCAACTGTTGGAACGGGTGGGGCTTGCCCACAAGGCGGATGCCTTTCCCGCGCAATTGTCGGGCGGTCAGCAGCAGCGCGTGGCCATTGCCCGAGCCCTGGCAATGAGTCCGCCCGTTATGCTGTTCGACGAGCCGACCAGCGCGCTGGACCCGGAAATGGTCGGCGAAGTGCTCCAGGTCATGAAGGGGCTGGCTAAGGACGGCATGACCATGGTGTGCGTCACACACGAGATGGGTTTTGCCCGGGAAGTCGCGGATCGCGTGTGGTTCATGGACGCCGGGCGGATTGTGGAAACCGGAACGCCGGATGCCTTCTTCAACCGGCCGCAGACGGCCCGCGCGCAGAAGTTTCTGGCGGAGATCCGGCATTGAAACCGGGGCTGCCGCGCGGCAGCCCTACTATCGCGCGACCGCCAGCCGCAAGGCGACTGGCAACCCGCCATGGCGCCATACGTCACTGTAAAAACGATGGTGCTGTTTTCTTTTCGGCGCAGTATATTCATCCGCAGAAGCAGCATTTTTGGGACCATTAAGACCACCGCCCGCAACGGGTGGATTTCGCATCAAGCATGGTGCGCTACAGCTGGCGCCTGACCAGAACAAGTCCCATGTGACAAATCGCATTTCGGCGCTTGCCGCTCTCTCGAGCCGCGCAAGAGTCTTCATTGACCGTTGTCTTATGCATCGGAGGCCGCAATGAATGTTCGCGATACGTCTCATCCAGCCAGCCTTTCCCCGTTCGAATCAGTTTCGCGCTTCGCGCTGCGGCCGCGAAACACGCTGCTCGCCCACGTCTATTCGGACTAGCACCCGCCGCACTGCATGACACGGAGCTTTCCATCTTTGGATCGGCAAGGAGAGAGTCATGGACTGGTTTGTTGCTACGCTGAAGGCCTATCCTGAAATCGCCATCTTTCTGGCGCTTGGTATCGGTTACTGGATAGGCGGTAAGAGCTTCAAGGGCTTCAGCCTTGGGGCGGTGACCTCGACCCTGCTGGTCGCGATCGTCATCGGCATTCTCGGGGTCAAGATATCCCCCAACGTGAAGTCGGTCTTCTTCCTGATGTTCCTGTTTGCCGTGGGCTACGGCGTGGGTCCACAGTTCGTGCGTGGCATCGCGAAGGATGGGCTGCCGCAGGCGATCTTCGCCGTGATCATGGCCTTGCTCTCGTTAGGGGCTGCAGTCGTCGCGGCGATGCTCGCGGGCTACGACCTGGGTTCCGCGGCCGGGCTGTTTGCGGGCTCGCAGACCATTTCCGCCTCCATGGGCCTGGCGACCGATGCGATCAACCGGCTGGGCCGCACGCCGGAGGAAACGCAGGCGTTGCTGGACGCCATGCCGATCGCGTACGCGGTCACGTACATCTTCGGCACCGTGGGATCGGCGATCATCCTGGCGCAGATCGGCCCGAAATTGCTTGGCATCGACCTGGTGGCGGCATGCAAGGCCTATGAGCAGAAGCTGGGCGCGGGGCAAGGCGCGGCGGATGCTACCCATTGGTACGAGTTCGAAGTGCGCGCCTACGCCATCGCTGAGAACAGCCCCTTCATCGGCAAGACGGTCGGTGAGGTTGAAGCGGGCACGCAGGCCGGCTTCCGGGCCTTTGTCGAGCGGATACGGCGGGGCGGCAAGATCATCGAGGTGGACCAGGCGACCGTCATCGAAGCCGGCGACATCGTCGCGGTAGGCGGCAAGCGCGACCAGATGATCGCCCGGTTAGGCCCGAGCGGCCGGGAGGTCGAGGACGCCGAACTGCTGGACATCAAGACCGAGGGTGTCGATATCTACGTCTCGAACAAGAGCGTGGACGGCAAGCGGCTGGAGGAACTGGCGCACTGGCCCGGCGCGCGCGGCGTGTTTCTGAAGAAGATCCGGCGCGGGCCGACCGAGACGGTGATCCCCATCCTGCCGAAGACGGAACTGTTCCGCGGCGACGTGATCACCGTGGTCGGGCGGACCCAGGACATCAATGCCGCGGCCAAGAATCTGGGCTACGTCGACCGGCCCACGACTGTGACGGACGTCGCCTTCGTGTCGTTGGCGATCACCATCGGCGCGCTGATCGGCGCGATCGTGATCAACGTCAGCGGTATCCCGCTCACGATTTCGACAGCGGGTGGCGCGTTGATCGCCGGCATCGTGTTTGGCTGGTTCCGCGCCATCCATCCCACCTTTGGCCGGATTCCCGAACCCACGCTGTGGTTCATGAACTCCGTGGGTTTGAACGTGTTTATTGCGGTAGTCGGTATTTCCGCAGGGCCGGGCTTCGTCGCGGGCTTGCAGAAGCTCGGCATCAGCCTGTTCCTGTGGGGCATCTTCGCGACGACTGTGCCGCTCGTGCTGGGCATGTTCATTGCCAAGTTCGTCTTCCGCTTCGACCCGGCGTTGATTCTTGGAATTTGCGCAGGCTCGCGCACCACTACGGCCGCGTTGGGCATGGTGTGCGAAGCGGCCAAGAGCCAGGTGCCGGGACTCGGGTACACGGTGACCTACGCCGTGGGCAATACCTTGCTGACGATCTGGGGAATGGTGGTGATCATGATTCTTTCGTAGAGGCACTGCGAGCCCCGCCAGCGTGGCCAGTGGGCTTTCGCAAACCAATTGGGGACTGCCATGTCGACCGAGATACACGAAGGGCAACAACTCGACCATTTGTTCTCCATCTCCGCTGCTCGGCTGGACCGATGGCGCGACCTGAACGCCAAGGCGCAGACGTGGGCCGCCGAAGTACGCAGCGGCAAGGGGGCGGGCGGGTCCGGCGCCGTGCAGGACGCGTTGAGCGATCTGCGGCCGATGGAGAGCTACTTTGCATACCCCGGCGTGCAATTGCTGCGCACGCTGGACGACCGAATCGCCGATGGCGATGCGATGGGCGCCGCGCGGCTGGTGCTGCGCATGAGCAACGCACTGCTGTCGGGTAGCTACCGCTACGACGAAGGGGAGAGGGAGGCGGCCGAGGAGTCGGCTGGGGAGGGGCCGGACCGCACGCCACCCGGGATGGCCGGAAGCCTTGCGCGGCGGCCCTACTTTGAGGCGCTTTTCGTCAGCCCGGCGCCGCCGGCGCGCGTCGCCGCCATGTGCCGCGAAATACGCGAGCTTCGGCGTCACGACGACACATTGATCTACGAGCCCGTCATGGTGGGTAGCGTCGAGGATGCGTTGCTGGCGACCATTCTCAATGGCAAGCTCGAGGCAGTGGTCATCTACGACGGCATTCCCGTGCCGTCCAAGCACGATGCTTCGCTGCTGCGCGACTACCTGTCCGTCTATCAGCATCTGGACACCACGGTGGATTCGCCGAGAGAGATTGGCGTGAAGCTGGCCCGCCTGATTGCCAACATAAGGCCCGAGCTGGACATCTATCTGCTCACCGACCGGAAGGTGGAGCAGCTTGCCGGAGACCCCAGCGCGTCGGCCATACGCCGCGTGTTCTATGAGGTCGAGGAGCCCATGGAGGTGCACCTGAATATTCTGGAAGGGGTGAGAGACCGGCAATCCACACCACACTTCGACAACCTAAAGCAATATGCCGCCAAGCCGATCAGCACCTTCCATGCACTGCCCATCGCACGTGGCAAGTCGATCATCAAGTCGAACTGGATCCGCGATTTCGGCGAATTCTATGGCTTGAATCTGTTCCTGGCAGAAACTTCCGCCACGACAGGCGGCCTGGACAGCATGCTGGAGCCGACCGGCAACATCAAGGTCGCTCAGGAGAAGTTCGCGCGGGCAGTCGGCGCGGATCACGTATTCTTCGTCACGAACGGCACCTCGACGTCAAACAAGATGGTCTATCAGGCGGTGACCAAGCCAGGCGATATCGTCATCGTGGACCGCAATTGTCACAAATCGCACCACTACGGCATGGTGCTCTCCGGCGCGCAGCCGCTATACGTGGAAGCGTTCCCGATGACGGAGTACTCGATGTACGGGGCCGTGCCCCTACGCACCGTCAAGCAGGCGCTGTTGGACCTGAAAGCGGCGGGGCGCCTGGACAAGGCAGCCATGGTGACGCTGACCAACTGCACCTTTGACGGCCATATCTACAATACCCGCCGCGTCATGGCCGAATGCCTGGCCATCAAACCGGATCTGATCTTCCTATGGGATGAAGCCTGGTTTGGGTTTGCGCGCTGGTCTCCGTTCCTGCGCATGCGCACCGCCATGGGCGCTGCAGCAGCCTTGCACGAGTGGCGGGACGATCCCAAGGCGCAGGAAGCCTGGGAGGCGCAGTGCAGCGAACTGGGCGAAGACCTGGATCCCAAGGATCCGCGCGTGCTGGACCGGGAGCTGACGCCGAACCCGCGGACCATGCGGATACGGGTCTACGAGACGGACTCCGTGCACAAGTCCATGTCCAGTCTGCGGCAGGGGTCGATCGTGGCGGTGCGCGACGAAGACTACGAACATCATGTGTCGGCATTCCGCGAGGCGGTTTTCATTCACGCGTCCACGTCGCCCAATGCCCAGATCATTGCGTCGCTGGACGTCGCTCGCCGGCAGATGGAGCTGGAAGGCTACGAACTCGTCATGCGCGCCATTGAGGTCGCTTTGGCCATTCGGCGCGAGGTTTCCAAGCATCCGCTGATTTCCAAATACTTCAGTGTCCTGGGAGCCGACAAGATGATCCCCGAGGAGTTTCGGGCTTCGGGCTTTGTTGATTTTCTGGCTCCCGGCACGAACTGGCTGACCGCCGCCAAGGCGCTCAAGGACGATGAATTCTGTCTGGACCCCACGCGCCTCACCCTAGTGTGTGGCACGGCAGGGTATGACGGCACCGCGTTCAAGAATCTGCTGGCGTCGCGCTACAACATCCAGCTCAACAAGACCTCGCGCAATAGCGTGCTGTTGCAGAGCAATATCAACAACACCCGCAGTGACGTCGCGTCGCTTATCAAGGTGCTGCTCGAGATTTCGGAAGAGATCGAAAGGCGGTTGAGGGAATCGGGCGAAGCCGGGCGGACCGCCTTCGCGGAAAGGGTCCGGAGTCTGATGGAGGATGTGCCGGACCTGCCGAATTTCAGCCAATTCCACGATGGATACCGCGACGATCCGGGCAGCATCACGCCGGAAGGCAACGTCCGCGCGGCATTCTTTGCCGCCTACAACGAAGAGGACTGCGAGTATCTCCCGTTAGCGAGCGCGGAACTGGATAAACGCCTGGAAGCCGGGCCCGCGCTGGTGTCCGCCAATTTCGTCATTCCGTACCCGCCGGGGTTTCCCATCATGGTGCCGGGACAGATCATTGATGCCCACACCGTCGGGTTCATGCGCAAGCTCGATGTCAAGGAGATCCACGGCTACAACGCGTCGCGAGGCATAAAACTGATCAAGCCTTCCGTGATCGGGACATGAACGCCAGCGTGCCGAGCGCCGCGAACATCGTCGGCGCGGCCGGAATGCTGGAAGGCGCCGGCGCGCCACGCCTAATTGCTCGGACGAGGGATGCCGCGCTCCGAGAATCCCGGACCTTGATATTCAGGGAGCTTTTCATGAACAAGTCGATTTTCCCTTATATGGCGATCCTGCTCTCAGGCGTTTGCCTGTCGACGACCGCCCAGACCGTTACGCCGCTCAAAGGTCAGACTCCTGAACTGACCCAGCAGGACATCGCCGCATGCCAGGCGCAGTCGGCCAACACGACGAGCGCGGCGCCCGCCGAGACGCCGTCGGCCGGCGGACGAGCCCGCGGCGCCGCAGCGGGCGCCGCGGCGGGCGCTGTTGTCGCGGGCGCGCGTGGGCGCCAGCACGAAGAGGTGTATGACCGTGTGGATGACGATACCAAGCAGGCGTACCGACAGAACCAGGCGAAGGACGCCGCCGCAGCGGGCATGGTGGTGGGCGGGTCGCGTCAACGCCAGGACCGGCGTCAGGATCGCGCGGACCAGGCGCAGCAGAGTGCGAATACATCGTCGGCCTATGCCGCTTGCATGCAGCAGCGCGGCTATCAGGTCGGGCCTTGAACGCGCAGGGCCTGCCTTTTCATGCGTTACCAAACTTTCCGTGCGACACACCACAAAAGGAGAACGTCATGTTTCACAAGCATTCCGCCGTCTGCCGGACCGGTATGGCCCTCTTAATCATCAGTGCTGCTGGCCTCCTTTTTGGCGGCTGTACCACGACGCCACCGTCCAAACCGTCGGCCGCGCCGAAGACCGATACGCGGGAAGCGTTGGACAGCGCAGCCAATGCAACCTTATCCAAGCTTTACGAAGCCGCACCGTCGTCCAGGGAACTGGTCGCTCGTGCCAGGGGCGTGCTGGTGTTTCCAGATGTGCTCAGCGGAAGTTTCATCGTCGGCGCCGAGCACGGCAAAGGTGTGCTGCGCGTGGGTCAGTCGGCGGTAGGCTACTACCGCACCACGTCCGGGTCGATCGGCTTTCAGGCGGGCGCGCAATCAAAGGCCATGGTCCTGCTGTTCATGACGGATGACGCCTTGAACAAGTTTCGCAACAGCAGCGGCTGGACTGTCGGCGCCGACGCCACGGTGGCGATCGTCAATATCGGCGCCAACGGACGCATCGATACGAACACCGCGAAGCAGCCGATTGTTGGCTTCGTGATGAACAACGGAGGCCTGATGGCCGGCGTCTCGATCGAGGGAACGAAGATCTCGAAATACGAGCCCTGATAGCGGAAGTGGACGGCCCGCGGGGTCACTTTCTGGATGACGGTGGCGCTCGCGGGTCTATGGCTTTTATGGCAGATGCCCTGGCCCGGCAGTCGCGTGAGGTCGCCACCCGCGCCTCGCAGGCCCCTTGCGCTCCGCGTTACTATCGCGAGTCCACCAGCCGCAAGGAAGGGAATGAATCAGCAGCAGCGCACGACCAAACGCCGCCGGATTCCGCGCAAGGCCTGGGCCTTGGGTCTGGCGATCGCCGCAGCCGTGGGGTTTTATGTCTGGAAGGAATCCCCACTGGGTCCAGGCCTGACCGAAAGCAAGATACACAAGATCCTGGTCACCGCCATGGAAACGCCCACCAATGCCCCAGGCAGCGCCTGCGTCAATGTGGTGGGTGTGCGGCCCTTGCCGACCGATGTCTACACGGTCTTCCTGGAAGAACAGGACAAGGTCGTGCAAGGGCTGATCAAACACGGACTCATCACGGTCAAGCGCGTCAGTGCTGACGGAGACGGTTCACCGCCAAAACCGGATGAGGATCCCGACGACGCCACCAGCCACATGGCGCTGACCGAAAAGGGCCGTGCTTACTACACCGATGGCGAGGCCCGCCTCGCTTCCAAACTGGTCTACACCGCGAAATTCTGCGCTCCTGGCCTGCAGGTCGGCAAGATCCTGGACTACTCCAAGCCGGGCAAGAATCCGTTCGACGACAACCCCAACGCGGTGTCGGCGGTGAAATTTGAATGGCGGCTGGATCGCGCCACCGCGGATTGGGCGGCGGACCCCGCGTTTTACCCCCAGATAAGCGGCTTTCCCTCGAAGGATCAGCCCGACGAGTGGCAGACCCGGCACATCATGCTGGAACGGAAAGACGGCGTATGGGGGCTGGGGGATGATCCGTATACGATCCGCTGGTGAGGCAGACGGCTGCCACGACTTGAGCAGGTCTCTTTAAAACACCTACGCGGCGTTGCCGAACTTTTCCCGGTAAGCGGCCGGACTCGTCAGCACGATGCGCCGAAAGTGGCGGCGCATCGACTCCTCCGAGCCGAACCCGGCCAGCTCGGCAATGCGGCCAATCGGCAAAGGCGTTTTGGCTTCGAGCATGTCGCGCGCGGCCGCTACCCGTTCCCGGACCAGCCATTCATACGGCGCCATGCCCGTGGCGTCATGAAACTGCCGTTGCAACGTGCGCGGGCTCATGGCTGCGCGCTCGGCCAGCGAGCGCAAGGTGTGCGGCAACGCGGAATGAAGGCGCATCCAATCCATCAGCTTGGCCAGGCGCCCGCTCTCATCGTGCGGCATGGGGCGCGGCACGAACTGCGCCTGTCCACCCTCGCGATGCGGAGCGACCACGAGTCTTTGCGCGACCCGATTTGCCACGGCGCCTCCGTAGTCGCGTCGCACCAGGTGGAGCAACATGTCCAGACCGGCTGCCGAGCCCGCTGACGTGATGATCCGTCCTTCATCCACATACAGGGCGTCCGGCTCAACGCGCACTTGCGGGTAGCGCTGCTGCAACTTGGCGGCGTATTGCCAGTGGGTGGTCACGGTCTTTCCATCGAGGACACCCGCCGCCGCCAGCACGAACACACCGGAGCAAATCGAGCAAAGCCGTGCGCCACGCTCGTACGCCTTGCGGAGCTTCTTCAGCAAGGGCGCTGGCGGCATTTCGTCGGCATCGCGCCAGCCGGGGACCACGATCGTGTCCGCCTGATCGAGCAGCTTGAGGGTGTAGGGCGCGGCAACCGTGATGCCGCCAGCCGCGCGCAGCGGGCCGGGCTCGCTTGCGCAGACCGCGAAGCGATACCAATCGACGCCGAGCTCCGGACGTTCGAGCGCAAACAGTTCGGTCACGCAGCCGAATTCGAAAGTGCAGAGCCGGTCGTAGGCCAGCGTGACGACGAGATGTTTGTCCATGGCGTGATGTTACCGGTTAATGGCATTTACGCCACTTATCCAGATCGCGATCCGACGTCAGAATGAGGCTCCTGGATCAGTCTTTCCGGGCGAATATCTTCCTCAGGCCTATTGTTCAAGGTTCTCTCATGCCGACCCCCAATCCCGTCACCGCCATCCCCGCCGCCGACAGCGAATCCGCGCTCGCCCACTTTCGCGCGGAACTTCAATTCGAGACCGATTGTTCCGATGTCGCCAGCGCGTTCGCCAGCGGCACACCCGGCTTTGTGCTGCTGGACGTGCGTAGTCCAGCACTGTTCGCACAGGGCCATGTGCCTGGCGCCGTGAATCTGCCGCACGGGAAGCTAGTCGAGTCGAAATTGGCGAGCTATCCCGCGGACACGCTGTTCGTGACGTACTGCGCAGGTCCGCATTGCAATGGCGCGACACGAGGCGCTATCCGGCTGGCTCAACTGGGGCGGCCGGTAAAGGTGATGCGCGGCGGGATCACGGGATGGCTCGACGAGAGCCTGCCGCTTGCGGGAAGCGAAGACGGGCAGGGCGGTGAAGGCCCCGAGCGCAAGGGGCCTTGAAATCCTGATCGCGGTGCGGGGAGCGATCCAATGAATATACTGGTGCGGCTTTTTCTACGAAACCACGTATCGCATTTCGGTATCCCATGAGCGATTCACCCACCTATATCGTCGATCTCGATGTCTCCTTGGAAGACGCGCCCGTTTTCGCCGAGCGCGGCATGCGTTGGATGGAGGCAATGGGCATCGCTGTTCCCTCCTCCGACGCCGAGGTCGCTTGTTCTCCTGTCAGCCACGCGCCTGGCCCCGATATCGCTCGGTGGGCCGAATGGGTAAACGAGTAGGGCACTAACGGGATAGGAGCAATCGTGGGGCGGCGTGTCTACAACGCCGGTCCGCAGGAGGTCGAGGCGCTGCGCTGCCCGTGTTGCTCCGCCGCGCATGATGCCGGCTCCGTCCCGTGGGACGAATTGATTTCCGCCTGGTATGACGGGGAACGAGGCGAGCTTGAGTGCCCAAGCTGTCGACAATCGGACAGTATCAATCAATGGCGATTTTTACCGCTCGCATGGGGATTGGGAAACCTCGCATTTGGATTCGATGGACCGGGCGTAGGCGACGCATTGGCCCTCGAGCTGGGAAAAGTATTGGGCCACAGGATGGCCGTCGTGTTCGATAAGTTCTAGTGGCCCCGGCCAGCGTTCGTATCCTGATTGGTGAACGCAAGATGTGTTCACTTCTGCGCCTCGCAATTTCTCGCTATCATCCACGGCACCATGCTGACCAAAACCCTGCTCCCCGCCGCCTGCGCCGCTGCGCTGTGCGCACTCTCCCTGACCGCTACGGCGGCGCCAGAGGCCTCGCCTTCGTTCGACTGCGCCAAGGCGCGCACGGGCGCCGAAAAGGCCATCTGCGCGAACCCGCAGCTCGCGGCGCTCGATTCGAGCATCGCCAAGCGCTACAACGAAGCGCGCAAATCCCTGGACGCCGTCACGGCCGAGGCGTTGTTGCGCGACCAGCGCGATTTCACCCAGGTGCGCGACGAGGCCTTCGAGAAGCCTTTCGACAAAAACAAGCCGGTCGAGGAAATCGCGACCCGCATGAAACACCGGGACGCGTTCCTCGCCTCCCTGGACTTGGCCGAACGCAAGGGCTTTACCGGCAGATGGCGCAACATCTCCGGCGAGATCACGCTCTGGAAGAAGCCCGACGGCGACATCCTGTACGAAGGTTCGGCCGAAAAGCCGCGCACCGGAAGCTGGTCGTGCAACGCGGAGGCGTCCGGCAAGGCCAAGGGCGAGCGCCTGCAGGTCAAGAGCGTCGACACCAAGGGCTGGGTACTGAACCTGAAACGCCAGGGTGATGCCTTGGTCGTCGAGGAACAGCCGCCCCGCGCGGGGGCATCGAATCCGCCTTACTGCGGCGCGAATGGATCCTTGGCCGGCACGTTCTTCCCGATACGCTGAGCGATAGCTGGAATGCGTACCTGCGGGTAGTGGCGCAAGCGCCATACCCGCACAAGGTCATCGCCAACACGCGGCGCTTTCAGATACGGAAGTCCGCCGCCATGTCTTCGTCGCTACGGGCTTCCAGCTTTCCAGAGCGGCACGCACGAATGAAGGCGGTGTAGTCCGCCTCGTTCTGATCCGCGTAGGCCAATGCGTATTTGTTCAGCGCGTCGGAAAAGGCCTCACCACGCCCGAGATAGGCAGAAATCTCGACGGCCTTCCCGCCGGCCTTGGCGTGGGCTCGCGCCATTGCCCAGCCACAAAAGCGGGAATAGCCCAGCAGCAAGGTATTGCTCATACGCTCGATCTCCGCCGACACCTTCATGTCACGCAACTGCCGGAAATAGAAGTTCCGGCCAGCAGGCCCGGACGTCCAGCCAAGGAAGGCATCACTTGCTCCTTGCAGCAGCCGCTGTCCGACCACCACGCGTTCGCCCTGGTGCTTCTCGCCTGGCGCGGGGTAGTAGTCGGCGATCACCGAATTGCGCGCTTCCTTGACTTGCAGGAACAAGGGTTTCCCATGTCCATCGATGAACAGCATTACCAGGCAGAAGGTGCCTACGCTGCCCACACCGACGACCTTGAAGGCGATGTCGTTCAGCGTGTAGTGCCGGAGCAAGGTGCGTTGGTCCGCAGATAGCGTCTCGGTATAAGCCTCGAATGCCTTGGCCAGCTTGCCTCGCCAGGCATGTGTATCGCTCCAGTTGCTGGTGGGTCCCAGCAACGAGGCGGGGCCGGCCGGATGGAACAACGCGGGCGGGGCATCCTGGATTGTCCAGGCGCCGTCGCGCTGCACGGCCATTTTGCTCAATACGCTTTCGTGGGTGCGGGTGCCGGCCTTTGCAATCGTCTTGTCGATAAGTTTGCGCCCCTCGTCCGTTGCCGCACTGTCCCGCAGCCGTTCGAAGGAAAGCATTTCGTGCCACATTTCGAGGGCGCTGAAGCCGGAGTACTCGCGCATGCGCGCGGCGTATTCGAGGACGGCCGTGTGTATGAAGTCGCTGATCGTGCCTTTTTTAGCGCCGGCATGTTGACCGGCGATTGCCAGGCTCGCCGCAAGACGCTTCACGTCCCATTCCCATGGACCCGTCGCGGCTTCGTCGAAGTCATTCAGATCGAAGACAAGCTGTCGTTCCGGCGTAGCAAAGCCGCCGAAGTTCATCAGATGGGCGTCCCCGCAGATCGGAAAGACGATGCCGGAATCGACGGTCCCCGCAAGGTCGTGCGCCTGGAGTATCGCGCTGCCTCGAAAGAACGTGAACGGCGACACCGCCATGCGCCCATAACGTAATGGAATCAGCGCCTCGACGCGGCCGGCACTATTTTTTTTGAGAAGCTCGATGGGATCACGCGCCGTGTTGCCGATCTGCGCATGTTGAGATCGCTTCGCTCGGCGCCGCGCCTGCCGACCTACCGTTTTCCGCTCCGCCAGCGTCTGTGGTTCAGCCATTTTCGCCCTCTGGTATTTGAGGAAATACTTACGAGTGAAATGCGGACATGCCAACCAGTGTGCATCCAGCAAGAAGAGCAGTGAGCGCTGGCTGCCGATCTGTCAAAGCGGTGCGACGGGATTGCTGGTTCAAAAGGCTACACAAATTCGAGACGAAATCAATGGTGGATTTCTCGAGTCTCGCCAATTGCGACCTAAGTTCTGCCAAAACCATCGGCTCTCCAGCATGGAATGAATGGAAACGAGCATTCGTGCTTACTCCTTGACGTCGTGGGTGTGTCGCCGGCAGTGCCGGCATGAGGGATAAAACCCGGATGCGGATGATCTCGGATCGCTTAGATTCTTGCGCCGCACATGGCGGCGATGATGGCTGCAGCCACGGCTGCGCTGAGCATGAGGCCACCCTGCATGACGCGTCTGGCCGCTTTCGGGCGATATCCGTGTGCGTTGAGCACGCCCCTCAAACCCGCGAATAGATGGCCAAGCACGAAGAAGACGCCAAGTGCGTAATGCGGCACCAGGGGGGATATTCCATGGGTCGTGTATGAGGCCTGTCGGTGCGCCCGTCGCAAACGCCAGTCGGTCGGAATCCCCAGGTAGGTCCTGGCGTACACGAACACGGAGTTCATGTGGCCGAGGATGAAGACCGAAAGGAATACGCCGGACGCAATCTGAAAGGTACGAAACGCATCTTGCCGCGCGTGACTCCAGCGCCAGGCCAGATAAAGACCGCTGACGGCTTGGAATAGAAAGGCAAGCACCAGCAAGGGTTCCAGCAAGCCCGCGCGGTAGACCTTTCGTCCAACGTCCATGACCGCTGCGTGGACATCCTGCCCAAGCCGACCTGCAAGATGGTTGCCCAAATGGAACTGGCGACGCTGCGTGACGACGTCATATCTCACGTGAAGCGCTTTCGGCCCGAAGTATCGGGCGCGGAAGCGCTTTCCGCCCGTTCGCTTCCGCAGCATTCATTGGGCTATCCAGCAGGACGCTCGCACTTATTTGCCGTCGGTGATGTCATAGTCGTGCGGAGTGAAAAAGCGGCCTTTGGGAGGAGTTCGCTGATTGATCTCATAGTAGTTGTACCAATACAGCGCTGTTGCCCAGATTGCCTCGGGGCTGGATGCACGGGTTTCCAGCCCCGGCGTGATATCCATCCCGGCTGCGGCAAACAGCGCTTCCAGCATGCATGCTGACGGAAGTCCAATGCCGTCATGAATGGGATTTGGCGTTCGCGCTACGCCCCAGGCAAAGGCCAGCCAGCGCAGGACGTGCTCAAGTGCGTCGACGTAGCCGCGGCCTCTTTCGAATTGCTCGAGCTGCGCCAGCACGTCTTTTTGAGGGACCGGCAGGGCGATAAGGGCGATATTTTTCCAGACACCAGCATCGTCGAAATCGGCCAGGCGCGATTCCACCACGCCGTTGCGCTCGGTGGCAAACAAGCCTTCGCCAGGCTGTATCAGCGGCACATGAATCACGGTGGATTTTTCCAGCCCCTGCTTGTGCAGCTTAAGCAGCACCGCCGAAGTCCAGTAGGACGGCAACAAGTCAAAGCGCAGGTGCGACTGGGCCGTGCGCAGCCTCCATGAGAGGGTGTCGTTGCCGCCAACCAGAAGAATATAGGACAAGTTCAAAGGTTCCTTGTCTCCGAAATCCGCGAGTGCCCGGGACAGCCAGTCCAGGTTGCCCTGCGCGGCTCGGCGCTTCTGCTTGACGAAGGCGGGGTTCGAAACGGATACCGGTGTGAATTTCATGGCCATGTGTCAATCTCCTAGTGAAGTCCGTTCAGGTATTGAGCAAGCTGTAGAAACCGGTGGAAGCCGAGAGCGAGGGCGGCGAGGTCAGGGGGTGATAGGTGACTTTCATCTTTGCGCCACCGCCGAGTTTGATGAACTCGATGATCGCGATGTGATTGCCCTTCCAGCGAGTCATGCGGTCGCCATCGGGTAAGAACTGCCTGGCCTTGCCGACGGGATGTGTGAAGGCCTTCGGCTCGAAATGGCGAAACCAGGTTTCGTCGGCGCCGAAGAATTTCTTGAACTTGTTCTTGATGCTGGCCCATTGGTCAAGCACGGGAATTTCGCAGAGACTGCTCGGTGAACAGATCACTTCCGTAAGGCAGGTTCTGAACGTGCGCCTGCTGTGGGCCTGGGCGACGCGGTTCCAATGCACGTCTCCCGTCAGGAGCACTACCTGAATCCGGTTCACGGCAAGCTCCTCAAGCACGCCGAGGATCATCGAGTAATGTTCCTCGTAGTTCGCAAGCTCTGCGTCCTTTAGTTTGGGAAACCGCGACGGCTCGCTCAGCAAGCTCTGGCCCGTGGCGAGGACGCCTATATGCGGAGTGCCATTGCGTTGATGAGCGATTAACTTGTCTTTCCAGTCCACCAGCGCCTGGTTCGCCGCTGCCGGCATCAGCCCGACCGGACTGCCAAAGTCAAGCAGACGATGGCTGCGGGTGTCGATAAATAGCAGACACAGTGGGTCAATATCCAACGTCGTCCAGGCTTGCTGTGCGCCCGGCTTTCCGCCTAGCTGGTAATCCTGGAAAAGCTCCCCTGCGGCGTCGTCCCAATCGTTCCACCCTGTGGCCGTCGGCTTATGCTGAGTTCCTCTTTTCCAGAATTGCTCCCAGGGATAGTTGTTCCAGTATTCATGATCGTCTGGAAGGCAGATGGCAGGTGCTTTGGCCAAGGCCTTCTGCAAACCGCTTTGACCCGTCCACCGGGAGAGCCAGTTTCGCCGGTACTTGATGGAGATTTCGCCACGCAGGGCATCGGGCGCCGATGGCATCGTCTGTGCCGGCGGCTGGTCGAGATAGACCTGGTCGCCAGCGAACAGAGCGATATCGGGTTTGATTTTCAACCGGTCTACGAAGTCGCCCACGTCGGTCTTGTCGGTGCTGACGCAATAACACGATGCCAGCAAGATCTTGAATGAATCCCGTGGCTCCGATGAAACCTTCGCCGGCAGGGATTTAACCCGGATTTCAAACGGGGTGGCCGTCCCGCCTGCGGCCACGGTAATGTAATGCTCTTGATTGTGGTTCGCCGCAGCGAACGTGTAGACGCCTTGATAATTGCGAGGCGCCCCGGCCAGGTTCGTGTCATCCCGAATGGGAAACAACCCCTCGGAATCTATCGGTCGCCAGTCTTTTCCACCAAGGCTGAAGGTGATATCTGGAACCGTTGCTACGTCGAACAGGCCAACCCAAAGCCTGATTTTTCCTTGGTCGGCAATCAACGGACGAGCCATCAGGTAAGACATCGTGTCTTCCTAGCGCCAAAAGGCGCGGATGTAGTTGATGGGAGCATGGTCAGCGAGTTCACGGAAAGGAACGCTTCTTGCAGGATCTTTCAGCCAGAGCGATGAGTAGGCCCTGCGGCCGGCACGACGATCAAGCCGCAGTTCTGAATAACTTGGGCTATCAAGGATCTGGCCCTGGTGATCGATATGCAGCGCCTCGCCTGCGTGGTGGTAGCCCATGTAAGGCGGAGGCACCGTCGGCACAACGTCGCAACAGTCGACTACCCGAATCATCCGCAGCTTTGCGCGTGACTCGAGGGCGTAAACGAAGTCGTCATCTCCCACACGTGGGCAGCCGAAGGTGATCAGCGCATCGGCATTGAAGGGAATGGCAAGGAGAGTGGCGATTGCGCCACCCAGACTATGGCCGCATATCAGCAAACGCTTGCGTCGGGTCGCGACGTCTCGCAGCCAGGTGCTGGTCTGCTGGAGCAACCCGGCCGCGCTATCTCGAAATCCCTTATGAACGCTGCCCGCCTCTCCGGCCGTTGGCCAGTGTGTGGACATAACCTGGATATTCGTCAGGAAGTCCTCAACGTGGTCGGCCTGGGTGCCGCGAAAAGCCAAGATGCAGAACCCATCTTCGTTAATGGTCGCGTAGCCGTAGGCATCCTCTGTCGTATTCACCAGGAGAGTGGGCGATGCAAAACCGCCGTTGTCCAGCGCTCTTTCCAAACGTGCAAATTGGTCCCGGGCGGGCTCCTCGGCGCGCACGTACGCCAGGCGCGATAACTCGGCGGCCAACGCCACCTCGCTGGGCCACTTGGCGCTTTGCAAGACGGTACCGCTCAGCTCCGGGTGGTACAGCGCAGTATTGCGTGCGCTGTAAGCGATCTTCAGCATCGTCGGTTTCCTGCACGTAAGTCTTCTCGGCGGTCGATCTATGAGTTAGGTAGCCTCAGAATAGGATCGGCACACGTGCATTGAGCGCATCTAAGTCCTTGCAGAAGTACTGATCGGCAAGATATTTTTCGTCATAGGATCGCACGTCGTAATGAACCCATGTCGGAGCTATGTTGTCTGGTTCCAGGGACTTTCGATTCCTGGCTGTCCATCCGATTTGGGCATTCGACAGTTCCACCAGCCTTCCTCGAATTTCTCGACACTTTGAGGCGTCATCTTGCTTGGTTTCACCGCGCTTAAGCGCGACATCGAGATCAACCGCCTTACCGCAGTGATTTGTCGTGTTGCGACGATGTTTTTGATTGTCGACAGAACAGCGATAGCCGGAACTGAAGCTGAATCGATGCTCCGGCATGTAGAAATAAGCGGCTCGCACGGCCCAAAGAAGCATGCGGTGAATTCCTGGATATTCGTAAAGGTGGAAGGCCTCGGTCTTTTGATTGCCCAGGTACTTTCCCCTGAACTTGCCCTGTCCGAATCCATCGCACTTGCCGCAGGAGCACTTCAATTGGGAAAAGTCGAATGGGAACTTATCCGCGAACACATCAATGGCTTTGAAAGTCGAGCTGTCCGCGATGCCGCTGGCAGCTCCCTTGCCCATCACGTCGATTTGGAATTTGGTGACTTGCAATTCGGTGCCAGGCCCAAATTCGCCGTCTGGCAGAGTCCCACGAAACCCCGCCAGACGTATTTGCAGCTCCTCGACATCAGCGCCTTGCATGCCCTTCGATAGAAGCCTCGTGCCATAGTCGCTCATCGTAGTCTCCACACTGTTCACTAGAGGCTTCTTAACGATGTTCTGAAGGCCTCCTGTCAGTTCCGCGAATTGATGCGGCACGGCCAATACACTCGGGATCCTAAATCGTGGCATAAGGACACGCATACTTCATATGGAGTATGGAAGCAGTTTGCCGGCAAGCGGTTCCGGGCGGTTTTAGCGCCTTCAAACCAAAGGCAGGCCCAATACCGTTCCCATGGATGAATCAGGCGCCGCACAGTAGGTATCATTTCGCCTGGCCTTAACGAGGGATCACCCTCGTCACCATCTTGGGTTCCGCCGCCATGAAGATCACCTCGACCGCGTGGGTCGTGCCTGTAGTAGCCATTTTCACGCTACAGACTGTCTCCGCGTTTCTTTCACGCCTCATCCCGATCGTTGCTACTGCGATGTCCGAAGAGTTCGGATGGAGCGGGAGTTCCATCGGCTACCTGACTGCGAGCAACGCTTTGGGCGGCTTGATGATTCTCGTGGTTGGCTCGTCCATGCTTCGGCAAATTGGCGGAACGCGCAGCTTGCAGCTTGCGCTGGTCGTGGGAACGGCAAGCATGGGGCTTTTCTATTATCCGAGCATGGCCGTGGCCCTGGTGGCTTGCTTTGCCATGGGTATGAGCAACGGGGCCGCGAACCCGGCGGGAAGTGAGGTGCTGCAGAGATTCTCGCCGCCGGAGATGCGCAATCTCATGTTCTCGGTCAAGCAGGCGGGTGTGCCACTCGGAGGAATGATCGCGGGGCTGTGTATTCCCGTAGTGATCGCCCTTGTCGGTTGGCGGCTGGCCCTCATTGTGTGTGCGGTGATTGTGTTGGTGCCAACCGCGCTGACCTGGCGATTGAGCGAGATACTGGATGTGAGGGGTTCGGCGAAGCGGCGGCGGACATCCATCGTGCCTACGCTGCACTCGTTACGCATGCTCAGCGTGCCGTTGGCGTCGCTAGGAAATAATGCCGGCTTGTTGAAGATGTCGATTGTGGGCAGCCTGTTTGCCGTATCCCAAAGCTGCTGGTTCGCATTCACCGTGGTTTACCTGGTGGACAGGCTGGGATTTTCCTTGAGCTTGGCGGGTGCGATATTTGCCGTGATGCAGGTAGGAGGGGTAGTCGGCAGAATTGCGTTGGGTTGGCTGTCGGACCGCTTAGGTTCGGCCACTGGAAGTTTGTCGATTGCTGCCCTGTTCTCTGCAGGCACGACGATCCTCTTGGGATTTACCACCCCGCAATGGCCGCTGTGGTCTCTCATGGTTCTAGCCCTTGTCGCTGGCTGTTCCGCGGCAAGTTGGAACGGTGTGCAAATTGCGGAGGTCGCCCGGCGCTCGCCTGCCCACCAAATCTCGGAAACTGCTGCAGGCGCCTCGATATTGGTCAGTTTGGTGAATATCGTGGCGCCGGCTGCTTTCGCGGCGACGGTGGCGATTAGCGGCAGGTACGATATCGCGTTCCTTTGCGCCGGCGCATGCTCGTTGTTGGTGCTGTTTTTCTTGCCCCGGGATGGGCGTGTTTCCCCCGAGCCTTCTTGAACATCGTGATGAACGCGGTGGCGGATTCTCACCGCCCCGCGCCAGTCAGCCCGCGCGTCTAGCCGATTACAGATGACTTGCCGCGCACATTCACCGGGGATCCCAATTCGCTCGTAAATTCCACTTCAATTCGGCAGGGCATGCCCATGTCTTCGCCTTGCAGGATGACGATTTCGCCATGCGCTTTCCGGCCCAGGTCGCGCAGCATTCCGGCAAAGGCCGCGGCGGCCGCGCCGGTTGCGGGGTCCTCCAGGACGCCGCCAATGGCAAACGCGTTGCGCGCGTGGAAGACGGTATCGCTCTCGCTGAACACGAACGCGATGGTTCCGATGCGATGGGCTTGCATGAAGCGCCGTCCTTGGTCGAGGTCGTAGTTCATGCGCGCCAGCGCGGCGCGTGAAACGAGCGGGACAATCAAGTGGTCGATCCCCGCGTTGGCCATGCTGGGCGCGAGCGTGGGATCCAGGTCGTTCGGTGAGTAGCCGAAGAGTTCGAGCGCCTCGGTTAATAGCCCGGGGTTGGCGTGTGCGCTGTGGGTCGGCGGCGAGCGCAGCACGCTTACCCATTCGCCATCCTGGATTTCAGCCGAGACTTCGATATGGGCGTTCGCCAGGGCCAGGGGATACCGGGCCGGCCCCAAGGTTTGCCCCAGCACCGCGCCTAGCGCGATGGTCGCATGCCCGCAAAACGCGACTTCGGCTTCAGGTGAGTAGTACCGGGTGCGCCACGAGCCATCGCCGTTCGGACAAGAGAAGACCGTTTCCGAATAGCCGACCTCGGCTGCCACCCTTTGCATTTCCTCGGGCGAAGGGAGTTGATCCGCAAGAACGACGCCGGCGGGATTTCCGCCTTGACCCTGGCTGGTGAATGCAGCGATCCGGTGAATGTGCATGAGGAGTTCTCTTTTGTCCTGATGTGGCGATTGCGTATAGGGGTTAAGAATAAGGCAATGCGCCGCGTGCAGGCGCCAGGCGAGCAGGTGGACAGGCCGCCAAGCACGATGATGGTGGACTTCACCAATGCCTATTCCTGCTGCTCAAGGATTTCCCTAATCAAATTCCCCTTGCGGAAAATCAATGCTCTATAGGACACTTTGTGTCATAGCGCCGCGACGGCGCGCACAAGGGGAATGGCATGAAGGTCTTGAGCTTGGTGGCCGCGGTGGCAATAACAGCAGCTACGTCAGGAGGCGCGCAGGCGGCATATCCTGACCGGCCGATCCGGTTGGTGGTGCCGTTTGGCGCCGGCGGCATCACGGATATCGTCGCCCGGCAGGTGGGCAAGGGAATGGGTGACGTGCTGGGGCAGGGCATCGTGATCGAGAACCGGCCCGGCGCGGGCGGCGTGATCGCGGCGCAGGTGGCGGCCACGGCGCCGGCCGATGGGTACACGATCTTCATGGGGACGGTAGGCACGCAGGTTGTGAACCCGCTGATCTACGCCAAGCTCAGCTACGACGCGGACAAGTTTGCGCCGGTGGGCATGGTGTCCGGTTCTCCGTATCTGCTGGCCGTGCGGGCGGGCGTGCCCGCGGCGTCATTCGCCGAGTTCGTCAAATATGCCAAGGCCAATCCGGCCAAGCTGAACTTCGGTTCGGCGGGCAACGCCAGTTCGCCGCATCTGGGGTTGGAACTGCTGAAGCTGACTGCTGGCGTTGACATCGTGCACGTGCCGTTCAAGAGCGGCAGCGAGGCCGTGAATGCGGCGATCGGCGAGCAGGTGGATGTGGTGATGGACGCCAGTCCGGTCATCATGCCGCATGTGACGTCGGGCAAATTGCGCGCGCTGGCGGTCGCGTCCGACAAGCGATTGCCGTCCGCGCCGGCCGTGCCGGCCAGCACCGAGGCGGGCGATGCGGGCCTGCAGATCAGTTCGTGGAATGCCTTCTTTGCGCCGGCGGGCACGCCGCCCGAGGTCATGGCCGCGTTGAATGCGGCGCTGCAAAAGACCCTCGCGTCGCCCGAGCTGAAGGAAAAGCTGGCCGCGCAGGGCACGCAGCTCTACACGGGCACGCCCGACGAGTACCAGCGCTTCATCGGCGGTGAAAAGGCCAAGTGGGCCGAGATCGTGAAGCGCGCCAACATCAAAATGGATTAGCAAACGCGCACATGACAAGGAGCCACGCATGAACACTCAGGTGACTCACCCGCTGGCGGGCAAGCCGCTGGAACTGGCGGATACGCTGCGATCGGGCAACGCCTGGAAGATCCGGCTGGCCTGCGGGCTGATGGGCCTGCCGGTCAAGCGGCGCACGTTCGACATCGTCCAGGGTGACCTGGAGACCGATGCCTTCGCGAGCATCAATCCTTGGCGGCAGGTGCCCGCGTTGTTGACGCCGGAGGGGCAATGGCTGGCGGAGTCGCAGGCCATTCTCTGGTATCTGGGCAAGGGGACGTCCTGGCTTCCCGAAGACCGGCTGGCGCAGGCGCAGGTGTCGAGCTGGCTGAGCTTCGAGCAGACCCAGCACATGCACGCCTTCGCGCAGCCGCGCCTCTTGATCCACCTGCGCCAGACGGCAAAAGCAGACGATCCGGAGATGGTGGCGTGGCGCGCCACTGGCATGAAGGCCGCCGCGCTGATGGACGCTCACCTGGCGGGCCGCGACTACCTGGTGGGCGCGGTTCCGACCATCGCGGATATCGCGCTGTACCCTTACACGAGCATGGCGGACGAGGGCGGTTATGACCTGTCCGGCTTTGCGCACATCACTGCCTGGCTGGCGCGCATGCGCGGCCTGCCGGGATTTACGCCGTTGATCGAAACGGCATGACGGAGACATGATGGCCGATACGATGCACTTGGGAAAAGACGAACTGATCGCGCGCGCGCAGGCGGAAATGCAGCGCCAGTTCGAGACCCCGCAATGGACGTTGCGCGAGCGGCTGGCGTTGACCTGCCGCATCCTGTTCGACGGCGGGCATGATTCGGGCCTGGCGGGCCAGATCACCGCGCGCGCGCCCGAACCCAACCGATACTTCACGCAGCGGCTGGGCCTGGGCTTTGACGAGATCACGGCAAGCAATCTGCTGCTGGTCGACGAGGACCTGGTGGTGCAGGAAGGCGGCGGCATGCCCAATCCGGCGAACCGCTTCCATTCCTGGATCTACCGCGCGCGGCCGGACGTGAATTGCATCATCCACACGCACCCGCTGCACGTGGCGTCGCTGTCGATGCTGGAGGTTCCGCTGGAGGTCTCGCACATGGACAACTGTCCGCTTTACGGCGACGTGGCGTTCCTGAAGGACTGGCCCGGCGTGCCGGTGGGCAACGAGGAAGGCGTGATCATTTCCAAGGCGCTGGGCGACAAGCGCGCCATCCTGCTGTCGCATCACGGCATGCTGATCGCGGCCGGAACGGTGGAAGAGGCCTGCGTGCTGGCGCTGCAGTTCGAGCGCGCGGCGCGCATGCAGTTGCTGGCCATGGCCGCCGGCAAGATCCAGCCGATTCCGCCCGAACTGGGGCACGAGGCCCACGACTGGATCCTGACGCCGAAGCGGTCGCAGGTGGGGTTTTCGTACTACGCGCGCCGGGCGTTGCGGACGCACGCCGATGTCCTGAGCTGACGCGGGCGGGGCGGGGACGCTCGACGGCGACGCCCTTTTGGGGCATTCTTGCCGGTTGTATTTGCGCCTTTCCGCCCCATGATCGACCTGCCGCACCGCCTTCGCACCTTGCGCCGCCAGCAAAGCTTGTCCCTGGAACAGCTTGCGCAGCGCACGGGATTGACCAAGAGCTACCTCTCGAAGCTGGAGCGGGGCTTGAGCGAGCCCTCGATCTCGACGGTGCTGCGCCTGGCCGAAGCCTATGGCGTGGGCGTGTCGCAATTGGTCGGCGCGGACGACGCGGCGCAGGATGAAGTGGTCAGCGTGGTCCGGGTTGCCGACCGCGAGGCCCTGCAGCGCCGCGGGCTGGGCAGCGAATATCATTACGAGTCGCTGGCCGGGCGGCGCAAGGTCAAGGCGATGGAACCTTTCGTGGTCCATCCCCCGCGCGAGTTTCCGGACGCCGCGGCCGTGTTCCCCCACCCGGGCGAGGAATTCCTGCTGGTGCTCAAGGGCGCCATCGAGGTCCACGTGGGCGAACGCCAGTTCCGCCTGGAAACCGGCGACTCCGTTTATTTCGACTCCGAATTGCCGCACCGCATGCGCACTGTCAGCCGGGCGATGGCCGAAGTGCTGGTGGTGGCGGCGCACTGAGTGCGCGGCCGGCGCATCGATACGCTAAAGAAAGACACAGGAACCACCATGAAGAACGATCAATCGCGGCTCGTCCGCATCGATGCCGGCCCGATGAAGAATCCGGTGCCTGGCAAGCCGCGCCGCCCGATTTCCGGCGATGCGGCCTTTCGCACCGTGACCGCCTTTGAAGGCAATGCGGGCAAGGCCGAAGCCGGCGTGTGGGAAAGCACGGCGGGATCCTTCCAGTCCAACACCACCGGCTACATCGAATTTGGCTACATCGTCGAAGGCGCGGCGCGCCTCGTGGACCCGGACGGCACGGTGCATGAGCTGACGGTTGGCGAGGCCTTCGTCATGCCCGAAGGCTATACGGGCCGCTGGGAAGTGGACCAGTTCGTCAAGAAGATCTACTTCATCACCCGCATGGCCTGAAGCCAGATCAGGGGGCCGGGCGCTGCGGATAGGCCGATGTGCCGAACGTATTGCCCATGCGGTTGCCGATGGTGGCCGGCGTGGACAGGCCCATCTGATTTGGCGGTCCCTGCGTGATCGCTTCGGACCCCAGCACGGCGGGCGGCTTGGGCGCGGTTGTGGGCGCCATCTTCTGGTTCAGGCAGTCATAGGACAAGGCCCGGTAGCCATTCACTTCGGTCTCGATGCACGCGCCGCTCGGCGCAGCGGGTTTGCCGGCCGAAGCCGCCGAAGCCGCCGAAGAAGCATCGGTTCCATTGCCGCCTTCGGCCTTCGCCTGCGCCGCCGCCTGCGGCATCCACGCCATCGCCGCCAGGCACAGCAGGCCCGCACGCCCCGCGTAGAAACACATCTTGCGCATACGCATTCCTTGAGGTTTTTCCGCCGCAGCGCTACCGGGTGATTCGTGCAGCGGCGCGATCCCGCCAGTATAGGGACGCCCGAAATCGCGCAGGTGACGATTGCGTGGCGACGGCGAACGGCGTTCGTCCGGCGTGTCACGAATGCGTCATTCGGCGGCTCTAGCATTGCGGCTTTTGTCGGGGCTGCCGCCCATTACCACTGCCATGCCAGGCGCTTTCCACATGCGTGCGCGTTCATGACTGCCGCCTTCCAGCGCCTTGGCGTAGCGGTGCGCGCCTGTCTGGCGCTAGGGCTGTGCGCCCTGGCGGCGCCCGGCAGAACCGAACCGCCGCCGCGGCCTGTTGCCTTCGCGATTGCCGCGCAACCGCTGGCGCAGGCGCTGGCCGAGTACAGCCTTGCCAGCGGCATGACCGTGCTGGTCGATAGCGTGCTGACGGAGGGGCGGCAGGCGCCCGCGGTGGTGGGAAACTACGCGCCGGACGTCGCGTTGCGCAAGCTGCTGGAAGGATCGTCGCTTGCCATCCGCTATGCGAGCGCGCAGTCGTTCACGTTGGTAGCCGAGCCGGTTGCATCCGGCGCCCGGCATGCGCAACAGGGGCGTCGTCTGCGGGACACGCAATACGCGGCGGTGCTTCAAGGCGCGGTCAAGCGGGCGCTGTGCGCCGCAGATGCGACGGCCCCGGGGCATTACCGTGCGCTGATGCAGCTATGGTTCGACAAGGCGTGGCGGGTCAGCCGCGTGAGCTGGGTGGCGTCGACAGGATCCCCGCGCTTGGATGGACAACTGGAGGCGGCGCTGCGCGGTGTGGCCGTCGGACCGCTGCCGGCAGGCATGCCGCAGCCGGTCACGGTGCTGCTCGAGCCCAAAGGCGTCGGCGACTGTGCAGGCCTGCCGGGAGCCAGCCGTGCACGATAGCAAGCCGGACGGGTCGCTGCTGTCTCTCTTTCTTGAGCGCTACAACGACTTTCGCAGCCAGCTCAGACGCCGGCTGGGATCGGATGACCTGGCGCACGACGCCATGCAGGAAGCCTATCTGAAGGTAAGCGATCTGCCCGCAAGCGGCTCGATCCAGCAGCCGGCGGCCTATCTGTTCCGCGTGGCCCTGAACATTGCCGAAGACCAGCGGCGCCGGGATTCCCGTCTGCTGACGGGGGTGGAAATCAGCGAACTCATCAATATGACGGACGAGGCGGCCGACCCCGCGCGCATCGCGCAGGGGCGCAGCCAGATCGATGCGTTCCGGCGCGCCTTGCGCGGCTTGCCCGAACGCACGCAGCAAATGCTGCTGGCGGCGCGTGTGCAGGAATTGCCGCATGCGGAGATCGCGCGGCGCTATGGGGTGTCCGAACGCATCGTGTCCAAGGAACTCAAGCGGGCGCTGGAACATTGCGCACGGGTGCTGGAATCCCCGGATAGCGCCAAGCTCTCCCAAGACCGGTCCCGCCGGCATGCACCGAATCAGGACGAAGGACCATGGCGCTGACGATGATCATGCCCGCAAAACACAATGACAAAGCCGCAGAGGCGCGCGCGTGGTTGCTGACGCTGACCTCGGGCAGGGCAACCGAGGCCGACGCCGATGCCTTTCGCGCCTGGCTGCGCGCCAGCCCCGAGCATGAGGCGGCGTTCGCCGACCAGAAGCGCGTGTGGCAAGGCGTGGGCGCCGCGGTGCAAGAGGAGCTGGCGGCGGGCGCGCAGGCGCGCCGCGCGAAGGCCGCGCGCCATGGCCGGCGCGCATTCCTGGGCGGGGCGCTGGCGGCGTCGGCGGCCTATCTGGCGTTTCGTCCGCCGCTGGGCCTGTGGCCGGCGCTGGACGACCTGGGTGCTGACTACCGGACGGCGGCTGGGGAACAGCGGCGGCTGGCCCTGGGCGATGCGCTGGAAGTGGAGATGAACACGCAGACACGCATCAATGTCGCGGCCACGGCGGACGGAATGCCCGTCGTTGAACTGGCCGACGGCGAGGCCGAGATCCGCCTGGGACCCAAGGATGCCGAAGTGGTGGCGGGCAAGGGCCGGATCACTGGGCGCGACGCCGTGTTCAACCTGCGCTACATCGGAGGCGAGGCGCGGCTGTGCTGCCTGTCGGGCACGGCGCGGCTGGTGCATGCGCAAGGCGTCTTCGATGTCGGGCCTGACCGTGAACTGCGCTATGACGACGTGCGGGTGCAGCCGCCGGTCAAGGTGGACCCGAACCTCGTGACGGCCTGGCGCCAAGGGTGGCTGGTCTTTGATCAGCAGCCGCTGGCGCAGGTGGTCGACGAACTGAACCGCTACCGGCGCGGACGGCTGGTGCTGATGAATGAACAGCTCGGCAAGCGGCTGGTGCAGGCGCGCTTTTCCCTGGCGCAGGTGGCCGATGCCGAGCGCCTGATCGGCGATGCCTACGGGGCGCGCGTCACCCATCTGCCCGCGGGTGTCGTGCTGCTGTCGTGAACGAAAAACCTCCAGCTGTTTTCATGAATTATTTGTGACAGCGTTCTGGTCGGCATTTTTCCAACCGTCTGTCTTGTTCCAGGTGACGAGCACCCGAGATTGGAACAAGGAAAGGCGATCATGCAGGCACGGATGTCGGAGACGGGCGGAAATGGGAACATGGCGCGCAAGGCGCGGCGCGGGCGCATGAACTGGCGGCCGACGCCGCTGTCGCAGGCCGTGACCGCCCTGCTGATCGCCGGCAGTGCGGCGAGCGCCGCGCAGGCGCAGACGCGGGCCTTCAGTCCGGGCTGGTTCTCGGACAAGAACGCGGTGCAGTCCACCGCCCAGCGCACCGGACGCCTGCCGGACGGCAACGCGGCTGGCATCGGCGCCATCGCGCGCCAGCAGCAGCAGGCACGCCAGGCGTTGCAGAAATCCCTGGATAACCTGAACCGCAGCGCGGCGGCAGTGGCGGCGCAGCAGGCCGCGCAGGCGGCGGCGCGCGCGGCGGCCGCTGCGGGCAATGGCGGCGGCGTGCCGGAGGGGCTAGTCGAAGGCGGCCTCTGGGCGGCAAACGGCGACCTGGCGAAATGGGAAGGCGCGAAAGCCGCCACGCAGGCGGTTCAGGATGGCCGTCAGGTCGTCTCCATCGAACAGACGCAATCGCGTGCAATCCTGAACTGGGATACGTTCAACGTCGGCCGCAACACCACGGTGCAGTTCAAGCAGGGCGCGGACGACGCCGTGCTGAACCGCGTGGTGGGTGCGTCGGCCAAGCCCAGCCAGATCCACGGCGCGATCAAGGCGGATGGGACCGTGCTGGTGGTGAACCAGAACGGCGTGGTCTTCACCGGCACCAGCCAGGTCAATGTGCGCAACCTGGTGGCGGCGGCGGCCGACATCGGCGACCAGCAGTTCCTCGACAAGGGGCTGTATGCGGACAACGGCGAGGCGCCCACGTTCAAGGACGCGCTGGGCCGCATCGACGTGCAGCCGGGCGCCGTGATCCAGACCGCGCCGACAAAGACGTCCACGGCGGGCGGCGGGTATGTGCTGCTGCTGGGCAAGGAAACCACCAACGCGGGCACGATCGACACGCCGGGCGGGCAAGCGCTGCTGGCAGCCGGCGACAGCTTCGTGATCAAGCGCGGGCAAGGCACGTCCGGCAATCTGGCGTCCACGACCAAGGGCAACGAGGTAACGCCCGCGGGTAC
>NZ_DAMCTG010000008.1:0-109294 GCF_032113835.1 Achromobacter sp. | reverse complement strand
GCCGCCGGTGGCGCGAAATGATCTGTCCTAAAATTGCCGAGTTCATCCGGCAATCGGCTTGACGACGGCCCCGCGCCGGCCGCCGGCAACCTGATCCGTACCCCCGGGGCCCGAGCGGCCCCTTTTCATTACTGGCTTTACATGTCCTGTCGCTCATTAGCCGACCGCGTTGACGCCTTGCTGCCTCAGACGCAATGCACCAAATGCGGTTACGACGGCTGCCGGCCGTATGCCGAGGCCATCGCCGAAGGCGCCGTGCCGATCAACCGCTGTCCGCCCGGCGGTGAAGACGGCATCGCGCAGTTGTCCGCGCTGCTCGGCACGCCCCTCCTGCCGCTTGATCTGTCGCGCGGCGAACCAGGCCCGCTGCTGGTCGCGCGCATCGACGAATCGCATTGCATCGGCTGTACGCTGTGCATCCAGGCCTGTCCGGTCGACGCCATCGTCGGCGCGAACAAGCACATGCACACCGTGCTGGACGACTGGTGCACGGGCTGCGACCTGTGCGTGGCGCCCTGTCCGGTGGACTGCATCGAGATGGTGCCCGCCGGCCGCGCGTGGACCAGCGAGGACGCCGCGATCAGCCGCCAGCGCCATCGCAACCACCTGGCGCGCGCCGAGCGCCTGGCGGCCGACAATGCGCGCCTGATGGCGCCGGAGATATCCGAAGCGCCCGCCCCCGCCGCGCCCGCTTCCGAGGAAAAGGAAGACCGCAAGCGCTCCGCCATCGAATCCGCACTGGCCCGCGCCCGGGCCCGCCGCAATCCCACGCAGTCATGAACGCCGCCAAACGCCGAGAGATCTTTGCCCGCCTGCACGCGGCCAATCCCACGCCCACCACCGAACTGGAATACGACACGCCGTTCCAGCTGCTGATTGCCGTGCTGCTGTCGGCGCAGGCCACGGACAAGTCGGTCAACATCGCCACGCGCAAGTTCTTCCCGCAGTACGGCACGCCCGAAGCGCTGGCGGCGCTGGGCGAGGAAGGACTGGCCGACTACATCAAGACCATCGGCCTCTTCCGCACGAAGGCGAAGAACGCGATCGCCACCTGCAAGATCCTGATCGAGCAGCATGGCGGCCAGGTCCCGCAGACGCGCGAGGCGCTTGAAGCCCTGCCCGGCGTGGGCCGCAAGACCGCCAACGTGGTGCTCAATACCGCGTTCGGGCAAGCGGCGATGGCGGTGGACACGCACATATTCCGTGTCTCGAATCGCACCGGCATCGCGCCCGGAAAAAACGTGCTGGAAGTCGAACTGAAACTGATGAAGTTCGTGCCGCAGGAATATCTGCTGGACGCGCATCACTGGCTGATTCTGCACGGCCGCTACGTCTGTGTGGCGCGCAAACCGAAGTGCCCGCAATGCGGCATTTCCGATCTCTGCGAATTCAAGCAGAAAACCCCTGCATAAAGCATCCGGCGCGTGCAAGCGCGCAGCGGATTATGCGAGCGGAAAACCGGGTTTTCCCTCGCCTATTCCGCGTGACATCTTGATGACGATCAACGCGTAATTGCTGCAACGCATTTCCATATTGGAAAGGCTTTCTCCCCATGCGCGCGCTGCATTGTCGGCGTGCCGACAATTGCCCTTTCCGCAGTGCAAAACCTATGACAAACCCTCATGGAATTTTGATTGCGACGTCCGCATACTCGCCGGCAACTCATAAGAAAACTACGCACGAAAACAGTTTTCGAACCCTGCGGGGGCCTGACGCAATGACGCCAGGCAGAGACCATATAAATACAACGCTGGTGCAGCGAACATGGATGACACAATCCTGGAGACAAAAGGCCTCACCAAGGAGTTCCGCGGCTTCGTCGCGGTCAACGGGGTCGATTTGCGTATCAAGCGGGGCGAGATTCATGCCTTGATCGGGCCTAACGGCGCGGGCAAGACCACATGCTTCAACCTGCTGACCAAATTCCTGGCGCCCACGTCGGGCAGCATCAAGTTCAATGGCATCGACATCACCGGCGAGCGCCCCGCGCAGATTGCACGGCGCGGCATCATCCGGTCGTTCCAGATCTCGGCGGTGTTCCCGCACCTGACCGTGCTCGAGAACGTGCGGATCGGCCTGCAGCGCAAGACGGGGCTGTCCTATCACTTCTGGCAAAGCGACAAGCGCCTGGCCGCCTTGAACGAGCCCGCGCGTGCGCTGCTTGAACAGGTGGACCTGGGCGGCTTTGCCGACGAAACCACGGTCAACCTGCCGTACGGCCGCAAGCGCGCGCTCGAGATCGCCACCACGCTGGCGATGGAGCCCGAGCTGATGCTGCTGGACGAACCCACCCAGGGCATGGGCCACGAAGACGTGGACCGCGTCACGCAACTGATCAAGCGCGTGAGCGCCGGGCGCACCATCCTCATGGTGGAACACAACATGAATGTCGTGTCCTCCATCGCCAACACCATCACCGTGCTGGCGCGCGGATCGGTGCTGGCCGAAGGTTCCTACGCCGAAGTCTCCCGCCATCCGGCCGTGATGCAGGCTTACATGGGCACGACCGACGGCGAACTTCAAGGAGCGCACGCATGAGCACCCCCGCACTCGAAATCTCGGGCCTGAATGCCTGGTACGGGGAATCGCATATCCTGCACGGCGTGGACATGCGCGTGGGACAGGGCGAAGTCGTCACGCTGCTGGGCCGCAATGGCGCCGGCCGCACCACGACGCTGCGCGCCATCCTGGGCCTGACCGGCTCGCGCAAGGGTTCGGTCCGCATCCATGGCACCGAAGCCATCGACCTGCCCACCTACAAGATCGCCCACCTGGGCGTCGGCTATTGCCCCGAGGAACGCGGCATCTTCGCCAGCCTGTCCTGCGAAGAGAACCTGCTGCTTCCGCCGGTTGTCGGCTCGCTCGGCGGCGGCATGTCGCTGGCCGAGATCTACGACATGTTCCCCAACCTGCAGGAGCGCCGCAATTCCCCCGGCACGCGCCTGTCGGGCGGCGAACAGCAGATGCTCGCCGTCGCGCGCATCCTGCGCACCGGCGCCAACCTGCTGCTGCTGGACGAAATCTCCGAAGGTCTCGCGCCCGTCATCGTGCAGGCGCTGGCCCGCATGATCACCGCGCTCAAGCAGCGGGGCTACACCATCGTCATGGTGGAACAGAATTTCCGCTTCGCCGCGCCGCTGGCCGACCGCTTCTACGTCATGGAGCACGGCCAGATCGTCGAGCACTTCGAAGCCGCCGAACTTTCAGAAAAACAGGACACGCTCAACGAACTGCTGGGCGTCTAAAGCAACCTGTGTCATCCGCCGGAACCCCGGCAAACACCACAATGTAGGGAAGAGGAGTCATCCCATGAAGCTGCACACCATCACTGCTGCACTGGCCATGGCGGGCCTGGGATTCGCGGGGGCAACCGCCCACGCTCAAGGTATCTCCGACGATGTCATCCGCATCGGATTCATCACCGACATGTCGGGCGTGTACTCCGACATCGACGGCAAGGCGGGCCTGGAAGCCGTGCGCATGGCTGTCGAGGACTTCGGCGGCACGGTCAACGGCAAGAAGATCGAAATCGTTTCCGCGGACCACCAGAACAAGGCCGACGTGGCCTCGGCTCGCGCCCGCGAATGGTTCGACCAGCAGAAGGTCGACGTCATCATCGCCGGCACGAACTCGGCCACCAGCCTGGCCATGGCAGCGGTCGCCGCGGAAAAGAAGAAGCCCTTCATCGCGGTGGGCGCCGGCTCGTCCGACCTGACCAACGCGCAATGTTCGCCGTACACCGTGCACTACGCCTACGACACCGTGGCGCTGGCGCGCGGCACCGGCTCGGCGGTGGTGAAGGACGGCGGCAAGAGCTGGTTCTTCCTGACCGCCGACTACGCCTTCGGCCACGCGCTTGAGCGCGACACGATGGCGGTCGTCAAGGCCGCGGGCGGCGAGGTGAAGGGCCAGGTGCGCGCACCGCTGGGCGCCTCGGACTTCTCGTCCTTCCTGCTGCAGGCGCAATCGTCCAAGGCGCAGATCCTGGGCATGGCCAATGCCGGCGGCGACACCATCAACACGGTCAAGGCCGCCAACGAATTCGGCGTCACGCAGACCATGAAGCTGGCCGGCCTGCTGGTGTTCATCAACGACGTGCACTCGCTCGGCCTGGATGCCACCAAGGGCATGTACCTGACCGACGGCTGGTATTGGGATCAATCCGACGCCTCGCGCGCCTGGTCCAAGAAGTTCGAGTCCAAGGTCGGCCGCAAGCCGTCCATGCTGCAGGCGGGCGACTACTCGTCGGCAATGTTCTACCTGAACGCCGTCAAGGCCACCGGCTCGGATAACGGCGACGACGTGATGAAGTGGATGAAGTCGAACAAGGTGAACGACTTCTTCGCCCAAGGCGGCGTCGTGCGCGAAGACGGCCGCATGGTCCACGACATGTACCTGATGCAAGTGAAGACCCCGGCCGAATCCAAGGGCCCGTGGGACTACTACAAGGTGGTGGCGACGCTGCCTGGCGACGAGGTCTACACCAAGTTGTCCGAGTCCACCTGCAAGCTGGTCAAGAAATAAACCAGCCCATGTGATCCTGGATGCGGTCCGGGCCGATGGCCCGGCCGCACTCCTCCTGACTAGCTCGCTTCCTTCCGTACCGCGCAGGACTTTCCCAAGATGACTGACATTTTCGGCATCCCCATACAGGCCTTGTTCGGCCAGCTGTTACTGGGCCTGGTCAACGGTTCCTTCTATGCAATGCTGTCGCTCGGACTTGCCGTCATCTTCGGGCTGCTGAACGTCATCAACTTCGCCCACGGCGCGCTCTACATGCTGGGCGCGTTCGTCGCATGGATGGGGCTTTCGTACTTTGGCCTGAACTACTGGGTCATGCTGATCCTGGCGCCGCTGATCGTGGGGCTGTTCGGCATCATCATTGAAAAACTGCTGCTCAAGCATCTCTACAAGCTCGACCACCTGTACGGGCTGCTGCTCACCTTCGGGCTGACGCTGCTGATCGAGGGGCTGTTCCGCAGCTTCTACGGCGTGTCGGGCCAGCCCTATCCCACGCCCGAGGCCCTGCGCGGCGCGACCAACCTGGGCTTCATGATCCTGCCGAACTATCGCGGCTGGGTCGTGGCGGCGTCGATCATCGTCTGCTTTGCCACGTGGTATGTCATTGAACGCACCCGTCTGGGCGCCCTGCTGCGCGCAGGCACCGAGAACCCGCGCCTCGTGGAATCCTTCGGCGTGAACGTGCCGCGCATGATCACGCTGACCTACGGCTTCGGCGTCGCGCTGGCGGGCTTTGCCGGCGTGCTGGCCGCGCCGGTGCTGCAGATTTCGCCGCTGATGGGCTCGAACCTCATCATCGTCGTGTTCGCGGTGGTCGTGATCGGGGGCATGGGGTCCATTTTCGGCGCCATCGTCACCGGACTTGGCCTGGGCGTGATCGAGGGCCTGACCAAGGTGTTCTGGCCCGAAGCGTCCAGCACGGTCGTCTTCATCATCATGGCCATTGTTCTGTTGATCCGCCCGGCCGGGCTGTTCGGAAAAGAAAAATGAATCGTCAATTCCTGGGCTATGCGGTCCTGGCCATCGTGGTGGCCTTGCTTCCCTTCGCCGGCGTGTATCCGATCTTCGCCATGAAGGTCATGTGCTACGCCCTCTTCGCGTGCGCCTTCAACCTGCTGCTGGGCTTCACGGGGCTGCTGTCCTTCGGCCACGCCGCGTTCCTGGGCAGCGCGGCCTACGCGGCCGGGCACAGCATGAAGGTCTGGGGCCTGCCGACCGAGTTGGGGCTGCTGTTCGGCGTGGCCGTGGCGGCACTGCTGGGGCTGGCCATGGGCGCGCTTGCCATCCGCCGCAGCGGCATCTATTTTTCGATGATCACGCTGGCGCTGTCGCAGATGGTGTTCTTCTTCTTCCTGCAGGCCAAATTCACCGGCGGCGAAGACGGCCTGCAAAGCGTCCCGCGCGGCACCTTGCTGGGACTGGTCGACCTGTCCAAGGACATCAACCTGTACTACCTGGTGATGGCCATCTTCATCATTGGCTACTTCATCATCTGGCGCACGGTGAACTCGCCCTTCGGCCAGGTGCTGCAGGCGCTGCGCGAAAACGAGCCGCGCGCCATCTCCCTGGGTTACGACGTGGACCGCTTCAAGCTGGTGGCTTTCGTGCTGTCGGCCGCGCTGGCCGGCCTGGCGGGCGCCACCAAGACGCTGGTGTTCGTGTCGGCCACGCTGTCGGACGCCACTTGGCAGATGTCCGGGCTGGTGATCCTGATGACGCTGATCGGCGGCCTGGGCACGCTGACAGGCCCCGTGCTGGGCGCGTTCATCGTGGTGCTGCTGGAGAACAAGGTGGGCGACTTTGGCCAGATGATGGCCAACCTGACCGGCGTCGAATGGTTCCTGCGCCTGGGCGAATCGGTCACGATCGTCAGCGGCCTGATCTTCGTGATCTGCGTGCTGGCCTTCCGCCGCGGCATCGTGGGCGAACTGGGCGCCCTCTTCAACCGCCGCCGCACTGCCCGCGCATGATCTGAATCTTCGGTTGTTTGACCCCCGGGGCCGCGCATAGCGGCCCCGTTGCATTGGGGCGTGCGCGATCGCCTCGTACAATGGCAGGCACCTCACTACACAGGTGCCGACCATGCGCATCACGCATCTCGTTCCCGGCTTCGGCGCACTCGCGCTGGCCGCCGCCCTGCTGTCCCCCGCCGCGGCCCACGCCGCGCCCGCCGCTCCGACATGCGAAGTCGACCGGCCCATCCGTTTCAGTGGCCTGAACTGGGAATCCAACCTGGTGCTTGCCGGCATCGAACGCTTCGTGCTGGAACATGGCTACGGCTGCAAGACGTCTGTCGAGATCGGCGAGACCCTGCCCATGCTGGCCGCGCTGCAACGCGGCGACGTCGACGTCACACCCGAGGTCTGGCCCGGCCAGATCGAAGGCGCCTGGAAGAAGGCGCTGGCCAGCAGCAAGGTGCTGGGCGTGGGCCACGTTTATGACGCCGGCGAAGGCTGGTATGTGCCCCGCTACACCGTCGAACGCCACCCGGACCTCAAGTCCGCCGCCGACCTGGCGCGATTCAAGGAAGTGTTTGCCGACCCCGAGGACCCGGGCCGCGGCCGCATCTATGGCTGCCCGGCCGGCTGGGCCTGCGGCACGCTGAACGACAACCTGCTGCGTGCGCTGAAGCTGGACAAGGACTACTCCCTGTTCGCGCCCGGCTCCGGCGCCGCGCAAAAGGCGGCGATCGTCTCGGCCTACAAGCGCAAGCGCGATATCGTCTTCTACTACTGGACGCCCACGTCGCTGGTCGGCGCGCTGGATCTGGTCAAGCTCGAACTGCCGGCGTTCGACCAGGCCGCCTATACCTGCATGACCGACCCGAAATGCGCCGATCCCGTAGCCACGCAGTTCAAGCCCAATCCGGTGGTCACCGGCATGAACGCCCAGTTCGCCAAACAGGCGCCGCGCGTCACCGAGTTCCTGACCAAGCTGACGGTGCCGGACGACGCCATCGACGCCACGCTGGGGTGGCTGGAAAACGAAGGCAAGGAACCCGAGGACGCCGCGCGTTATTTCCTCAAGCAGTACGCGCCCGTCTGGCGGCAATGGATGCCCGCGGATGTTGCGGACCGCGTGCAGGCGGCGCTGGCCAAGGAATAACGCGCCGGCTCATGTATTCTGGCGGCTCGGCCGGCAGAGGCCAACCCGATTCAAGCGAAGGAAGACAATCATGGATGCCTTGTTCTGGCACAACGGTCACTGGACCACTGAAAACCCCAAACTGCTCGGCCCGGCCGACCACGCCTTCTGGATGGCCAGCATGGTCTTCGACGGCGCGCGCGCCTTCCGCGGCCTGACGCCCGACCTGGACCTGCACTGCCAGCGCGTCGTGCGCTCGGCGGAAAAGATGCTGATGAAGCCGCAGATGACCTGGGAAGCCATCCAGGACCTGTGCCTGCAGGCCGTGGCGCGCTTCCCCGAGGGGTCCGAGCTCTACATCAAGCCCATGTTCTTCTGCGCCGATGGCTTCCTGCTGCCCGACGCCGACAAGACCCAGTTCGTGCTGCACGTGTTCAAGGTGCCGATGCCGGGCGACCAGGGCTTTTCCGCCTGCTTCTCCAGCTTTGCGCGCTCGTGGCCCAACATGGCGCCCACCGACGCCAAGGCCTCGTGCCTGTATCCCAACGGCCAACGCGCCATCCGCGAAGCCGCCGAAAAGGGCTTCGACAACGCCATCATGCTGGACGGCGCGGGCAACCTGGCCGAGTTCGCCACCAGCAACCTGTGGCTGGCCAAGGACGGCGTCGTCTCCACGCCCGTGGACAACGGCACCTTCCTGAACGGCATCACGCGCCGCCGCGTGCTGGCGCTGCTGAAGGCCGACGGCATCGAGGTGCAGGAACGCAGCCTGACCCGCGCCGACGTCGAAGCGGCCGACGAAGTGTTTTCGTCGGGCAACTACGGCAAGGTGGTGCACGTGAACCGCGTCGAGGATCGTCCGCTGGAGTACGGCCCGATCGCGCGCCGCGCGCATCAGCTGTACATGGAGTACGCGGAAAGCACGCGCCGCGGCTGATCGCCGCCGGCTCAATCCCCCCGCGGCGGCAGATGCAACATCGCCACGTGGGGGGAATCCTCAAAGCGGGGATAGCGCTGCAGCACCGCCGGGTCGTGGCCCGGCACCACATGCTGGTCCGATTGCGCGGCCGCATGCAGTTTGGCGTAACCCGACAGCATCTGCACGGTGTTGTAGACGATGGGAAACGGCCGCCCTCGCTCCATGTTCTCGTAGTAGTGGCTGGCATCTGACGCCAGCACCACCCAGCCGCGCGCGGTGTGCACCCGCACCGATTGCAGCCCTTTGGTGTGGCCGCCGATCTTCAGCAGTTCGATACCCGGCAGCAGCGCCTCATCGCCGTCATGGAACACCACGCGGTCCTCGTACACGCGCCGGACCAGCGACACCACATCCTCAACCGCGTACGCGTGACGCAGCGGCTCGAAGCACATGCAGCGGCCCGTGGCGTAGTCCATCTCGTCGTCCTGCACGTGGAAGGTCGCCTCGGGCAGCAGGTCCAGGTTGCCGGCGTGGTCGTAGTGCAGATGCGTCAGCACCACGTGCTGCACATCCCCGGGCTGAACGCCCAACGCCGCCAGCGCGCCGATCGGGCAGTGGATGAGCTCGCGCCGGCGCCGGCGCGCCATGCCGGCGTTGAAGCCCGTGTCGACCAGCACCACGCGACCCGCGCCGCGGACCAGCCACACGAAGAAATCCATGGGCATGTCGCCGTCGTGGGGATCGCCGCCCAGGAAGTTGTCGCGGCGCTGGCGTGCCATGCTTGCGTAGCGGACGGCGTAGATCTCGTACTCGGGTAGCGCGTCTGGCGCATTCATTTCAGACTCCAAGGTAGGCCTTCTGCACGAAGGGATCCGCCAGCATCTCGGCTCCTTTGCCGCTGCGCACCACCTCGCCATGCTCGAACGCGTAGGCCTGATGCGCCAGGCGCAGCGCCAGCCGCGCGTTCTGTTCCACCAGCACGATGGCGATGCCGCTATCGCGATTGATGCGCTGGATGGCGCCCGCAATCTCGGCCACGATCTTGGGCGCGATGCCCAGCGACGGCTCGTCCAGCATCAGCAGACGGGGTTGCGCCATCATCGCACGACCGATGGCCACCATCTGCTGTTCGCCACCCGATAGCGAGCCCGCAAGCTGCGCGCGCCGCTCCTGCACCCGCGGAAAGAGCGCATAGATCTCGTCCAACCGCGCCCGCACGCCGGCACGCGACCCCACCGCATGCGCGCCCGCCAGCAGATTGTCCAGCACGGTCATCCGGCCGAACAGGCGCCGCCCTTCCGGCGACAGCGCCAGGCCCGCCGACACGCGCGCGGCCGACCCCAGCCGGGAAATGTCGCGCCCTTCGAAGCGCACGCGGCCGCCTGCCACCGGCGCCAGGCCGATCAGCGCCTTGAGCGTGGAACTCTTGCCGGCGCCGTTCGAGCCGACCAGCGCGACGATCTCGCCCTGCTCGACGTTGAAGCTGACGCCGCGCACCGCCTCCAGCTGCCCGTACCGCACATTCAGATCCTGGACTTCAAGCATGGGCATAGTCGGGCGCTCCCAGATAGGCTTCGATCACGGCGGGGTTGTCGCGGATGGCCTGCGGCGTGCCCTCGGCGATCTTCTCGCCCTGGACCAGCACGACGATGCGATGGCACAGCTCCATGACCAGCGCCATGTGGTGTTCGACCAGCAGCATCGTCAGCCCCTCCTCGTCCCGCAGCCGCCGCAGCAGACGGCCAAGCTCGTTGCATTCTTCATGGTTCAGGCCGGCGGCCGGCTCGTCCAGCAGCAGCATGCGCGGCCGGCAGGCCAGCGCGACGGCGATGCCCAGTTTCTTCTGCAGGCCGTAGGCCAGCGATCCGGCCGGCGCGTCGCGCCAGGCCTGCAGATCCAGCAGCGTGAGCAGGCGATCGACCTCGCGGGCGACCTCGTCGGCCGACAGCAGGTCTTCGCTGCGGCCGGCCAGCCGCCGCAGCCACGAATGCCTGACCCGCGACAGCATGCCGCGATGGATGTTCTCGGCCACCGTCACGCCGGGATAGGTGGACGTGGACTGGAACGTGCGGGCCAGCCCATGCACGACGACACGGCTGGGCGGCGCGCCCGAGATGTCGCTGCCGTCGAATTGCACCGTGCCGGCGCTGGGCGGCATGGCGCCGCTGATGACGTTGAAGGCTGTGGTCTTGCCGGCGCCGTTCGGACCTATCAGGCCCACGATCTCGCCGCTGGCGATGGAGAACGTCAGCCCGCGCAAGGCCGCCAGCCCCCCGAAGCTGCGGGACAGGCCCGTCACCTGCAATAAAGGCTGGTTCATTGCGACTCCTTGCGGCGGCGCGCTTGCCAAGGCCCCGGCAGGCCGGCCAGGCCCGCGGGCAGAAAACGCAGGATCAGGATCAGCGCCGCGCCGTAAAAGATGTGCTGCGTCTGGACCGCCCCGCGGAACAGTTCCGGCAGCGGCGTCAGCACCATGGCGCCGATCAGCCCGCCCCAGACCGAACGCCGGCCGCCGATGACCAGCATGATGATGAAGCTGATGGAGATGCTGGCGTTGAACGATTCCGGCGAGACATAGCCGACGTAGCGCGCCTGCAAGGCGCCGCCGGCCGCCGCCAGCGCGCAGCCGCCCACCAAGGAGCAGAGCTGGATGCGCTGCACGGACAGGCCGGTGGACTCGGCCAACGCGGGGTTTTCGGCCACCGCGTCGATGGCATGGCCGAACGGACGCCGGGCCACCGCGGCCAGCAGCGCCACGGACCCCAGCGCCACGGCGAGCGCCAGACCGTAGAAGCTGGCACGGCTGTCGAACACCCAGCCCGCCAGTTCGGCCGGCAGGATGCCCGCGATCCCGTTGGCGCCGCCCGACCAGGACGCGCCGTCCAGCAGCGCCAGCCGAACCAGCTCGCCGAAGGCAAACGTCACCAGCACGAAGTACACGCCCTTCAGCCGCAGGATGATGGCGCCCAGCGCCAGCGCAACGACTGCGGTGATGGCAACGCCCGCCAGCGTGGCCGGCAGAAAGCTCCAGCCCAGATGACGCGCCGCCAGCACCGAGCCGTAGGCGCCCACCGCGACGAACGCGGCATGGCCCAGTGAAAGCTGGCCGCAGCGCGCGATCAGCGCCAGGCCGTTGACGATGAGCACGTTCAGGCAGGTCAGCACGGCCAGGTGCTGCACGAACGGCCCAGCGAACCACGGCGTCACGGCGGCGGCCGCCAGGGCCAGCCACAACAGCCATTGCACGGGCGCGGGCCGCGCCATGCCGGCTTCAAGCGAAAGTACGGTCATGGCTTATGCCTCCCCCCGGCCCAGCAGCCCCTTGGGCCGCACGACCAGCATGACGATCACGATGGCGAAGATGAGCATGTCGGCGGTGCTGCTTTCGAACAGCAGGCTGCCGTAGCTTTCCGCCAGCCCCAGCGCCAGCCCCGCGACGGCGGCGCCCGGAATGCTGCCCAGTCCGCCCAGGATCACCACGATGAACGCCTTGAGCAGCGGCGTGGCGCCCACGAAGGGCGACACCGAGAACAGCGGCGCCATCAATGCGCCTGCCACGGCCGCCAGCCCCACGCCCAGGCCGAAGCCGAGCGGGTAGTAGATGCGCGAGCGGATGCCCTGGATCGCGGCGATCTCGAAGTCCTCGACCACCGCGCGCAGCGCGCGCCCGGGCCGCGAATGCTTCAGAAAGCCGTACAGCAATGCCAGCGCCAGCAGCGCGAACAACACCACGTACACGCGCGACAGCGGCACGACCAGCTTGCCCATGCGCGCCGTGCCCTGGGCGACGGCCGGCATGGACAGCGGGTCCGGTCCGAAGAACATCAGCGCGAGGTTCTGCAGGATCATCGCCAAGCCGATGGTGGCGATCATGCCGTTCAATTCGTCGCGCCGGAACGGCTTGAGCACACCCCATTCCAGCACCGCGCCCCCGGCGACCGCCAGCGCGAAGGTAAGCGCCACGGCCGGCAGAAAGGTCAGCCCCGCCTGGGTGGTCAGGTAGTACGCGCCGAACGCGCCCAGCATGTAGAACTCGCCGTGCGCGAAATTCACCATGCGCATCACGCCGAACACCAGCGTGAAGCCCACCGCCATCAGCAGGTACAGCAGTCCCACGATCAAGCCGTTGATCGTGGCCTGCGCCAGCAGAATGCTCCAATCCACGTCGTGCCCTCCGCCGCGCTAGCGGCAACCCTCGACCGTGCAGCGGGCGCGGATGACCTCGCGGCCATCCTTGACCTCGGCCACGTAGAACGGCGCATTGAGCTGGTGATTGATGCCGTACCTGGCCTGGCCGGTCCAGCTCAGCTTGCCCAGCGAGCCTTCAAAGCCGTCCAGCTTTTCGAGTTCGATGCGCACCCGCTCGGTATCTTCCACCGTGCCCGCGCGGCGCATGGCCTCGAACAGCATGTTGGTGCCGTCATAGAAAGCCGGGCTGAAGCCGTTCATCGCGTGCTTGTACTTGGCCGCGTAGCGCTTGGCGTAGGCCTGCGTGGCGGGCAGGTCCGGATCGATCGGCGTGTGGACCAGCATGCCTTCGGTCGCCTGCTTGCCCGCCACGTTGACGATCTCCTGCGTGGCCGGACCGCCCGTGCGCACGATCTTGCCCTCGAAGCCCAGTTCGCGCGCCTGCTTGACGATGAGGCCCGCCGTGGTGGGGGAATTGCCGTCCAGCTCGATGGCGTCGATGCCGCGCGCCATCATGCGGGTCAGCAGGGGCACGAAGTCGACGCGGTCGCGCTCGAAGAACTCCTTGGTGGCCAGCGCCGCGCCCGCCTTCTTGTAGGCGGCCTCCAGGTCCAGCGCGATCTGCTGGCCGGTCTCGTCGTTGGGAAACAGCGCGCCGACCTTGCGCAGGCCTTGCGCCTTGACCAGCCAGTCGATCTGCGGCTGCGAGACTTCGGCGGTCGTGACGTTGGGGCGGAAGGTGTAGGGCTTGTCGGCGGCCAGCGCCTTGGAGGTGAAGCCGAGCGTCAACAGGATGACCTTGTTCTTCTCGGTCATCGGCTGGATCGCCAGCACCGGCGCGGAGCCCACCGGACCGATCACGTAGCGCACCTTGTCCTCGAACACCAGGCGGTTCGCCACCGTGACGGCCTCGTTCGCCTGGTACTTGTCGTCATAGGCCACGACCTGCACGCGGTACTTCTTGCCGCCCACTTCCAGACCGCCCGCCTCGTTCACCTGATCGGCCGCGACCTCCGCGGCGTTTTTCATGCCCTGCCCCCAGGCGGCGCCCGCGCCGGACAGGGTGACCAGCGCGCCGAGCCTCAGCGTTTCCTGCGCGTGGGCCGGTATTGCGGCGGCCAGCGCGAAAGCGCCGGCCAGGATGATCGGATAACGCATGTTGTCTCCTGAGGATGCGGGCCCCAGCGGCCCGTCGGTAATGCCTGCTCTATTGGCGGGCGATGGCGTCCAGCACCGGCAGCACGTAGCCGCGGAACTGCTCGGGGTTTTCGCTCATCGGGAAATGTCCCAATTCGCGCATGATGGTCACCTGCGCGCCCGGGATGCTGGCGGCGGTGCGCAGGGTGTCTTCCGGCGTGCAGGAGAAGTCGTATTCGCCTGTCAGCAGGTAGAGCGGACACAGGTCGGTGCGGATGCCATCCAGGCGGCCTCGCACGTCGCTGTCCACGCGATAGAAGTGCAGGTCGCCGCGAAACACGCCGGGACCGCCCTGCATGTATTGCCACAGCGTTTCGTGGCGATGCACGGCGGGCGACTGGGGCGCGACCAGCCCGGACACCAGCGCCGCGCAGACCTCGCCGCCATGCACGTCGCCGCGATGCAGCCATGACGTGTCGTACCAGGGCGCCTGGTGATCGGCGGCTTCGACGCCGATCAGCGCACGGAAATCACGGGAATGCAGATGCGCGAGCTGCAGCACGATGCGCCCGCCGATGGAGCAGCCGATGAGCGCCGGCCGGTCCAGCGCCAACGCATGGCAGAAGGCCATCACGGTCTCGACGTACAGGTCCGTGGAAAGCCGGTACTCCTCGTCCTGCCAGCCTTCGGGCGGATACGACTTGCCGTGCCACGGCAGGTCGAGCGCAATGACGCGATAGCGCGAGGTGATGTCCGGGTCGCACATCATGTGCCGGTACTGACGGCCATCGGCGCCGGCGGTGTGCAGGCACACCAGCGGTATGCCTTCGCCCGCTTCCTCGAAATAGACGCGGCAGCGCCGGCCTGCGATGTCGAACGACACGTAGCGGCCGACGATGGGTTCCAGTGCGGCGCTCATGCCTGCACCTCCCGCGCCGAGGCCAGCAGATCCTTGACGAACTGCAGATGCGCCATCAGCGGCTGGAGATTGCCGTCGATGCGCAATTCGCCGCGCTTGGCGAGCGCAAAGATGTCGTGCCAGCCGGCGTCCGGCACGGCCTGCCAGAAGTGCGACCAGGCGGCTTCCGAAGCCTGCATTGCGACGTCGCACGAAGGCAGCGGGGCCGCGGGGACCTCGGCCGCCGTGACGCGCCCGTCGCGGATGCGCACGAGGACCGGATGGGCGCCGAACCGGACCAGCAGATCCATGTCGACCTGGCGCGGCCGCGAAAACGACAGCGCGCTGTCACGAAAACGCTGCGCAAGCTGCGCGCCGCCCGCGTCGCGCGGGGGCATGGCTTGGGTTTGCATTGTCTCTTCCCTTTTTGGTGCGTTCTTATATGCAGAACGCTTATTCTTTCTGTAAGAACATTCTAAGGATTGAAAACTGGCCGTGTCAACACGGGGAAATCACGGGAATCGCTGTCTTGGCAGCGCTGCTGACCGCCGGCGCTGCCGCCCGGCGCGGCGGTCCGCTATTGCGCCGAGAGCGTCCGCCAGCCAGGATCCAGCGCGAGCGGGCAGCCGGTGAGGGCCTGCAGCTCGTCGAACGTGAGCCCCGCCACCATCGCCCTGACCTGCATGCCTGCCGGCGTCACGTCCAGGATGGCCAGGTCCGTATAGATGCGGTCCACGACCCCGGCGCCGGTCAGCGGGTAGGTGCATTCGCGCACGATCTTGGGCTGCCCGTCCTTGGTGACGTGCTCCATCGTGATGTAGACCTGGCGCGCCCCGGCCACGAGATCCATGGCCCCGCCAACCGCCGGTATGGTGTCGGCCGCGCCCGTGTCCCAGTTGGCGAGGTCGCCCTTTTCGGACACCTGGAACGCGCCCAGCACCGTCAGGTCCAGATGGCCGCCGCGCATCATGGCGAACGACACCACGTGGTCCGTGATGGACGCGCCCGGCAACAGGGTCACTGCCTCCTTGCTGGCGTTGATGAGGTCCAGGTCCAGCGGCGCGCCGGGATCGCCCGGCCCCATTCCGACGATCCCGTTCTCGGTGTGCAGGATCACGTCCCGGCCCGGCGGCAGAAAGGCCGAGACCTGCGTCGGAATGCCGATGCCCAGATTGACGTAGGCGCCGTCCTCGATGTCCGCCGCCACCAGGCGCGCGATGTCGCGCCGGCTGAGTTTTTCAAAGCCCATGACCCGCTCCCACCTGCACCACCCGTTTGACGAAGATGCCCGGCGTCATCACGTGTTCGGGCGGGATTCCGCCCAGGTCCACGATCTCGTCCACCTGCGCCACCGTCGTGGCGGCGGCCATGCACATGACCGGCGCGAAATTGCGGCCCGCGTAGCGGTACACCAGGTTGCCCCAGCGATCCGCCGTGCGCGCCTTGACGAATGCATAGTCGCCCTTGAGCGGCGACTCCAGCACGTAGCCCACGCCGTCGATGACGCGGGTTTCCTTGCCCCGCGCGAGCGGAGTGCCGAAGGCCGTGGGCGTGAAGAATGGACCCAGCCCAGCGCCCGCCGCGCGCATGCGTTCGGCCATCGTGCCCTGCGGAACGCATTCAAGCTCGACCTTGCCGGCCCGGTACGCGTCCGCGAAGGCCGCGGCGTTCGGGTTCTTGCGGTCGGACGAGCGCGCGAACGAGCAGATCATCTTGCGCACCCGGCCCGCCTGCACCAGCTCGCTGAGCCCGCGCTTGCCGTTGCCCGCGTTGTTGTTGACGATGGTCAGCTCGCGCGCGCCCTGATCCAGCAACGCGCAGACCAGCTCGGTCGGCACGCCCGAGGCGCCGAATCCGCCGATCAGGATCACCGCCCCGTCCTGCACGCCCGCCACCGCGGCCGCCAGGGAATCAACTGTCTTGTCCAGCATGGCTCTTTCTCCTGGAATCTCAGTGCGTGGCCGGGCCGCCGAGAATGGCGGTGGACTGGCTGGACAACGTGCCGCCGTTGCCGTGCACCAGCGCGATGTCGGCGCCTGGCACCTGCCGTTCGCCCGCCTGCGCCCGAAGCTGGCGCACGGCCTCGATCACCAGGAAGATGCCGTACATGCCGGGATGCACGCACGACAGTCCGCCGCCATTGGTGTTGACCGGCAACCGGCCGCCGGGGGCAATCGCCCCGCCCTGCACGAAGGCCCCGCCCTCGCCCTTCTTGCAAAAGCCCAGGTCTTCCAGGAACAGCAGCGTGTTGACCGTGAAGGCGTCGTACAGCTCGGCCACGTCCACGTCGGCCACCGTCAGGCCCGCCATCGCCAGCGCGCGCTTGCCCGACTCCGCAGCCGCGGTGACGGTCAGGTCCTCCATGGACGAAATCTGGCGGTTCCACACCGCCGTCGCACTGCCCAGCACATAAACGGGGGGCTGCTTCAACTGGCGCGCGCGGTCCGCGCGGACCATCACATAGGCGCCGCCGCCGTCGCTGACCAGGCAGCAGTCGCGCACGGTCAGGGGATCGGACACCGGACGCGAAGCCAGCACGTCCGCGATCGACAGGGGGTCGCGCATCGCCGCCTCAGGGTTGAGGCGTGCCCAGGCCCGTGCCGCCACCGCCACTTCGGCAAGCTGCTCGCGTGTCGTGCCGTACTGATGCATGTGCCGGGCGGCCGCCAGCGCGTAGGACGTCACGGGCGACAGGGGCGAGTACGGGTACTCGAACGGCTGCGGATCCAACAGCGTGCGCGCCTTGACGCCCTCCTTGCGGCCGAACACCGCCGTCTTCTGCGTGCTGCCGTAGCAGACCAGGACCGCATTGCACTGCCCGGACACCAGCGCCATCACCGACGGCAGCAGGTGCGAGACGAAGCTGGATCCACCCAGCATCGTGGCCTCGATGTAGCGCGGCTTCAGGCCCAGGTACTCGGCGACCGGCATGCTCCACATCGTGGCCGACGAGCTGCACGTCGCCAGCCCATCGATGTCGCGCATGGTCAGGCCCGCATCCGCAACCGCGCGTGCGGCGGCCTGCGCCAGCACTTCCATTTCAGTAAACCCGTGGGCTTCGCCCAGGCCCGCATGTCCCACCCCCGCGATGGCGACCTGTCCGCGCAGCGATTCCAACGACATCATGCGACCTCCGCCGGAATGAACACCACCAGCGGCTGCCCTTCGCCGCGCAGCACGCGCGCCCGGACCGGCATGCCGATGCGCAGGCTCTCCGGCGCGACGCCGTCGATGCGGCTCATCATCCGCACACCCTCCTGCAGATCGACCAGCGCCACGTTGTAGTCGCCGCCTGCATCAGGCTTGCGCCGCACGATGCTGAACGAATAGACCGTGCCCGCGCCCGACGGCTCGGTCCACGCCAGATCCTGCGCGCCGCAGTGCATGCACAGCACCCGCGGAAAGAACTGATGCGCGCCGCAGGCCGCGCAACGCTGGATCCGGAAGCGGCCCTCGGCGAGATTCGAAAAAAACTGTTCCTGCGGCCCGCTTGGCGCGGCGCCCTCCATTTCCCTCTGCATTGCCCTGTCTCCTGATTCTTCTGCGGGACGCATCCACGGCGCCCCTGTTCATTACAAGTCCGCGAAGGTTTGACCCTGCGCGACCAGCCGTTCCAGCAAAGGCGCGGGACGCCAGAGTTCGCCGTGCGCCGCGTGAAACTGCCGGATCGTCGCCAGCACCTGCGCCAGCCCCTGCTGCTCGGCGTAGAACAAGGGACCGCCCCGATGCACCGGGAATCCGTAGCCGTTCACGTAGATGACATCGATGTCCGACGCGCGGCGCGCAATGCCCTCTTCCAGGATGCGCGCGCCTTCGTTGACCAGCGCATACATCGTGCGCTGCACGATCTCTTCGTCCGAAATGACACGTCGCGCAATGCCGTCTTCGCGTGCGCAGGTCTCGATCAGCGCCAGCACATCGGCGTCTTCCAGCGGCGTGCGGCTGCCGGCCTCGTAGCGGTAAAAGCCACTGCCCGTCTTCTGTCCGAAGCGGCCCTGCTCGCACAGGCGGTCGGCCACGCGCGAATAGCGCAGGTGCGCCGGCCGCGTGGGGGCCATGCGCTTGCGGAACGCCCAACTGATATCCAGTCCCGCCATGTCGGCCATGCGCAGCGGTCCCATCGCCAGCCCGAAACGCTGCAGCGCGCCGTCCACTTGCGCCGGCGTCGCGCCTTCTTCGAGCAGGAAGTGCGCCTCGCGCGTGTACGGGCTGACCATGCGATTGCCGACGAACCCGTCGCACACGCCGACCAGCACCGGCAGCTTGCCCATCTTGCGCGCCAGCCGGAACACGGCGGCGACGACGTTGCCATCGGTTTCGCGGCCCTTCACCACCTCGAGCAGCCGCATGACGTTCGCGGGACTGAAGAAGTGCATGCCCAGCACCTGCGCGGGACGTCCCGTGAAAGCGGCGATCTCGTCGATATCCAGCCGCGACGTGTTCGACGCCAGGATCGCGGGGGATTTGCAGACGCGGTCCAGCGCCTGAAAGATCTCGCGCTTGACGGCCATGTCCTCGAAGGCGGCCTCGATGACCAGATCCGCTTCGCGCAGATCGTCCAGGTGCAGGCTGGTGCGGATGCGCGCCTGGCGTTCCTCGACCTGCGCGGCGCTCAGCTTGCCCTTGGCAGCGGTGGCGGCATAGTTCTTCGTGATCACGTCCCACCCGCGCGCCAGCGCCTGCGCGTCGCGTTCGACCAGAACCACGTCCAGTCCCGCGTTGGCAAGACTCATGGCGATGCCGCCGCCCATCGTGCCCGCGCCCACCACGCCCACCGTGCCGATCGGCGCCTGGGCGCGCCATTCGGGCGGCAACTTCACCGCGGCGCGCTCGGCGAAGAACAGATGCCGCTGCGCCTTGGACTGCGGTCCGTTCACCAGTTCCAGGAAGCGTTCACGCTCGTACGCCAGTCCTTCATTCAGCGTTGAACGCGCGGCGTATTCCACGCAATCCACGCAGGCGAGCGGCGCCACGCAGCCGCGGAAGCGCCGCGCGGCCTCCTGGCGGGCGCGTTCGTAGACGCCGGGATCGGCGGGTGTCGCCACCGGCCGTGCACCCACGATGCGCGGGGCCAGCGGTGCGTCCGCGACGGCCAACGCGTAGGCCGACGCCTCTTCGATCAGATCCTTCGCGCAGACCTGGTCGACCAGTCCCCACGCCGCCGCCAGTTGGGCGTCGACGGGATCCCCGCCGCCGATCATGGACAGCGCCCGTTCGACGCCCACGAGTCGCGGCAGGCGCTGCGTGCCGCCCCCGCCCGGCAGCACGCCCAGCTTCACTTCGGGCAGCCCCAACGATGCGCCGGCCTGCGCCACGCGGTAGTGGCAGCCCAGCGCCAGTTCCAGGCCCCCGCCAAGCGCCGCGCCATGAATCGCCGCCACCACGGGCTTGGCCGCGCCCTCGATCTGTGCGATGAGCGACCGCAGCGTCGGCTCACGCGCCGGCAGCGGCGTGTTGAATTCGCGAATCTCCGCGCCGCAGCAGAAGAAATCGCCATCGCCCGCCAGCACCAGCGCGCGCACCGCCTCGTCAACCAACGCGGCGTCGATGGCCGCGTGCAGCTCGGCGCGCAGCGCCGCGCTCAGGCTGTTGACCGGCGGATTGCGCAACGTCAGCAACGCGACGCGCCCCGCTTCCCTGCGTTCCGTGTGGATCAGCATGGCCGCGTCACTCCAGTTCGACCACGGCCTGGCCTTCGTCCACCTCGTCGCCCTCGTTGACAAGCACGCGCGCCACCACGCCCGCGCGCTCCGCTTCCACGGGGATTTCCATCTTCATCGATTCGACCTTGGCGACGCTGTCGCCTGCCTCGACGCGCTGGCCGGGGCTGACGGTGACGGCGACCACACGGCCCACCACGGGGGTTTCCACTTTGAACATTGCCTGCTCCTGATCGTTATCGGTATGACTGTTTCGGTATGACAACTGCGAGGGATCTACGCGGCCTGTGACTGGGCCGCTTCGAGCATGCGTCCCACCAGCCCGGTGCTGACCTGCCCCGCGCGGAAAGCCGGGTCTTCGAGCACCCGGCGCACAAAAGGAATGTTGGTCTTGACGCCTTCGACGCGGAACTGCCCCAGCGCGGCCGCCAGCAGATCCAGCGCCGCGTCGCGCGTCGCGGCATGCGCGATCACCTTCGCCAGCATCGGGTCGTAGTGGCTCGAGACGCGGCAGCCTTCCGCGTAGCCGGTTTCGATGCGCACGCCGGGCATCTCCGGCGGCTGGAATACACGCAGCGGGCCGGGCGACGGCAGGAAGCGCACCGGATCTTCGGCATACACGCGCGCCTCGATGGCGTGGCCATTCAGCTGCGGCACGGCCGGCAGCACGTCCTGCATGCGCTCACCGGCCGCAAGCCTGAGTTGCGCCGCCACCAGATCCACGCCGGTCACCGCTTCGCTCACGGCGTGCTCGACCTGCAGGCGGGTGTTGATTTCAAGAAACGAAAAGCCGGAATCGGGCGTGTACAGCATCTCCACCGTGCCGATCACGTCGTAGCCCATTCCCGCCAGCATGGTCTCCAGCCGCGCGCCCATGGCCTCGACCGCCGCACGCGGCAGCGCAGGCGCCGGCGCTTCCTCCAGCACCTTCTGGTGGCGGCGCTGCGTGGAGCAGTCGCGTTCGTACAGGCAGCGCACCTGCCCGTGGCGATCGGCCAGGAACTGGAACTCGACGTGGCGCGGGTCGCGCAGCAGCTTTTCCAGATACAGGTCCGAGCCGCCGAAACTGCGTTCGGCGATCTGCCGCGCGCGCGACCATTGCGCTTCGGCATCCTGCGGCCCCTCCAGCGCCAGCATCCCGATGCCGCCGCCGCCCGACGCCGGCTTGATCAGCACCGGATACCCGAGGTCTTCGGCGGCGCGGCGCAGCGCCGCAATGTCGTCCCCCAGCACGTCGCTGCTTGGCGCCATCGGCATCCCCAGCGCCCGCATGGCGTCGCGCGCCTGGGTCTTGTGTCCCAGCATCCGGATCCAGCGCGGCGACGGGCCGACAAAGATCAGGCCAGCCTGCTCCACGGCCTCGGCAAACGCCGCGTTCTCGGACAGGAAGCCATAACCGGGGTGCAGGGCATCCGCACCGCATTCACGCGCCACGCGCAGCAGCGTTTCCTGGTTCAGGTAGCTCTGCGTGGCGGGCGATGCACCGATCGGAACGGTCAGGTCCGCTTCGGACAGATACGGCAGATCACGGTCGGCCTCGGAATAGACGGCGACCGATTCGATGCCCAGGCCGCGCAAGGCGCGGATGACGCGCCGGGCGACGGCGCCGCGATTGGCCACGATGACTCGTTTCATGTTGGGCTCCTGGCGCGGCGTCACGGTCGGTAGCCGAAGGCGCGCGGGCCGGGTTCGCGCAGCGGCGCCACCAGCTCCACGAATTCCTCCAGCGCCTGACGGGTGGCGGCGGGATCGATGATGTCTTCCACGACGAAGGCTTCGGCGCTGCGGAAGGGCGAGGTCAGGCTGCGGACGCGCGCTTCGATCTCACGCATCTTGGCCTGCGGGTCCTCGGCGGCCTCGATCTCCGCCTTGTAGGCAACCTCCAGTCCGCCCTCCACCGGCAGCGAGCCCCACTGGGCCGACGGCCATGCGTAGCGGAAGTTGAAGCGGCCCGCGCTCTGGTGCCCGCCCGCCGCCACGCCGAACGCCTTACGCACGATGATCGAGCACCACGGCACCGTGGATTGCGCGACGGCCGTCAGCGCACGCACGCCGTACCGCATGGCGCCGGCCTTCTCGGCGTTCAGCCCGATCTGGAACCCGGGCACGTCGACCAGGTTGACGACGGGCAGATGGAACGTTTCGGCCAGGTCCAGCAAGCGGGTGAATTTTTCGGCGGCCGGGCCATCCCACCCGCCACCGTAGTGATAGGGGTCACTGCCAAACACCGCCACCGGCCAGCCATCGATGCGGGCCAGCCCGGTGATGACGGCGCGGCCCCAGCGTTTGCCGATCTCCATGAACGACCCCCCGTCGACCAGCGCCTCAAGGATCGGCCGCATTTTGTACACGGCGCGCGTGTCGGCCGGAATGGCGTCCCGCAGCCAGTCCTGGGCGCCTGCACGGCCGGGCTCGGCCGCGCGCGGCGGCAGCTCATGCACGGAACGCGGCAGGTACGAAAGAAAGCGGCGCACCCGTGCGAAGGCGTCTTCTTCGGATTCCGCCTCGTCATCCACCACGCCATTGCGGGTATGGATATCGCTGCCGCCCAGCTCATTCTTGTCCAGGTTCTGGCCGATTCGGGCGACGACGGGCGGACCCGCGATGAAGAGCTGCGAGGTGTCGCGCACCATGACCGAGTAGTGGCTGGCCGCCACGCGCGCCGCGCCCAGGCCGGCCACCGATCCCAGCGCCAGCGACGCGACGGGCACTGTCGCCAGGTTCTGCGCCATCAGCGGCCACATGCGCAGTTTGGGCAGCAGCGTGTGGCCCTTGATCTCGATGTTGCGCACCGATCCGCCGCCGCCCGTGCCGTCGACCAGCCGGATGAGCGGCACGCGCAGGTCCTGCGCCATGCGCTCGGATTCCACCAGCTTGTCGCCGACCGCCCCGTCGTTGGCGCCGCCGCGCACGGTGAAGTCGTCGGCCGCGACGACGACAGGTCTGCCCTGCACCTTGGCGCGCCCGATCAGCAGGTTCGATGGCGTGAAGTCCGTCAGGCGCCCCTGCGCGTCATAGTCGCCGCTGCCCGCCAGCGCCCCCACTTCCCGGAATGACGCCGGGTCGACCATTTTTTCGATCCGCTCGCGCACCGGCAGCTTGCCGTTCTCGCGGTGCCGGCGCACCTTCGCCTCGCCCCCCATGCGCGCCGCCAGTTCCTTGCGCAGCGCCAATTCCTGCAGTTCTTTTTCCCAGGACACCTTGTGCTCCTTCCTGCCAGTTGCCCGCGCGGCCACCGCCGCCGCGGCTCAGTCGATCTTGATGTTTGCGCGCTTGATGAGCGTCTCGTTCTGCTTGAGTTCGTCGGCGATCTTTTGCCGGAACTCCTTGGGCGATTGCGTCGAGGGATTGCCCTGCGCCGCAAGCCGCGCGCGCACCGCGGGATCCTTGGCCGCTGCGGCGATCTCGCGGTTAAGGCGGTCCACGATGGCGGGCGGCGTGCCCGCCGGCGCAAACACGCCGACCCAGAATGAGATGTCGAAGTCCGGGTAGCCCAGCTCGGCCACGGCGGGCACATCCGGCAGGTCATGCCAGCGCTGCGCGGTGGATACGGCCAGCGCCTTCAGCTTGCCCGCCTTGATGAGCGGCACGCCCGACAGCGTGTCAAAGCCGAAATCGACTTCCTTGGACAACAGCCCCGCCTCCATCGGCGCGGCCCCGCGGTACGGCACGTGCAGCATCTGCACATCCGACATCGTGGCCAGCTGCGCGCCCGCCAGGTGCATCAGATTGCCGTTGCCGGCCGACCCGTAGCTGACCGTGTTGGGATTGCGCCGCGCCAGGTCGACCAGCGACTTGACGTCCTTCACGCCGGCCACGCGCGGATTCTCGGCGTTGATGGTCAGGATGAAAGGCACGGACACCACGGTGGTCACCGGCTCGAAGTCCTTCAGCGGGTGGTACTGCAGATCCTTGTAGAGCAAGGGGTTGACGGTGATCGAACTGGAATTGCTGACCAGGATCGTGTAGCCGTCGGGCTTGGCCTGCGCCACCATGCGGGCGGCGATCATGCCGTTCGCGCCCGTCCGGTTTTCGACCACGAACGTCTGGCCCATGCGGGTGGCGAGCGCGTCGCCGACGATGCGCGCCACGATGTCGATCGTGCTGCCGGGGCTGAAGCCCACGACGAACTTGACCGGGGCGTTGGGATAGTCGGCCGCGCTTGCCACTGCCGGCACTGCGGCGCACCAGGCGAACGCGCCTGCTGCCAGCCATTTTGCAACTGTCATGATGTGTCTCCTCCGTGATTGCATGGATCCGCGCCGGGCGCTGCGTTGGCGCGCGGCTGCGGATTGCGTTGGTGTCTACTGCGCTGCGACGGCGCCGGAAGCCTTGACGGCCTGGCCCCACTTCTCCTCTTCCTGCTGCATGAAGGCGGCGAACGCCTTGGGCGTGCTGTTGACGACTTCGCCGCCCAGCCCTTCGATGCGGGTCTGCATTTCGGGCGTCGCGACGATCTTCGATACGTCTTCATAGATGCGCTGCGCCTGTTCCTGCGGCATGGCGGCGGGCGCCAGGATGCCGAACCAGGTCGCGGCCTCGAAGCCGGGCATGCCCGCCTCGGCGAACGTCGGCACGTCGCGCAACGCCTGCACCCGCTTACCGTTGGCGACAGCCAGCGCACGCAGCTTGCCGGACTCGATCAGCGGCAGCGCCGACGTGATGGTGGCGAGCATCATCTGCACCTGCCCGCCCGCCAGGTCCGTGAAGGCCGGCGCGTCGCCCCGGTACGGCACGTGCGTGATGGTCGATTTCGTGGCGATCTTGAAAAGTTCGCCGCTCAGGTGCTGCGCCGTGCCGTTGCCCGGCGAGGCAAAGTTCACCGCGCCGCCGTTCTGCTTCAGGTAGGCCAGGAACTCCGGCAGCGTCTTGGCCGGAATGGCGGGGTTGACCACCAGCACCAGCGGCACCTTGGTCACCAGCGTGATCGGCGCGAAGTCCTTGACGGGGTCGTAGCTGAGCTTGCTGTACAGGTGGCCGCTGATCGTGTGCGCGGACGTCGTCATGAACAGCGTGTAGCCGTCGCCGCGCGCGCGGGCCACGGAACTTGCGCCGATCGTCGTGCCGGCGCCGGCGCGGTTTTCAACGATGACCGATTGTCCCCACGACTGCGTGAGCCGTTCGGCCACGGCGCGCGCGACCACGTCGGTGGCGCCCCCGGCCGGATACGGCACGATCATCGACACGGGTTTCGAAGGGTAGGTGTCGGCGTGCGCCGCCGCCGTGAACAGCGTCGCGGCACAAGCCAGCGCACGCAGCCAATTGCGTTGCATGGGTAGGTCTCCTCTTGTCATCGATTGAAAGTTTGGTTTATTCTTGTCGTTTCATTGTGCAGAACGCTTATTCTATTTTATATTTTTTCAAACCCGGGCTGTCAACGAATAAATGCGCGCCGGCCGCTTGCCGCCGGCGCGAAACAGAGCCATCAAGAGAGGAACGACACTTCATGTCCGAATCATCGGAAACCCTTAAACCCATGCTGATCGGCGGCGAATGGATCGCGCAGGACGCCGCCGCCTTCGAATCCATCAACCCCGCCACCGGCGCCCGCAACTACCGGATCAGCGCGGCGTCGGATGCGCAGGTCGACCAGGCGGTTCAAGCCGCCTGGGACGCACAACGTCAACCGGCGTGGCGGGACATGCTGCCGCACCAGCGCGCCGCGATCCTGCGCCGCATCGCCGACGGCATGGACCAGAACGCGCCGCTGCTCGCGCGGCTGCAGATGATCGAAAACGGCAAGGTTTGGGCCGAGTGCAAGGCGCAGGTCGCCAGCGCGGCGGCCACGTTCCGCTACTACGCCGGCGTGTGCGAAACGCTGGGCGCGGAGGTCACGCCCGCGCGCGGCAACTATCTGTCCATGACGCACTACGACCCCTATGGCGTGGTCGTGGCGATCACGCCGTGGAACTCGCCGCTCACGATGGAGGCGCAGAAGGTGGCGCCCGCGCTGGCCGCGGGCAACGCCGTGATCCTCAAGCCTTCCGAGGTCACCTCGTCGCCGGCGCTGGCGCTGGGCCGCATTGCCCTCGAGGCCGGCCTGCCGCCGGGCATCCTGAATGTGGTGACCGGTCTGGGCGCCACCGTGGGGCGGCGTCTGGTCGAGCACCCCGGCGTGCGCATGGTGTCGTTCACGGGCGGCACCGGCAGCGGCCGCGCCATCGCGCATGCCGCCGCGGAAAAGCTGATGCCCGTGGCGCTGGAGCTGGGCGGCAAGTCACCGCACATCGTGTTTGAAGACGCCGACCAGGACGCCGCGATTGACGGCGTCATCGGCGGCATCTTCGAAGGCAGTGGCCAGTCCTGCGTGGCCGGATCCCGGCTGTACGTGCAGCGCAGCATCGCCCAGGCCTTCATCGAGAAGCTCGTGGCGCGCGCCAGCCGCCTGAAGGTGGACCTGCCCGACGCCGACGGCGCGCAGATGGGCCCGATCGCGTCCTTCGGTCATCGCGAGAAGATCGAAGGCATGGTCGATGGCGCACGCCGCGACGGCGCAGAGGTGCTGCTGGGCGGCGCGCGTCCAGAGGGCAAGGCGCTGGAGACCGGCGCGTTCTACCGCCCCACCATCCTCGGCGGCCTGTCGCGGGACGCGCACGTCGTGCGCGAAGAGATCTTCGGACCGGTGCTGTGCGCGCTGGTGTTCGATGACGAAGACGATCTGATCGATCAGGCCAACGACAGCGCCTATGGCCTGGCCTCCGGCGTCTGGACGCCGGACTACCGGCGCGCCTGGCGCGTGGCCCGGCGCCTGGAAGCGGGCAGCGTCTGGATCAACACGTACAAGCAGCTGTCCATCTCCACGCCCTTCGGCGGCTTCAAGCAAAGCGGCATCGGGCGCGAAAAGGGCGTGAGCGGGCTGCGCCTGTATCAGCAATCCAAGGGCATCTACTTCGGCATGTAGGCCGCCCCTTACCCCAACATCATCCGGGGCCGCCGGCGCGGCCCCTCCAACACTTCATCGGAGACTATCCTCATGCCTGAATTTCAACGAGCCGGCTTCATCGGCCTGGGCGTCATGGGCGAACCCATCTGCCGCAATCTGGCCGTCAAGGGCGGCGTGCCCGTGCTGGGCTGCGACAACGATCCCGCCCCCCTGCAACGGCTGGCCGCGCACAACGTCACGGCGGCGACCGCCCAGCAGATCATGTGCGAATGCGACGTGGTGTTCCTGTCGCTGCCGTCCGGCGAAGTCGTGGCGCAGCTTGCCCGCGGCGCCGACGGCCTGCTGGCGAACGCGCGCAGCGGCCAGTTGATCGTGGACCTGAGCACCTCGCCCGTCGACGTGACGCGCGAACTGGCCGGGGAATTTGCGGCCAAGGGCGCGACCTTCATCGATGCGCCGGTGGCCCGCACGCGCGCCGCGGCCGAGGCCGGCACGCTGTCGGTCATGATCGGCGGCGACGAAAACACGTTCGCGCGCGTCAAGCCGCTGGTCTCCACGTTTGCCAACGAAATCACGCATTGCGGCCCGGTCGGCAGCGGCCAGGTCGTCAAGATCCTGAACAACATGGTGCTGTTCGAAACGGTGGTCGCGCTTTCCGAAGCCCGCGCGATCGCACGCCGTTCGGGGGTCGATCCGCGCGTCCTGCTGGAGACCTTCACACGCGGTTCGGCGGACAGCTTCGCGTTGCGCAACCACGGCTTAAAGGCTATTCTGCCCGCAGACTTTCCCGAAAAAGCCTTCCCTGTGGACTACGCCCGCAAAGACCTGCGCTACGCGCTGGCGCTGGCAGAACAGACCGGCGTACAGGCGCTGGGAGCCCGCAACGTGGATCACTGGTTCGACGCGGCGCTCGCCCAGGGGCACGGCAACCGCTATTTCCCCGTCATCAGCCGGGTGATCGATCCGGACTCGGGAACCACCGCGTAATCACCCCCCTATCATTCCAATGAGTCGTACCCCTACTCAGGATAATTCCACCGACGGCGTCGCCGCCGTCGAACGCGCCCTGACCATCGTCGGGGCCGTCGCGCAACGCACCGATCCCATCACGCTTGCCGATCTTTCCCGGGCCACGGGGTTCTACAAGAGCACGCTCTTGCGGCTCATCGCTTCACTCGAAAAGGCCGCCCTCGTGGTGCGCCGCGCCGACGGGCGCTATGCGTTGGGGCCGTATGCCCACCATCTGGGGCGCGCCTACGAGGCCACCTACCGCCTGACCGAAACCATCCTGCCGCTGCTGCAGGGGCTGGTCGACAAAGGCACCGAAAGCGCGTCCTTTCACGTCTACCACGACGCGCAGTCGCGCGTGTGCCTCCTGCGCGTGGACTCGCATCATTCCACGCTGGACCGCATCCGCGTCGGCGACCTGCTGCCCCTGGACAAGGGCGCGGCCGGCAAGCTGCTCACCGCGTATCTGGTTGACGGCCAGCCGCCGTCGCAGGCCGGGCTGATGCTCACCTCCATGGGCGAACGCGACCCCAATTGCGCGGCGGTGGCCAGCCCGGTCTTCGGACCGGACGGCGACATCTGCGGCGCCATCTCGTTGTCGGGTCCGAAAGAGCGTTACTCGCCCGCCGCCGTCAAGAAGATGGGCAAGCTTGTGCAGGACGCCGCGGCGGAAGCCACGCGCGCACTGGGCGGGCGCTGGCCGTCGGGCAAGTGACGGCAGACCGATAACAGCAGACACGCGTGTAAAAAAACGCCGGTGCCTCGCGGCAGCCGGCGTTTTCTTTATCCCGCATGGCGTCAGGCCGCCTCGGCGCCCTTGCCCAACCCCAGATAGCTTTCGATGACCTTCGGATCGCCGGCCAGTTCGCGCGCCGGTCCGTGCAGGATGACCTCGCCGGTTTCCAGCACATAGCCGTAGTCGGCCACCTGCAAGGCCGCGCGGGCGTTCTGCTCGACCAGCAGGATCGCCACGCCGGTCTCGCGCAGGCGCGCGATGATGTGGAAGATCTCGCGCACGATGCGCGGCGCCAGGCCCAGGCTGGGCTCGTCCAGCATCAGCAACGTGGGCTTGGCCATCAGCGCGCGGCCCACGGCCAGCATCTGGCGTTCGCCGCCGGACAGCGTGCCGGCCTGCTGGGCCCGGCGTTCGCGCAGCCGCGGGAACAGATCGAACACTTCGTTCAGCGTGTCGCGCCAGCCGCTTTCGCGGGCCCGGTAACGCCGGAAGCCGCCCAGCAGCAGGTTGTCTTCGACGGACATGGTGCCGAAGAGCTCGCGGCGCTCGGGCACCAGCGACATGCCCGCCGCCACGCGGCGTTCGACCATCCAGCCAGACACGTCCGACCCGGCGTAATGCACGGTGCCGGCGGCGTGGCCGGTCTGCGGCAGCGAACCCATGATGGCGTTGAGCATCGTGGACTTGCCGGCGCCGTTGGCGCCGATCACGGTGACGATGCTGCCGGCCGGCACGCTGAGCGTGGCGCCTGCCAGCGCGCCGACCTTGCCGTAGCGGGCCGACAGGTTGCTGACTTCCAGAACGGGGGAATTCGTTGCGCTCATCACACGCCTCCCGCAGGCACGGGCTTGGCCTGGTCCGCTTCGGGCAGGTCATCGTCGATGCCGCCCAGGTAGGCTTCGAGCACCGCCGGGTTCTTTTGCACGTCGGCCGGCACGCCTTCGGCCAGCTTCGTGCCGAAATCCATCACCACGAGGTGGTTGGTCAGGCGCATCACAAAATCCATGTCGTGTTCAACGAGCAGAATGCTCATGCCTTCCGCGCGAAGCTGTTCCAGCACGCGCGCCAGGTCCTGCTTTTCCTTGTAGCGCAGGCCGGCGGCCGGTTCGTCCAGCAGCAGCAGCACGGGATCGCACGCCAGCGCGCGAGCGATTTCCAGGATGCGTTGCTGGCCAAGCGCCAGGTTGCCCGCCTGTTCGTACAGGTATTCGCCCAGGCCCACGCGCTTGAGCTGCTCAGCGGCTTCATGCAGCAACTGCGCCTCGCGGGCGCGGTCCGAATGCAGCGCGCCCGACAGCACGCCCACGTCCGAACGCAGGTGCGCGCCCAGCGCCACGTTTTCCAGCACCGTCATGCCCGGCAGCAGCTGCACGTGCTGGAACGTGCGGCCCACGCCCATCTTGGCGATCTCTCGCGCCGAGCGGTTGTCGATGCGCTGGCCCATGAACGTGACCTGGCCGCGCGTCACCGGCAGCACGCCGCTGATCAGGTTGAAGGTCGTGCTCTTGCCGGCGCCGTTGGGGCCGATGAGGCCCATGATCTCGCCCGAACTGACCTTGAAGGTGATGTCGTTCACCGCCACCAGGCCGCCGAATTCCTTGCGGATGGCGTCCACTTCCAGCACGACCTGGCCGGGTTGCGGACGCTCGCGCGTCGGCAGGGCCGGGGCCGCGGGGGGCGGCGCCAGGTTGCGGCGCGAGCCGTTGGCGCCGGTGATGCTGCCCCACCAGCCCGCCAGGATCGGCCACAGGCCGTTGCGCGCGTATTGCAGCATCAGGATCAGCAGCACGCCGAAGACGATCATCTCGAAGTTGGCGTTGGTGTCCAGCAGCTTGGGCAGGAGGTTCTGCAGCTGATCCTTCAGCACCAGGATGACGCTGGAGCCCAGCAAGGCGCCCCACACATACCCGGCGCCGCCGACCACCGCCATGAACAGGTACTCGATGCCGTAGTTCAGGCCGAACGGGCTGGGGCTGACGGCGCGCTGCATGTGGGCATAAAGCCAGCCCGACACGCAGGCCAGCAGGGCCGCCCACACGAAGATCACGATCTTGTAGGCCGCGGTGTTGACGCCCATGGACTCGGCCATGCCCGCCCCGCTCTTCAACGCGCGGATGGCGCGGCCGGGACGCGAGTTGAGCAGGTTGCGCGTGGCCCACAGCGCCAGGAGGACGCAGACCCAGATCAGGTAATAGATGTGGCGGCCGTTGGCCAGCGACATGCCGAAGATGCTGATGGGCTCGATGCCCGCGATGCCGTCGTGTTTGCCCAGCCAGTCGATATTGCCGAACAGGTAATACAGCGACAGGCCCCAGGCGATGGTGCCCAGCGGCAGGTAGTGGCCCGACAGGCGCAGCGTGATCGCGCCCAGCAGGTAAGCCACGACGGCGGTCAGGATCAGGCCCGCGGGCAGCGCCAGCCAGGGCGACACGTCGTACTGCGTCGTCAGGTAGGCGGTGGTGTACGCGCCCAGGCCGACGAACGCGGCCTGGCCGAAGGACGTCAGGCCGCCGACGCCGGTCAGCAGCACCAGGCCCAGCACGACCAGGCTGGCCAGGCCGATGTAGTTCAGTTGCGTCACCCAGAACTCGGGCGTGGCCGACACCATCGGCAGGCCCGCCAGGACGACGAGAAAAACGGCAAGCAGAATGCGGTTCATGGCTGGTTATTCCTCTTCGTCCGCGTGATGGGTGCTGAACGAACGCCAGACCAGAACCGGGATGATCAGAGTGAAGACGATCACTTCCTTGTATGCGCTGGCCCAGAACGACGAGAAGGATTCCAGCACGCCGACCAGCAGCGAACCTGCCGCCGCGATGGGGTAGCTGGCCAGGCCGCCAATGATGGCGCCGACGAAGCCCTTCAGGCCGATGAGGAAGCCCGTGTCGTAATAGACCGTGGTGATGGGCGCGATCAGCATGCCGGACATGGCGCCGATGCCCACGGCCAGCGTGAACGTCAGCGAGCCCGACATGTTGGTGCTGATGCCCACCAGGCGCGCGCCGCGGCGGTTGACGGCGGTGGCGCGCAGCGCGCGGCCATACAGCGTCTTGCCGAAGAACACCCACAAGGCAATGATGAGCAGCGCGCACGTGGCGACCACGAACAGGCTCTGCGCGGACCACGTCATGAACCCCAGGTCGACCTGTCCGCTCACGAATGCCGGCGTGCGCCAGCCCTCGGCGCCAAAGAACACGAGCGCCAGGCCCATGAGCGCGAAGTGCACGGCGACGGACACGATCAGCAGCACCAGCACGGTGGCTTCGGCGAGCGGCTGGTAGACGATGCGATAGACCATCGGACCCATCGGGATCACCAGGAACAGCGTCAGCAGCATATTCAGCCACAGCGAGTTCTCGGGACCGGTGTAGCTCTTGGTCAGCCAGAACAGCGCCAGCGGCAGCACGACGCAGGTGGCGAGGGTCTTGGGCAAGCCGGCGGCGCTACGCGTGCGCACGGCGCGCACCAGCTCAAGCGCCAGGCACACCAGGCCCAGCAACGGCAGCAGATAGGCGGTGCCCGGCACTTTGCCGTCCACCAGCATGGCCAGGGTCAGGGCGCCGAACGCCACGAACTCGCCCTGGGGAATGAAAATGACGCGCGTAACGGCGAAAACCAGCACCAGAGCCATGCCCAGGAGGGCATAGATGGCGCCGTTGACGACACCGTCTTGCAGCAGGATCAGCGCAATTGAGGAATCCATCTAACAACTACCTTGTGGTTTCTTGGTGTTCCGACCCCATCCGGAACACTGATACGACACACCGGCCGGAAAGGCCGGTGCGAAGTCCTGCCGGGCGCGGCGCGGCGGGCGGCGTGCCGCCCCCCGCGCAACGGACGCCCGCGATGGGGCGGCCCGCGCTCGGGCGATCCAGGGGAATTACAGGTCGGGCTGGTAGACCCACTTGCCGTTTTCCACCTTGACGATGACGCGCGAGCGCTCGTCAAAGCCGGCGTGGTCCGTGGGCGACATGTTGAACACGCCTTGCGACACGGCCAGGTCCTTCACGCCTTCCAGGGCGTCGCGCATGGCAACGCGGAATTCCGGCGTGCCGGGCTTGGCGCCCGTCTTCAGGGCCACGGGCAGTGCGGCAACGACCAGTTGGCCGGCGTCCCACATGTGGCCGCCGAACGTGTTGGTCGAACCGGCGCCGTTGGCCTTTTCGTAGGTTTCCACATAGGCCAGGGCCGACTTCTTGACCGGGTTGCTGTCGGGCAGTTGCGCGGCGACCAGCAGCGGGCCGGCCGGCAGGAGCATGCCATTGCAGTCCTTGCCGCAGACGCGCAGCACGTCGTTGTTGGCGGCGCCGTGGGTCTGATAGATGGTGCCGCCGTAGTTGCGGGCCTTCAGTTCCTTTTGCGGCAGCGCGGACGGAGTGCCGGCGCCGGCGATCAGGATGGCGTCGGGCTTGGCGCCGACCAGCTTGAGCACCTGGCCCGTCACGCTGGTGTCGGTGCGGCCATACTTTTCGACAGCGACGATCTCGATGCCCTTGGCCTTGGCGGCCTTCTGCATCACGTCGAGCCAGCCGTCGCCGTAGGCGTCGGCAAAGCCGATGAAGCCCAGCGTCTTGACCTTGGACTTGGACATCGCGTCGGCCAGGGCGCCGGCCATCAGCGCGTCGTTCTGCGGGGTCTTGAAGACCCAGCGGCGCTTGTCGTCCACGGGTTCGACGATCTTGGCGCTGGCGGCCACGCTGATCATCGGCACCTTGGCTTCGGCAGCCACGTCGACCATTGCCAGCGAGCCCGGCGTGATGGACGTGCCGATCAGCACGTCGACCTTGTCGTCGGAAGCCAGCTTGCGCGAGTTCTTGACGGCCTGCGTGGTGTCGGTGGCGTCGTCCAGCACGATCCATTCGATCTTCTGGCCGGCGACTTCCTTGGGCAGCAAGGCCACGGTGTTGCGCTCGGGGATGCCCAGCGAGGCGGCGGGGCCGGTGCTGGACACCGTCACGCCAACCTTGACCTGTGCGCTCGCCAGAAGCGGCAGAGTCAGGGCTACAGCGGCGGCGGCCGCGGACAAGCCGAAGTGCTTGCGCATGTTTTTGTCTCCTGTGTTTGGCTCTTATGTGCCTCGAACGAGGCGAAGCGAGCCTGTTTAAAGTTATACAGAAAAAAATATTATATGGTTAAAACAGTATCAGATGACGTAGCGCAACTACGGTAATTCCCTGATGTGCTACGGAAATCGTGATTTGGCGAACGCATTTGTTAATGGCGAACTTGTACTTGAAAGGGTCGCAGGCGTCATGTTGGGGGATTCCCTTGGGAGGATTGGGGTCTTTTGCAGCGCCCGCTCACGGTCAACGGCCCAGCATGGGAAACACCCGCTCGACGCGCGACGCCACCCACGCGGCCACCACGGCCTTGATCAGATCACCGGGCAGGAACACCGCGACCGCGCCCGCGGCCTTTGCCATGTCCATCTTCGCCACCGCCGCCAGCCACGGCACGCCAAAGGCATACACCACCACGATGCCGCCGACGACGCAGGCGGCCACATAGCCCGCCAGCCCCTTCCAGGTGCCCGAACCGCGCACGGCCAGGCGACGCGCCAACCAGCCGATCACGAATGCGCCGGCCACCATGCCGACTAGAAATCCGCCAGTCGGGCCAAAGAACGCCCCCAGGCCGCCGCGCCCGCCCGGCAGCACCGGCAGGCCGATCGCCGCGAGCGCCAGATACAGCAGGCACGCCAGCGCGCCCCGCACCGGGCCGAGCATGGCGCCGGCCAGCATGACGCCGAGCGTCTGCAAGGTGATGGGCACGGGAATGCCGGGCATCGGAATGGGCGGCATCAGGCTCAGCACGACGATCAGCGCCGCGAACAGCGCCACCAGTACCGTATTGTTGGATTTCATGGTTTCCCCTTTGGATATGAATTCAGGGCGCGCGGCCCTCAGACGCTGCGCGCGTCGATCGCTTCAGAGACTTCCTGGGCCCGCTTCAATGTCAGCACGATCAGCGGCACGATCAGCGCGACCGGATTCGCGCCCAGCCCGCGCGCGGCCTGCGCCTCGCGGATCTCCTGAAAATTGCGCCAGATCTCGGGCACGAAGCGCAGCGTCAGCGCGAGGGCCAGCGCCACCTTTTCGGCATCGACGAGACCCGTGCGCTCCAGCGGCCGCAATGCCCGCTCGCAGACGGCGATCAGGTGGGACGTGCGCGTGGCCAACGTGACGGCCAGGGCCAGGCCCACCATCGCCGCCACGCGCAGCACGACGGCCAGCGCCTCCAGCGGCCCCTGAAACCAGCCGGTGAACAATGCCACGGCCAGCAGCACCCAGAGCAGCCCACGCACCTGACGCCAGACGGCCGCCGCGGCCACGCCCGTGGACCAGACCAGCGCCACCGAGAAGCCAAAGGCAAACGCCAGCCAGAGCGGATCGCGCAGTACGAACAGGCCCGCGCCGGCCGCCATCAGCGCCAGCAGTTTCCCCCACGCCGGCAGCCGGTGCAGCGGCGTGTCGCCCGCGACGTACAGGGGCTCCATCATCCGCAGTGTTCCCGGTACCAGCGCAGCGCCGCGGCGGGCGTGTCGTCGGCCGCGATCGCGCCGTCGCGCACGACCAGCACGCGGTCGAAGTCTTCAAGCAATTCCAGGTCATGGCTGACGACGATGGCGTCGTGGGGCAGCCCATCGATGGCGGCGCGTACCCGGTTGCGGTTGCGCAGGTCAAGCTGGGTGGTGGGTTCGTCAAAGACGATGAGGGCGGGCTCCATGACCAGCACGGCGGCCAGCGCCACTAGTTGGCGCTCGCCGCCGGACAGCGTGTGGCTGCTGCGGTCGGCCAGGTGACCCACGCCCAGGCGGGCCAGCTGGCTGTCGATGCGCGCCTCGCGCTGCTGGCGGTCGGGCGCCAGACGCTTCAGGCCAAACGCCAGGTCTTCGCGCACGATGGGAAAGACGATCTGGTTTTCGGGGTTCTGGAACACGAAGCCGACGCGCGCGCGCACGGCTTTCAAGTCCTGCCGCGTATCCAGCCCGTCCACGCGAACGCTGCCCGAAGACGGCATCACCAGACCGTTGACCAGGCGCGCCAGCGTGCTCTTGCCGGCGCCGTTGGGACCGACGATGCCGATGCGGCGTTCGGCCAGGGTGGTGCTCACCCCGCGCAACACTTCCGCCTGGGGCGTGGACACTACCGCCTGGTCAAACTCGATTAACATGGGGCGGGATTATGCCCGAACCATTTCGGGCATCGCGACTCCAAGAGCTCATATGGAAAAAGTACGCAAAACCGACGCCGAATGGCGCGCCCAGCTTTCCCCCGAAGAATACGTGGTCACCCGTCAAAAGGGTACCGAACGCGCGTTCACCGGGCGCTACTGGGATACTTTCACCCCTGGCATCTATCGCTGCGTCGGCTGTGGCACCGCGCTGTTCGCATCCGACACCAAATTCGACGCCGGCTGCGGCTGGCCCAGCTACTTCCAGGCGCTGGACCCCGAATTGGTCCGCGAAGAACGCGACACCACGCACGGCATGGTCCGCACCGAAGTCCTGTGCAACGTCTGCGACGCGCATCTGGGCCACGTCTTTCCCGACGGCCCCGAGCCCACCGGCCTGCGCTACTGCATCAATTCCCTGTCGATGACGTTTGAGCCCCTAGAAGACTGATGAAGAAGTTCCTGTTCGACCTCTTTCCGCTGCTCCTGTTCTTCATCGCCTACAGGTATACGGACATCTTCACGGCCACGGGCGTCGCCATGGCGGCTGCCGTGGCGCAGATCGTCTGGCTCAAGGCCACCGGCCGCCCCACCGAAGCCATGCACTGGATCAACCTGACGGTCATCCTGGTGTTCGGCGGCGCCACCATCTGGCTGCACAGCGACGTCTTCATCAAATGGAAGCCCACGGTGCTGTACTGGATGTTCGGCGGCGCGCTGGTCTTTGCCCGCCTGTTGTTCAAGCGCAACCTGATCCGCCGCCTGATGGAAAAGCAGATCCAGCTGCCGGATGCGGCGTGGGACAAGCTCAACCTGATCTGGGCCGGCTTCTTCCTGATCGCCGGCGCGCTCAATCTGTACGTTGCGTTTTCGGGTCACTTCACCGAGTCGCAATGGGTCAGTTTCAAGGCCTTCGGCCTGATGGGACTGATGATCGTCTTCGTCATTGGCCAGTCGCTGTGGCTGGGCAAGCACATCCAGACCGAAGAAAACACGCCGGCCGGCACGGACGCCACGCCGCCCGGCAAGCCCTGAGCTTTCATGTCAGAAAACATCGACCGCATCGCCCTGATCCGGGAACGCCTCGCCGTCCTGGAACCCGTCAGTCTGGACATCCTGGACGACTCCCATTTGCATGCCGGCCACGAAGGCAGTAAAAACGGCGCCGGCCACTATCGCGTAATCATCGTAGCGCCTTGCTTTGCGGGGCTCTCCGCCGTTGCGCGGCACCGGCTGGTGTATCATCATTTGCAAGATTTGATCCCCTATCCGATTCATGCGCTTGCGCTTGACGCCCAGGCTCCCAAATAGAAAGTAAAAGGATATTCATGAAACGCATCGTCATGCTGGCTGCGGCCTGCGTCATCGCCGTGCCTGCTTTTGCGCAAAACGTGGCTACCGTCAACGGTAAAGCCATTCCGCAAAAGAGCCTGGATCAATTCGTCAAGCTCCTGGTCGGCCAGGGCGCCACCGATTCGCCGCAACTGCGCGAACAGGTCAAGCAGGAAATGATCAACCGTCAGATCTTCGTGCAAGCCGCCGAATCCAGCGGCATCGCCAAGCAGGCTGACGTCCAGACCGAAATCGAACTGGCCCGCCAAGGCATCCTGGTTCGCGCCCTGATGGCCGACTACCTGGCCAAGCACCCGGTCACGGACGCCCAGGTCACCGCCGAATACGAAAAGATCAAGAAGGAACAGGCCGGCAAGATGGAATACAAGGTCCGCCACATCCTCGTCGAAGACGAGAAGAAGGCGAACGACCTGCTTGCCCAGTTGAAGAGCAACAAGGGCAAGTTCGACGACCTGGCCAAGAAGAACTCCAAGGACCCTGGCAGCGCCGAAAAGGGTGGCGATCTGGGTTGGGCTCCCCCGACCAACTACGTGCAGCCGTTCGCGCAAGCCGTGACGCAACTGAAGAAGGGCCAACTGGTCGACAAGCCGGTCCAGACCCAATTCGGCTGGCACATCATCATGGTCGACGACACCCGTCCGGTCGAATTCCCGCCGATGGATCAAGTCCGTCCGCAACTGGAAGAAATGCTGCGCCAGCAAACCCTGGCCGACTACCAGAAGCAACTGCGCGAAAAGGCCAAGATTCAATAAGGCCCGCTCTGCTGAAAAACTGCCCGCCGATCGCGGGCAGTTTTTTTTTGCGCGCTCGGCAACGTGCACAGGTGTCAGACACCCCACGAGACGCCGCCGCAAGCTGGCGACTATCTCTTCGGGGTGTCAGACACCATCCCAAGCGAGACACCCCTGAGGCGCCGCCGCAAACTCGACCCAGGTGTCAGACACCCTATGAGACGCCGCCTCAAGCTGACGACCATCTCCCCCGGGTGTCTGACACCGTCCCAAGCAAGCAACAAAAAGGGCCACACGCCGGTGGCGTGCAGCCCTTCATTCAAACGCGGCAGCGTCCAGGCTAGGAAACGCCCAAGAGCGCCTTCAACCCGTCTTCATCCAGCACCGGCACACCCAGCTCCTGAGCCTTGGTCAGCTTGCTGCCGGAATCCTCGCCCGCCACCAGATAGGCGGTCTTCTTGGACACCGAGCCGCTGACCTTGCCGCCGGCCGCCTGGATGTGCATCGAGGCTTCTTCGCGCGTCCAGTTCGGCAGCGTGCCCGTCAGCACGAAGGTCTTGCCGGCCAGCGTGTCGGCCTGCGGCGCGGCTTCGGCCACGGGATTCACGCCCTGCGCCTTGAGCTGCCCGATCACGTCGCGATTGTGCTGCTCGGCGAAGAAATGGCGAATCGACGCGGCCACGACGGGCCCCACGTCGGGCACCGACGACAAGGCGTCCTCGTCCGCATCCATGATGGCGTCGATGCTGCCGAAGTGCCGCGCGACGTCGCGCGCCGTGGTCTCGCCCACGTGCCGGATACCCAGCGCGAACAGCAGGCGGGACAGATTGGGCGAGCGCGCCTTTTCGATGGCGGCCACCAGATTGTCGGCGGACTTCTGGCCCATCCGGTCCAGGCCCACCAGTTCCAGCGGACGCAGGCTGTAAAGGTCGGCCAGCGTCTTGACGCGGCCGCTGTCGACCAATTGGTCCACGAGCTTTTCGCCCAGGCCTTCGATATCCAGCGCCTTGCGGCTGGCGGCGTGCCACAGCGTCTGCTTGCGCTGAGCGCCGCAGAAAAGGCCCCCGGTGCAGCGTGCGATGGTCTCGCCTTCCAGGCGCTCGATGGCCGATCCGCAGACCGGGCATTCCGTCGGCATGACGAATTCCCGCGCGTCGTCGGGCCGCTTTTCCAAAACCGGGGCCAGCACCTCGGGTATCACGTCGCCCGCGCGCCGTACGATGACCGTGTCGCCGATGCGCACGTCCTTGCGGCGGATCTCGTCTTCGTTGTGCAGCGTGGCGTTGGTGACGGTGACGCCGCCCACGAACACGGGCTTGAGCCGCGCGACCGGGGTGATGGCGCCCGTGCGGCCCACCTGCACTTCGATGTCGACCAGCGTCGTGGTGGCCTCTTCGGCGGCGAATTTGTGCGCCAAGGCAAAGCGCGGCGCACGCGCCACGAAGCCCAGCACCTTCTGCGCCGGCAGGGAGTCCACCTTGTAGACCACGCCGTCGATGTCATACGGCAGGTTCGCGCGCAAGGCGCCGACCTTGGCGTAGAAGTCCATCAGGCCTTCCGCGCCGCTTGCGCGGTGGTTATGCACCACGTTGACCGGCAGGCCCAGCGAGGCCAGCCATTCCAGCATGGCGCCGTGGGATTTTTCGGGCAGTTGCGAGGCCTGATCCGCGCCGGCCGAGGCCTCATCGAACAGGCCGCTCTGCGAGCCGGGCAGGCCCTGGACCTCGCCCCATCCGTAAGCAAAAAAGCGCAGCGGCCGCTTGGCCGTGATGCGCGGATCCAGCTGGCGCAGGCTGCCGGCGGCCGCGTTGCGCGGATTGACGAAGATCTTCTCGTCGCGCTTGGCCTGGGCCGCATTCAGTTTTTCGAAGTCGGCGCGATTCATCAGCACCTCGCCGCGCACCTCCAGCACCTTCGGAGCCGCGCCCTTCAGTTGCAGCGGAATCGCCTTGATCGTGCGGATGTTGGACGTGACGTCCTCGCCCGCCTGGCCGTCGCCGCGGGTGGCGGCCTGCACCAGGCGGCCGTCCTCGTAGCGCAGGCTGATCGCCAGGCCGTCGAGCTTGAGTTCACAGAAGTAGTCCGGCTGCTGCGCCGGACCCAGCAGGCCCGCCCCGCGCAGCGTGTCGGTGACACGGCGGTCGAAGGCGGCGACTTCCTCTTCGGAAAACGCGTTGTTCAGCGACAGCATCGGCACCACGTGGCGCACGCTGCCAAACGCGGACACCGGCGCCGCACCCACGCGCTGCGTGGGGGACTCCGGCGTGACCAGATCCGGATGCTCGGCCTCGAGGGCCTGCAAGTCCCGCATCAACCCGTCGTACTCGGCATCCGAGACGGAGGGCTCGTCGTAGACGTAATAACGGACGTTGTGTTGCTCTATCTCGGCGCGCAGCCGCGCGGCGGCTTGCGCCGGATTCTCGCCGGACCCGCTGGCCATCAGGCAAACACGCGCTGGGCGCGCTCGCTGCCGGCGGGCAGGCCCGCTTGTTCAAGCTGGCCGAACAGAACCTGCAGGCGCTCGTCGATAACGGTTTCGGAACCGTCGGCCAGGGGCTTGCCCTGATCGTCGACCAGCTCGGCGCGCAGGCGCGACGCGAGGTCGCGGCCCACGTCGACCATGCGGCCAAAGGCTCGCGTGTCGGCCGGGCTGCACGGCACGTCCAGCAGCAGGTACAGGCGCTCGATGCCGCCCATGCCGGCATCAAAGGCCGCGCCGTCCGCGCGGGCCAGCGTGAAGCGGGCCACGCCGTTCTCGTTGGGCCAGGCCAGGCGATTGCCGTCGGCAACGAAACCAATGTCGCGCGCCACGGCCAGCACTTCAGCGGCCGGCTGGGCCGAGCCCAGCAGCAGCGTCAGGCCGACCTGTGTGTCCAGTGCCGCGCAGGTGTCGTCCAGGCGAGCGCCCTGCTCCAGCACAGCCTGCTGGTCCGGACCTTCAATCGTGGCGTCGAAGCGTTCGGCCATGTCCTGGGCGCGCGCCCAGGCTTGCGACCATTCGATGGCGGTCAGGGGACCGCTGCGGTTGGCCAGCAGCACGGCGAGCTGCATGGACGCATAGGACTCGCCCGAATGGACGCGCGCGCGGTGGCGGCGCTGGTCGGTTTCGGCAAACACGCGCATGGGCTTGCGGCCCACGCTGCGCAGGCTTTGCATATAGGGCAGCAGATCGGCGCCGCGCACGGGCTCGGCGAAGTTGACTTCGATGACCACTTCGCAGGCGGGATCGGGTTCTTCGGCGTCGTCGGCATCGCTGCCCGGGTCGACCGGCGCAGGCTGGCCGGGCTGGACGCGCGCAGGTTCGCCGCCCATGCCGGGCTCGCGGCGGGAAACGCCGGCCGGGGCGGCGCTTGCGCCTCCCACACCCGCGCCCAGCAGCGGATCCTGTTCGGAGGTGGGGAAATGGCTCTGCATCTTGCGACGGACGCGACGGTCCTGCCACCAGTTGAATCCCAACACCAGCAGTATCAGCAAGACGCCCAGGGCAATCAGCCCGATCTGCAAATCACTCATGTGTAAATCCCGCGCCTGGAAGGCGGCGCCTTTCTCAATATTGGGTTTATGCCGCTTCGGAGGCCATCATCTGGACGGCCGAGTCTATGTCTACCGCAACGATACGCGAAACCCCTTGCTCTTGCATGGTTACGCCGATCAATTGCTTTGCCATCTGCATCGCGATCTTGTTGTGCGAGATGAAGAGGAACTGTGTCTGCTCGCTCATGTTGGCGACCAGGTTCGCATAGCGTTCGGTGTTGGCGTCGTCCAGCGGCGCGTCCACCTCGTCCAGCAGGCAGAACGGCGCGGGGTTCAGCTTGAACAGCGCGAACACCAACGCAGTCGCGGTCAGCGCCTTTTCGCCGCCCGACAGCAGGTGGATCGTGCTGTTGCGCTTGCCCGGCGGCTGCGCCATCACCTGCACGCCGGCGTCGAGGATTTCCTCGCCCGTCATGCTGAGCTTGGCCTCGCCCCCGCCGAAGAGCTTGGGGAAGAGTTCGCCAAAATGGCCGTTGACGATGTTGAACGTCTCTTGCAGCAGTTCGCGCGTCTCGCGGTCGATCTTGCGGATGGCGTCTTCGAGGGTCTCGATGGCGGTCATCAGGTCGGCGTGCTGCGAATCGAGGAAGCCCTTGCGTTCGCGCGACGTATTCAGTTCGTCGAGCGCCGCCAGGTTGACCGAGCCCAGCGCTTCGATCTGACGCGAGATGCGGCCGACTTCCTGCTGCAGCCAGCTTGCACGGCGCCATTCGTCGGGCTGGTTGGCCAGGAACTGGGCAAGTTCCTCGCGGTCGACTTCGCGTGCGTTGAGCTGTTCGGTGAACTGCTCTTCGGCCAGGCGGGCCGCCTGCTCCTGCAGTTGCAGTTCCATGATGCGCGCGCGGCGCGGCTCCAGAGTCTGCTCCTGCTGCTGGCGGTCTTCGTCGGCGCCGCGCAGCAAGGCGGCCAGGTTTTCGAGTTCCTGGCGGGCTCGCGACAGCGCTTCCTCGCGTTCGGCGCGGGCTTCCAGGGCGTCCTGCAGGCCGGCCTGCGACGCGGATGCATCCAGCTCGGTCAGGTCGCCCATCAGTTGTTCAAGTTCCACCGCGCCGCGTTGGCTCTGGTCGGCCGCCAGTTGCTGGTTGCGCTGCAGGTCGGTGATGCGCACCTGGATGCCGCGCTCGGCGAATTCGGCTTCCTGGGCGGCGCGTTCGAGTTCGCGCAGGCGGGTGCGGGCCGCCTCGGCCTGCGCGGCCAGCGTCTCACCGTCCATTTCAGCGTCGGCAAACTTGGACTGATGTTCGGCCAGTTCTTCGTCCAACGCTTCGAAGCGGGCCTCGGCCTCTTCGCGGGTGGCGCGCAGGTCTTCCTCGTGCGCCTTGATTTCTTCCAGGTCCTGGCGCAGGCGCGAGGCGCGCTCGCCGGACTGCTCGGCCTGCTGCTGCAGCCGGGAGTGTTCCAGCTGGATGTCGTGCACGCGGCGCGTGACCTCGGCCACGCGGGTGCGCGCCGGGGAAATGGCCTGCGACACCTGCTGCCATGCGGCTTCCGCGCGGGCAACCGCGGCGCGCGCCTGATCGGCGATCAGTTGCTGGGCCTTGATCTCGCGCTGCAGGTTTTCGATTTCCTGCTGGCGGGCCAGCAGGCCGGCCTGTTCGGAATCGGGCGCGTAGAAGCGCACGCTGTGCGCGTCGATCAGGTGGCCGGCCTTGACCACGCAGGCGGCGCCAGCGGGCAGGGTCGCGCGCACGGCGAGGGCCTGGGTCAGGTCATTGGCCGTATAGACATTGGCCAACCATTCATTGAGCAGCGTGCGCAGGTCGGGGTCGGTGATGCGCAGCAGGCTGGCCAGCGGCGTGAAACCGGGGGGCGCCGTGGGTGCGGGCGCCGCGACAGGCAATTGATAGAACGCCAGCCGCGCGGGCGGTGCGTCGTCGGCAAAGGCGCGCGCCCAGTCCAGGTTGCGCACTTCCATCGAGGCCATGCGCTCGCGCAGCGCCGATTCCAGGGCGGTTTCCCAGCCCGGTTCCACGTGCAGCTTCTGCCACAGGCGCGACAGCCCGGCCAGTTCATGTTTGGCCAGCCACGGTTCCAGCGCGCCCTGCTTCTGCACGTCTTCCTGCAGCTTCACGAGCGCGGACAGGCGGGCTTCCAGGCGCGCCAGATTCTGGGCTTCGGTCTGGGCACCGCCCTGGGCACGACTGCGCTCGGCGTCGGCTTCGGGCACGCGGCCTTCCAGCGTGGCCAGTTCTTCCTGAGCGGCTTCGAGCTGGTCTTCGCCCGCGGCGCGGTCGCCGGCCAGCTGTTCGAGGCGCTCGGGATCGGGGCTGTGCAGTTCGCGCAGTTCCTGTTGCAGGCGCTCGCGGCGCTGTTCCAGGTTCTGCATCTGGCGGTCGGCGTCGCGCTGCGTCTGCGCGACCAGCGCCAGGTTCTGCTCGACGCGGGCCAGGGCCGCGCGCATCTCGTCGCGGCCGGCGGCGGCTTCGCGCACACGCTGCTCGACCGAGGGCAGGCCTGCCTGCGCGTCTTCAGCGGTGGCACGCGCTTCTTCGGTGCGGGCGGCGGCGGCGGCCAGGTCGTCTTCGGCCTGGGCGATCTGTTCTGTGCAATGCTCGCGCTGGCTGGTCCATTCCGCGATCTGCTGCTGGAGCTGGTCGCGGCGGGCCTGCAGGCGGTTGCGGGAATCGACCACATGCCGGATTTCGGCTTCCAGGCGGCTGACCTGGGCATTGGCCTCGTACAGGGCGCCCTGGGCGGTATGGACGGCGTCGCTGGCGGCGTAGTGGGCCTGGCGCCGGGATTCCAGCGCGGCCTCGCCGGCACGCAGCCCGGCAATGGCGGCTTCCAGTTCGTTCTGGGCCTGCGCCATTTCCTGGGTTTTCTTGGCGCGCTCTTCGCGCGCCCCGGTTTCCTTCAGGAACCACAGCGAATGCTGCTTCTTTTCGCCGTCGGCCTGAAGTTCGCGGTAACGCGTGGCCACTTCGGCCTGGGCTTCCAGCTTTTCAAGCTGGCTGTTCAATTCGCGCAGGATGTCTTCGACGCGGGTCAGGTTCTCGCGCGTGTCGGACAGGCGGTTTTCGGTCTCGCGGCGGCGTTCCTTGTAGCGCGACACGCCAGCCGCTTCTTCCAGGAAGACCCGCAGTTCTTCGGGGCGGGCTTCGATCAGGCGATTGATCATGCCCTGCCCGATGATGGCGTAGCCACGAGCGCCCAGGCCGGTGCCCAGGAAGATGTCGTGGATGTCGCGGCGGCGGACCTGCTGGTTGTTGACGAAATAGCTGCTGGTGCCGTCCCGGGTCAGGACCCGGCGCACCGCGATTTCGGCGTAGGTGCTCCACTGGCCGGCGGCGCGCCCCTCGCTGTTGTCGAACACCATTTCGACCGAGGCCCGGGCGGCCGGCTTGCGGTTGCCCGACCCGTTGAAAATGACGTCCTGCATGGACTCGCCGCGCAGTTCCGACGCCTTGGCCTCGCCAAGCACCCAGCGAACGGCGTCGATGATGTTCGACTTTCCGCAGCCATTGGGACCCACCACGCCGACCAGCTGGCTGGGCACGGGGATGACGGTGGGATCGACGAAGGACTTAAAGCCGGCGAGTTTGAGCTGAGTAAGGCGCACAGTACGATGACGACGGGGTGGGTTGAACGAAAGGCGTTAACGGACCTGCCGCACAGATTGCAAACCGGCCCAAGAAGGGCCGGCTCTCATATGGGTCGTATGATACCGCAGGCGGTCTGAACCCAGACGTTGGGGTCGGGCAACCCGCGGGCAAACGCGCAATGGCTGGCCGCAATGCTCCGGCTATACTCCCTGACACTTTTTGGCACGACACATAATTTTCACGCGGACTGGCCAGGCTCTGGCCGAAGAACGGGGACATTCTTGAAACGTGGTTTCTATCTGGTCATGGCGGCGCAGGCCTTCTCGTCATTGGCGGACAACGCGTTGTTCATCGCAGCGATCGCCTTGATTCAGGAGTTGCACGGCCCTGACTGGCTGGCGCCCATGATGAAATGGTCATTCGCGTTGGCCTATGTCGTGCTGGCCGCATTCGTCGGCGCCATCGCGGATTCCTATCCCAAGGGCCGCGTGATGTTCTCCACCAATGCCCTGAAGGTGGCCGGCTGTCTGCTGATGTTCTCGTACGCCAGCATCGGTGTCGCCCCCGAATACCAAACATGGCTGGTCTGCGCCGCCTACGGCGTGGTGGGCATCGGCGCAGCCGCCTACTCCCCGGCCAAGTACGGCATCGTGACCGAAATGCTGCCGCCGACCATGCTGGTCAAGGGCAACAGCTGGATCGAGGGCCTGACGGTCTTCTCCATCATCCTGGGCACGGTCCTGGGCGGCCTCCTGATTTCCTCGTCGGTGTCCACCGCCCTGCTCAGCCATTCCTTCATCGGCAGCCTGGTCCACACGCCGGCCGAAGCCGCGATCCTGGTCATCGCCTTCGTCTACCTGCTGGCCGCGCTGTGCAACCTGATGATCCCGCGCACGCACGTGCGCTATCCGCCCCAGCAGAAGAACCCGGTGCGCCTGATCCGCACCTTCTGGGGTTACGTCTGCGTGCTGTGGAAGGACAAGCTGGGCCAGATTTCCCTGGCCGTCACCACCCTGTTCTGGGGCGCCGGCGCCACGCTGCAGCTCATCGTCATCGAATGGGGCCGCAGCCATCTGGGTTACCAGCTCGACAAGGCGTCCATGCTGATGGGCGTGGCGGCGCTGGGCACGGTGGTCGGGTCGATCCTGGCCGGCCGCATTCCACTGCGCCGCGCGCTCGCCGTGCTGCCGGTCGGCGCCATGATGGGTCTCGTCGTGCTGCTGATGCCGCTGGTCTATCAGCCCTGGAGCGTCTATCTCCTCTTGCTGCTGACGGGCGGCCTGGCTGGCTTCTTCGTGGTGCCGATGAATGCCCTGCTCCAGCACCGCGGCCACGTGCTGCTGTCGGCGGGCCATTCGATCGCCGTGCAGAACTTCAACGAACAGCTCAACATCCTGCTCATGGTGGCGATGTACACGCTGCTGCTGTGGCTGCAACTGCCGATCAACGTCATCATCGTCATCTTCGGCACCGTCGTGGCCGTGCTGATGGTGGTGTTCATGCGCTGGAGCAAGCGCAACATGCAGGCCAACCCCGACCTGCATGACCAGATCGGCCAGGAAGGCCACGGCCGCGCGCTGGATTCGACGCACTGAGGCAAACGCGCCAAGTGCTTGATGCAGCAACAAAAAACCGGGCAGACGCCCGGTTTTTTTTGCCCGCTGCCCGCTACAGTTCGCGGGCGGCCAGCTTCAGATCCTGCCAGGCGCGCGCCTTCTCGGACGGGCTGCGCAGCAGATAGGCGGGGTGGTAGCTGACAATGACCGGAATCTGAGCACCTTCATCCGTCTTCAGATGATGGACGCGGCCGCGCAGGTTGCCGATGGTGGCGTCGGTGCCCAGCAGCGTCTGCGCCGCAAACCGGCCAAGCACCAGGATGCGCTCGGGTTTCAGCAACGCAATCTGGCGCATCAGGTACGGACTGCAGGCCGCGATTTCCTCGGGCTTGGGATTGCGGTTGCCCGGCGGACGGCACTTGATGACGTTGGTGATGAAAACGTCACGCTCGCGGCTCATGCCCACCGCCGCCAGCATGGCGTCCAGCAACTGGCCGGACCGCCCCACAAAAGGCTGGCCCTGGCGGTCTTCCTGTTCGCCCGGGGCTTCGCCCACCACGAGCCAGCGAGTGGGTTGGGCGCCCTGCCCGACGACCGCATGGCGGCGTCCCTGGCACAGGCCGCACGCCGCGCAGGCCACGACCTGCGCCGCCAACTGCTCCAGATTGGCATCCTTGACGGCCTCGGCCACCGGAATGGGCGGCGGCGCCTCTTCCTGGACTTCGACCTTCGGCGCGGGACGCGGCGGGGGACCGGTGCGGTTCAGGATAGAAGCCGGAATAGCCGATGCACGGCCCGTTGCCGGCTCTGCCGGGGCGGCGCGCGCAACGGCGGGGACAACGGCGGGCGTGGCGTCCGGGGCGGCTTCAGCAACCGGCGCAGCCGGGGCGTCGCGCCGCGCTTCGACGGGAGACGGCGCGACGATGGGGGAATGCGGTGCAGCGTTCGGACCGCCAGGGGATACGCCAGCCGGCGCCTGGCCCGGCACGGCGCCAGACCCTGCGACAGCCGTCTTGGCGACCGGCACGGCAGGCGGCGTGCGCAGCCACAGCCGCTCCATGCCGAGCTCGCGCAGCCAGATGCGCTGCAACGGGTTGATGCGGGGCGGCGCAGGGCGCGGCGCGGCGTCCATCGGGCTCATGCCGGTGCTCCGCCGGGTTCGCCAAAGCGCTTCTGCATGACGATGGCGTCCTCGCGACCGCCCTTCTCGGCCGGGTAATAGGCCCGGCGCATGCCGATCTGCAGATAGCCGTGGCCCTTATAGAAACTGATGGCGGACGTGTTGGACGGCCGCACTTCCAGGAGCAGGCCTTCGAGGCCGCGTTCGCGCGCCTGCTGCTCGCACCAGTCGAGCATCACGCCGCCCAGCCCCTGGCGATGCAAGTCCTGCGCCACTGCGATCACCAGCAGATGCGCCACGTCCGGCGCAAACATCAGGATGCAGAAACCGGCCAGCTTGCCTTCGCGCCGCAGCGTCCAGGCGCCATAGCCCGACGCCAGCGCGTCCGTGAAATTGCCGCGGGTCCAGGGGAAGGCCTGCACCTGCGCCTCCAGCGCCACGACCTCGTCCAGGTCGGCATCCGTCATGGGCTGCGGGACCGGCGGGGTGAGCGACGGCCGGGCCTTGGGATTGCCGCCCTCGCCGCGCAGGCGCTCGGCGGTGGTGAACGCCACCTTGTCGCGCACATAGAGCGGCGCGGCCAGCTCCAGGGCCAGCATTTCGCCGCGCAGCCAGCCCTGGCGGGCAAGCCGCGCCACGCTGGCCGCCTGTGGCCGCTGGGCCTCGGCGGCTCGGCGCCATTCGGCGGGCGCGGACATGTCGGCCGAATAGGCTTCCCAGGCATCGCCGGCCAGCAGCGGTGTCAGCGGTTGGCCAGCCCGGGCCGACCAATTCGGCAGATGGTGCGCCGTCCACGGCACGACCTCGGCGGCGGCAATCAGCATCGGGGCCTGGAGCGTTTCCCAGACAGATTCATCGCCCGCGGCGTCGCCGCGGCGGTAGACTGCCAGGTAGACCTCGTTCATGCGGGCGTCCAGGGCGACGACCACGGCGTCGGCGGACGTGCCGTCGACGTCGGCCGCCACGGCCTGGTGCGAAACAATAGGCAACACCGGGATGCCCAGCCCCAGGGCCATGCCCTGGGCAACGCCGCAGGCCACGCGCAGCCCGGTGAAGCCGCCGGGCCCCTGCCCGAACGCCACGGCATGCAACCCCGACGGCGCGATGCCGGCCTCGGCGAGCAGCGCATCGGCCATAGGCAGTAGGCGCTCGGCGTGTTCCTGGGATCCCTCGTGTTCGCGAACGCTGATCTCCAGGCGGCCGCCGACCGCCCGCAAAAGGGCCACGCCACAACGTGACGACGAAGTTTCCAGTGCCAGCAGGTTTAGTTCCATAGATGCAGATTGTACGAAATAAGCCGTTGTTACCCCCGGGTGTAAGGGGGATTTCAACCAGGGTTCGCAATGTGTAATATCTTGTGAACGCCCTCTAGCCCCCGGTTCTTGTCACTGTTACATTTCCGGCCATGAATACGCAAAACACCACCCCCACCCGAAAAATCCTCGTCGTTGACGACGATCCGCGCTTGCGCGATCTGCTTCGCCGGTACTTGTCCGAACAGGGTTTCAACGTTTTCGTCGCCGAAGACGCCAAAGAGATGGGCAAACTCTGGCAACGTGAGCATTTTGACCTGCTCGTGCTGGACCTGATGCTGCCCGGCGAAGATGGCCTGTCCATCTGCCGCCGGCTGCGCGGTGGCCACGACAATACCCCCATCATCATGCTCACGGCCAAGGCGGAAGAAATCGACCGCATCGTCGGCCTTGAGATGGGCGCGGACGATTACCTGTCCAAGCCCTTCAATCCTCGCGAACTGCTGGCGCGCATCAATGCGATTCTGCGCCGCCGCGGCACCGAGGAACACCCCGGCGCGCCCAGCCAGGAAAACGAATCCATCGCCTTCGGCCCCTACGTGCTGAATCTGTCCACCCGCACGCTCACGCGCAACGGCGAACAGGTGCCCATCACCACGGGTGAATTCTCGGTGCTCAAGGTCTTTGCGCGCCATCCGAAGATTCCCCTGTCGCGCGACAAACTCATGGAACTGGCCCGCGGCCGCGAATACGAAGCCTTCGATCGCAGCCTCGACGTCCAGATCTCGCGTCTGCGCAAACTGATCGAGCCGAACCCGTCCAAGCCCGTATTCATCCAGACCGTCTGGGGTCTGGGGTACGTGTTCGTTCCGGACGGTGGTAGCTGATCGGCTGGCCCGCCCAGTGCAGGAGCGCAGCGTCGTGCCGCGCTTGCGCAGAACATTCAGGAACCTGACATCACGTTTGCGGCTCGGCTTGTTCGGCCGCACGTTCCTTTTGCTCGCCGCGCTGATGCTGGTCAGCCTGGGCGCGTGGCTTCAAGTATTTTTCAGCATGGAGCTGGGACCGCGCGCCAATCAGATGGCGCAGCGGGTGATCACGGCCGTCAACATCACGCGCACCGCGCTGATCTATTCGCATAACGGCGAACGCAGCAAGCTCCTCCTCGACCTGGCCACCAATGAAGGCATCCAGGTCTATCCGCGCGAGGTCACCGACTTCGCCGAAGCCCTCCCCGACGACGACTACTGGCAGCGTGTGGCGCAGCACATCCGCACGCGCTTCGGCCCGGAAACGCAGATTGCGTGGGGCGTGAACCAGGTGCCCGGGTTCTGGGTCAGCTTCCAGATCGAAAAGGACCTGTACTGGCTGGTGTTCGAGCGTGAGCAGATCGGCCTGACAGGCGGCATCGAGTGGCTGGGCTGGGGCGCCACCGCGCTGCTGCTGTCATTGGTCGGCGCGGCGGTCAGCGTGGGCTTCGTCAACCGTCCGCTATCCAGGCTGGCGCGGGCCGCGCAGGTGCTGTCGCGCGGCGAAACGCCAGCGGCCCTGCCCGAACAAGGACCACTGGAAATCCGCGATCTGAATGCGTCGTTCAACCGCATGGCCAAGGACTTGCGCCAGGCCGAGGCCGACCGCGAGCTCATGCTGGCGGGCATCTCACATGACCTGCGCACGCCACTTGCCCGGATGCGTCTGGAAATCGAGCTGAGCGGCGTGTCGGAAGACGCGCGGCAGGCCATCGACGAAGACCTGGGCCAGATCGACCACAGCATCGGGCAGCTCATGGAGTACGCCCGTCCCGCCGGCACCCTGCCGCAGCTTGCCACCGACATTTCCGCCGTGCTGGCCGAACTGTACGAACGCGAGCGCAGCCACACTGCCTCGCTGGGCGGCGAGCTGGACGCGGCGCTGGAACCCGGCCTGCGCGCCCGCATCACCGCGCTGGACCTGAAGCGCATCGTCAGCAACCTGATCGAGAACGCGCGCCGCTACGGCCGCTCGTCCGACGACGGCATGGCGCACCTGAACATGACGCTGCAGGCCGAAGGCAGCATGATCGTCATCGAGGTCTCCGATCGCGGCCCCGGCATCGCGCCTGAGGACGTGGACCGCCTGCTTCGCCCGTTCTCGCGCGGCGAGGCGGCGCGCACCGGCGTCAGCGGCGCGGGTCTGGGTTTGGCCATCGTCGAACGCCTGCTCAAGCACGTCGGCGGATCGCTTCGAATGCTGCCCCGAGAGGGCGGCGGACTGACCGCACGGATAGAGCTGCCCAAAGCCAAGTTTAGGAATTATCAATTAGACAACGATAATCCATAGCGTAGAATTTATGGTTTTGAGGCAACGCCTCATCTCCACCCAACAACTACGGGAGTAAACATGAAAACTGTTGGCGACAAACTCGAACCCTTCAAGGTCACCGGCGTCAAGCCCGGCTTCAACCAGCACGAAGAAAACGGCGTGTCCGCGTTCGAAGACATCACCGAAAGCTCGTTCCCCGGCAAGTGGAAGGTGATCTACTTCTACCCGAAAGACTTCACGTTTGTTTGCCCGACCGAAATCGTCGGCTTCAACAAGCTGGCCAAGGATTTCGAAGACCGCGACGCCGTCCTGCTGGGCGGTTCGACCGACAACGAATTCGTCAAGCTGGCCTGGCGCCGTGAGCACCCGGACCTGAACAAGCTGGGTCACTACCAATTCGGCGACACCACCGGCGCCCTGATCGACCAGCTGGGCGTGCGTGAAAAGGGTGCTGGCGTTGCCCTGCGCGCCACCTTCATCGTCGACCCGGACAACACCATTCAGCACGTTTCGGTGAACAACCTGAACGTCGGCCGTAACCCGGAAGAAGTTCTGCGTCTGCTCGACGGTCTGCAAACCGACGAACTGTGCCCGTGCAACCGTACGGTTGGCGGCGCCACGCTGTAATTTCCAGCCCGGTCCGGTCCCTGCCCTGCAGGGCCCGCGCCGGGCTTTAACTGCGCTAGATTATAGGTAAAAACTATGGAATTTCTTACGACCATTAAGGAACAGCTGCCGGATTGGGCCAAGGACATCCGCCTGAATCTGGACGCCGTGATCGCCCGCTCGACGCTGGCTCCCGAAGATGCCGTTGGCGCTGCCCTGTCCGCCGCCTATGCCGCGCGCAGCCCGGTGCTGGTTGAAGCCTTCAAGAGCGGCCTGTCCGAAGGCGACGCGAACGCCGCCCTGACCGCCTCCGCCCTCATGGGCATGAACAACACCTGGTATCCCTACGTGGAGATGACCGGCGACGCCCAGCTCAAAAGCCTGCCGGCCCAGCTGCGCATGAATGCCTACGCCACCCATGGCGGCGTGGACAAGAAGCGCTTCGAGCTGTTCGCCCTGGTGGCCTCCATCATCGGCAAGTGCCACTTCTGCGTGGCCTCGCACTATGAAAACCTGAAGAACGACGGCCTGTCGACCGAACAGCTGCGCGATGCCGGCCGCATTGCCGCCGTCGTCAACGCCGCCGCGCTCGCGCTGGCTGCCCAAGGCAAGTAAGCGATTCGCCGGCCGCAAAAAAGCCCGCCTGCATGATGCAGGCGGGCTTTTCTTTTGACGGTGGCGGCTCGCGGTTGCCGGCGGAGCGGTGTTCGCTGGCGCCGAGCCCGTTGCCGCCGCCGGGCTACTTGCCGGACGCGGCTTTCACCGGCGCCGTGGGCAGGCCGTTGGCGGTCCAGGCCTCCATGCCGCCGCGATACCAGTAGGCGCGCCAGCCGAGCGACCCCGCGCGCAACGCGCCGTTGTAGGCCGAGCGGTCATTCATGCCCGCGCCCATGAACACGATGGGCGCGTTGCGCTGCCCGCCGGTCTTCTTCTTCAGCCAGTCGTCCAGCGCGCCCTGCAGGTGGTCCGCGACGCTGCCGTCCGACCCGGCATCAGGCAGCGGGTAGGCGATAGGCAGCGTATCCCGCCCCGCGCTGGTGTCGATGATCAGGATGTTCTTCTCGTTATTGATCAGCTTGACCAGGTCGCCCGTCGTGATGACGTCGGCACGCGTGTGCTTGACGGGCGTCGGGCCCCTGTAAGGCGACGAGAACAGCAGGCTGGTCGGCGGCACGCCGAAGTCCTTCAGTTCGTCGAAGGCGCCGGCGGGCAACGCGGGCATGCCCTGTCCCGCCGAGGGGGCTTGCCGTGGCGCCGTCTGCGCACCGCCTCCCTTGTTGGCAACAACCTCACCACCGACCGTGCCCATTTCAATGTCGGAAATCATCACCGCGATGTTCTCGATCAGCTCGTAGCACATCGTGATCGAGCCCTCGCGCGGGTTGTACCAGGCGTTCAACTGTCCGCAATCCTTGAACGTCACATTGATCGGCCGCGGCAGGACGTAGGTCTTGCCCAGGTCCTTGACGCTGTTGGTGACGGCGTTGGACATGGCCGTCGCGAACAGGTTGCCGATCTTGCGCTTGGAGGGTTCGAGCACCACGTTGACCGGCGCGCCGGGCGCGTTGGCCGGTTGCTGGCCGTCCGGCGTCCAAGTGCCCACGCGGGTATGAGGCGCCAACAGGTGGCGCCAGGCACGGTTCTGCTTGTTGAATTCGTCGGTGCAACGCGACTTGGTCCGGTCCTCGAAACCGACGTGCTTGACCACGGTTTCGAAGACGGCCGGATTGCCGCCATACATGATGCAGAGCATGTTGCGAAAGCGCTTCAAGTCGCCGGTGTGCTCGTCCTGCCAGGCCGAGTTCGTCGACGCGCCCCGCTTTTCCGCCAGCATGCCGCTGTAGTACCACTGCAGGGCCGCATACGTGGCGGCCTCGCGGGCCATGACGTTCACGTCCTCGTTGTCGGACGGGTAGATGGTGGGCTCGACGATCCGCAAGGCCGAATACATGTCGACCGCGTCTTCTTCCGCGCCTGTGGACGGCAGTTCCAGCTCGCCGATCAGGGCGTGCCCGAACTCGTGCAGGAAAATGCTGCGCATGATGCCGATGTAGACCGCGACGATGCGCAAGGTGTCTCCGCCGAAGCGGGGATACGGGCCAGCGCCGGCCAGCGCGGGGGTATTGTCGGCGGGGGCCTGGGCGGGCGGCGACGCGGCCGACGGCACGCGCGGCGCGCCGGCACTACCCTGTCTTGCACCACCCTGTCCGGCGGACCCTTGCGCGCCCACCCCGACCGGCTTGCCGGCCACGTCCGAGACGATCATGAAATCGGCAATGCCGAACGTGCCCTCGTCGTAGGCCATGATGCCGATTTCGCTGCCCAGCGCGGCCTCGTCCTCGATATCGCCGATCTTCTGTCCATTGACCAGGAAACGCGCGGCGCCCGGCACTTCCACCACGCGGATGCGGTCGGTGCCGTCCAGCTTGGCGACGTTGGGAACCGACGCGATGTCGCGGCGCTTCTGGCCTTCCAGACAGAACAGCAGGATGTTGCGGTCCGCCCGGATCTCCAGCAGGCACAGGCCCTTGCGCGCATTGTTGTTCAGCGCGATGCCGATGGACGCCTTGGGACTCTTCGAGTTGACCATCACGTTGACGTCGGTGATGCGTCCGTTTTCCGGGGCGGGACCCGGGTTGATGTAGAACGTCTGCTCGCCGCCCGGCACATCGCTGTTGCGCAGGGTGAACCAGCCGTCCTGCTCGCCGACGTGCCAGCCCTGCAGAAGCTGCTGCTTGACGGTGCCCGCCAACGGACCAAGCTGCTTCTCGTAAGCCGCGTGGGCGGAGGTAGCAAAAGCGGCCAGCACAAAAAGTAGCCCCGCGCCCCGTAATTGCATCTGAGTGTCCCTGATTAGTCAGATTTCAAGTCGCGGAGCGTAAGTCAGAACAAAACGATCTGCTTATGCATTTGTTAAAGATGTATTCCAACGTAAAAGCCGCCCGGCTTTGAGGCTCGGGCGGCTTTGGATTTCAGGGATAAACGTGGCGCCAACGCCACGGCGCATCAGCTATCGGCGCGCGCCAGCAGGGCGACCACCGTGGCCGCGATGCCTTCCTTGCGGCCCAGATAGCCCAGGCCCTCGTTGGTCTTGGCCTTGATGTTGACTTCGGACTCGGCCAGACCGGTGTCCGCGGCGATGTTCTTCACCATGGCAGGAGCGTGCGGGCCGATCTTCGGCGCCTGCGCGTGCAGCGTGGCGTCGATATTGACCGGCGTCCAGCCCGCCTTGCGCACGCGCGCCATGGCTTCGCGCAGCAGCACACGGCTGTCGGCGCCCTTGAACGCCGGATCGGTATCCGGAAAGTGCCGGCCGATGTCGCCCAGGCCCGCCGCGCCCAGCAGCGCGTCGGTGATCGCGTGCAGCAGCACGTCCGCATCGGAATGGCCCAGCAGGCCATGAGTATGGGGGATCGTGACGCCGCCGATGATCAGCGGGCGGCCTTCGACCAGCGCGTGCACGTCAAAGCCCTGCCCGACGCGAAAAGGAATGCTCATAGCCATTTTTCCATCAGTTCAAAATCGTCCGGCCACGTCACCTTGAAGTTGCGCATCGCGCCCGGGACCAGCAGCGGCGCATACCCGGCGGCCTCGATGGCCGAGGCCTCGTCGGTAACGGTGACACCGTTCACAGCCGCGGCGGTCAGCGCATCGCGCAGCACGCCCGCGCGGAACATCTGCGGCGTTTGCGCCAGCCACAAACCATTGCGGTCCAGCGTGCGCTCGACGCGCTCGTGGCCACCCTTGACCGTGTCGGCCACGGGCAGAGCCAGCAGCCCGCCAACCGGGTCGGCCAGGCACGCGTCGATCAGCCGCCCCAGCGCCGCGGCGGGCAAACCCGGGCGGGCCGCGTCGTGCACCAGCACCCAGGCATCATCCGCGACCCCGCTGTCGGCCAGCGCGCCCGCGACCGTATCGGCGCGCGTGGCGCCGCCGCAGGCGCGCCAGACCGTGCGTGGCAAGCCGGCGAGCGCGGCGTCGACCCAGCCGTCGCCCGGCGTGACCGCCACGCGCACCTGCGACACGCGTTCATCGGCCAGCAACGCGCATACCGCGTGCCGCAGCATGGGCTGTCCGGCCAATGGACGGTACTGTTTGGGCACGGCCTCGTGCCCGGGCCGGCTGGCGCGGGCGCCGACGCCGGCGGCGGGCACGATTGCGATGATTGAGTCAGACATGGTGCGGAGATTTTATAATCGTTCGCTTGATGTCCGCTTCCAGCCTGATGCCCGCCCCTTCCTCCTCCGCCACGGCCGCACCGCCCGTCCCCGCCACGGTCCCCACCCTGTCCGCGCTGAAGCCCGGCACGCGCTACGCGCAGCCCCGGCCGCCGGGCTCCGGCGACGCCTGGCTGCTGGCGGATCTGGCGCGCCAGGCCAGCGCGCCGCTGGTCATCCTGACGGCCGAACCCCTAGAAGCGCAGCGGCTAGCCGAGGAAATCCAGCTGTTCGCGCCCGGCCTGCGCGTGCGGCAGCTACCCGACTGGGAAACGCTGCCCTACGACGCGTTTTCGCCGCACCAGGATCTGATCTCCGAGCGCCTGAACACGCTGCACTCGCTGATGATGAAGACGGTGGACGTGCTGACGGTGCCCATCACCACGGCGCTGTACCGTCTGGCCCCGCCCTCGTTCCTGGCCGCCTACACGTTCTCGTTCAAGCAGAAGGACAGGCTGAACGAAACGGCGCTGCGCGCGCAGCTGACTTTGGCCAATTACAACCACGTCACGCAAGTCACCTCGCCCGGCGAATTCTGCCTGCGCGGCGGGCTGATCGATCTGTTCCCGATGGGCTCGGTGGTGCCGTACCGGCTGGACCTGTTCGACGACGAGATCGAGACCATCCGCAGTTTCGACGTCGACACCCAGCGCAGCCTGTACCCCGTGCGCGAGGTGCAGCTTCTGCCCGGCCGTGAGTTCCCGATGGACGAAGACTCGCGCAACCGCTTCCGGGCGCGCTTTCGCGAAGTCTTCGAAGGCGATCCTTCCCGCGCCCTGCCCTATAAAGACATCGGCAACGGCATCCCGTTTGCCGGCGTCGAGTACTACCTGCCGCTGTTCTTCGAAGAAACCGCCACGCTTTTCGACTACGTGACCGACGGCACGGTCATGGTCACGGTCGGCGACATCGACGACGCGATCCAGCGCTTCAACCAGGACACGGCCAGCCGCTACGGCTTTCTAAAGAGCGACCGCGAACGCCCCGTGCTGCCGCCGTCCGCCCTGTTCCTTGACAGCGAATCGCTCTATGGCCGGCTGAAGGCATTCCGCCGCCTGTCGCTGGCCGCCGGTCAGCCGCACCCGGACTTCCGGGCCGCGCCCGACGTCAGCGTGGCGCGCCGCGCCGAAGATCCCATCGCCAAGCTGCGCACGCTGGTGCAGAAGCGGCACACCCGCGTGCTGCTGTGCGCCGATTCGGCGGGCCGGCGCGAGACCCTGGTGCAGATGCTGAACGAATTCGGCGTCACGCCCGATGCGCAGCCCGACACCATCGAAGGCTTTCTGGCGTCGGACGCGCATTTCGGCATCGTCGCCTCGCCGCTGGGCATCGGGTTCGAACTTCCCGACGCCAACCTCGCCTTCCTGACCGAAAACGATCTCTACCCGGGATTGGCAACCACCGGCCGCCGCGGCAAGCGCGACCAGGAACGCGCCAGCAACGTCGAAGCCATGGTGCGCGACCTGTCCGAACTGCGCGAGGGCGACCCCGTCGTTCATGCCCAGCACGGCATCGGCCGCTATCACGGCCTGGTCAACATGGACATGGGCGAAGGCGAGATGGAATTCCTCCATCTTGAATACGCCAACGGCAGCACGCTGTACGTGCCCGTGTCGCAACTGCACGTGATCGCGCGCTACAGCGGCGCCGACCCCGAGGCCGCGCCGTTGCATCAACTGGGCTCGGGCCAGTGGGACAAGGCCCGCCGCAAGGCCGCCAAGCAGGTCCGCGACACCGCCGCCGAATTGCTGGCGCTGTATGCGCAGCGCGCCGCGCGCGAAGGCTTTGCGTTCAACCTGCCGCTGAACGATTACGAGGCGTTTGCCGAGGGCTTCGGCTTCGAAGAGACGGCGGATCAGGCCGCCGCCATCCAGGCCGTGCTCAGCGACATGACCTCCGGCCGTCCGATGGACCGCCTGGTCTGCGGCGACGTCGGTTTCGGCAAGACCGAAGTCGCGCTGCGCGCCGCCTTCCTGGCCGTCGCCAACGGCAAACAGGTGGCGCTGCTGTGCCCCACCACCCTGCTCGCCGAACAGCACGCGCAGACCTTTACCGACCGCTTCGCCGACTGGCCCGTGCGTGTCGTGGAACTGTCGCGCTTCCGCTCGGCCAAGGAAGTCTCCAGCGCCATCGAAGGCATCAACGACGGCCGGGTCGACATCGTCATCGGCACGCACAAGATCCTGTCAAAGGACGTGAAATTCAAGCGCCTGGGCCTGGTCATCATCGACGAGGAACACCGTTTCGGCGTGCGCCAGAAGGAAGCCCTCAAGTCGCTACGCGCCGAAGTCGACGTCCTGACGCTCACCGCAACGCCCATCCCGCGCACGCTCGGCATGTCGCTCGAAGGCATCCGCGACTTCTCCGTCATTGCCACGGCGCCGCAAAAGCGCCTGGCCATCAAGACCTTCGTGCGGCGCGAGGACGGCAGCACGCTGCGCGAAGCCCTGCTGCGCGAGCTCAAGCGCGGCGGCCAGTGCTACTTCCTGCACAACGAGGTCGAAACCATCCACAACCGCCGCGCGCGCCTGGAAGAGCTGGTGCCCGAGGCCCGGATCGCCGTCGCGCACGGCCAGATGCCCGAGCGCGAGCTGGAACAGGTGATGAAGGGCTTCTACCAGCAGCGCTACAACGTGCTGCTGTGCACCACCATCATCGAAACCGGCATCGACGTGCCCAGCGCGAACACCATCGTGATCCACCGCGCCGACCGCTTCGGGCTCGCGCAGCTGCACCAGCTGCGTGGCCGCGTCGGGCGTTCGCACCACCAGGCCTACGCCTACCTGCTGACGCCGGGCGAGGACGCGATCACCAACAACGCCAAGAAGCGGCTCGAAGCGATCCAGGCCATGGAAGAGCTGGGCTCCGGCTTCTACCTCGCCATGCACGACCTTGAAATCCGCGGCACTGGCGAAGTCCTGGGCGATTCGCAGTCGGGCAACATCCAGGAAGTCGGCTTCTCGATGTACAACGAGATGCTCAACGAGGCCGTGCGCGCGCTGCGCGCTGGCGAAGAACCCGACCTGGACGCGCCCTTCAACCTGGCGTGCGAAGTCAATCTGCACGCGCCGGCGCTGCTGCCGTCCGACTATTGCGCCGACGTGCACGCGCGCCTGGCCATCTACAAGCGGCTGGCGCACGCGGCCGACGAAGACGACCTGATCCACATCCAGGAAGAACTGATCGACCGTTTCGGCAAACTGCCCGAAGCGGCGCAGACGCTGCTGGCCACGCACCGCCTGCGCCTGGCCGCCCAGCCGCTCGGCATCGTCAAGATCGATGCCAGCGAAGCCCAGGCCCTGATCCAGTTCGGCCCCAAGACCTCGGTCGATCCGGCCCGCATCATCGAGCTCGTCCAGCGGCAGCGGCACATCAAGCTGGCTGGGCAGGACAAGCTGCGCGTCGAGATCAAGGCGCCCCAAGTTCCGGCCCGGGCCGACGCCGTGCGCGCCGTCCTGCGCGCATTGAAGTAATTCCCGACACCCTTATCCATCCGCCATGACTACCCACAATCTCGTCGTCCAATCCCCCGGCCTCGCCATCGAACATGCGGAGCAGCTCGCCGCGCTGGCCCAGGCCCAAGGCGTGGCGCGCATCAGCAACACCGCAGCCCGCCTGCTCGACGTGCAGCACGACGACGAGACGCGCGCCGTGGTGAGCGCCTGGGCCGAGGCGCGCGGCGTCGACGCCGCCTTTGTGCCTGCCGGCCTGAAGCTTGCCAACTGCAAGGTCCTGGCCATGGACATGGACTCGACCCTGATCAACATCGAGTGCATCGACGAGATCGCGGGCGTGGTCGGCGTGAAGGACAAGGTGTCGGAGATCACCGAAGCCGCCATGCGCGGCGAGATCAAGGACTTTGCGGAAAGCCTGCGCCGCCGGGTCGCGCTGCTCAAGGGCGCGCCCGCCGGCGCGCTGGACGAGGTCTACGAGGAAAAGCTGCGCCTGAACCCGGGCGCCGAGCGCCTGATCACCACGGCCCAGGCCGCCGGCATCAAGGTGCTGCTGGTGTCGGGCGGCTTCACCTTCTTCACCGAGCGCCTGCGCGCCCGGCTGAACCTGGACAGCGCTCATGCCAACACGCTTGAAATCGAAAACGGCGTCCTCACCGGCCGCGTGCTTGGCGACATCCTGGACGCCGACGCCAAGGCCACACACCTGCGCGAATTCGCGCGCACGCATGGCGCCTCGACGGACCAGATCATCGCCATGGGCGACGGCGCCAACGACCTGAAGATGCTGGCCAACGCGGGCTTCCCGGTGGCCTACCACGCCAAACCGCTGGTGCGTCAGCAAACGCGCTATGCGCTGAATGTCTCGGGACTGGACGGCGTGCTGAACTGGTTCGAAAGCTGATCCAGCGACGAGGTGTCTGACACCCTAGGGAGATGACCGTCAGCTTGCGACAAGGTGTCTGACACCCTGGGGAGACGACCGTCAGCTTGCAGCAATGTCTCAACGGGTGTCAGACACCGTGCAGCCGCGCAGCAACGCCTCATTGCAGCAACGAACGCCATCCCCCTCCCCAAAAGCAAAAGCCACCTCGACAAACGAGGTGGCTTTTTTCATGCCGGTCGGCGCCGCCAACGCGGCGCCCCTTGATCAATACCGCACGCGCAGCGACAGCAGCGCCGCCCGGCCCGAGCCCAGCGCCGCATAGTGCGCCGCATAGGCCTTGGTGTAGTACGTCTCATCGAAGATGTTCAGCACGTTCAACTGCGCCGAGAAGTGGTCGTTGAATTCGTAGCCGGCCATCGCGTCGAAGCGCCAGTACGAAGGCACCCAGCGCTCCTTGGGCGTGCCGTCGGCGTTCTTCGTAGCGTCCGAGTTGCCGTAGACCTTGTCGACGTAATACGCGCCGCCGCCAACCGTCAGCTTGGGCAAAACCTTGTAGGTCGTCCACAGGCTGAAGGCGTTACGCGGCGTGTTGGGCAGGTCCTGGCCGACGGCGCCGCTGTTGTACGCGCCCTTGGTCATTTCGCTGTCCATGAAGGTATAGCCGCCAAACACGTTCCACTTCGGCGTGATGGCGCCCGAGAACCCCAGCTCGATGCCGCGGACCTTGGCTTCGCCCACCTGCGCCACTTCGGTCGCGGACACGGCCACGCTGGTGTTCTTGCGGATGTCCTGGAACGCCGCGGCCGACAGCGTCAGCTTGTCGTCGAACACCTGCCACTTCGTGCCCAGTTCCACCGTGCGGCTCTTTTCCGGTTCCAGCGAGGACGTCGACAGCGACGTCGCATCGCTGATCGCGCCGCCGGCAATGGCGGACGGCGTGGACGAGGTGCCGTACGTGGCGTAGATGGTGCCGTTGGGCACCGGCTTGTACGCCAGGCCGACCTGGTAGTTGAAGAGGTTGTCCTCGCGGTTCGTGCTGTAGAACGCGGGGGTGCCGGCCGGATCGCTGCGGCCGCGCGCGATGTTGCTGCCGCTGGTGCGATAGTTGTCCCAGCGCGCGCCCAGGCTGGCCTGCCACTGCTCGTTGAACTTGATGGTGTCAAAGCCGTAGAGGGCCAGCGTGTCCGTGTTGTAGACAGCGGGATTGTTGTTGCGGGTCAGCTTGCCGGTGTAGTCGTCGTGGGGATTCGGATCCCACAGCGACGTGCACAGCGCCGGGTTCGACAGGTCCGTGGCGCTGACCTTGCAGCCCATCGGACCACGCGCGATCGTCTGGGTGTAGCTGTCCTTGTCCTGCTTGATGTTGCTGTACTCGAAGCCCAGGTCGAAAGAATGCTTCAAGCTGCCGGTGTCGAATTCGCCGGTCAGGTCCGTCTGGTTGGCGAACGTCTTGGTGACGTAATAACCGGACTTGAGCGCGCGGTACACCAGCCCGTTCGGGATGTTGCCCTTGCTGTCGTCGGGATTGGTCGCCGCGAAATCGGTCGTGCCACGGCCATAGCGCGTCACGTTGCGCAGTTGCAGCTTGTCGGAGAAGTCGTGCTGGAAGTCCACCGTGGCGACGTCATCGCGCGTCTTCATGAAGTCGCGGCCAGTCAAGCCGTAGAACGACTTGCGGCTGACGCCCATCGTCTCCGTCACCGGCTGACCCGACTTCGGGTCATACGGGATGGAGTAGTCGGGCATGCTGTCGTCCTGGTAGTGGTAGTAGCTCAGCGTGATGCGCGTCGGCGTGCCAACGCCCAGCATCAGCGACGGCGCCACGCCCCAGCGCTCGAAGTCCACGGCATCATCGCGACCCGGCGTGTCGCCCTTGTTGCCCATCACGTTCAGGCGGAACGCCGCCTTCTCGCCCAGGCGCCAGTTGCTGTCGATGGTGGCGCGGTAGTTGTTGTCCGTGCCGATCTGCGCAGTTGCTTCAGTGAAGTCCGTGGTCTTGGGCGCTTTGCTGACCATGTTGATGCTGCCGCCCGCGCCGCCGCGGCCGGCATACACCGAATCCGGACCCTTGATGATCTCGACCTGCTCCAGATTGAACGTATCGCGCACTTGCGTGCTGCTGTCGCGGATGCCGTCCAGGAAAATGCTGCCTGCGGAATTCTGGCCGCGGATGATCGGCAGGTCGCCGCCCGGGCGGCCGCCTTCACCTGCGCCGAACGTGATGCCCGGCGAGTTGCGCAGCACGTCCTGCAACGTCGACGCGGCCTGATCCTGGATCACCTGCTGCGGCACGACCTGCACCGTGCGCGGCGTGTCCAGCAGGGGCGCGGTCATCTTGGGCGACTGCGCGGTCGAGGTCTGGTAGGACGAGCTTTCGCCCTCGACGCGGACGGGCGACAACTGCGTCACGCCGGCGTTGGCGGACTGGGCTGCCGCATAGGGACTGACGAACAACGCGGGCGCGGCAATGGCGGCGGCCAGCGAGGTGGCGAGCGTATTCAGCGAATACGAATCTTGGGGCTTCAAGCGGACTTCTCCAGAACGTAAATAACAACGATTCTTGTTTTTTTGTCGTTTGCGATTCTGAACGGAGGCGCTGAATGAAACCTGAATGAAAGGCCCTTGCAAATCAAAAGGATAAAAAAACAACAGCTTTGATCTGGCGCAAAATCCAGGACGGATCAGAAGTCAAAAAAGGGCCGGGTTGCATGCGCTTTTATCGCGGGACGAGACCGATGCCGGCATTGCTGCGGGCATAAAAAAACGCCCCGGTCGGGGCGTCTTCGTGCTTCGATGCGCGGGCAGGCCGCGGCGCCTTCAGGCCCGCAGACGCGGATGCCGCTTGAAGAGATACCGATACACAAACCCGGGATACGCCAGCACCAGAAACAGGCTGAGCGTGATTGCGTAGAACTCCCAGGTCTGGGCGAAGCGGTTGCCCAGTGTGGACTCGAACGCAAAACCCAGCGCGCCGACGATGGCGTAGAACACCAGCACTTCGATCAACCGCATCCAGAACGGCTTGACCGCCGCCGCCCCGCCCTGCTTCCAGGGCAGCACGGCGAACACGCGCTCGGTCAGGAAGGGAAGATTCGCGCTGACGAGCGCCAGCGCGATCAACAGCCATACCGCCAGCGTCTGGTTCATGGCTGCTATCCGTCCTTAAAGGGTCAGCGACGAGCGAATGGCCTGCACGCACAGCGCCATCAAGCCACCGGGCAACAGACCCAGCACCAGGATCAGGGCGCCGTTGATCGACAGCACGCCGCGTTGGCCGGCCGTGGCCACCATCGGGGCGGCGTCGGCCGCCGGCTCGTCGAAGTAGACGACCTTGACCACACGCAGGTAGTAGAACGCGCCGATCAGCGAGAACAGCACCGCCACCACGGCCAGCGTGACGTGGCCCGCCGAGATCAGCGCCTGCAGCACGGCCAGCTTGGCGTAGAAGCCCACCAGCGGCGGAATGCCGGCCAGCGAGAACATCAGCAGCAGCACGATGGCGGCATGCCACGGGCTACGGCGGTTCAGGCCCTTCAGGTCGTCGATGTGCTCGCACTCGAAGCCCTGACGCGACAGCAGCAGCACGATGCCAAAGCTGGCAAGCGTGGTCAGCACGTAGGTCAGCATGTAGAACAGCGAGGCGCCGTAGGCGGCCGACGACAGTTCCGGCTTGCCCGCCACCGAACCCGACATCAGGCCCAGCAGGACAAAGCCCATGTGCGAGATGGTCGAGTAGGCCAGCATGCGCTTGAAGTTGGTCTGCGCGATGGCGGTCAGGTTGCCGATGGCCAGCGACAGCACGGCCAGGATCATCAGCATCGGCTGCCAGTCGGTGGCCAGGCCGTGCAGGCCATCAACCAGCAGACGCAGCGTGATCGCGAAGGCGGCCAGCTTGGGCGCGCCGCCCAGGATCAGCGTCACGGCGGTCGGCGAGCCCTGGTAGACGTCCGGCACCCACATGTGGAACGGCACGGCGCCCAGCTTGAACGCCAGACCCGACACCAGGAACACGATGCCGAACACCAGCGCCATTTTCTCGGCCTTGCCGGCGGCGATGACGTTGGACACTTCGGTCAGATCCAGGTGACCGGTCGCGCCGTAGATCATGGACATGCCATACAGCAGGAAGCCCGAGGCCAGCGCGCCCAGCACGAAGTACTTCATGGCGGCTTCGGTGGCGACGACGTTGTCACGGCGCAGGGCGATCAGCGCGTACAGCGCCAGCGACATCAGTTCCAGGCCAAGGTAGATGGAGATCAGGTTCCCGGAGGAGATCATGACCATCTGGCCCAGCAGCGCGAACAGCGTCAGCACGTACAGTTCGCCGCCGCGCATCATGTCGCGCACCTGCGCATACACGCGGCCATAGATCAGCGTTACGCCGACGGCAAGGTACGAGGCGATCTTCAGCAGGTGCGACAGCTCGTCCGTGACGTACAGGCCGTTGAACGTCGAGCCAGCCACGCCATTCTTCCACTGCACGGCCGACACGACGGTCAGCACGCCCAGGGCAAGCATGGTCAGCAGGAACGTCGGCTTGCGCTCGGGGTGATTGCTGACCGCGTCGATGAGCAGGATAGCCAGGCCGAAAATCAGCAGAAGGATTTCCGGTGTCGCCAAGGCGAAATCGATTTGGGATTGCATCATTGTCTTGTCTTACAGTTTCGAGACGGCAACGTGTTGCAGCAGGGCCTCGACCGACACGTGCATCACGTCGGTAAAGGGCTTGGGATAGATCCCCATGTACAACACGGCGATCGCCATCACGCCAAGAATCACGAATTCGCGGCGATTGATATCGGTCAGCTCGCGCACGTGGTCATTGGCGACGTCGCCCAGGACGACGCGCTTGACCATCCACAGCGAATACGCCGCGCCCAGGATCAGGGCGGTGGCTGCCAGCAGGCCGATCCAGAAGTTGTGCTCGACCGCGCCCATGATGACCATGAATTCGCCGACGAAGCCGCTGGTGGCCGGCAGACCGCTGTTGGCCATCGAGAACAGGATGAAGAACGTGGCGAAGCGCGGCATCACGTTGACCACGCCGCCGTAGTCGGCGATGCGGCGCGAGTGCATGCGGTCATAGAGCACGCCGATACACATGAACATGGCGCCAGACACGAAGCCGTGCGAGATCATCTGCACGATGGCGCCTTCGACGCCGGCCGTGTTGAAGATGAAGAAGCCCAGCGTGACGAAGCCCATGTGGGCGACCGACGAATAGGCCACCAGCTTCTTCATGTCTTCCTGGACGATCGCGACCAGGCCGATGTAGATCACGGCAATCAGCGACAGCGTGATCATCATGCCGGCCAGGCTGTGCGAGGCGTCAGGCGCGATCGGCAGCGAGAAGCGCAGGAAACCGTAGGCGCCCAGCTTCAGCATGATCGCGGCCAGCACGATGGAGCCGCCCGTGGGCGCTTCCACGTGGGCGTCCGGCAACCAGGTGTGGACCGGCCACATCGGCACCTTGACGGCGAAGGCCGCGAGCAACGCCACGAAGATCAGGATCTGCGGGGTGTAGCCCAGCTTGGTCTGCTGCCAGGTCAGGATGTCGAACGAACCGCCCGAGACGTTCCAGAGGTAGACGAACGCGATCAGCGTCAGCAACGAACCCATCAGGGTGTACAGGAAGAACTTGAACGCCGCATACACGCGATTGCCGCCACCCCAGACGCCGATGATGATGTACATCGGGATCAGCGTGGCTTCGAAGAACACGTAGAACAGCATGCCGTCCAGCGCGCAGAACACGCCCACCATCAGACCCGACAGGATCAGGAAGGCGGCCATGTATTGCGCGACGCGGCTGGTGATGACTTCCCAGCCGGCCAGCACCACGATGATGGTGATGAACGCGGTCAGGAGCACGAACCACATCGAGATGCCGTCGATGCCCAGGTGGTAATTGACGTTGAAGGCCTCGATCCAGGAGGCTTTCTCCACGAACTGCATGGCGGCCGTGGAGGAGTCAAAACCGGTGTACAGCGGAATCGTGACCAGGAAGCCGGCGATCGAGCCGACGAGCGACAGGCCGCGCGTCAGGCCGGGACGATCGTCACGGCCCACCGCCAGCACCAGCAGGCCGAATACGATCGGGACAAAGATCGCAAGCGTGAGCCAGGGAAAAGTGTTGGATGCCATCTCGCTTGCCATCATTGGGGAATCAGCACAAAGAAAGTCACCAGCGCCATGACGCCGATGATCATTGCGAACGCGTAGTGATAGATGAAGCCGGACTGCAGGTGGCGGCTGATGGCTGCCACCCAGCCCACGACACGGGCGCTGCCGTTGATCAGGATGCCATCGATGATGCCGCGATCACCGGTCTGCCACAGGCCGCGGCCCAGGCAGCGCAAACCGCGCGCGATGATCTGCTCGTTGACCCAATCCACGTAATACTTGTTCTCGAGGATCTTGTTCACGCCCGACAGATTGGCCTTGATGGCGGCCGGCACCTTCGGGTTGATCAGGTAGCAGTACCACGAGATGACGAAGCCAGCCACGACCAGCCAGAACGGCAGGGTCTGGAAGGCATGCAGGCCGTAGGCGACCCAGCCGTGCCATTCCTCGCTCAGCACGTGCATCGCGGGATGCTGCTGCGGCAGGACCTTGATGACGCCGTCGAAGAACTTGCCGAACAGCATCGGATCGACCGCCCAGGCGCCGATGAACACCGACGGAATCGCCAGCAGGATCAGCGGCAGCGTAACCACCCAGGGCGACTCGTGCGGCTTGCCGCCGTGGTGGCCGTGGTCGTCGTGACCATGGTCGTCATGACCGTGGCCGTGCGCGTCATGGCCGTGGCCGTGGTCGCTGGTGTCGAAGCGTTCCTTGCCGTGGAAGACCAGGAAGTACACGCGGAACGAGTACAGCGACGTGACGAACACGCCGATCAGCACGGCATAGTAGGCAAAGCTCGCGCCCCAGACGTTAGCCTGGCCGGCGGCTTCGATGATGTTTTCCTTCGAGTAGAAACCCGAGAAGAACGGCGTGCCGACGAGCGCCAGCGTGCCCAGCAGGAAGGTGATCCAGGTGATGGGCATGTACTTGCGCAGGCCGCCCATGTTGCGGATGTCCTGGTCGTGGTGCATGCCGATGATGACCGAACCCGCGCCCAGGAACAGCAGCGCCTTGAAGAATGCGTGGGTCATCAGGTGGAAGATCGCGACCGAGTAGGCCGACGCACCCAGCGCCACGGTCATGTAACCCAGCTGCGACAGCGTGGAGTACGCGACGACGCGCTTGATGTCGTTCTGGATGATGCCCAGGATGCCCAGGAACAGCGCGCCGATGGCGCCGATCACGATGATAAACGACAGCGCGGTGTCCGACAGTTCGAACAGCGGCGAGAAACGCGCAACCATGAAGATGCCGGCCGTCACCATGGTGGCGGCGTGGATCAGCGCGGAGATCGGGGTCGGGCCTTCCATCGAGTCGGGCAGCCAGGCGTGCAGCGGAACCTGGGCCGACTTGCCCATGGCGCCGATGAACAGGCAGATACACGCGACGGTCAGCAGCATCCAGTCGGAACCGGGCAGCGTCATGGCGGCCAGCTTGTCGGCCTGCGCGAAGACTTCACCGTAGTGCATGGTGCCGGCGTAGGCGAACAGGAGGCCAATGCCCAGCACGAAGCCGAAGTCGCCGACGCGGTTGATCAGGAACGCCTTCATGTTGGCGAAGATCGCCGTCGGACGGGTGTACCAGAAGCCGATCAGCAGGTAAGACACCAGACCCACCGCTTCCCAGCCGAAGAACAGCTGCACCATGTTGTTCGACATCACCAGCATCAGCATGGAGAACGTGAACAGCGAGATGTACGAGAAGAAGCGCTGATAGCCGGGATCGTCAGCCATGTAGCCGATGGTGTAGATGTGCACCATCAGCGACACGGACGTCACCACGACCATCATCATGGCCGACAGCGGATCGATCAGGAAGCCGATTTCCAGCTTGGTCTGGCCGATGAGGCTCCAGGTGTAGACGGCGCCGTCGAAACGCAGGCCGTTCAGCACGTCGCCCAGCACCACCACCGAACCGATGGCGGAGATGAGCACGCCCAGGATGGTGATGACGTGCGAGGCGCGGCGGCCGATCGGCCGGCCGAGGAACCCGGTGCCGAAGAGGCCCGCGAGAATTGCTCCGGCCAGCGGCGCCAGCGCGATGAGCAGGTAGAGATTGGGTGAGCTAGACATTTTCTTCCAATACCCCGTCAGCCCTTCAGGCGATCGAGTTCGTCAACGTTGATCGTGTTCAGGTTGCGGAACAGCAGCACCAAAATGGCCAGGCCGATCGCCGCTTCAGCGGCGGCCACGGTCAGGATGAAGAACACGAACACCTGGCCGGCGGTGTCGCCGAACCAGCTGGAGAACGCCACGAAGTTCATGTTGACGGCCAGGAGCACGAGCTCGATGGACATCAGGAGAATGATCAGGTTGCGGCGGTTCAGGAAGATGCCGAAGATCCCGATCGCGAACAGGATCGCGCCAAGGATCAGATAGTGGGCCAGCGTCAGCGTCATTGTTTTTCTCCTTGGGGCGCGGCGCCGTTCGAGGCATCACGCTTGGCCTGGGCGCGCTCGCTCTGGGCGGGCATGCTCACCATGCGGAAGCGGTCCTTCGAACGCACGCGGACCGCGGCGACCGGATCGTTGTACTTCACGTCGCGGCGGCGGCGCAGAGTCAGCGCAATCGCGGCAACCATGCCGACCAGCAGCAGCGCGGCGCCGACTTCAACGGCGTAGATGTACTGCGTGTACATCGCTTCGCCGAGTGCGCGGGCGTTGTTGTAGTCGGCGGGGAGCTGCGCCTGCGGACCCGCACCGTACCAGATGGTACCCAGCACGAAGGACACTTCCAGCACGAGCACCACACCGATGACCAGGCCGAGCGGCAGGTAGGTCTTCATGCCCTGGCGCAGGGTGTCCATGCGGATGTCGAGCATCATCACGACGAAGAGGAAGAGCACCATCACGGCGCCCACGTACACCAGCACCAGCAGCAGCGCCAGGAATTCGGCGCCCAGCAGCATCCAGAGCATGGCCGCGTTGGCAAACGCCAGGATCAGGTGCAGAACGGCGGTGACCGCGCTGCGCGCGGTGATCACGCGGAACGCCGCGATCACCAGCACGGCGGCCAGTATGTAGAAAAGGACAGTGGTAAAAGTCATGGATCAGACCCTGGGCTTCAGCGGTAAGGCGCGTCTTCAGCCCGGCGGCGGGCGATGTCGGCTTCGTAGCGGTCGCCCACGGCGAGCAGCATGTCTTTGGTGAAATACAGGTCGCCGCGCTTTTCGCCGTGGTATTCGTGGATGTGCGTTTCCACGATGGAGTCCACGGGGCAGCTTTCCTCACAGAAGCCGCAGAAAATGCATTTGGTCAGATCGATGTCGTAGCGCGTCGTGCGGCGGGTGCCGTCGTCGCGCTGGTCCGATTCGATCGTGATCGCCAACGCCGGGCACACGGCTTCGCACAGCTTGCACGCGATGCAGCGCTCTTCCCCGTTGGGGTAGCGGCGCAGCGCGTGCAGGCCGCGGAAACGCGGCGACGCAGGGGTCTTTTCCTGGGGGTAGCGCAAGGTGACCTTACGCTTGAAAAAATACTTGCCCGTCAGGCGCATGCCCTTGAGCAACTCGGTCAGCATCAGGCTGCCGAAGAAATCCTTGATCGCTTCCATATCGTGCCTCTGCTTGGCGCTCAGCGCCAAATGTTCCAGGGCGTCTGCATCCAGATCGCCACCACGACCAGCCAGACGCCGGTCAGCGGGATGAAGATTTTCCAACCCAAACGCATGATCTGGTCATAGCGGTAGCGCGGGAACGACGCCCGGAACCACACGAACAACGAGACCACGAAGAACGTCTTGAGACCCAGCCAGATCCAACCCGGAATCCAGGTCAGCGGCGCGATATCGATCGGGGAAGCCCAGCCGCCCAGGAACATGATCGATGCCATGCAGGACAGCAGGATCATGTTGGCGTATTCGCCCAGGAAGAACAGCGCGAATGCCATACCCGAGTATTCGACCATGTGGCCGGCCACGATTTCGGATTCGCCTTCCACCACATCGAATGGGTGACGGTTGGTTTCGGCAACGGCCGAGATCACGTAGATCACGAACAGCGGCAACAGCGGCAGCCAGTTCCACGACATGAACGTCAGGCCCTTCTCGGCAAACCAGCCGCGGTTCTGCACGTTGACGATCTCGGACATGTTCAGGCTGCCCGACACCAGCAGCACCGTCACCAGCACGAAGCCGATGGCCAGTTCATACGACAGCATCTGGGCCGAGGCGCGCAGCGCGCCCAGGAACGCGTACTTGGAGTTGGAAGCCCAGCCGGCGACGATCACGCCGTACACGCCGATGGACGTGATGGCCATGATGTACAGCAGGCCGGCGTTGACGTTGGCCAGCACGACGTCGGGACCGAACGGCACCACCGCCCAGGCGGCCAGCGCCGGCATCAGCGTGACCACGGGGGCCACGATGAACAGCACCTTGTTGGCCTGGCTGGGGACCACGACTTCCTTGGTCAGCAGCTTGAAGACGTCGGCAAACGGCTGCAGCAGCCCCTTGAAACCGACGCGGTTCGGACCCATGCGCACGTGCATGGCGCCGATCATCTTGCGTTCCCAGTACGTCAGGTAGGCCACGCACAGAATGATGGGCACCGCAATGATGACGATCTTGACGAGGGTCCAGAGGACCATCCAGACCGTCGGACCCAGCAACGCCTGACCGTGGCTTTCAAGAACATTGAGCCATTCCATCAGGCACGCTCCACGCTGATTTGACCAAATGCGCCACCCAGGGCAGCGGTAGTTTCGAAGGCGGCGGAAATGCGCACGGCGCGATCGGCCACGGCATCATCCTGCACGGTTTCCAGTTCGACGGCGCCCTGCCCGGCCGACACGCGCACCTTGACCCCGGCCGTCAGGCCCAGGCTGGTGAGGGTGCGGCCGTTCATGGCGGCGGCGGGCTTCTTCGAAGCCGGCGCGGCCTGCAGCGGTTCCGAACGGCGCACCATGGCGTCCGTGCGGTAGATCGGCACATCGGCAACGCGTTCCAGACCGGTCAGGGCCTGGCCGAGGCCCAGCGGGGCCTTGACGTCGTTGGACAGGCGGCCTTCGATGCCGCTTGCCAGCACGGCGTCGCGCACGGACTCGGAGGTCTCGTCGTCGAAGCCGGCCAGGTGCAGGACGTTGCCCAGCACGCGCAGAACCTTCCAGCCCGGACGGGTCTGGCCGAACGGCGTGACCGTGCCCTTGAAGCTTTGGGCCAGACCTTGGGCGTTGACGAACGTGCCCGAGGTTTCGGTGAACGGCGACACCGGCAGCATCACGTCGGCCCATTCGGCAGCGGCCGAACGGTAAGGCGTGAGCGCGACGGCGAACTGCGCGCCGCGCAGCGCGGCGATGGCTTGCTGGCCGTTGTCGGCGTCGAGCAGCGGCTCGGCGTGCAGGACGATGTAGGCCTTGAGCGGTTCGGCGAGCATGGCCGCGGCGGTCTTGCCGCCCTTGCCCGGAATGGCGCCGGCGAGATAACCGCCGACCGTGTTGCCGCCCGAGGTCAGGAAGCCGAACTTGCCGCCGGACAGATCAGCCACGGCGCGGCCGTTGGCGGCCAGCGTGGTGGCCTGGGCGCTGGCGACAGCCAGGTTGCCCATCAGGACGGCGGTGTTGGCGCCCGAAGCAAGGCTGGCGGCGATGAGCTTGGCGTTTTCGCCCGGCGTGACCGAGGCGAATTCGGCCGGCACGGCCTGTTCCTTGGCCTGGGCCAGCGCGACGGCCACTTCGGCCAGCGCGCGCGCCAGTTCCGACGGAGCCACGGTGATGCGCGCGGTGACGGGCATCAGGGGATCGTCGGCGGCGCTGTCGACCATCAGGATCTGAGTGCCGCGCTTGGCGGCCTGGCGCAGGCGCTGAGCCATCAGCGGATGGTCCTTGCGCAGGAACGAGCCGACGACCAGGACGCGGTCCAGGTTGTCGAGTTCGGCGATGGGCATGCCCAGCCACGGCGCGCCGGTCAGCGCGGCGTCGAAGGCCGGGTCGGTCTGGCGCAGACGGAAGTCGATGTTCTCGGAACCCAGCGAGCGGACCAGGCGGCCCAGCAGCGAGTATTCCTCGGTGGTGGCGTATTCGGACGCCAGCGCGCCGATCTGGCCGGCGCCGAAGCTGTCACGCACGCGCGACAGGCCTTGAGCCACGGCCTGCAGGGCGTCGGCCCACGAGGCTTCCTGCCACTTGCCGTCGGTGCCCTTGATCATCGGGGCGGACAGGCGGTCGTCGCTGTTCAGGCCTTCGTACGAGAAGCGGTCGCGGTCGCTGATCCAGCATTCGTTGACGGCTTCGTCTTCGAACGGGACCACGCGCATCACGCGGTCGCCCTTGACCTGAACGACCAGGTTGGCGCCCAGGCTGTCGTGCGGGCTGACCGAACGGCGGCGAGCCAGTTCCCAAGTGCGGGCGCTGTAGCGGAAGGGCTTGGAGGTCAGCGCGCCCACCGGACAGATGTCGATCATGTTGCCCGACAGTTCGGACTCGATCGAACGGCCCACGAAGGTGGTGATTTCGGAGTGCTCGCCACGGCCCAGCATGCCCAGTTCCATGACGCCGGCGATTTCCTGGCCGAAGCGCACGCAGCGGGTGCAGTGGATGCAGCGCGACATTTCCTCGGCGGAAACCAGCGGGCCCAGGTCCTTGTGGAACACGACGCGCTTTTCTTCCTGGTAACGCGAGGAAGAGCCGCCGTAGCCCACGGCCAGATCCTGCAGCTGGCATTCGCCGCCCTGATCGCAGATCGGGCAGTCGAGGGGGTGATTGATGAGCAAGAATTCCATCACCGACTTCTGAGCGGCGCGAGCCTTCTCCGAGCAGGTGTGGACGACCATGCCGTTGGTCACGGGCGTGGCGCAGGCGGGCAGCGCCTTGGGCGCTTTTTCCACTTCAACCAGGCACATCCGGCAGTTGGCCGCGATGGACAGTTTCTTGTGGTAGCAGAAATGCGGCACGTAAAGCCCGACTTTTTGGGCGGCATGCATGACCATGCTGCCTTCGGGCACTTCGACCTTGTTGCCGTCGACGGTTAGTTCAACCATTGCTGTTCCTGAGACCTACAGATATTGCGGGACCACACAAGACTTGTGCTCGATGTGGTGCGCGAATTCGTCGCGAAAATGCTTGAGGAAGCCACGGACGGGCATGGCGGCGGCGTCACCGAGGGCGCAGATGGTGCGGCCCATGATGTTGAGGGCCACGTTGTCCAGCAGCTCCAGATCTTCCGGACGGCCTTGACCGTTTTCGATGCGGTGCACCATGCGGTAGAGCCAGCCGGTGCCTTCGCGGCACGGCGTGCACTGGCCGCAGCTTTCCTCGAAATAGAAGTACGACAGACGCAGCAGCGACTTCACCATGCAGCGCGTCTCGTCCATGACGATCACAGCGCCCGAGCCGAGCATCGAGCCGGCCTTGGCGATGGAGTCATAGTCCATCGTGCATTCCATCATGATGTCGGCGGGCAGGACCGGGGCGCTCGAGCCGCCGGGGATGACCGCCTTCAGCTTCTTGCCGCCGCGCATGCCGCCTGCCAGTTCCAGCAGGGTCGAGAACGGGGTGCCCAGCGGGATCTCGTAGTTGCCGGGACGCTCGACGTCGCCGGTGATCGAGAACAGCTTGGTGCCGCCGTTGTTCGGCTTGCCGACTTCCAGGTAGGCCTGGCCGCCATTGCGGATGATCCACGGCACCGCCGCGAACGTTTCCGTGTTGTTGATCGTGGTGGGCTTGCCGTACAGGCCGAAGCTGGCCGGGAACGGCGGCTTGAAGCGCGGCTGGCCCTTCTTGCCTTCCAGCGACTCCAGCAGCGCGGTTTCTTCGCCGCAGATGTAGGCGCCGTAACCGTGGAAAGCGTGAAGCTGGAAGCTGAAGTCCGAACCAAACAGGCGGTCGCCCAGGAAGCCGGCGGCACGCGCCTCTTCGAGGGCCTCTTCGAAGCGCTCGTAGACTTCGAAGATTTCGCCGTGGATGTAGTTGTAGCCGACGCTGATGCCCATGGCGTAGGCCGCGATCGCCATGCCTTCAATCACGATGTGCGGATTGAAACGCAGGATGTCGCGGTCCTTGAACGTGCCGGGCTCGCCTTCGTCCGAGTTGCAGACAAGGTACTTCTGGCCCGGGAAGGCGCGCGGCATGAAGCTCCACTTCAGACCGGTCGGGAAACCCGCGCCGCCACGGCCGCGCAGACCCGACGCCTTGACTTCGGCGATCACGTCTTCCGGCTTCATGCCGGTGGTCAGGATCTTTTTCAGGGCTTCGTAGCCGCCGCGCTTGACGTAGTCGGCCAGGCGCCAGTTGGCGCCGTCGACGTCGGCCATGATCTGCGGCTGCAGGTGGCGGCCGTGCAGGGCCATCGAGTTGGACAGGTCGTTCAGGGGATCGGGATCCAGCCCCTGCGCGAACTGCTTGTACAGGTCAGGCGCGTTCATGCCGACTCTCCTTGCTGCTTGAGGGCCGCGACCAGCGCGTCCAGCTTCTCGTCGGTCATGCGCACGCACATATGCTTGTTGTTCACGATCAGCACGGGGGAGTCGCCGCAGGCGCCCATGCACTCGCCTTCGACCAGCGTGAACTGGCCGTCTTCGGTGGTCTGGCGGTAGTCGACGCCCAGCTTGCGCTTGAGGTATTCGCCGGCACGGTCGCCGTCGCGCAAGGCACAGGGCAGGTTCGTGCAGACGGCGATCTTGTTCTTGCCGACGGGCTTGACGTCGAACATGTTGTAGAACGTGGCGACTTCCTGGACCGCGATGGGCGGAACGCCAATGTACTTGGCCACGTCTTCGATGACTTCGGTAGCCAACCAGCCCTTCTCTTCTTGCGCGATGGCAAGCGAGGCCATGATGGCGGACTGCCGCTGGTCGGCCGGGAACTTGGCCAGTTCGCGGTCGATTTTCTGGTAGGCCTGTTCGGAAAGCAGCATAGTTTGAATCCGGGTTATGCGGGCGTGCTCGTGACTGTCTGGGCGGATCAGCGATCGATCTCGCCGAAAACGATGTCCTGCGTGCCAATGATGGTGACGGCGTCGGCGATCATGTGGCCGCGCGACATTTCATCCAGCGCTTGCAGGTGGACAAAGCCGGGGGCCCGAATCTTCAGGCGGTAAGGCTTGTTGGCGCCGTCGGACACCAGATAGATGCCGAATTCGCCCTTCGGGTGCTCCACCGAGGCAAACGCCTCGCCCGGGGGCACGTGGAAACCTTCAGTGAAGAGCTTGAAGTGATGGATCAGCTCTTCCATGTTGGTCTTCATGGCGGTGCGCGACGGCGGGGCGATCTTGTGGTTCTCGATCATGACCGGGCCGGGATTGTTGCGCAGCCATTCCACGCACTGGCGGATGATGCGATTGCTTTGGCGCATCTCGGCGATGCGGACCAGGTAGCGGTCGTAGCAGTCGCCGTTGACACCCACGGGGATGTCGAAATCGAGCAGGTCGTAGACTTCGTAGGGCTGCGTCTTGCGCAGGTCCCAGGCGACGCCCGAACCACGCAGCATCGGGCCGGTGAAGCCCAGTGCCTTGGCGCGCTCGGGATCGACCACGCCGATGCCGACCAGACGCTGCTTCCAGATGCGGTTGTCGGTGAGCAGCGTTTCGTACTCGTCGACGCAGGCCGGGAAGCGGTTGGTGAAGTCTTCGATGAAGTCCAGCAGCGAGCCCGAACGTGCGTCGTTCATGACGCGCATTTCCTTGTCGCCACGGAACTTGCTGGATTCGCCGTACTGCGGCATGGAATCCGGCAGGTCGCGATAGACGCCGCCCGGACGGTAGTAGGCCGCGTGCATGCGCGCGCCCGAGACCGCTTCGTAGCAGTCCATCAGGTCTTCGCGTTCACGGAAGGCGTACAGGAACACCGCCATGGCGCCCACGTCCAGGGCGTGCGAGCCCAGCGACATCAGGTGGTTCAGCAGACGCGTGATTTCATCGAACATCACGCGGATGTACTGCGCGCGCAGCGGGGCTTCGACGCCCAGCAGCTTTTCGATGGCCATGACGTAGGCGTGCTCGTTGCACATCATGGACACGTAGTCCAGGCGGTCCATGTAGGGCAGCGCCTGGATGTAGGTCTTGTGTTCGGCCAGCTTTTCGGTGGCACGGTGCAGCAGGCCGATGTGCGGATCGGCGCGCTGGATGACTTCGCCGTCAAGCTCGAGCACCAGGCGCAGCACGCCGTGCGCGGCCGGGTGTTGAGGACCGAAGTTCAGGGTGTAGTTCTTGATATCTGCCATGATTCAACGCCCCATGCCGTAGGTGTCTTCGCGCACCACGCGCGGGGTGATCTCGCGCGGATCGATCGTGACCGGCTGGTAAATGACGCGCCGTTGCTCGGGGTCGTAGCGCATTTCGACGGTGCCCGACAGCGGGAAGTCCTTGCGGAACGGATGGCCGATGAAGCCGTAGTCGGTGAGGATGCGGCGCAGGTCCGGATGGCCTTCGAAGACGATGCCGTACAGGTCGAAGGCTTCGCGTTCGAACCAGCCGACCGTGGGCCAGCATTCCATCAGCGAGGCGACCATCGGGAATTCGTCGTCGGGCGCCCACGTGCGCACGCGCAGCCGCCAGTTATTCTCGATGGAAAGCAGGTGCGCCACCACGGCATAACGCGAGCGGTGGATGCGGACGTTGGTTTCCTCGGGCAGCTGGCGCGTGCCGTTGCCCCAGGTCAGGTAGTCGACGCCGCAAAGGTCGATACAGGTTTCAAAGCGCAGGCCGGCTTCGGTGCGCAGCTTGTTGCAGACGGAGAACCACTGCTCCGCGGGCACTTCGAGCGTCAGCTCGCCCAGCGCCTCGGTCAGCGCGATGTCCGCACCGAGGGTGGTCTGCAAATTGTTTTTCAGGGATTCGAGCCTGGTCATCATCTTGTACGCTTAGGTGAACCGATACGCTGGTTTCGCAGGTTCGCGGCGGCTGAGGCCTGCCGTCGGACCGGGCGAAGCATCAGCGCGCAATCGTGTTGGTCAGACGGATCTTGTTCTGCATTTGCAGCAAGCCGTACACCAGCGCCTCGGCCGTGGGCGGGCAGCCCGGCACGTAGACGTCTACCGGTACGATGCGATCGCAGCCACGCACCACCGAATACGAGTAGTGGTAGTAGCCGCCGCCATTGGCACAGGAGCCCATGGAAACCACCCAGCGCGGCTCGGGCATCTGGTCGTAGACCTTGCGCAGCGCGGGCGCCATCTTGTTGCACAGCGTGCCGGCAACGATCATAAGATCGGACTGGCGCGGGCTGGGCCGGAAGATGATGCCGAATTGGTCCAGGTCATAGCGGGCTGCGCCCGCGTGCATCATCTCAACCGCGCAACAGGCCAGACCGAAGGTCATGGGCCACATCGAACCGGTCTTCGCCCAGTTCAGGAACTTGTCGGCGCTGGTGGTGATGAACCCTTGCTTGAGAATGCCGTCTATAGCCATATTCGTCTCTGATAGCGTGCTGTGAAATGAACCCGAAGGTCACTCCCAGTCCAGCGCGCCCTTTTTCCATTCGTAGATGAAGCCGACGGTCAACACGGCGAGGAAAACCATGACCGTCCAGAAACCGACGAGTCCGACGGTGCCCTGGGCGATGGCCCACGGGAACAGGAACGCGATTTCCAGGTCGAAAAGAATGAACAGGATCGCCACGAGGTAGTAGCGCACGTCAAACTTCATGCGTGCATCTTCAAACGCTTCGAAGCCGCACTCGTAAGGCGAGAGCTTCTCAGCGTAAGGACGCCGCGGGCCAAGGAGGGAGCCGGCCGTTAGAAGCGCGAACCCGATAAGGGTGGCCACTACGATAAACAGCAGGACGGGAAAATACTGTTGCAGGTTCATTCAGGCGTCCGTCAAATGCGCAAACCTTAGGATTGTAGCATTCGCGCGGTTACTTCCGGCTGAACTCTGTAGCTTGAATAGCAGGTGAAAGACTGCATTCCTCAAATGGAACAATCGCAGCTTTCGTCGGTGCATTTCGAGTGATGTGCGGCTCGAACGACACGAAGCCGTAGTATGCCTGAATTCAGTCAGCAGACGAAAAAAAACCACCCCCGAAAGGGTGGCTTATGCGAACGGACCGAGGCCCGTTCGCTTTTGCTTTAAATCCACACAGGGCTTGCGCCCCGCATTGGATTAGAAGCGGTGACGGACACCGACGCCGACGGCGGTCGACTTGATGTCGTCGATGAAGGCGTAGTTCTTGGCGTACGAACCGTAGGCGTACAGGTTGGTGCGCTTCGACAGGTCGTAGGTGTAGCCCAGCGAGAACACGTTCATCGTTTCGTCGCCGTTCGGCAGCGAGTTCAGATTGTTGTTGCTGGGGTCAACCATTTGCCACGAACCGAACAGGCTGCTTGCGCCGCCGATCGGAGCCGACAGGCCGACCATGTACGAGTTGGCCTTGAAGCCATCAGCGAACACGTTCACGCCCAGGTTGATGTTGCCGGCGGGGCCAGCAGCGGATTGACCGCCGAACCAGCCGTCGGTCGTGCGAGCGTAGGCCAAGGCCAGCTTCACGACTTCGAAGTCGTACGAAGCGCCGATGGCGTATTGACGCGGGGTGGCGTCAATTTGAGCCTGGGGCTGGTTGTTGCTGGCGTTCAGCTGGTCGTACGTCAGAGCGACGTTCAACGGGCCGTTCACGTAGCGCAGACCGGTGGTGATGGCGCGGACGTTGTCAGCGGTGCGGAAGCCAACGCGAGCCGGGTTCGGCGTGGACGTGCCGGCGGTGCCGCCTTCGTCAGCGCTGAACGAGTAGCCAACGCCGAACTGGAAGCCGCTGAACGACGGGGTTTGGTACAGGACCATGTTGTCGTAGCGAACGGTGTTAGCTGCGCTCAGGGCCATACCGATGTTGGCTTGACCGAAGCCAGCGCCGAACGGATCGATCGAACCGAAGTACTTCGAAGCGATGTTGGTTTGACGGCCGAAGTCCAGTTGGCCCCAGCTGTCGCTGGCCAGACCGACGGTGGCTTGACGACCGAACAGGCGGTTGTTTTGCGCGGACTTGCCGTTACCCGAGTCGAAACCCGATTCCAGTTGGAAAACAGCGCGCAGGCCGTCACCCAGATCTTCCGAACCACGCAGACCCCAGCGCGAACCGTTCTGGACGCCGTTGATCATGCCGAAGCGGCTGCCGTTCAGCGCGTCGTTGCTGGCGCCGCTGATCTTGTTGTAGCCGAGGCCCGTGTCGATGATGCCGTACAGGGTGACAGACGTTTCTGCCTGGGCGACACCGGCGAAACCGGCGAGCAGGGCGGCAGCGAGCAGAGTCTTTTTCATTTAAGAAATCTCCGTTGATTTGAGTGACAAGAGCAGCAATCCAGCAAACCAGCCTGCCGCCCCCCTAACTCCGCGAAGGGAAGTTGACGCTATTGCATCAAAAATCGGGGGGACTGGCTATGGTCGGCATTAGAAAAGTGCACGTTTGCGACAGGCTTGTTGGGAAGTTGCAACATCCCGCTGATGCTTGCTGCGCATCGCTAGGGCTTACCCTTATCGAAAAGCCCGAGCGCGCAACCATGCGACTTTCGGCCCTGCCCCCAATTTTCTGGGCAAATCCAAATCCCATTCGTCACGCTACTTTCTTCGCGGTTCGAGCTGTTTTCCGGCGCTGAACCGCAGCGTCCGGGATCATGCCGGCACTGAAGATCATCGTAATCACGCGCTGGGCAAATAACGTTGTTATTAATAAAAATCGTCGATATGATCGGGCATCGAATAACCGGCGAGCGCCATGTCCATCCCCTCCCCTCGTGCCGACCGCAATGAACGCCTGAGCGCGCTTCGCCGGCAGATCATTCTGGACGCCGCGCAACGCGTGTTCGAGCGGGATGGTCTGGAAAAAACCACAATCCGGGCCATCGCGAAGGAAGCGGGTTGCACGACGGGCGCAATCTACCCGTGGTTCGCGGGCAAGGAAGCGCTGTATGGCGAATTGCTGGACGGGTCGCTGCAGCGGCTGCAGGCGCACCTGCAGCAGGCGGGTGATGCCGCGGCGCCGCAGTCGGCCGCGCGCGGCGTCATCTTCGCGTTCTTTGAGTACTACGCGCAGCGGCGCACGGATTTTTCGCTGGGGATGTATTTGTTCCAGGGACTGGGCCCGCGCGGGCTGGGCCGGGACATGGACGAAAAACTCAATGCGCGGCTGCGGCAATGCATCGATCTGATCGGCCAGGCGCTGGCGCGCACGAAGGGCTGGCGGGACGAGACCGTGCAGACCGAGCAGATGAACGTGTTCACCTATCTGATGGGACTGTTGCTGCTGGTGCACACCCGCCGCCTCAAGTCCCTGGGCCAGCAGGCCGACGCGCTGCTGGACAACTATTGCCACGCCCTGGAACAACGATGACTGCAACCGCCCTCCCCGCCCACGCGCGCGCGCCGCTGATCAGCCTTGCCGACTTTCACGTATTGCTGGCCGACCAGCACCCGTTCTCGATGCTGCTGGGGATCGATGTGCTGCACATCGGCCACGGCACGGCACACGCGGTGCTGCCCGCCCGGGACACCCATCAGCGCTTGGGCGGCATCGTGGCCGGGCCGATGCTGATGGGACTGGCCGACCTGGCCATGTATGCGGCGGTCGTCGGCGCCACCGGGCAGGCCCACGCCGTGACGGCCAGCCTGACCATCAATTTTCTGCGCAAGAGTCCGGCGGGCGCCATTCATGCCCATGCCCGCCTGCTCAAGGTGGGCCGGCTTTCCGCGGGGGAAGTCGTGCTGACGGGCGAAGGGTCGGACGAGCCGGTCGCGCATATCGTGAGCACGTGGTCGGTGCCCAAGCCATGAGCCCGCGCGTCAGCATCGTCGGCATGGGCAGGATCGGCACGCTGGCGGCGCGGCGGCTGCTGGCCGCCGATCCCGACATTGCGCTGACGCTCTATGACATCGAGGCGGACCGCTGCGAGGATTTCCGCGGCAACGCCACGCTGGCGACCTCGGCGCGCGAAGCCTTGGCCGAATCCGACACCATCGTGCTTGCCCTTCCCGGGGAACGCGAGATCGACCGCACATTGGAACGCTTCAGCGACGGACAGGTCACGGCGCCCATCGCCGGCAAGCTGATCATCGACCTGGATCCGCCGCCCGCCGACCGGATGCGGCAGCTTGACCGGGCCATCGCGTGCGCGGGCGGGCGCTACACCTGCGCGCCGCTGCCGGCGGGCGCCGTTGGCGGCGTCGAGGCACGCCTATTGGACGCCCTGAACCGCCTTGCCTGAAACGTGCAGCCGTTCGACGGCCGCCACGCACAGGACCAGCCATCCAAGGCTGACCGCAAACCCGGCCGCGACGTCGCTCGCGAAATGCACCTGCAGCAGGATGCGGCTCAGGCCGATGGCCATGATGAGCGCGGCCATGAACGCCACGCACGGCAGGCGCCACGCAGGCGGCGCGAATCTCCACATCAGGTAGCAGGCCGTGCCGTAAACGGCCATCGCCGCCGACGAGTGGCCGCTGGGAAAGCTCCAGCCGGTCGCCATGGCGTAGCCGTGGTCGTGGTCGGGGCGCACGCGCTCGAACGTGTGCTTGAACAGCCAGTTCAGCGCGCCGTTCAGGCCGGTCGCGACCGCGCAAAAGAGCGCGAGTTGCCAGGACCCGCGCCACAGCAGCGCAATCGTCATCAGCACGGCGACGACCGTGAGCAGGTTGCGATCGCCCAGGTAGGTGATCCAGGACAGCAGCCACAGCATCGACGTCGACATGGACATGCTGAGCGCATTGGCGAGCGCGCTGTCGAACGCGACGATCGTCCCTCGGCTTTCGACGGCCAGGGCCAGCGCCAGGAATAACGCAAAGGACACGCCCGCCGTCGCGGCAAAGAGCGCGGCGCGGCCGTTGCCGGAGAGCCGGCCGTGGCATCGCATGAAGAGCAGCGCCACGCCGCCAGCCACCAGCGGCAACGCGACAAACAAAGAGAGGGCATGGGCCGCGGCCCATGCCGCGTACACATCGGTCATGAATGCGCCATCAAAAATAAAGTTGCGCGGGGTCCGCGCCCACTGCTACAGCGAGACCAGCGTCTTGTCGACCGGGGCGAAGGCATGCGCACCCGCCGCGTAATCCCACCGCTCGACGTGGCAGACCTGCTGGCCGTCCTCTTCAGAGCGGGTGATCACGCCCAACGAATTGGGCACGGTGCCGCGCACGCGATGCGAGCAGGTCGTTCCGGCCTGGACGATCCAGCCGGCCGGCCCGGTCGGCGCGGTCAGCGGCAGGACGTAGGGCAAGTGTATGTGACCGCCCAGCACCAGGTCGACGCCCGCCTGCGCCCAGGCCGCAAGCGCCCGCTCGCGGCCGATCAGCAGATTGGACAGGTCCGATTCGACCTTGGCGCGCACCGGGTGGTGCGCCACGACGATGCGCAACTGGCCTGGCCGAGCCTGGCGCAGCCGCTGGGCGACGCGGGCGATCTGGACGTCTGAGACCTCGCCATCCTTGTGGCGCTTTGGCCGCGTGGTGTTCACCCCGATGGCCAGCACGCCGTCGTTTTCGAACACGGGTTCGAGGATCGGCCCCAGCGCGCGTTTGTAGTTGCCGTAGGGATTGAGGGCGCGTGCGAATACGTTGTAGAGCGGGATGTCGTGATTGCCGGGCACGGCCAGCACCGGCAGCGCCAGGCGTTCGATGAACCGGCGGGCCGCGGCGAACTGGCTGCGGCGGGCACGCTGGGTGATGTCGCCGCTGAGCACCACCAGATCGGGAGACAACTGCCGCGCCAGGTCCAGCACGGCTTCGACGACCGCCTTGCGCTCAGTGCCGAAATGGGTGTCCGACAAATGCAGGATCCGCGTCATGAGCGGTCCAGAAGCTCGGGATCCGCCGGCACCACCAGGGGCAGGCGATCGCTCGCCACCTTGAATTCAAGCGGCGTGTCCATCCACGAGATCTCGCCGTCCATCGCCACCTTGACCCGGCGGCGCCCGCGCACACCGACCGTCAGCTTGTCGAAGGCGAAGCTGATCACGTTTTCGGCGTCGCCCATCCGGCTCAGCAGGCCGCGCACCAGCAGGCCGTAGAGGGCCAGCGTGCCCACGGGCCGCGCCGCCATGGCGATCAGCCGGTTGCGGTCGAGCTCGTCGTTCTCGATGCCGATGTGTTCCAACTGCAGTTTGTTGTTGCCCACGACCAGCGTCGGCGACCGCAGGCTGCGTGACTTGCCCTCGAATTCGAGTTCCAGGCCAAGCTGCCGCGGTTGGCGCCAGAGCGTGACGAGGCCCGACCACAGCGCGACCCAGCGCCTGCGCCCGTAACGCTGCTTGTAGGCCTCGCGGTCTTCGAGCAGTTGCGGATACAGGCCGAGGCTGGCGTTGACGAGGAACAGGCGGCCGTTCAGCAGGCCGACCTGCACCGGGCGGATGGTGCCTTGCAGGAAACCGCGCAGCGCCACGTCGGTCTCTTGCGAGATGCCGTAGGTGCGGCCGAAATAATTGAAGGTGCCTTGCGGCAGGATGCCGAAGGGCACGCCCTGCCCCAGCACCGTGCCTGCAACGGCATTGAGCGTGCCGTCGCCGCCCGCGGCGATGACGACGCCCTGCTCGTCCTGGGCGCGCTTGACCGCCTGGCGCGCCACTTCCGTCAGCCGCGACGGATCGTCGACCGGCATGAGTTCGTAGCGCCGCCCGGCCTCGTCGAGGATTGCCCGGATGGTGTCCTGCAGGACCTGCGCGTCGCCGCGCCCCGATCCTTTATTGAGGACGATGAATAAGGGTTCTGTTCCCGTGAGGGGTCGAGCCGCTGTTGCCGGGCTCTGCTCGGATGGCGTCATGCGACAAACATACCCTAAGCGGGTAAACCGCCGCAAGACGCCGCACGGCGCACGCTTTGTAAGAAAGCGTGCGCCGTCCGATCAACGGCCGACGGCGTACGCCTGCATCAGGCGCGGCGTCGCAGCCGCATGCAGCAGTCCGTCCGCATCACGCGAAGCTGCGGTCAGCCGGCCGACAGACCACTCGGGCAATTCCTCGACCTGGTGGCCGCGCTGGCGCAGGGCCGCGATGACCTCGGCGCCGAAGCTGGCTTCGAGCGCAAGATGGCCGGGTTTGCGGTCACGCGGGTAGAAGGACGTGGGGAAGTGCATGGTGTGCGACATCGGCAGGTCGATCGCTTCCTGCAGATTCAGGCCGTGATGCACGTGACGCAGGAAGAACAGCAGTTGCCATTGCTCCTGCTGGTCTCCGCCCGGCGTGCCGAACGCCAGATAAGGCTTGCCGTCGCGCAGCGCGAGCGACGGGGTCAGCGTGGTGCGCGGACGCTTGCCCGGCGCCAGCGTGCCGGGTAGGCCTTCTTCCAGCCAGAACATCTGGGCGCGGGTGTTCAGGCCGAAGCCCAGTTCCGGAATGACCGGCGAGGACTGGAACCAGCCGCCGGACGGCGTGGCCGAGATCATGTTGCCCCAGCGGTCGATCACATCCACGTGCGTGGTGTCGCCGCGCTTGGCCGAGGCGCGCATGTCGGCAAGCGTCGGTTCGTTCGTGGCGCTGCCGGGCGCCGTGACGGGCGACAGGCGTTCGAGGGTGTCCATGACCCGCGCGACCTGCGCCTCGAAGCCAGGCACCTGGCCGGGCAGCAGCTCGTGCGACGCGCCCTCCCCGATCAGTTGGCGGCGTTCGGCGTTGTACGCGTCGGACAGCAGATGGGCCAGCGGCACGTCGATGAAGGCCGGGTCGCCGTAATAGGCTTCGCGGTCGGCAAAGGCGAGCTTCATGGCTTCGGTGACCCGGTGGATGAACTCGGCGCTGGTGGGGCTGACGCCCGCCAGGTCCATGTCTTTCAGGATGGCGAGCGTCTGCAGGAAGACCGGGCCTTGGCTCCAGGCGCCGGCCTTGGCGACGGTGTAGCCGTGATAGTCGTAGGTCAGCGGCTTGTCGTAGCTGGCGGACCAGCCAGCCAGGTCGTCGGCCGTGATGACGCCGCGATGGGTGGCGCCGCTTTCGTCCATGACGTCGGTGTTGCGGGCGAAACGGTCGATCTCTTCGGCGATGAAGCCGCGGTAGAACGCGTCGCGCGCGGCCTCGATCTGGCATTCGCGGTCGGCGCCGGCGCCTTCGGCGGCTTGCAGCACGCGGGTCCAGGTGCGGGCCAGCGCCGGATTGCGGAACAGCTTGCGGGCCTGCGGCACCTGCCCGCCCGGCACGTAGACCTGCGCGGTCGTCGGCCAATGGGTTTCGAAGAAGTCCTTCAGGCCGGCGATGGTGTTGGAGATGCGCGGCATCAGGGCATGGCCGTGTTCCGCGTAATAGATAGCGGGCTCGAGCACGTCGCGCACGCGCATCGTGCCGTGGTCGCGCAGCAGCAGCATCCAGGCGTCGAACGCGCCGGGGATCACGGTGGCGAGCAGGCCGTTGCCGGGGATGAGCTTCAGGCCTTCGGCGCGGTAGCGTTCGAGTGTGGCGGCAGCGGGAGTGGTGCCCTGCCCGCACAGGACCTCGACCTTGCCGGTGCGGGCGGAATAGAAGACGGCCGGCACTTCGCCAGCCGGACCGACCAGGTGAGGTTCGACCACCTGCAGCACGAACGCCGAGGCGACGCAGGCATCGAACGCATTGCCGCCGCGCTCCAGCAGCGACATGCCGGCCGAGCTGGCCAGCCAATGGGTGGACGTCACGACACCGAAGGTGCCGAGGATTTCCGGACGAGTCGTAAACATGGTGGGTCCTGATATTGGGATGTAAGACCGATTGGGGAGTCTGGCAGCCGGGGTTTTGTAAGACCGATTCGGGTGTCTGACACCTATGGATTGTCCGACTGCGGTGCTATTGGCCGGTGTCAGACACCCATGAGGCGCACAGAACTGCGGCGGTCAGTGCGTAGGGGTGTCAGACACCTGTGGCTTGGGGTGTCTGACACCTGGGGCCTGGGGCGCCGCGGTACTTGACCCGGTGTCTGACACCCTGGGGAGACAATCGGCACCTCGGCACAGCTTCTCAAAGGGTGTCAGACACCGCACGTATGGGTATCAGACATTAAATAACCGCCCCGCAGCAGCAAGTGACGCCATCCGGGACACGCGGATCCGGCTCCGCCGGTCCGCAGGTGTCGCCCCCTTGAGGGGGCCCGCGTAAGCGGGTAGGGGGTGGGCTCTGCCCTGCGGGTACGGGGTGGGCTTACTTCTTCGAGACACCCTTAAGGCGGATCAGACCGTCGGGGTACGGAACGAAGCCTTCCACCTTGGCCTGCACGCCGAACGTCCACGGCAGGTAGAACAGATAGATGATCGGACGCTGGTCCTGCATCGCGGCCAGCACCTGGTCGTACATCGCGCGGCGCTTGGTGGTGTCGGCTTCGGCGCGGGCGTCGTTGAGCAGTTTGTCGACGGCGGGGTCGCAGAATTTGCCGTCGTTCAGGTTGCCCTTGCAGCTCAGGTACTGGTGGATGTTGCCGCTGGGATCGACCCGGCCCGACCAGCCGCTTTGGCCGATCTGGAAGTCGCCGCGCGCCAGCGAGGATTGCAGCGAGGCGAACTCGACCGGGCGCAGCGTGATATCGAAGCCCGCTTCGGCGCCCATGGCCTGCACCAGTTCGAAGACCTGTTGCATGGTGGTGTTGTTGCCGAACGTGATTTCGACCTTCACGCGGTCGTAGCCGGCTTCCTTCAGCAGCGCCTGCGCCTTCTTGGGATCGCGGCCGGGACGGTCGAAAGACTTGTTGTAGGCAAAGCTGGCCGGCGGGAACGGCTGGTGGGCGGGCTGGAACATGCCTTCGCCGATCACCTGGTTCAGGACGTCGCGGTCGATGGCCAGATCCAGCGCCTGGCGGACGCGCTTGTCCTTGGCGAGCGGATGGTCGGCGCGCGCGCCGTTGGCCAGGTTGACGGAAATGGACTGGAAGCCCAGGCCGGTCACCGGGGCCAGACGCAGGCTGGCGTCGTCCTTGACGGCCTTTGCGTCGCTGGGCGCCACGCGTTCGATGATGTCCAGGTCGCCGGCGCGCAGGTTGTTCAGGCGCACGGTGTTGTCCGGAATCGGCGTGTAGACGAGACGGTCGAAGTGGTAGTTGGCCGCGTCCCAGTACTTGGGGAATTTCTCGAGCACGATGCGGTCGTTCTGCACGCGCTCCTTGAATTGGTACGGGCCCGAGCACACGGGCTTGCCGCCGGGATCCTTGTCGAAGCTGGCGGGCGAAATCATCATGCCGGCGCGGTCGGACAGCTGCGACAGCAGCGAGGCATCCGGCTCCGACAGGTTCAGCACCACGGTCTGGTCGTCGGGCGCGTCCACGCTGGCGACGGTGGCCAGCTCGCTCTTGCGGTTGCTGTCCGGCAGCGTGCGGGCGCGGTCGAGGTTGGCCTTGACGGCGGCCGCGTTGATGGGGGTGCCGTCATGGAACACCGCATCCGTGCGCAGCTTGAAGGTCAGCGTCTTGTTGTCCGGGCCGACGGTCCAGGATTGCGCGAGCTGCGGCACGATCTTCAGGTCGGGGGTGATGTCGACCAGCCTGTCGCACAGCGAGGCGAACACGATGCGGCCGACAAAAGTGCGGGCGCGCGCCGGGTCCAGCACGTCCGGGTCGTCCTGCAGCCCGATACGCAGGGTGGACTGGGCATTCGCCAATCCGCTGGCCAGCATTCCCGCCATGGCCATGGCGAGGCAAAGTTTACGCATGAAAGATCTCCGTCGGTTCCGGAGGATCTGTCGTCTCGTGCGCGGTCGCACCGCCTGGCAGGGAGCAACAGACCCCGGGTCGTGCCGCATCGCCGGGCCCATCCCCCTCGTGCGCACGTGTTGTTGGATTCTGCGCCAGGCGCGCGGCGATTGTATAGACCGGCGAGTGGCGCGCCGCCCACTATACGCCCGTGGCGGCCGCCTTGCGGACGAATGGCTCAGGGCAGACGGCAAGGCGCCGAGAAATCGGCCGACGCGGCGACCGTGTCGCGCAGCATGGCGACCAGCGGCCGGGCGTCGTCGCGCCGGTACTGGAACGCGTAGGGCAAGGCGGCCAGTTCGGGTTCCCCGTGCAGGACGCGCAGGCTGCCTTCGGCCTGGAGCTTTTCAGCCCAATGGCTGGGCAGCAGTCCCACGCCCGTGCCCTCGATCAGCAGTCCGACGATGGCGCCCCAGTTGTTGCAGCACAGGCGCTCGCCCGCGGCTTCGCGTCCGCCCAGCCAGTCGTCGATGATGCGCGTGGTGCCGGCGCCTTCGGGCAGGGTCACGAGCGGCAGCCGGGCCAGCAGGGCCATCGTCATGCCGGTCTCGGCCGGTTGCAGCACCGAGGGCGCGGCGACCCAGGAGAAGTGCGCCTCGCCGATGGGCGAGGACGCGATGCCGGCGCGGGAGGACCGGCCGGCGATCACCGCGAAGTCCAGTTCGCCGTCCGCGACACGCTGCTCGAGCACCTGGCCGATGTCCACGTACGGCTCCAGCACCAGCTCGGGGTAGGCGGCGCGCACGGCGCCGATCAGGCGCGGCAGCCAGGTCAGCGCCGTCAGCTCGCCCACGCCGAAGCGGCAGCGCCCCCGCAGACCCGGGGTTTCGGTCATGGAGGCGCGGATCTGATCGGCCGCGGCGAGCAAACCGCGTGCTTGCGGCAGCAGGCGCTGTCCCGCGTCGGTCAGCACGGCCTTGTGGCCGCTGCGGTCAAAGAGCGGCTGGCCCAGCCCCTCTTCCAGTTCCGTGATGCGCTTGGACAGCGAGGACACGGACAGATGCAGCCGCTCGGCCGCCACGGCGAAACTGGCGCAGGTGGCGGCCCAGTAGAAGGCTTCAAGCTGCTTGAGCGTCATGGCCGCTCGCTGACCCGATACGCGCAGCGCCGCGCGCCGGCCAGGATGTGTTCTTCGCGGTCGACCTGCACGCCCTCGCCCAGCACCTTGCGGAACAGTTCGAGCTCGCTGCGGCAAAAGCCCATACAGGCCTTGGCCGCGAAACAGATGGGGCAATGGTTCTCGATGAAGATGAAATCCGCGCCGTCCTCGCGCATTTCCGCCATGTAGCCCTCGGCGCTGCGCACGTCGACCAGGCGCTCGAGCCGGGTCTTCAAGTCGGGCGCGTCCTGCATGGCCTGCTGGTAGACATTGAGCATGGCGCCTTCGCGCACCTGCACCAGCTTGTCGATGCCGTCGTCGCCGAACACCTGGCGCACGGCCGCGATCATCTGCACCGTCATCTCGGCGTGCGTGTCCGGGAAGCGCCCATGGCCGGCCGCGGTCAGGAACCAGATCTGGGTGGGCCGGCCACGGCCCGCGCTTTGGCTTTCGAAGTCGACCAGCCCGTCGGCATGCAGGCGCGTCATCTGCTGGCGCACCGCCTCGGCCGTCACGTCCATGGCGCGCGCGATGACCGCGATGGATTGCGGTCCGCGCGTCTTCAGGGTCATGAGCACGCGGTCCGCAGGCTGGTGCGGGATCGCGGCGGCCGGGTGGGACAGGCTGTCAGACATGAGGGGTATCGATGCTCCGGGAGAAGGTTCCTATGGTGCCACGGACGGGTCGCCGGGGTCAGCCGGCGCCGGGCGGGCGCGCCGCCGCGGTGTGGGCGGGTTCGGCCTGCCAGCCACCGCCCAGCGCCTTGTACAGCACGATGAGCCGCGTGTAGGACTCGGCTTCGGCCACGGCCACGGCGTCCTGGGCGCGCAAAAGCGTACGCTGCGCGTCCAGCACGGTCAAATAAGCCGTGCTGCCTTCGCGGTAGCGCAACCGGGCAAGTTCCGCTGCGCGTCCGCTGTGCGCGGCGGCCTGCGCCAGGCTGCCTAGGCGCTGCTGCGTCTGCCCGTACTCGGCCAGCGCCTCCTCCACCTCCTGCACCGCGCGCAGGATCGCCTGCTCGTAGCGCGCCGCCTCGCCTTCCAGACGCGCCTCGGCCCCGCGCTTGCGGGCAAGCGCCGTGGGCAGATGAAACGCCGGCCAGCCGGCGTCTGCCGCCACGCTGAACCCGCGACTGGCCGCCGAGCCGAAGTCCGCGCCGCGCAGCGCGACGAATCCCAGGAATCCGCCCAGGTCGATGCGCGGGTAGAGCTCGGCCGTGGCCACCCCTACGTCGGCATTGGCGGCGGCCAGGTTGCGTTCGGCGGCCAGCACGTCCGGACGCCGCGACAGCAAGGCGCCCACATCGCCGATGGGCAGCCGCGCCGTCAGCGGCGCGAGCGGCGTCGCGGCATCCAGCGCGCCCAGTTCCACGGGACGCAGAGCCGCCAGCACCGCGATCCGGTACAACGCCAGCCGGCGCGCCGTCTCCTGCACGGGGATGCTGGCCTGCACGGTCTGCAGTTCCGCCCGCGCGCTGGCCAGGTCGCCTTCGTCGCCGCGGCCGGCCGACACCATGGCCTGGGTCACGCGCAGGCTGTCCTCTTGGCTGGCGAGGTTGGCGCGCGCCACGGCCAGACGCTGTTCGGCGCCGCGCAGCTCGAAATAGTTGCGCGCGACCTCGGCCGCGACCACGATGCGCGCCTGCGCCAGGTCGGCCGCCTGCGCCTCGCTACGGGCGGCGGCGCCCTCGGCCGCCCGGCGCAAGCGGCCAAACAGATCCAGCTCCCAGGTCGCGTCGAAGCCCGCGCGATAGGTTTCTGCCAGATTGCGCTGGCCGGCAACGCCGGGATTCGCCTGCGACAGGCTGCGCGCGTAACCCCCACCCAGCGTCACAGCCGGCAGCTTGTCCAATTCCTTTTCGTCCAGCACCGCGCGCGATTCGGCAAGGCGCGCCTGAGCGATGCGGATGTCCAGGTTGCGCGCCAGCGCCATGCCGATCAGGCGATCGAGCTGCGGGTCCTGCAACTGCTTCCACCAGTCGCGCTGGACCTGATCGGTGGAAAAGAGCGCCTGCTCGGGGCTGGCCAGGACGACGGGCGCCGGGTTCGGCTGTTGGTAATCCGGCCCGACGGCGCAGCCGGCCACGGCCAGAGCCGCCAGCAGCACGACGGCGCCGCGGCGCAGCCGGATGGAAAGGTGCAGCTTGTTCATGATCGATTCCTCAGTGCGAGACCGCGGCGCGCGCGTCCTCGGCGTCGGCCTGCGCCAGCTCCCGGGCGCGCGGCGTGTCGTTGGCCGCCCGGTGATCGCGGGCAAACACGGTGTAGACGGTGGGCAGCACGAACAGCGTGAACAGCGTGCCCACCAGCAGGCCCACCACGATGACCAGCCCCAGGCTGTAGCGGCTGTGCGCGCCGGCGCCGGTGGCGAACAGCAGCGGGATCAGCCCCATGACCATGGCGGCCGTGGTCATCAGGATGGGACGCAGGCGGATGCGGGCGGCCTGCTCCATGGCGGCCCGCCGGTCCAGCCCGTGGCTGACCTGCATCTCGTTGGCAAACTCCACCATCAGGATGCCGTGCTTGCTGATCAGCCCGATCAGTGTCACCAAGCCGATCTGCGTGTAGATGTTGACGGTGGCCATGCCCAACGCCAGCGGAATCAGCGCGCCGCAGATCGACATGGGCACGCTCACCAGGATGATGAACGGATCGCGCAGGCTTTCGTACTGCGCGGCCAGCACCAGGTAGATGACGATGATGGCGAAGATGAAGGTGATCATCAGCGCCGAGCCTTCCTGCGTGAACTGGCGCGCGTCGGATTGCCAGTCGTAGCTGAAACCCGCCGGCAGCGATTGCGCCTCGCGTGTCAGGAACCGCACCGCATCGCCCATCGTGACGCCCGGCATGGGAATGGCCTGGAACGTGGCGGCGTTCAACTGATTGAACTGCGTGAGCTTGTTGGGCTCCACGCCCATCGACACCGTCACCAGGTTGGACAGCGGCACCTGCGCGCCCGAGGCGCTTTTCACGTGATACTGCGCCAATGCCTGCGGCGAGATGCGCTGTTCGCGCAGGCTTTGCGGAATGACGTCATACGAACGCCCGTCCATGCCGAAGCGGTTGACATAGTTCTCGCCCACCAGCACCGCCAGCGTGTCGCCGATGGCCTTCATGGTGACGCCCAGGCTGTTCGCCTTGCTGCGGTCCACCTTCAACTGCACGACCGGGTTGTTGTAGTCCAGGTCGCTGTCCACCACCATGAACAGGCCGCTTTCGCGCGCGGCTTTCTTCAGGCTTTCCATGGCGTCGTAGACCACGGCATAGTCGGACGCGCTCATCAGCACCATCTGCACGGGCAGCCCGCCCGTGGAGCCGGGCAAGGACGGCAGCTGGAACGCAAAAATGTTGCTGCCCTCCACGCCATTCGCCATCGCCTGCATGTCGGCCTGGATCTCATCGGCCGAGCGCTTGCGGTCCTGCCAGTCCACGAAGTTCACCCCGCCGATGCTGTTGGACACGCCGTCGGACCCGTTGATCAGCCAGCGCCCGTTTTGCTCGGGCAGCGTCTTCATGACGTCGTCCCACTTCTTGCCGAACTTCTCGACGTAATCGATGTTGGCCTGCTGCGGCGACTTGATGGCAGTGAGCACCGTGGATTGGTCCTCGACGGGCGCCAGCTCCTGCTGCGCGGCGTTGTACAGGAACGGCAGGCTGGCCAGCACGGCCACCGCCAGCACGCCGGTGACCCAGCGATGATGCAGCGACACGTCCAGCACGCGGCCGTAGGCGTCGCCCAGGCGGCCAAAAAAGTGCTCGGCCTTGCGCGCCATCCAGCCGTCGGCCACGCGCCCGTTCAAGAGGAACGAGCTCATCACCGGCGACAGCGTCAGCGCGATCACGCCGGACACCACCACCGCGCCGGCCAGCGTGAACGCGAACTCCTTGAAGAGCGAGCCGGTCAGCCCGCCCATCAGCCCGATCGGCGCGTAGACCGCCGCCAGCGTGATGGTCATGGCGATCACCGGCCCCGCGACCTCGCGCGCGCCGATCAGCGCCGCGCGCACCGGCGACTTGCCCTCCTCGATGTGGCGATGCACGTTCTCGACCACCACAATGGCGTCGTCCACCACCAGCCCGATGGCCAGCACCATCGCCAGCAACGTCAATAGGTTCACGCTGAAGCCGAACAGCGCCATGATGGCCGCGCCGCCCAGCATCGACAGCGGTATGGTCACCACCGGAATCAGCACCGCGCGCAGCGAGCCCAGGCACAGGAAGATCACCGCCACCACGATGACGATGGCTTCCAGCAGCGTCTGCGTCACGCCGTCGATGGACGCGCTGATGAAGCGGGCCAGCTCGAACGGCACCTGCACGCTGGTGCCGGGCGGCAGGTTCTGCTTGATGTTGGGCAGCAATTCGTTCAGGCGCTTGACGATGACCAGCGGGTTGCCGACGGGCGTGGCGTTCAGGCCGAAGTACACGGCCGGGTCGCCATCCATCAGACCGCTTGAATCCGTGGACGCCGCGCCCAGTTCCACCGTGGCCACGTCGCCCAGCCGGACGATCGCGCCGCCTTCCTGCTTGATGACGAGATCGCGGAATTCCGCCACGTTGACGAGGTCGGTGTTGACCTGGATGTTGGACACCACGTACAGGCCCTTGGCCTGGCCGGGCGCCGCCTGCACGTTGTTCTGACGCAGCGCGTCGGCGAGTTCGCCGGCGGAAATGCCGCGCGCCGCCATGCGGTCCGGATCCAGCCACACGCGCATCGCCAGCCTCTGCCCGCCGTACAGCTCGACGCTTGCGACCCCATCGATAGACGAGAGCTGCGGCTGCACCACCCGCGACAGGTAGTCGGTCAACGCGGCCAGCGACAGTTTCGTGCTGGAAAAGCCCACGTAAGCGACGGCCGTGGCCTCGCCCGCGGATTTGACCAGGACCGGATCGTAGACGTCCTGCGGCAGGCGGTACTTGACCTCATTGACCTTGGCCATCACCTCGGTCATGGCCTTGTTGGAATCGGCGTTCAGCTTCATCCGCACGGTGATCACGCTGCGGCCCTGCGTGGACGACGACGACAGGTAGTCGATGCCTTCGACGGTGGCCACGGACTGCGCGATGGGCTGCGTCACGAAGCCCTGCATCAGGTCGGGCGAGGCGCCTGGATACTGCGTGGTGATGGTGATGGTGGTGCTTTCGGTCAGCGGGTACTGCCGGACGGGCAACCCGCTCAGCGCTTTAATGCCCAGCAGCAGGATGAGCGTGCTGACCACCAGCGCCAGCACGGGACGGCGCACGAAGAGATCGGTGAATTTCATGGGGCCTCCGCGCCTTACCGAGCTTGCGCCACGGTCTGCCCCGGCGCGCTCAGCGCCACGGTGTCGTTCGGCAGGATCTCGACGGCGGCGCCGTTATGCAGCCGCAGTTGGCCCGACGTGACGACCTGGTCGCCGGCCTTGACCCCCTCGGTCACCACCACGCGGCCCCGCAGGCGTTCGCCCGTCTTGACATAGGCCTGGCGGACGGTGGGCGCCGCGCCGGCCGTGCCGGAGTCGGGCGCGGCCACGACATAGACTGAATCGCCATAGGCGCTGTAGCTCACGGCCGTCTCCGGCACGGTGATGACGTTCGGGCGGTCGGGCAGGCTGATCCTGCCCTGCGCATACATGCCGGCGGACAGCGCGCCGTCCGGATTGGCCAGCAGCGCCTGCACGCGGACCGTGCGCGTGCCCGGGTCGACCTGCGGCTCCACGGTCGTGACCTTGCCCGGGAACGCACGGCCGGCGTGCGCATCCACCGTCACTGCCACGGGCTGACCGACGCGCAGCGCGCCCAGCGCCTGCTCGGGCAGCGTGAGATTGGCGTACATGGACGACCCATCCGTCAGCGACACCAGCGGATCGCCGGCGCGGGCAAACTGGCCCAGGTTCACGCGGCGCACGCCCAGCACCCCGTCGAACGGCGCCTTGATGCGCTTCTGGTCGATCAGCGCCTGCACGCGCCGCACGTCTGCGGCGGCCTGCTCATGATCGGCCTGCGCCTGATCGAGCTGCTCGCGGGTCGCGGCCTGCAGCGGCACCAGCCGGCGCGTGCGGTCCAGCAAGGCCCGCGCGTTGCGCGCCTGCGCCTGCAGCCGAGCCAGTTCACCCTGCTCGGGCGCGTCGTTCAGCTGCACGAGCAACTGCCCTGCCTTCACGGACTCGCCCGGCGTGAACAGGATCTGCGCGACACGACCGTCGACTTCGGCGGGCACCATCACCTGGCGCGTGGCCTCCAGCGAGCCAATGCCGGCCAGGACCACCGGAAAGTCCGCCTGCACTGCGGCCGCCACCGCAACCTTGGCCGGCGGCATCGACCATCCGCCCCCTTGCGCCGCCCCGCTGGATTTCCAGTACATGGCCCCGCCGGCCAACGCCGCCGCCACGGCCAGGGCGACAACCGCCCATGCTCCTGCCTTCGCCTTCATTTTTCGCTCACTTTTTATTTAAACAAGAATTGTCTTGGATAATCCACGAATCGCGCCGATCCGTCAAAGCAGCGAAAGCAATCAAGGGGATAGCGGCTGCCTATGAGCGAAAAAAAGCCACGCTGTTGGCGTGGCGAAAGGGGAAAGCAAAAGGCCCGAGGAGCAAAGCCCGCCGGTGAGGCGGATCAGCCGAAGCGGCTCACCCGCGCACCATGTGCAGGTAATGGCGATGCCGCTCGTATTGATCCAGGATGTCGCCGATCACCGCGTCGCGGCTCCAGCCCATGATGTCGTAGTCCTGGCCGCCTTCGCGCAAATGGACTTCGGCGCGGAAATACTTGCGCTCGTCTTCGTCGGCCGCCTCGTCCGGCGTCAGGCTGGGACGCACGAAGGCCTGCGGCTGCACGGCGTAGGAAAAATCCAGATGTTCGCCATGCGAAACCTCCAGGATCACCCCGCCCTCGTTTTCGTCTTCGCGCACCTCCACGGCATAGCCCTGCTTGCGCAATTCATCGGCCACGTCTTCCAGGGCCGGCCGCACCACGTCGGAGATGAAGCGCAGCACGTGAGCGCGGCGCGGCATCATCACCATGTTGCGCAGGCGCCGTTCCCAGGACTGGCCGCCGCGCGCCGGCCGGGAAAGCGTCAACGACTGGTAGCGGATGCCGCGCTTGGTCGCGTCGAGCTTGAGCGCCTTGAACAGCCCCCACAGCGACAGCAGCAGGATGATCGAGAACGGCAGCGCGCTGGCGATGGTGGCGGTCTGCAGCGCGGTCAGACCGTCGGCCAGCAGCAGCGCGATGGCCACCGCACCCATGGACAGCGACCAGAAGATCCGCTGCCACACCGGCGTGCGGTCCGCGCCGCCCGAGGCCAGCAGGTCCACGACCAGCGCCCCGGAGTCGGCGGACGTGACAAAGAATACGGCCACCATCGCGATGGCAAAGACCGATATCACGCTGCTCCAGGGCAATAACTCAAGAAACGCGAACAGCGCCAGGGAACTGTCCTTATCCACCGCCTGCGCCAAGCCCTGGTCGCCGCCCACCAGAATGTAGTAAATGGCCGTGTCGCCGAACACCGTCATCCAGAACAGCGTGAAGCCGGCCGGCACCAGCAGCACGCCGCAGACGAATTCGCGGATGGTGCGGCCGCGCGAAATGCGGGCGATGAAAAGACCCACGAACGGCGACCACGCGATCCACCAGCCCCAATAGAACAAGGTCCAGCCGCCCAGCCAGTCTGTCGGCTCGTAGGCGTACAGGTTGAAGGTCTTGTTGACGATGTCGGACAGGTACGCGCCGGTGTTCTGCACGAACGTCTGGAACAGGAACACCGTGGGGCCGGCGATCAGCACGAACAGCAGCAGGATCACCGCCAGCACCATGTTGGCTTCCGACAGAAAGCGGATGCCCTTGTCCAGCCCGCTGGCCACCGACATCGTCGCCAGGCCGCAGGTGACGACGATCAGGATGATCTGCGGCACCACGCCGACCGGAATGCCGAACAGGTGATTCAGGCCGCTGTTCATCTGCGCCACACCCAGCCCCAGCGACGTCGCCACGCCCAGCACGGTGCCGATGATGGCGAAGATGTCGACGGCGTGGCCGATCGGGCCGTGGATGCGGTTGCCGATCAGCGGATACAGCGCGGACCGCAGGGTCAGCGGCAGCCCGTGGCGGAAGCTGAAGAACGCGAGCGTCAACGCCACCGCCGCGTAGATCGCCCAGGCGTGCAGGCCCCAATGGAAGAAGGTGATCTTCATGGATTCGCGCGCTGCCTCGACCGTGCCGCCCTCGCCCACGGGCGGCGACACGAAGTGCATGACGGGTTCGGCCACGCCGAAGAACATCAGTCCGATGCCCATGCCGGCGGAAAACAGCATGGCGAACCAGGTGAAATTGCGGTAATCGGGCTCGCTGTGGTCAGGACCCAGCTTGATGTCGCCATACCGGCTGATCGCCAGAAACGCGACCGAGATCAGGATGACGGCGACAACCAGGATGTAGAACCAGCTGGCGTTGCTGATGATCCAGGCCTGCATCGCGCCGAAGACGTCCTGCGCGGTCTTGGGCGCAATGATGGCGAAGGCCACGAGCAGCACCGTGAAGAGAGCCGCTGAAAAGAAGACGGGCCGATGGATGGTTGTGCCGGGTCGGGATTCCGAAGTCATGGATGCACTCCTTGCGCCCGAGGGTCGCGGAACATGGCGCTGGCCCCCTCAGCACGACCGGTGCACCGCCGGTATTACTATCACGGCGGTGCCCGGGCTGACAATCGAAAAGGCGCGACCCTTGCGCGCAGGCCCTGGCCGGAGACCCTCGATGATCGATCACCTGGACCACCTGGTGCTGACCTGCACCGACCCCGCCGCCACGGTGGATTTCTACACCCGCATCCTCGGCATGCGGCTCGAGACCTTCGGCGAAGGACGGCAGGCGTTGCGCTTTGGCAACCAGAAAATCAACCTGCATGTGCGCGGCCACGAGTTTGAACCGAAGGCGCATCTGCCGGTGCCGGGCGCGCTGGACCTGTGCTTCATCGCCGACCGCCCGCTGGACGAGGTGATCGACCGGCTCAAGGCGGAGGGCGCAGCCATCATCGAAGGACCGGTGCCACGCACCGGCGCCACCGGCAAGATCCGCTCGGTGTACTTGCGCGACCCGGACCTGAACCTGATCGAGATATCGGAATTGATCGCCTAAGCCGCCGCGGTTTTATTCCGGCTTTGCGTCACCAAAGACCACCCGGCGGAAGAACCCGGCCAGCACGGCCTCGGTCATCTCTGGCGTGACGGCCTGGGGATCGAAGGCATAGCTGAACTGCATGCCGTCGGACAGGGCCAAGAGGCCCAGCGCTAGCTGCTCGGCCGGCAGCGGCAGCGGCGTGCCGACGTGGGCCGAGAACTGGCGGATGTATTCGGTGGTGGCGGCGCGCAGTTCGCGCAGACAGGCGATGAATCCCACGCGGAAATCCGGATCGCGCGCGGCCTGCAGCTTGCCTTCCATCCACAGCAGGAAACAATCGTTTTCGCGATAGTGCGTGCTGTAGTAATCGAGCACGCGCGCTTCCATCTGCTGCCGGGTCTCGCCGGCTTCGAAGATGGCGCGCATGTCGGCCATGACGTTTTCGTGGTCGCGCTTGAGCAGTTGCAGGAACAGTTCGGACTTGCTGCCGAAGTTGCTGTAGAACGCCCCGCGCGTGTAGCCCGCCTGCTCGGCGATGTCTTCGACGCTGGCCGCCACGAAACCCTTGGACAGAAATATCGACTGGGCAGCGTCGAGCAGGCGCTGACGCGTCTGGTCACGGCTCTGCTCTCGGGTTAGGCGGACTTTTGACATGGCCGGAGTTTAGCATCGGCGGCAGTTTCAGATTCAACATTGAATCCAGATACATGACTGTATTAGAATCCAGTCCGTATCGAGCCCGACTCGCCCTTTTTCCGCCCTTTTCCGCGCCGCGAGGTGTTTCGTGAATTGTCCTGGCCCGGCCGCGCGTTCCACCGCGCGCCACGCCGCTGCCCATGCAGCGCCGCTTCTTTCCATTTCCCTGCCCCCCCGCCGGACGCGCCTGATGGCGCTATCCGCCGTGCTTGCGCTGGCGGCCGCCGTGGCCGGTTGCGGCCGCGAGGAGGCGCCCGCCCCCGCGCCGCGTCCCGTGGTCGCCATGCCCGCGCAGGCCGACGAAGCCCTGCCCGCCTGGACGCTGCCCGGCGAAGTGCAGGCCCGCTACAGCACCCCGCTCTCGTTCCGCGTGGGCGGCAAGATCATCGAGCGCAAGGTGCGGCTGGGCGATACCGTCGCGCCGGAACAGGTCCTCGCCAAACTGGATCCGGCCGACGCGGCCAAGAACGCCGCGGCGGCGCGCGCGTCGCTGTCCGCCGCGCAGCACCAGTTGGACTACGCGCGGCAGCAATTGGACCGCGACCGCGCCCAGGCACGCGAAAACCTGATTGCCGCGACGCAGCTTGAACAGACCCGCAACGCCTATGCCTCGGCGCTTGCACAGCGGGACCAGGCCGCGCAGCAGGCGGCGCTGGCGGCCGACCAGCTCAAGTACACCACCCTCACGGCCGACCACGCGGGCGTCATCACGGCCGAACAGGCCGACACCGGACAGAACGTGGCGGCGGGCACCCCCGTCTACCAATTGGCTTGGTCGGGCGACATCGATGCGCTGTGCGACGTGCCTGAAAGCGTGCTGGCGGGATTGGCGATCGGCCAGCGCGCCAGCGTCACGCTGGGCCCGCTGCCCGGCCAGACCTTCACGGCGGTGCTGCGCGAAATCGCGCCGGCCGCCGACCCGCAGAGCCGCACGTATCGCGCCAAGCTCACGCTGGAATCACCCTCGCCCGAAGTCCGGCTGGGCATGACGGCCAACATCAGCTTCGACAACCGCTCGGCCAACGGGCAGACCACCTTTACCGTGCCCGCCACTGCCCTGTTCCATGAAGGCCGCGAGCCGGCGGTGTGGATCGTCAAGCCCGACGCCGACACGCTGGAGCTGCGCCGCGTGCAGGTGCTGCGCTACGACGCGCGCACCGTCACGCTGTCGCAAGGCCTGAAAGCCGGAGAACGCGTGGTGTGGCAAGGCGTGCACACGGTGTCTGCCGGCGAGAAGGTGCGCCCGGTGCCGCCGTTGCATCCCGAGGACTTCGCGTCATGAGCGCCCCCGGCCAGGATGCCGGCAAGGAAGCCGGAAAGGACCCCGGCCAGGACGCCCATCGCCACGAGGAAGGCCGGTTCAACCTGTCGGCCTGGGCGCTGCGGCATCAGCCGCTGGTCATCTTCATCATCACCCTTGTCACGCTGTTCGGCGTGCTGTCGTATTCGCGGCTGGCGCAGTCCGAAGACCCGCCCTTCACCTTCCGCGTCATGGTCATCCAGACCCTGTGGCCGGGCGCCACCGCGCAGCAGGTGCAGGAACAGGTCACGGACCGCATCGCCAAGAAGCTGCAGGAAACCGCCAACACGGACTTCCTGCGCAGCTACTCGCGGCCCGGCGAATCGCTGATCTTCTACACGATGAAGGACTCGGCGCCCGCCAACACGGTGGCCGACCAGTGGTACCAGGTGCGCAAGAAGGTCGGCGACATGCGGGCCACGCTGCCGCAAGGCGTGCAAGGTCCGTTCTTCAATGACGAGTTCGGCGACGTCTACACCAACATCTACACCCTGCAGGGCGACGGTTTCTCGCCGGCGCAGCTGCACGACTACGCGGACAAGCTGCGCACGGTGCTTTTGCGGGTGCCGGGCGTGGCCAAGGTGGATTATTTCGGCGATCAACCCGAACACATCTACATCGAGATCACGAACACCCAGCTCACCCGACTGGGCGTGTCGCCGCAACAGATCGCGCAGGCGATCAACAGCCAGAACGCCGTGCAGGGCGCGGGCACGCTGACCACCGCCGACGACCGCATCTTCGTGCGGCCTTCGGGGCAGTTCCCCAACAGCCGGGCGCTGGCGGACACGCTGATCCGCGTGAACGACAAGTCGATCCGGCTGGGCGATATCGCCACCATTCATCGCGGGTACGACGATCCGCCCTCGCAGCAGATGCGGTTCAGCGGGGAAACGGTGCTGGGCATCGGCATCACCATGCAGCCGAACCAGGACGTGGTGCGCCTGGGCAAATCGCTGGACGCGAAGTTCAAGGAATTGCAGGCGCAACTGCCCGCGGGCCTTACGCTGAAGGAAGTCTCCAGCATGCCCACGGCCGTGTCGCATTCGGTCGACGAATTCCTGCGCTCCGTCGCGGAAGCCGTGGCGATCGTGCTGGCCGTCAGCCTGGTGTCGCTGGGCTTGCGCACGGGCATGGTGGTGGTGATTTCCATCCCCGTGGTGCTGGCCATCACGGCGCTGTTCATGGAGATGTTCGGCATCGGCCTGCACAAGGTGTCGCTCGGTACGCTGGTGCTGGCGCTGGGCCTGCTGGTGGACGACGCCATCATTGCGGTCGAGATGATGTCGGTGAAGCTGGAGCAAGGCTGGAACCGCACCCGCGCCGCCGCGTTCGCCTACACCAGCACGGCGTTTCCGATGCTGACCGGCACGCTGGTCACGGTGGCGGGCTTTCTGCCGATTGCGCTGGCCAAGTCCAGCACGGGCGAATACACGCGTTCGATCTTCCAGGTGTCCGCCATCGCGCTGATCACCTCGTGGTTCGCGGCCGTGGTGCTGATTCCGCTGCTGGGCTATCGCCTCTTGCCCGAGCGCAAGCGCGAGGCGCATCTGCCCCACGACCACGAACACGACATCTACAACACGCGTTTCTATCAGCGCCTGCGCGGCTGGGTGGCGTGGTGCGTGGACCGGCGCTTCCTGGTGCTGGCGGGCACGGTGGTGGTGTTTGCCGTGGCCATGGCGGGCTTCAAGTTCGTGCCGCAGCAGTTCTTCCCCAGTTCCGACCGCAGCGAGCTGCTGGTCGACGTGCGGTTGCAGGAAGGCGCGTCGTTCGCCGCCACGCTGCGCCAGGTCGAGCGCCTGGAAAAGGCGATCGAAGGCCGGCCCGAGATCGCGCATTCGGTCAGCTTCGTCGGCACGGGCGCCCCGCGCTTCTACCTGCCGCTGGACCAGCAGTTGGCCACCCCCAACTTCGCCCAGCTCGTCATCACCACTCATTCGGTGGAAGATCGCGAAAAGCTCGCGCAGTGGATGGAGCCGATGCTGCGCAGCGACTTTCCCGCCATCCGCAGCCGCCTGTCGCGGCTGGAGAACGGACCGCCGGTCGGCTATCAGGTGCAGTTCCGCGTCAGCGGCGACAAGATCCCCGACGTGCGCGCGGTGGCCGAAAAGGTGGCCGCCGAAGTCCGCGCGGACAAGCGCTCGGCCAACGTGCAGTTCGACTGGGACGAGCCTTCCGAGCGCTCGGTGCGCTTCGAGGTGGACCAACAGAAGGCGCGCGAACTGGGCATCAGCTCCAGCGACATTTCCGACTTCCTGGCGATGACGCTGTCCGGCTACACCGTGACGCAGTACCGCGAGCGCGACAAACTCATCAACGTCAGCCTGCGCGCCCCGCGCGAAGAGCGGGTCGACCCCGCCCGCCTTGCCACGCTGGCGATGCCGACCGCGAATGGCCCCGTGCCGCTGGGCAGCATCGGCCAAGTGAAATACGACCTGGAATACGGCGTCATCTGGGAACGCGACCGCCAGCCCACGATCACCGTCCAGGCCGACGTGACGGGCGGCGCGCAAGGCATCGACGTCACGCGCGCCATCGACAAGAAGCTGGACACGCTGCGCGCCGAGCTGCCGGTCGGTTTCCGTATTGAAGTCGGCGGTCCGGTGGAGGAAAGCGCCAAGGGCCAGACGTCCATCAATGCGCAGATGCCGCTGATGGCGGTGGCCGTGCTGACGCTGCTGATGGTGCAGCTGCAGAGCTTCGCCCGCGTGCTGATGGTGGTGCTGACCGCGCCGCTGGGGTTGATCGGCGTGGTGGCCGCCCTGCTGCTGTTCGGCAAGCCCTTCGGCTTTGTCGCGATGCTGGGGGTGATCGCGATGTTCGGCATCATCATGCGCAACTCGGTCATCCTGGTGGACCAGATCGAACAAGACATCAGCGCGGGCCACAAGCGCGTGGACGCCATCGTCGGCGCCACGGTCCGGCGTTTCCGGCCGATCACGCTGACCGCGGCCGCCGCCGTGCTGGCGCTGATCCCGCTGTTGCGCAGCAATTTCTTCGGTCCCATGGCGACGGCCCTGATGGGCGGCATCACCAGCGCCACGGTGCTGACGCTGTTCTTCTTGCCGGCGCTGTATGCCGCGTGGTTCCGCGTAAAGCACGACGAGCGCGACGAGCCCGAAGGCGTGCCGCCCGGCGCCAACGCGGGCGACACCGTGGAACGAGGAGCCTGACGATGCGACATTCCATTCCTTCCGCCCGCCTGCGATTCGCCGCCCTGCCACTGGTGCTGGCGCTGGGCGCCTGCGCCTTCGCGCCGGACAGCAGGCCGCCCGCGATGGCCGAACCCGCGCAGTACGGGGTCGAGGCGGCGCCTGCCACCGGCGCCGCCGCGCAGGGCGTGGCGCAACGTTTCGAACGCGGCGCGCACCCGGTGCCGCAATGGTGGACGCGCTACCAGTCCGAGGCGCTGAATGCGCTGGTGGAAGAAGGCCTGGCCAACAGCCCGGACCTGGCCGCCGCCGAACGCAACCTGGCCGGCGCGCGCGAGCAATTGCGCGGACAGGTCAATTCGTCGCTGCTGCCCACGGTGGATGCAGGCGTCAGCGCCACGCGCAACCGCGCGCTGACGATGCCCAACCTGCCGCAGCCCACCGCGCTATTCAATGTCTTCACGGGTCAGGTGCAGGCCAGCTACAACCTGGACCTTTTTGGCGCGGCGCGCTTTGCCAACACCTCGCTCGCGGCACAGGTCGAACAGCAGGCCTACCAGCTGGAAGCCGCGCGGCGTTCGCTGGCGGCCAACATCGTCACGGGTGCGATCACCTCGGCCTCGCTGGCCGAGCAGGTGGCGCTGACGGAAAAGCAGGTGGTGCTGCTGCGGCAGGTCGCGCGCGACACGCAGCGCCGGTACGAACTGGGCGCGGCATCGCAGAACGACGCGCTGGACGCGGACCAGGACGCCGCCACGCTGGAGGCATCCCTGCCCGGCCTGCGTGCGCGCTGGCATGCGACGCGCCACGCGCTCGCCGTGCTGCTGGGCCGCAGTCCGGATCAGGCGCCGCCGGATCTGGCCTTCAGCACGATCGCCGTGCCCGAGGCGGTGCCGGTGGTGGTGCCGTCGGAACTCCTGGCCTCCCGTCCGGACGTTCTTGTCGCCGAGGCGGCCCTCCTGGCAGCCGCCGCCGACGTGGGTCTGGCGACCGCGCAGCTCTTTCCGAGCCTGTCGCTGACGGCTTCCATGGGCAAGGGCGGGTTTGCTTGGGCGGATGCCTTGTCGGGCGCCGGCTCCATCTGGGCCATCGGCGCGTCGTTGACGCAGCCGATCTTCCACGGCGGGCAGTTGCTTGCCGAGCGCAGCGCCGCCAAGGAGCGTTACGAGGCGGCCGTGTTGCAGTACAAGCAGACCGTGCTGACCGCGTTCCGCGACGTGGCCGACACGCTGTCACGGCTGGATGCCGGAGGGCAGGCGCTGGCGTCGGCGGAAGGTTCACGCCGCGCGGCGGAGCAGTCCTACCAGAACACGGCCAAGCGCGTTCGGCTGGGTGCGCTGGCGCCTTACACCCAGTACGCGTCTGAACAGCATTATGTGGCGGCGCGGCTGCGTGAACTGGAATACGCCAACGCTCGCATGACGGAAACGGCGGCGTTGTTCCAGGCGATGGGATCGCCGGCGAGCGCGCCGCCGCAGCAATAGCCGCAGCGGTACGCCACGCCCTTCCCGGCGTGGCAGGCCTTCCCGGCGCGCCGGATCCCGCTGTCGGTTAGCCCTTCTTGAACAGGCGCTTGACGAGGCTGACCGCGCCCAGCACCACCGCGCCGGCAACGATGCCGAACAAGGCATTGAGCAGCGTGGACACCAGGGCGTGAACAACGCCGCCCCCGCCGACCGCGGCGGCGGCGTGTTCGACGGCCGCATGCACCGGCGGGATGCCGTGGGTCAGGATGGCGCCGCCGACCATGAACATCGCGGCCGTGCCCACCACCGACAACGTCTTCATCAGGTAAGGCGCGGCGGCCACGATGCGCTCGCCGAGCCAGGCCACGCCGCGCGACGCTTTCTGGCTCAGGTACAAGCCCAGATCATCCAGCTTGACGATGCCGGCGACCAGGCCGTAGACGCCCACCGTCATTCCGATGGCAATGATGGACAGCACCGCGACCTGGCGCGTGAAGTCGGCGCCGGCGACCGCGCCCAGGCTGATGACGATGATTTCCGCCGACAGGATGAAATCGGTGCGCACCGCGCCTTTGATCTTGGTCTTTTCGAACGCCACCATGTCGACCGACTGGTTCTGCAGCGCCTCGGCGCGCGCGGCGTGGTGGCCTTCGGGAGATTCGCCGTGCGACAGGTACTTGTGCGCCAGTTTCTCGACGCCTTCGTAGCAGAGGAACGCGCCGCCCAGCATCAGGAGCGGCGTGATGGCCCAGGGCGCGAACGCACTGATGAGCAGCGCGGCGGGCACCAGGATCAGCTTGTTGATGAAGGAACCCTTGGCCACGGCCCAGACCACGGGCAGCTCGCGGTTGACCGGCACGCCGCTGACCTGCTGGGCATTGAGCGCCAGGTCGTCGCCCAGCACGCCTGCCGTTTTCTTGGCCGCCACTTTCGTCATGACGGAAACGTCATCCAGGATGGTGGCGATATCGTCGAACAACGCGAAGAAACTGCTTCCGGCCATCAAGAACCCCTGTCGCCCTGTAAGGTGTTCCGAGTGTACAGGCGGCAGAAGACGGTTTCATGCAACCGGGATGGCGGATTTCATTCCTTTTGTGTCCGGATCGGGGATGGCGCGGCGGACGGCGGAACGGGTACGCTGGCGCACCGGTTTCTTACTGATGTTGGAGCCTTCCATGCTCGCCTTGCATCCCACCTGCGAACACTGCGACACCGCTCTGCCGCCCGCGTCCCCGCTGGCCAGGATATGCAGCTTTGAGTGCACCTTTTGCGCCGATTGCGTGGAAGAGGTGCTGGGCAATGTCTGCCCCAACTGCGGCGGCGGCTTCGCGCCCCGGCCGGTGCGGCCGGCCACGGACCGCAAGGGCGGCAACTTCCTGGGCACGTATCCTGCCAGCGCCGAGCGCAAGCACCGGCCGGTGGACCGGGAAAAGCATGCCGCCTTGCGGCGCGCGCTCGAGGGTGTCGCGCCGGAAGATCGCTAAGGGCGTTAAGGCCGCTCGGGACCCGCTGCTACATCGCCTCGATGCGCGGATAAAGATCGCGGTTTTCGCGCTGCATGCGCTCGTGGACGCGGCGCAGCACGGTGTTGGCGTCGTCCCGGAAGCCGCGTTCGTTTAGTTCCAGGCTGCGCGCGTTGTTCCAGCGCTTGGCAAAACCCTCATAGGCGGCGGCGATGGCGTCCATCTCTTCCTGGAACTCCCGCCCCTTGCGCGCCAGTTCGGCGTCGGCGCTGCGCGCCACGGCCGGATACAGCGCCCGGTCCTCGACCGCCAGATGCAGCTTGATGGTGGCGCTCATGGCCACGATGCCCTGCGCGATTTCGGCCGCGTTGCGCGCCACGCCCGCCAGGGCCAGCTTGCGCAGCGACGCGATGCCTTCCAGGATATCCACGTGCTGCTGCTTGAATTTGTCGATGTTCATACGGACCTTCCCTGCTGATGCCGCGGGGCCGGCGGGCCCCGCCCTTCCTTGCCGCGCCCGTCAGGCCGGGGCGCGCGCGCCTGCGTTCTCGAAGAGGATGTTGTTCTCCAGGTGGATGTGCGCCATCAGGTCTTCCTTGAACTGGCGGATGCCCAGGTAGAGCGCGCGCCAGGTATTGCAGGCGGCGCGCGGCAGCGTCACGTTGTTGGTCAGGGCCATCAGGCGTTCGAGCGCGACGCCGTGGTCGTCGTGTTCCATGCGCATCACCATGATCGGCATGGTCGCCATGGCGCCGTGACCACGGGCCAGCATGGGGAACAGCACCTGTTCCTCTTTCTGCATGTGGCTTTCCAGTTCCTGCTGCATCGTGCGCAGGTGGTCGGCCAGGCCGGTCGGGCAGTCCGGGCTGTCGGCGTGCACCTGTTCGACCTTCAGCGCCAGCCGGATGAGTTCCGGAAACTGCTGGCGGTGCACCTCGTGGTAGCGCGCCAGGATGTGGTCGACCAGTTCGGCCGGCGATGCCAGCCCCCAGTCGGTTTCGTGCGCAGGATTTTGCGCCAGGGCCACCAGGCGGGCCTCGATCTGCGCGGGATCCAGCGAACGCTGGGCGGCCGCCTCGGCCAGGCTCTTCTTGCCGCCACAGCAGAAGTCCAGATCGAACTCGTGAAAAACCTGCGTGGCGCCGGGAATGCTGCGGGCCAACTGGCCCAGGGATTGCTCAACCATGCTCATCGCGTCTCTCCAAAGATCATTGCGGTGCCTCTCTACTTGCGAAAACCGTGCCAGGAAAAACTTGCGATTTATCAATCACCTGCGATTTAAAGGGTAGATATCACCCTTCAATGGGAGGGTTCTATTCACCTTGCAACGGTAGAATTCACCCCATGCAAAATCTCCTGCTTGCGGACCTGGTCGCCGACCTGCCGCCCGCCATCCGGCTTCAGCGCCTGGTCTCCAGCCTTCGCACCCATTTCCGCTGCGGCGCGGTTGCGCTCTTGCAGCTTGAAGAGGACCATCTGCGCCCCGTCGCGGTGGACGGCCTGACCCAGGACGCGCTGGGCCGCCGCTTTGCCGTGCAGCAGCACCCGCGGCTGGCAGCCATTCTGGGACGGCGCGGCGTCACCTGCTTTCATCACGACAGCACCCTGCCCGATCCCTACGATGGACTGATCAATGGCATGGCGGGCGAACCGCTGCCGGTGCACGACTGCATGGGCACCAGCCTGCATATCGAGGGCAAGACCTGGGGCGTGCTGACGCTGGACGCGCTGGAGGTCGGCACGTTCGACATGGAGGCGCAGGCCGACCTGCGCGACTACATCGTGCTGCTCGAAGCCGCGCTGCGCACCACCCGCCTGGAGGCCGAGATCCGCGCCCTGCGCGTCGCGCGCGGGCAGGCGCCGGCGGACAGCGCCGCCCCGGCCAGCAGCGACATCCTGGGCCAAAGCGAATCCATCGGCCGGCTGCTGCACGAGATCGAGGTGGTGGCCGATTCAGAACTGCCCATCCTGCTGCTGGGCGAGACCGGTGTGGGCAAGGAGCTGTTCGCACATCGCGTGCACGGGTTGTCGCGCCGCCGCGACCGGCCGCTGGTGCACGTGAACTGCGCCGCGCTGCCCGAATCGCTGGCCGAAAGCGAGTTGTTCGGCCACGCAAAAGGCGCGTTCTCCGGCGCCGTCGCTGACCGCCCCGGGCGCTTCGAAGCGGCCAACGGCGGCACCCTGTTCCTGGACGAAGTCGGCGAACTGCCGTTGCTGGTGCAGGCCAAGCTGCTACGCACCCTGCAGAACGGCGAGATCCAGCGGCTGGGCGACGACCGCCCGCGCACCGTGGACGTGCGCATCGTGGCGGCCACCAACCGCAGCCTGCGCGATCTGGTGCGCGCAGGCGACTTCCGCGCCGACCTCTATCACCGGCTGTCGGTCTACCCCATTCCCATCCCGCCCCTGCGCGACCGCGGCAACGACATCCTGCTGCTGGCCGGACGCTACCTGGAACTGAACCGCGCGCGGCTCGGCCTGCGCAGCCTGCGGCTGTCGCCCGAGGCCGAGGAAATGATGCGGCGCTACCGCTGGCCGGGCAACGTGCGCGAACTGGAACACGTCATCAGCCGCGCCGCCATCAAGGCCGTCAGCCA